>NZ_JBBATQ010000003.1:0-341466 GCF_040398665.1 Sandarakinorhabdus sp.
GCCGTATCAACAAGCAAGATTCAAGCATTGACAGGGGAATTCAAAATGAAGTCTGGATTTTATGCTGCCGTTTCCGCCATCGCACTGCTGAGCAGCGGGGCGGTTCAGGCTGCAGTCGATATCAATATAGCGTCGATCACGCAGGCTGCGAGCAGCTCCCAGACCACTGCGACGATCTCGCAGATCAACTCCATCACAGCGTCGTCGGCCTATATTGTTCAGGACGCGGCTGGATCCGGAAACGATCGCGCAACGGTTGCGATCACCCAGGGTGATGGGTCTGGAAATGCGGCCAGCAATACTGCGAAGGTCACGCAACAATCAGTTTCCAATGGAGCCGACATCACGCTGTTCCAGTATGGCGAGGCTGGTGGCACGAACTATGCCGATGTCCTCCAGAGCGCGCTTGATGGGGGCAGTGCGACGATCACGCAATATTCCGGAGCTGGCGGCACGAACACGATCGGTAAACAATTTTCGTCGACTAGTAATCAATCAATTCTGAACGATTCCGCGGGCTTCACGCAAATGGGCACAGGGAATACCGCAACCATTAATCAGAGGTCTATTGGCGCGACCAACAGCATGTCTGGGGTGATGCAAACAGGCACCAGTACGAATTTCACGGTCAATCAGGGCCAATCGATGAGTTCCGGGGGCTCCAATGAAATATACAGTGTCACTGCCAGCGGGAATTTGACCGTCAATCAGGATTCTGAGGCCGGCACCAACTCGTTGCGGAATTTTTCGGGTGGCGGCACGAATTCTACCATCACCCAGAGCGCTTTGTCCGGCAACAACTATATCGGCTTCTCCACGACCGTGGATGTAACCAATGCCACAGTCACGATCAATCAGACTTCCACTGGATCTGGTGAGAACAACATCGGCGTGGACTCCGCTGTCAGTGTGACAGGTGGCACCCTGACAATCAACCAGACCACGGCAGGATCCTTCTATATTGTCAATTTGACTATGTCCGGGGGCACGCTGGACATCAAGCAGCTTGACGAAAACCAAGGCTACGGCACTGTTACCATCGCCGCATTCAGCGGTGGGACCGGGTTGATTGAACAGAGGGCTGGATCGAATGGCGGCAACAACTTGATCACAGTCGAAAGTTACGATACTTCGGCTTCAAGTGTCGCCGTTCTGCAGAATGGCGGCGACAACAGCATCAGCGTCAACAGAGGTAATGGTAGCAGCGATAACAATAGCGATGACGATGGCACCAATGGCTATGGCAGCGCAGCCACCGTCTTTGATCTTTTCTATTCAAGATTGACCATTGAGCAGTATGGAACGTACAATACAGCCAACTTGACCCAGAACACCGCCGACAACGTGGGCCGCATTTATCAGAACGGCACCGGAAACGCGGCGACGATCAACCAGACTATTCGTTCTGGGAACACGGCCTTCATCGTACAGCTCGGCGGCAATGGCATTGCGACCATCAACCAATAGTCTGGTTGGCCGGGGTGGGTCTGATCCCGCTCCGGCCTTCCTCTGAACCTCGGACCGATCCATGCACCCTGTCAGGCGCCCGGCTCAACGCCTCTCGGTCAAGGCCTTTGGCGCTTGGCAGGGGCCGCTGTGCGCGCTGGCACTGGCCTGTGCGGGGGCTGATCTTGCCAAGGCCGCTTGCCCCACGACCAGTTCCGGCAACCATGCCGCCGTGGCGCAGCAATCCGGTGCCGCGCTTGCAACGGGCACGATCGATCAATCCGGCGGTGCCAGTGGCAATGTGGCCTGCATCGATCAGGATGGTAGCTCGCCGCTGGCGACCATTGTCCAGATCGGTTCGACGGGTTCGGTAACGGTTGAACAATCCGGCGGCCCAGATCAGAGCGCCTATGTCCTGCAAGGGGGTTCCGCCGGAACGGTCACAATCACCCAGAGGCAAGCGGACGGTTTGGTTTCCAGTTCCCCGCCGCTGATGCAGGGTCTGGCCGATTTCACCAGCTTGCTTGCCGGGGCGCTGAACTTCGCCGATGTCGCCAGCCATTCGGCCGTCGTGTTGCAGTCGTCAGGCGCCGGCAATGAGGCGAGCGTGCTGCAGGATGTTGGCAACAATGCCGCCTATGCGGAAATCGGCCAGTTGGGCAGCGGCAATCAAGCCGACATCACCCAGGGTTTGACGCAACAGGGGCTGGAACCCAACCTCGCCAGCATAATGCAGCAGGGGAACCGCAACGAGGCTTCGCTGGCCCAATCAGGTGCCGGCCTGAATGGCGCCATCAGCCAGACCGGAGACAGTAATTCGGCCAGTCTCACCCAAACGGGGATCAGCCTGCCAGACGTGATGATCGCACAGAGCGGCGGCATTACCTTTGTGACCGTGGGTGGCGACGTCCTGTCCATTCCAGGCACAAGCGTCACCGTGACCCAAACGTCCGGCGGCGTATCCAGCTACCCCTGAACAGCGATCGGACCCCCAGCTTGCCCAGTCTGCCACTCCTCGCCCTGCTTCTTGCCCCCGCCCTTGTCGCCGATCCGGCCGCCACGGCGAGGGGCGCGCGGGCGCCTTCGTCCGGGATGGAACAAGTTGCCCCGACCATGGGAAATCGCACACGCATTGACACGCCTCCGCTGCCAAAGGACCGGGCGCAGGTGCAAATTCAAACCGAGCCGGGGATGGCCGGTGCGACGCGGCCCAGCGTCAACGTGACCGCACTGCCGGCACCTGCTCCGGCCAATGGCCAGAGCGCCATCATGGCGCAGGCCAAAGGCACCAGCCCTTGCCAGGACCCGGAAAATGCGGCCTGCGCGGGCGAAGAGCTTCAGGCGCTCAAGCAGCAACTGAGCCTGGAACAGGCGCTTGTCGCACCGTCCCTTGATGTCAACCGCGTTGCCAAGGATCCAGCAAAGGCGATTGGCGCAAAAACCATCGATGCCACAACGGCCACCATCCTGTTTCAGGGCGGGAATTTCGATTGATCTGAATGTCGGGCGTTTCAGACCGGCGCAATCGCGTCGGCCGCTTGGGTTCGACTGTTCGCGATAGCGCTTCGCTGCCGCCCAACAGCCCGGACGGGCAGGACCATGACACGCCTTGTCGGTCAGCGTCGCACATCGAGTTCGCCAGACAGAAACGCGTCGATATCCGCCTGGCCAAACAGGCTGGCGTCACCTGGCAGCGCGTGCTTGAGGCCTGTCAGCGCAAGGCCGATCCTGGCGGCATGATCGGCCGTGCCCTGGGACAGCCCATGCAGCACGCCGGCTGCAAAGGCATCGCCCGCGCCGATGCGATCGACGATGCCCGAAACCAGGATCTCGTCGGTTTGCACATGGCGGTCGCGCAGATCGATCCGCGCCGTGATGCGGTGGCGATCGGCGTCTTCAATGTGCCGTGCCGTCGATGCGATGATCGCCAGCTTGGGAAATGCCGCAAATGCCGCTTCGGCGGCTGCCCGGTACAGCGCCTCGCCGGAACCCGGAAACGGCCTGCCGAGCAGCAAGGCCACATCCCGATGATTGCCAAACAGGATATCGGCGTGCGCGATCAGCCGCGACAGGATCGATCTGGGATCGCCGTTCCACTGCGCCCACAATTGGGCGCGGAAATTTCCGTCGAACGAGATCGGCACGCCCAGCGCTGCGGCGGCTTCGGCAGCGGCGAGGGCGGCTGCCGCCGGCACCGGCCCCAGTGCGGGCGTGATGCCCGTGAGATGCAGTCGGGATGCGCCGGCAAGCAGCCGATGCCAATCGAAACAGTCGACCGGCGCCGTGGCAAAGCTGCTGTGGCTGCGATCATAGACGATTTCAGACGCGCGCAATCCCGCACCGGGCGACAGGAAATACAGCCCCATGCGGCCGTCGCGGGTGATGATGCCGCTGGTATCGACGCCACTGGCCCGCAAGGCGGCAACAGCACCGCGGCCCAGGCTGTTGTCTGGCACGGCGCTGACCATGGCCGTCCTGTGGCCCAGCCGGGCCAGCCCCACCGCCACATTGGCTTCGGCACCGCCGACGTGCAGATCGAGCGACGGCGTTTGCATCAACAGGGTTCGGCCCGGGGCGGACAGCCGGATCAGCAACTCACCAAAACAGACGATATGTTGGGTCATGACAGTCCTCGCCAACCGGCCCTGCCAGCATCAGATCGAAAGCCAGCGCCGGTTGGCGCCGTCACAATCGCCAAGCCCAGCCGTGTGCAGAAATCGATTACATCGCACATTTGCAGCAACACGGCCTCAGCCCGATCGAGCAGGAATGGCAGATATTCCCCCATCATCCCGAATTCAATCCGGCAGATACGGGTCGTTGGCAAGGGCAATATGCTTTGAAAACCGATAGTGGCCAGGCCGGCTGCGCCCGGAACCATGGGCCGTGAGGGCCGCCGTCTGCCAAGCCATGAAACCGATTGCATGAAAGCCCGGCACCAACGGCGTGCCACCGAAAATGCAACCGCCTTGTCATGGGGCCGCAAAGCATTGGCAATAGGCCCGACGGTGCGTGTCGCGTCGACCGGGGCAACAGGGCCGCAAACGGTGCCGGCAGGCCGCGCAATTGATTCCCGATCCTTCCGCCACTGGCACTTTGTCGCCATTCTCCGTAAGAGCAATGCGGAGCTATTGTTTTTCCGCCAGCATGTATCTGCAGGAGCATTCGGGGTTGCGCGTCAGAACTGATGTCTTGCGAGTGGAAGAGGCCGGCCATGGCCATGCCGGTGGAGGATCCCATGTCTGACGATGATCCGCAGATCGATACGAAACCACTGGTGCGCATGCGCGACGTGGCGCGTGCGCTTGGCGTGTCGGTTTCGACCGTGTCGCGGGCCTTGTCGCAGCCGCGGCTCGTGTCGGTCGAGACGCTCGACCGGGTGGGCGAGATGACGTCGCGCATGAAGTATCGCCCGAATCTGGCCGCGCGTGATCTGCGCACGCGGGCGACGCGCGCGCTGCTGGTGGCGGTGCCCAGTTTCAGCCCGTTGTTTCTGGAGATCTTTCGCGGCGCAGAGCAGGAAGCGGTCAAGCTGGGCTATAGCGTGCTGATGGCGCACACGGGCAGTGATGCGGATCGGGAACATGTGTTTCTCGATCAGGTCCTGAGCCAGCAGGCCGATGGCATCGTGCTGGTGACGACGGGCGATCAGGATCGGCTGGCCAAGCGCCGGACAAGCCTGCCTGTCATGGTGGCCGCGCTGGACCGTATTTCCGACATCGGCGTGCCCAACATGCGGATCGACAATATCGCCGGCGCCCGTGCGGCGGTGCAGCATCTGATCGATCTTGGCCATCGGCGCATCGCGCATATTGGCGGCCCGGTCGACCAGGCGATGGCCCGGGATCGGGCGGATGGGTTTGCCCAGACCATCGCCGCCGCCGGGCTTGAGCCGTGGCATTGTCCCCGCGTGACCGGCGAATTCAGCCTGGCATCGGGCGAGGCGCTGATGGCGCGATTGCTGACGCGTTATCCGCGCCCCACCGCCGTGTTTGCGGCCAATGACGAGATTGCCGTTGGCGCGTTGCAGGCGATCAAGCGGGACAATATGCGCATCGGCGAAGATATTTCGGTGATCGGGTTTGATGATCTGCGGATCGGCATGCTCTATGATCCGCCGTTGACAACCATCGGCTTCGACAAGGTCGAGCTTGGTCGGTCGGCGATCAGGGCGCTGGTCGCCAGCATTGCGGGGCAAACCGATCTCCCTGACTTGACACTGCCCACATCGCTGGAGATTCGGGGCACGACCGGCCGGCCGGCAGCCGAGTGACGGCCAGCAGGATCAAGGGAACAACCGACGCATGCACAAACCCAAGCGATCCGTGACAATCCACGATGTCGCCCGTGTTGCAGGCGTATCGATCGCCACCGTGTCGCGCGCCTTCAACAATCCCGAACTGTTGAGCCCGGACGCACGCGGCGCCATCGAACAGGCCGTGCAGGTGTTGAATTACCGCCCCCATGTTGCGGCGAGACGACTGCGCGGCAGCCGGACAAACCTCATTCTGGTGGTGGTCCCCAGCTTGAATCCGTATTTCCTTGATATTTTTGCCGGGGCCGAAGATGCGGCCAAGGCCGCAGGCTATGGCGTGCTGGTGGGCCACAGCGAGCGGGTGCTGTCGCGCGAGCGGGATTTTGTCGAACAGGTGGCGGCAGGGCGCGCCGATGGCCTGATCCTGGTCACCACCGTTGGTGGTTATGATAGCGACGACATCACGCGGATGCCGCCCTCGGTGATCGCGCTGGATGTGGGCGAGGCCAATGATCTGCCGAAGGTTCAGATCGATCACGTCGCGGCGGCCGAGATGATCACCAGCTATCTGATCGATCTGGGCCATCGCCGCATTGCCCATATTCTGGGCGCGCCGGGTTCCAGCCTGACCAGCCATCGCCTGGACGGGTTTCAACGGGCCCTGGCGCGGCGCGGCATCGCCTATGATCCCGCATTGTGCCTGCCGGGGGATTTCACGGTGGATGGTGGCGCGACCGCAGCGGCCGCAATCGTCACCATGGCCGATCCGCCAACGGCGGTGTTTGCCGCCAATGATCAGACGGCGATCGGCGCGCTGCAGTTTTTCAAAAGCGTGGATTGGCGTGTGCCGGAAGACATTTCGGTGGTTGGATTCGACGATGAACGGCTCGCGGCAATTGCCTCCCCCGCGCTGTCGACCGTGCATGTCCCGACCTATCAGATCGGCTTTCGGGCCATGCAGAAAATGATACTTCTCCTTGCATCACAACCAATTGAGCAGGATACGACTCTGGAAGCCGAAGTGGTCGTCCGTCGATCGGCCGGGCCGCCGCGGGCGCTGCAACCAAAATCAGCCAACTGATCCACCAGCGGCCGCGCCCTTGCGTTTCGGCCATTGACAGGCAGGGTGCGAACGGTGATCAATCGTTTTCATAAATCACGTGCGGTTCCGGGTGGGACCTGGATCCGCAACCGATGCCACACGCACGCTGGCTTCGGTTCAAAATTGTGGGGATGGACTGAATGAAGCAATTTATCGGCCTTGCATTGCTGTCGGGCGTCGCACTGGTTGCCGTGGCCTGTTCGCCCGCATCGGACAGCAAGGATGCCAAGCCGGCGGACGCAGCCGGCACCGCACAGGCGACAACGGCCGTCGAACGCCTCGATCCGGCGCTCGATGCCATCATCAAGTCGGATGCCGTGCCGGTGAAGATCGCCAGCGGCTTCCGCTTTGTCGAAGGCCCGTTGTGGTTGAGCGACCGGCTGCGCTTTTCCGACCTGATGGACAACAAATTGTTCGAACTGGCCGATGGCGGTGAGCCCAAGCTGATCATGGACAAGTCGGGCGGGCTCGATCCGATGGCACCCGACAGTTTCCAGGGATCGAACGGCACCATCGTCGACAAGGATGGCAGCATCCTGATGACGCAGCATGGCGCGCGCCGCATCGTGCGGCTTGATGACAAGATGAACGCGACGGTCGTTCTCGACAAGGTTGATGGCAAGCGGCTGAACAGCCCGAACGACCTGACCTTCACGCCCGATGGCGCGCTGTGGTTCACCGATCCGCCCTATGGCCTGGTGGGCCAGGACAAGGATCCGGCCAAGGATCTGAAGTTCAACGCCGTCTGGCGCTATGCCGGCGGCAAGGCGACGCCGGTGATCACCGATCTGCCGCGCCCGAACGGCATCGGCTTCTCGGCCGATGGCAAGAAACTCTATATTTCCAACAGCGAGCCGGAGATGTTCGTCAACGTCTATGACGTGAACGCCGATGGCACGGTGTCCAAGGCGCGCCGCTTCATCACCTTCCCCGGCCCGAATCCGACCGATGTGCCCGATGGCCTGAAGGTCGATACCGCCGGCAATGTCTGGGCGTCCGGCCCCGGCGGCATCCGCATCATCAGCGCCGACGGCAAGGTGCTCGGCCAGATCAAGACGCCGGACCGTGCCCAGGCCAACATGATCTGGGGCGGCGATGATCTGAAGACGCTCTACATCATGGGCGCCGGCAACGTGTACAAGCTGCGCACCGAAGTGGCCGGACAGACGCCGCTGTACAGCAAGGCCGCCGCCAAATGAGTGGGGGCGGTATCGCCAGGTCCATGGGGCGCCGTGACGCGTTGGCCACGCTGGCTGGCGGGGCGGCCGCCGCGGCTGCCATCGCGGGGCCGGCCCGCGCGCAGAGCCCAACGGCCAAGCCGATCCTGCTTTATTGCGATCTGAAGGTCGATCCGGCGCGCGAGGCGGAAATGCTCGAGCATTTCCACAAGCGGTTCAAGCCGGCCGGGGCCAAGTTCAAGGGCTTCATCGATCTGAAGATGCTGAAGCTGCGCACGCTGATCCAGGGCGACAAGCTGCCGCCAGCCGTGAATTACCGGTTCCAGCTGACCTATGAGAACGAGGAACTGCGGCAGATCTGGATCGCCTCGAAGGTCCATGCCGATCTGTGGCCCGGCATCGAGAACACGCTGACGGACAAGAATTTCCACGTTTCGCTGTTTGACGAGGTTTGACGCGATGATCCGGCTGGCGCTTGCCCTGCTGACGCTTGCGGCGCTGTCCGGTGGCGCGGCGCTCGCGCAATCTGCGCCTGCGGAGGCGCGCCCGGTGCCGCGCGAAAGCGAGTCAAACGCCGTCACCGGCATCACCGTGGAGCGCTTCATCGGCGATGCCGCGCTGGCAGCGCCGCGCATCATCGGCAACGCCATGCTGGCGCGCACCATCCTGTCAAAGGGCGATCCCAGCCAGCCCGGCTGGCCCGGCGCGCTGCTCGTCCACAAGAGCGAGATCTTTGCCGCCGGCCTGGAAGCCGGCGAGGCAACCAGCATGATGCAGCAGGCGGAACAGTGGATCGGCTATGTGAAGGCCGGCCAGGGCACGCTCGACGACGGCAAGCAGCGCTGGGCGCTGAAGCCGGGCTTTGCGTTTCTGGTACCGGCCGGGCTGGCCCACCGCATCGCCGCCAACGGCGACGGCGCGCTGCAGATGACGATCCTGGCCGGCCCGCCGCAGGCTGGTGCCACGCCCAGCCCGGCCATATTGGTGCGCGACAGCGCCAAGCTGCTGTATGTGGAGCAGGGTGCGCATTGGGTGAACCTGTCGAAGGCGCCGTTCCGCGATGTCGGGGAACGCTTCCTGCTGGTGTACATGGCGCCGATGACCGTCGCCGGTGCGCATGCCCATGTGCCGGGCACCGAGGAAGCCTGGATCAAGTTGACCGCTGCGCCGGCGTTGCTGCAGGTTGGCAGCGAGATCCGCCAGTGGAAGCAGGATCAGGGCTTTGTGGTGCCGCCCAACGGCCGCACCGTGCACGCCGCGATCAACCACAGCGACCAGCGCCAGGCCTGGTTCTATTTCTCCACCATGCCGCGCCCCGCTGGGCCGCCGCGCCCGGCACAAGTGCCCGATCCGGCCTTTGCCGCGGCGATCGTGGCGGCAAACGTCGCCCCGGAACCCCTGGTTGCGGCCGCCGCGCGCAAGCCGGTTGGTGGGTCGGCGCGGCCATGATCTGCCTTGGCATGGGATTTCACCGGTGAAGCGTTTGTCCTTCTCCCTTGTTGCGGCACCGGCAGCAGTGGCGCTGGCCCTGACCTGTGCAGCGGCCATGGCGCAGGGGGCACACCCGCCGGCAGCGGCGGGCGCCACCGGTGCGGCGGCCAATCTGCCCGATCGTCCGGGCAAGGATCTGGTCATCCTGTCCTGCAGTGGTTGCCACCAGCCCGATATCGTCATCGGGCAGAAGCGCGACGCGGCGGCCTGGCGCGACCTGGTCGATCAGATGATCGCCCGCGGCGCCAATGTCGAAGAGGCCAAGTACGAAGAGATCATCACCTACCTGGCGCAAGCCAGTGATCGGGCAACGCCCGGCTGACAACAGGACAACCGGCAGCGACCGGCGGATCAACCGGAGACCATCCGGAGCACGAGGGGAGAGAGCATGACAGACGTCACTCGGCGCAATTTGTTCGCAGCAGGCGCTGCCGCGGGGGTGGCGGCCAGCGGCGGCCTCGGCCTGGCCGCGGCGCCAGCGGCTGCAGGGCCCATGCCCGGCCCGGGCGGCGGTGGCCCGGGGCTGGCCGATGTCTGGGGGCAGGATTTCCTGTATCAATGGAGCCCACCGGCCGATTACAAGCGCAACCTGACCGCTGGCCCGCGCACCATCCGCCTGAGCAGCCAATCAACGCCGCGACTGTCCGGCGCGGAAGGCACCGATTATGGTGCGCTGTTCAAGGGCATGCACGATGGCGGCTGGAGCGCTTGCGAAGCCGCTTCCAACGCCTGGCTGGAACGCAAGCGGCCCGACAGCGAAATCCGTGAGATCAAGGCCCAATTGAAGGCCAATGACGTCGTGTTCTACGGCCTGCATTGTGCCGGCAACATCATCGCGCCCGATCCGGATGCCGATCGCTGGCAGCGCCACATCGTCGATACCATCCACGCTGCCGAGGAAATGGGCTGTGAGCTGATCCTCACCCATGCCGGCTCCATGCACACCAACCGCAACTGGTCGCATCCGCAGAACTGGAGCCGCGAGGCGTGGATGCGCACGGTGGGCGCGCTGAAGCGCATCTGCCGCGACACCGCCGGCAGCAAGGTGAAGATCGCCATCGAGGCGGTCAACACCGAAAGCATCAACAATCCCTGGGCGCACAAGCGGCTGCGTGAGGATGTCGGTGATGAACGCATCACCGTCGGCCTCGACATCACCAACATGGTGTTTCCGAACGTCGCCTTCCGGATGAGCGAAATGCTCGACCTGACCTTCGACATGCTGGGGGACCAGATTGCCTATGTCCACGCCAAGGATTTTGTCTGGAACGACATGCTGCCGGGCATGAGCTGGGCGATGAACGGCACCGGCAACATGGATTACGAGCTGTTCCTGGCGCGGCTCAGCCGGCTGAAGAGCAATCCGTACATGCTGGTCGAGTTCCTGACGGTGAACGAGGAATATCAACAGGCGCAGCGCAACATCCGCGCCATTGCCGCCAAGCTTGGCGTGAAGATCCACGGCACCCAGGTCTGAAGGAGGATTTATGCGCAATTTCAGCACATTCGCACTGCGCACGGCCCTGCTGGCCGCCGCATTGGCACCGGCGATGGCCATGGCCGCCGATTTCAGCGGCAGCTGGGTGCGGGATCAGGCCCGCAGCAAGCCGGCGCCGCACCCCAATTACTGGATCACCCGCGCCGCGCCGGGCGGCGGGGGCGGCAACAACAACGCCTTCGTGGTGCGCGTCGAACAGAGCGCGAGCGATGTGAAGATCATCCATCCGGTGTTGCCGCAGCGCACTTTGATGCTGGATGGCAAGGCCCGTACCGCGCCGGCCTATACCGGGCTGGTGCCGGCCACCACCAGCGCCGCCATGGCCGGCGAGTCGCTGAAGGTGACCATGGTGCAGCCGTTCGGCGGCATGCCGGGCAATGTCACGATGACCGCCACCGAAACCTGGTCGCTGTCGGCCGACGGCAAGGAATTGACCATCGATGTCGTGCGGGAAATGCCGGCGACGACACAGCGCTTCAGCGAAGTGTTCAAACGCCAGTAAGCGCTGGCCCGGCACGCTGGCGGCATGAAAATACCGGCGCCCGCAGGCTGCGGGCGCCGGTATTTTCATGCGCGGTGGCCGGGGATCAGGGCGAAGATCAGGGCGAAGATCAGGCGGGGGCCGGCACGTCCCGGATCGGGTCACGCACCAGGAAGACGTAGGAAACGGCGCCGGCCAGCGCGACCGCGGCGGCGATCACCAGCGCATAGACAAAGCTGCCGGTGCGATCGACAATCACGCCGGTGATGACCGGGGCCAGCGACCCGCCCAGATAGCCGCCGAAATTCTGCAGGCTGCCCAGCGAGGCCACCAGCCGGCGCGGCGCTGCCACGCTGACCAGCGCCCAACTGCTGCCGCTGGCCAGGTTGATGAAATACATCGCGCCCGAAATGCAGGCGATGGCCAGAGTCAGGCTGGGCGTATAGGCCGCCGGGATGGTGAACAGCGCGGCAAAGACCAGCCCGATGCACAGCGGCAGGCGGCGGCTGTTGATCGGCTGCAGGCCGCGCGCCAGCAGCCAATCGGCCAGCACGCCGCTGGAGAGCTGCCCTAAGGTGCCGGCGAGATAGGGGATGATCATCACCCAGCCAGCGGTGGCCAGCGGCAGGCCGCGTTCCTTTTCCAGATAGGCGGGCAGCCAGGTGAGATACAGCCACACCATGTAGATGACGCCCATGAAGCCGAAGATCAGCCCCCAGGTGGTGCGCTGCCGGAACAGCCCGCGCCATTCGGCCGACGTCATCGACCGATCATCGGCGGGCTGCCCATCTTCCAGATAGGCGATTTCCTCCGCTGTCAGCGGCACGTCGCGGCGATCGCGATAGATGGCATACCAGGCCACGGCGATCAGGATGCCCAGCACCCCCATGATGATGAACATGCCGCGCCAGCTAAAGGCGAACATCAACGCGGTGAGCACCGGCGGCGCCAGGGCGGGCGCGATGGTGGTGGAGGCCACGAAAATGCCCGTCGGACGCCCGCGTTCCTTCAACGCGAACCACTCGCTGAACACCTTGGCACCCGCCGGAAACTGCGGCGCTTCCCCCACGCCGAGCAGCAGGCGGGCAATGAAGAACTGGTTGACCGTGCGCACGAAGCCGCCGGCCAGTTGGGCCACCGACCAGAGCAGCATGCCGAAGCCCAGCGTCACCCGCGCGCCCAGCCGATCGAGCAGCGCGCCCATCGGCAGTTGGGCAAAGGCATAGGGCAGCGAGAAGGCCGACAGCAGCAGCCCCATTTCGGACGCGCTGAGGCCCATTTCACCGCTGACCGCACTGTTGGCGATCGATAATGTGCTGCGATCAAGATAATTGATCAGCCCCGACAGCACGAGGAGGACGAGAGCAGCCGTCTGGATTCGCTTCAGCCGAGCGGTTTTCATGATGATGCTGGTTGCCCCGCTGGTTCGCGTTATGCTGGGATCAGATCCGGCCGAATTCGCGCAGCAGATCTTCGACCGTCTTGCCCTGCTTGACCCAGGCGCGGGTGTTCTTCTCCCGCTCCGCCTGTTCTTCGGCCAGGGTCAGCATCTCTTCGGCCTTGTCGAGCGGGACCACGCACACGCCAATGGTATCGGCCACGATGAAATCGCCGGGCCGCACGACCACACCGCCGCACTGGATCGGCACGTTGATCGACAATTCTTCCTTGCGCTGCGAGAACATCGTGTGGGTGCCGCGCGCCGTGATGGCGCGCGTCCAGATCGGCCAGTTGATGTCTTCCAGCTCATCGATGTCGCGCCCGGCACCATCAACGATCATGCCGCGGATGCCGCGGTTCTGTGCCAGGCCGCCCATCAGGCCGCCGCACACCGAAACCTCTGTATCACCGCCGGCATCGACGCAGATCACATCGCCCGGCTGGCCCATTTCCAGCGCACGCAGCGGATCGACCAGATCGCCGCCCGAAAGCTGCACGGTGATGGCCTGGCCGGTCACCTTGGCCTTGAACGCCGGCTTGATCGCCGAGTGCATCACATTCTGTCGATACATCACGTCGGCAAAGATGCAGGAGATCGAATAGGTCGGCAGCAAGGCATCGAAGCGCGCCAGCAGATCGGGCCGCCGTTCGAATTCGTTGAAGATCTTCAGCATGTCGTCTCTCCGGATCGGATCACAGGTTGCGGCGCGCGAGGCCATGCGGCAAGCTGGCCTGGCAGTCATGTAAACCTTTGCATCGTTGTCGGCCGGATGAGAAGATGGAAAATCACTAGGCTCGGACATGGCGGGATCGACTGTCATATGCAGCGTGCGAATCGGATTCGGGGAGGGTGGCATGTCGGCCAGGTCAGTGGATTCAGCGCGCCGATCCGGCTCGGCCTGCGGTGAGGGGGCTGACAGCGGCGCCCGGCGGGCCGGATGATGTCTGATCATTTTCTGGCCCTGGATTGGGGCACCACGAATTTGCGCGCCTGGGTTGCCGATCGGGACGGCAAGGTCCGTTTGCGGCGCGATTTTCCGCTCGGGGTTGCCGGCCTTGCTCCCGGTGAAGCGGCGCAGCGATTCGCGGCCGACGTGCGCCCGGCCATGGCTGCCGAGCAATTGCCCGCTGTGCTGTGCGGCATGATCGGCTCCACGCTGGGTTGGCAGGCCGTTGCCTATGCCGATTGCCCAGCGTCGTTCGCGGCGCTGCAAGGCGCGCTGCACCGGATTGACCAGCCGGGCGCGCCCGTATGGATTGTGCCCGGCGTGCGCACCCAACGCGCGGATGGCTGTGGCCCCGATGTGATGCGCGGCGAGGAAACCCACATCTTCGGCTGGGCGATGAGCGAGGCTTCCCGGCAGCGCGGCACGCATCTGATCTGTCACCCGGGCACCCATGCCAAATGGGCGCGGCTGGTCGACAACCGCCTCGAAAACTTCGTGACGGCGATGACGGGCGAATTGTTTGCGCTGCTTCGCCAGCACAGCGCGCTGCGGGTTGCCGAGGCGATCGAGAATGAAGACGCCTTTGAACTGGGCCTGAAGGCCTCCGGCGATGGCGGCGCATTGGCCTCGCGGCTGTTCACCGCCCGATCGCGGGTTGTCGGCGGCGACATGCCTTCGGATCAGGTGGAATCCTATCTTTCCGGTCTGTTGATCGGCGCCGAGGTGGCCGCAACCCCGGCGCTGTTGGGGGTCGCCGCGCCGGCCAAGGTGGCGATCATCGGCGATCTTGCCTTGTGCGCGCGCTATCGGCGTGCCCTGACATGGCATGGCTTTGAAGCCGATGTGTTCGACGGTGAAGCTGCCGTGCTGGCCGGCCTGGCTGCCTTCTACCGGGGCGTATGAGGGAGATGATGCCATGCTGAGCGTGGAACAGGCCTTTGCGGCCATGCCGCTGGTCGCCATATTGCGCGGCGTATCGCCGGACGAGGTTGTCGGTATCGCCGAAGCCATTCATGCCGCCGGCATCAAGATCGTCGAGGTGCCGCTCAATTCCCCGTCCCCGCTGGCAAGCATCGCGCGGCTGCAACCGCTGCGCGGGCACATCGTGTCCGGGGCCGGCACCGTGGTCACCGCGGCCGATGTTGATGCGGTGGTGACGGCCGGCGGGCAGATCATCGTTTCACCCAACACCGATCCGGCCGTGATCGGCCGGGCCATCGCGCTCGGCGCCGTGCCCATGCCAGGGGTGGCCACGGCCACCGAAGCCTTTGCCGCGCTGGCGGCCGGCGCGCGCATCCTCAAATTGTTTCCGGCTGCCAGCTATGGCGCCGGCCATTTGAAGGCGCTGGGCGCCGTGTTGCCGCCTGATGCCGTGCTGTTGCCGGTGGGCGGAGTCGGCCCGGCCCAGATGGCGGACTGGTGGGCGGCCGGCGCGCGCGGCTTTGGCCTGGGCAGCGATCTCTATCGTCCCGGCATGAGCCCCGCAGATGTGGGCGCGCGCGCCGTCGCCGCCGTTGCGGCGCTGCAGGCGCTGCGATGATGGGGGCGCACGGGCGGCAATTCGGTGCCGCCCGGCAGGCATGGCTTGCATCGGCATGAAATCGATATCATTGATGGAAGGCGGGCGACCGCTGCTTTGGGGAGGCTCATGATGAACGCAGTTTTCGGCCGCCGGGCGCTTTTTGCCGCCGGCCTCCTCGGCAGCGCCGCCCTCGGGCTGGCCAGTGCCGGTTTTGCCGCCTCAAAGGCCGATTATCCGGGCTATGGCGGCGATCAGGGCGCCACCCGCTATTCGGAGCTGACGCTGATCAACAAGGCCAATGTCGGCAAGCTGGTGCAGGCCTGGCGGTTCGACATGCCCAGCGGCGGCCTGCAGATGCAGCCGATCATCGTCGGTGGCGTGCTGTATGCGACCACAACCGATGGCAAGGTGGTGGCATTGGATGCCGCCACCGGCGCGCTGAAATGGTCAACGGGCTTTCCCGGCGCCGGGGGTGGGCGCGGCCGCGGGCTGACCTTCTGGCAAAGCGGCAAGGACCGGCGCATTCTGGTGCCGGGCAGCGCCTATGTCTATCAGATCAATGCCGACACCGGGCAGTTGATCCCGTCGTTCGGCGATGGCGGCAAGATCGATCTGCGCCTGCAATTGCGCGGCGATGATCCCACGCAGAATCTGATCAATCTGGGCACCCCGCCCAGCCTGTATGGCGATATCTTCATCACCGCTGGCGGCGTGCCCGAAACCTCACCCTCTGCGCCCGGCGACATTCGCGGCTGGGATGTGCGCACCGGCAAATTGCTGTGGACCTTCCACACCATTCCCTATCCCGGCGAACTGGGTCACGACAGTTGGCCGGCCGAGGCCTACAAGACGGCCGGCGGCGTCAACGCCTGGCAGGGCACCATTGTCGATGAAGCCAATGGCATCGTCTTTGCCGCGCTCGGCTCGCCCGCCGACGATTTCTGGGGCGGGGAGCGGCCGGGCAACAATCTTTACGGCAACAGCCTGGTCGCCATCGATGGCAAGACCGGCAAGCGGCTCTGGCATTTCCAGACCGTGCACCACGACATGTGGGATGCCGATTTTTCCGCCCAGCCGATCCTGACAACCGTGCGGCGCGGTGGCCGCCCGGTGCAGGCGGTGGCGGTGACCAACAAGGCCGGCTTCATTTTCCTGTTCGACCGCAAGACCGGCAAGCCCTTGTTCGACATCAAGGAAGTGACGGTGCCGCCGTCGGATGTGGAAGGCGAAGTGGCATCGCCCACCCAGCCGATCCCGGTGCTGCCGGCGCCGCTGGGCCTGCACGAAATCAGCCCCGATACATTGACCAACCGCACGCCCGAGGCCAACGCTGCGGCCCGCGCCAGGCTGGCCACGATGAAAACCGGCCCTGTCTTCACGCCGATCGCCAAGGACAAGGACACGATCGTCATCCCCGGTTTCAGCGGCGGGGTGGAATGGGGCGGCATGGCGGCCGATCCCAAGGGCATCCTCTATGCCAACAGCGAGAATATCGCCTGGTACACATCGATCATCGATCAGAACCGGCCGGGGCCTGGCCGGTCGAAATATAATTTCTCCGGCTACAACAAGTTCCTCGATCCCGATGGCTATCCGGCCACCAAACCGCCGTGGGGCACATTGAACGCCATCGATCTCAATACCGGCAAATATCTGTG
The DNA here is from genome assembly GCF_040398665.1 of Sandarakinorhabdus sp. Lineage (GTDB taxonomy): Bacteria > Pseudomonadota > Alphaproteobacteria > Sphingomonadales > Sphingomonadaceae > Sandarakinorhabdus. Next base: position 17,019 of record NZ_JBBATQ010000003.1, read on the forward strand.
GAAAATCCCGTTCGGCTATTATCCCGATCTGGCCGCCAAGGGCATGGCGAACACCGGCAGCGAAAGCTATGGCGGCCCGGTGGTCACCGCCACCGGCCTGCTGTTCATCGGCGCCACCATCTATGATCGCCAGTTCCGGGCCTTTGAAGCGGCCACGGGCAAGGAGCTGTGGAAGGCCGAACTGCCCTATGGTGGCGTGGCGACCCCGGCGACCTATCTGGCGGGTGGCGAGCAATATGTGGTGATCGCCGCCAGCGGTGCCCGCGACCGCAAGGGCCCCAAGGGCGCGGCCATCGTGGCCTTCAAGCTGGCCAGATAATCCGGCATTGCAGGCCGGCGCGCCGGCCTGCCATCACCGCGCCGTCGTGATGTGCAGGAAGCGCGCCGGCTTGTCGGTCAGGTTGATGTTGGCGTGGGCGGTGATGCCGGTGGGCGGCACCTTGTAGGCTGTGCCGGCCCGCAGCGTGCGCAACTGCTTGCCGATCAGCGCGTCGACCTCATCCAGCGCGATCCAGATCTCCTCGCTGCCAGCCGCCGCGCTGGCTGGCCGCGCGATGGCCAGCGGCTGCAGCGAAACCGCGCTGATCGTGCCAATGCGGCCGAGGCCATCGGCCGGCGTCACGACCGGCCGCGTCCTGTTGTGCCAGTCGGTGACAATCATGCGCTCGCTCTGGTGATCGATAAGGGAAATCGTGGTGGCTGGCGCGCCGCCCGGCGCCAGCCGCTCGGCGACGACATGGAAGGTGAGATATTCGCTGCCCGTGGCGGTCAGGCGGAAATCGCGGCCGGGCGGCAGGATGAACGCCTTGCCAGCAGACAGCGCCAGTGCGCGGCCATCGGCAACCAGCGTGCCGGTGCCCGCCTCGACGATGAAAATCTCCTGCACATCCTTTGCGTCGCCATCGGCGGGATGTGCGGTCGAACCGGGCTCGAGCATGGCGTAGCTGACGGCGGTTGCGGCGGTCAGCACCGCGCCTTTGCGGATCGGGCGCACCGGATCGCCGCCGGTCAGCCCGGTGAGCATGTCGCGCATGTAGAGATTGCCGTGGGCGATGCGCGGATAGGCATCGTCCCGCTGCCCCATGAACAGATCGATGTCAGGCGCATTGGCGGGGTCGATCGGCTTGTTCTCCAACTGGGCATAGTCTGGCAGCGGTGGCCGCGGCTTGCGGGTCGCGGGCCCCATGTAGATCAACTGGATCGGGTCCTTGCCGGGGTTCAGATTGCTGTGCGCAGCAAGGCCACTCGGCGGGATCTTGTAGGCCTGGCCGGGGCGCATCCGCACGAGTTGCTTGCCCAGCATCAGCACCGATTCACCCTTTACCGCCAGCCACAATTCTTCCCAATTGTGGCTGTGGGGTTGCGGCATGGTGCGCGGCGCGATCGTGCACAGCAGCATGCCCGGCGGCCCGCCGTTGCAGATATGCAGCCAATGCGCACCGATGCGGCGATCATTGTCCCAACGGCTGACGACCGAGAACGTCGCCGTCGGCGCAGTGCCGGCGGGCACGGGCTCATTGCGCACATAAAAGACGATCGGGGCCTTGTTACTGTTGGTCAGGGTGAAATCGAAATCCGGCGTCAGCACAAAGCCCAGACCCTCGCGCAGGCCATGGCTGTTGCCATTCACCTGCACCGTGCCGGCGCCTTCGGCGGTGTAGAAGATCGCGCGGCTGCCGGCCGGCATCCGGCCCTTCGCCGTGGCGCCCGGCGCCAGCGTTGCCCGGCTGACCGTGGTGATGTCGATCAACACGGCCCCGCGGCCGCGCGGACGCAGCGGATCGGCATCGCCCAGCGGGGTCAGGATGTCGTGAACGACCAGGGCGCCGAACTGCGTCCGCGGCTTCGCCGCCCGCCAATCGCCCAGGAACATCCCGACATCGGGATCGGTCGCCGGGTTGACCGGACTGGGATCGAGCGCGTCCTGCCGCTCGCTGTTCGGCGCCGGCTGGGCCGCCACCGCCAGCGGCACGAGCGCCAAGCCCAACACCGCAAAGATCCTCAAGTCCATTCGCATCGCAGCGCTCCCGTCCAGGTTGCAGGCTCAGGCCGGCTGGCCAGCGAGGCGTTCGGCCGCGGGCAGCGAATAGAAATCATAGGTGATCTGCCAGGTCATCGGACGTCCGCGTTCGGCATGCACGTGGATATAGGCTTCCGGGCAGGTGGTGCGCGGCGAGGTCCAGAACACGAAATCCGAAAGCGGCTTGTCGGCGGTGACCCGAACACCGGCACCGGTGCGACGGTTTTCGACCCTTATGTCGTAATCGCGGCTGTCAGGGCCGAAACCTTTCAGCTGCATGCGGACCGGCCGGTCGATGGCGCCGCGGTAATTCAATTTGTTGGCCGACACCGCGACCATGTCGCCGCGCACGTTGAAGGCCTCCAGCGTCCAGGGAAACCGCACCTCGACATCCGGGCCACTCGGCTGCCCGTCCAGCACGAAGAAATTATGATCGTACATCTCGGTGTCGATCGGGTTCTTGCCCGTCGATTCGAGGCGATGGGTCAGGGTCAGTTGCCGGCGGCCAGGCGGCAGCGCGACGGTCTTGACATAGCGATAGCCATAGCCCGACGCCGGATCACTGACTTCGTGGATGAACACCACCGCATTGCGGCGGACCCTTGTCGTCCACTTGCCGCCATCGACGATTTCCAGCGTGGGAAAGCCGCGGATCGGTTCCGCCGGCTTGCGCAGCACGCCGACGCCGATCTTGACGAAGGTGCCGCCAACCGGTGCGGCATCAAATCCCTGCCCGGTCACATAATCCTGCACCGGCCCTGGAATGGCATCATGCTTCCTGGGGTCATAGTCCGGGAACCAGCGCCCGAAATAGCTGTGGCCGCCGGCCTGCAGATCCGCGACGGCGCCTGACCAATCGAAGCGTGTGCCGCGATAATAGCCCCGTTCGGCATCGGGCATGAACAGGACGGCCCGCACCAGACCGTTGTCGATCTGCACCGCTGGCGCTTGCGGCGCTTCGGGATCGGGGCTTGGCACTGGCATGGTCCGCGCGGCGCTCGGCAGCAGCATGGCCGCCGCCATGGCCTTCAGAAGGGTGCGGCGATCATCCCGCGTGGCCATGCCGGTGTCCGCTGCAGCCGCGCTTGGACTGTTCTTGGCTTCCATCGCAGAGTTCCCCATTCCCCTTGAGCGGCATCCTTGCGGCGGCCTAGCATGATTTCGTTTTCATGTCTGCCGCATGTTTGCAACCGCGGATGCGGCCTGTGGCACATCCGCAACAATTGCCAACCGATGTCGCCCTGCGGATTCCGATATTGCGTTTCGGGCAGAGCATGGGCAGTATCCCCTTGCGAATAGGGGTCGCAGTGCCCTGCCACGCAGTGATTGCCCTTGATCAATCCCTTCACAATCCAAACCGAATGCGCGGTTGAAGGGCTGGATCAAGGAATGAAAACGATTACGGTCAATAAGGCCATTGGCATCCTTGGGGGGTAACATGCGCACGAAGAATTTGATGATCGGCTATCTGCTGGCAGGGGCGAGCATGGTTGCGGTGGCCCCGGCCGCCTGGGCGCAGGGTGCGCAACCGGCACCGCCAGCCGGCAACAATGCCGGGGCGACGCAGATGGCGGCCGCCGAAACCGAAGCGCCGGCCGAAATCGAAATGGTCGTCACCGGGTCACGCCTGCTGAACAGCGGGACCATCAGCCCGACGCCGCTGACGGCCGTGTCCACCACCGATCTGTTGCAGACCACGCCGACCATCCTGGCGGATGCGTTGTACAAGCTGCCGGTGTTTGCCGGTCTCCCGGCGCAACAGCGCAACCCCGGCAACTCCGGCGGCAACTCCGGCGCCAACGCGCTGAACCTGCGCTCGATCGGTGCCGAACGCACGCTGGTGCTGTTCAACGGTCAGCGTCTGCCGGTGAACAACGTCGACCAGATCCCGCAGATGCTGATCAGCCGCGTCGACATCGTCACCGGTGGTGCCTCGGCCGTGTACGGTTCGGACGCCGTCGCCGGCGTCGTCAACTTCATCATCGACAAGAAGTTCGAAGGCCTGAAGCTCAATGCCCAGGCCGGCATGTCCACCTATGGTGACAATTTCGTTCAGCGCTATGGCATTGCTGGCGGCAAGACCTTCGGCCGTCTGCACCTGATGGGCTCGGTTGAACATTTCAACGATCCCGGCATCATGTCCAAACTGGTGCGTCCGTGGGGTCGTGATGTCTATTCCACCCAGGGCGCCGGCACCGTCGCCAACCCGTTCCGCTCGATCCTCAACACCCGCATCAGCAACACGTCGTTCGGCGGCAAGATCCTGGCCAGCAGCCCCGGCCAGCCGACCAACCCGCTGGCGAACCAGAATTTCACCACCAACGGCGTGCTGACGCCGTTCGTCAACGGCGCCGCCACCGGTGCCAGCACGATCCAGAGCGGCGGCGAGGGCGGCTTCCACAAATTCGCCTCGCTCAAGACGAAACTGGTCAACACGCAGGTGTTCGGCCGCGCCGATTATGAACTGGCCGACAACGTGAATGTCTGGGCGCAGGGCACCTACGTCAAGACGAACAACCAGAACAATCACGAAGTCAACGAGTTCCGCAACTATACCATCAGCGCAACCAATGCCTTCCTGAGCCCGGCGATCCAGCAGACGCTGGCCACCGCCGGTGTCCGCAGCTTCCTTTATGGCAAGATGCTGGAGCAGGCGACGCCGCGCCAGCCTGAATCCTTCCTCGACACCCTCAATCTTGCCGGCGGCTTTGATGGCAAGCTCAATCTGGGCGGTTCGGACTGGAACTGGGCGATCGCCGGCCAGATCAGCAAGGAAAAGCAGAACACCTTCAACAACGCCAACATGGATGGCGCCAAGGCTGCCGCCGCGCTCGATGCCGTGGTCAACCCCGCCAATGGCCAGATTGTCTGCCGGGTGACGCTCACCAACCCGACGGCCTATCCGGGCTGCGTCCCGATCAACGTTTTCGGGCCGACGTCGGAAAGCCAGGCGGCGCTGGACTATGTCCTGCTGCAAACGCAGTTCACCCGCTACACCACCCTGAACGCCGTCAACGCCAGCTTTGCCGGTTCGCCGTTCAGCACCTGGGCGGGCCCGGTCCAAATCGCGCTCAGCGGCGAAATGCGTGAAGCGACCGTGCGGGTCAATTCGGATTTCCAGCCGACCGACCTGGTTGATTGCTCCACGCTGCCGAACTTCCCCGGCGCCACGCGGCCGTTGAACTGCAGCACCACCCAGGCGCGCTGGGTCAACAACGTCGTCGCCCGTCTGAACAAGCAGTCGGTGTCGGTGAAGGAATTCGCGATCGAAACCGACATTCCATTGCTGAAGGATTCGGCGATCGCCGAATCGCTGAACGTCAATGGCGCGGCCCGTTACACCGATTATTCGGCGTCCGGCGTGGTGTGGACGTGGAAGGTCGGCGTTGACTGGCACATCAACCGCGACATCCGTCTGCGCGCCACCCGCTCGCGTGACATTCTGGCGCCCAGCGTGACGCAATTGTTTGGCGCTGTCGTGGTCAACCCGTCGGGCATCACCGACCTGTTGACCGGCGTCAACGGTGTCGCCCCGGTGGAAACCCGCGCCAACCCCAATCTGGTGCCGGAAGTGGCCAACACGCTGACCGGCGGTGTCGTGTTCACGCCCAGCTTCCTGCCCAACTTCTCGCTTTCGATCGACTATTACCGGATCAAGATCGACAACGCGCTCGCCAACGTCACCGGCAACAACGCCACCGTGGCCCGGCTTTGCGTGGAAAGCGCTGGCACTTCGCCGCTGTGCGCACTGTTCCAGCGGCCGCTCGGCCCCACCAACACGTCGGCGGCGAACTTCCCGACGCGCATCTTCGCGCAGCCGGAAAACATCGCCGCCTTCCTGAGCGAAGGCATCGACACGGAAGTGAACTACAACTTCCGCGCTGGCGAAGGCCGGATCAACCTGCGCGGCCTGGTGACCTACACGATGCGCCAGACCACCCAGACCCTGCCAGGCACCACCGTGCTCGATGCGGCCGGGGCTGCCGGCCTGCCCAGCTTGCGCGCCACACTGAATGCGCAATACAGCAATGGGCCGTTCCGCTTCGATTGGTTGCAGCGCTATGTGAACAGCAGCCGCCGCGATGCCGATCCCGTTCAGGTCTGGGCTGAAGGGCCGGTCCCGGCACGCACCTACACCGATCTCAGCGTCTCTTATGACATCAAGGCGTTTGGTGGCACCAACCAGGTGTTCCTGAACGTGCAGAACCTGTTCAACACCGCGCCAGCCGTGCACGGCAACACGGGTGGCTCGTCGTCGGTGCCCGGCCTGTTCCTGGCCACCACCAACGGCCACGACATCATCGGCCGCTACTTCACGGTCGGTTTCCGGTCGCGGTTCTGACGCCTTGGGGTCATGCCCCGATAACTGATACGGCTCCGGACCATGGCGACATGGTCCGGAGTTTTTTTCTGGGATAACAGGGCGGGCCGGTTGCCTTGCCCTGCCGGTTCCAGCGGAAGGGATAGCCATGGACAGGCGGCATTTTCTGGCTTCGGGCACCGCGCTGCTGGCGCTCTCCGCCCGGGCCCAGCCCATTGACGACACGCCGGCCCGCAAGCTGGCGCGGATCGCCATCAGCAGTTCCAGCTATCGCGCCAATTATGAAGGCCGCTTCAATGTCGCCACGGCGATGCCAAAGCTGTCGCACCGCAGCTTGCCTGCCTATGCAAGGGAACGCTTCGGGGTAACCAAGGTCGAGCTGTGGGATCAGCAGTTCGGCCCCGCCGGCCACAGTTTCGCCGAATGCCGGGCCATTCGCGCCGCCGCCGACGCGGCCGGGGTGCAGGTGATCAGCGTGGAGGTGGAAGACATGCCACGCATCGACGCAGCAGATGCCGATGACCGTGCCCAGGCGGTTGCCGAAGGCAAGGTCTGGCTCGACAAGGCCCGGGTGCTCGGTTGCACCTCCATGCGGTTCAACGTCAATCGCAGTCGCGGCGAGATCAACCGCGATGCCGCCATCGCGGTGCTGCGCCAGATGGCCGACCATGGCGGCAAGCTGGGCATCATCGTGCTGCTGGAAAACCATGGCGGGGCGACATCGACGATCCCCAGCCTGATTTCCCTGGTGAAGGCGGTGAACCATCCGTTCGTCAGGGCAGAGCCGGACTGGGGCGCGTGGTCGCCGCCCGGCGATCGCTATGAAGCGATGAAATCCGCGATGGCCGTGGCCCATATCGTATCGGCAAAGGGGCTGGTCTTCGATCCCGAATCCTATGTGCACACCTCGTTCGATGCCACGCGTCTGGTGCGTGACGCCGAGGCCACGGGCTTCAAGGGAGTCTATTCGATCGAACTGTACAACAATCCCGCGCCAGCCGACACCGACCGGGCCATCGCGTCCTATATCAGGACGATCACCGCCGCGTTGGCCTGACCGCGCCATTCGCAGCGAATTGCCTGGAAGACCGGGTCACTCGGCCCCAAGAGGGGCCTGGGTGTCGCTGGTCAGGCCTTGATGGCCTTCAGTCCCCACGCAAACACTTTGCGCGTGTTATCCTCTTCCAGCGCAAGCTGCTGCTGCGCCGACAGCCCCTCGACCGTGGGCAGCCTGGTCTGGCGCGCGGCGACCATTTTCAGCCACGTCGCCACGCGCGTTCGACGGTCAGCAAAGGAGACATGATAGCCATCGGTCAGCACCGGCACCTTGAGCGGGTCGCGGGTGATCAGTTCCGTGGTGGGGAAGATCTTCGGGTTGGACTTCCGCATGAGTGCGAACAACTTGGCCTGATCGGTCATGCCGGTGTCGAACAACACTTCCGATAGCAGGAACCCGTCCTTGTAGGGGGCGACGCCCATGTCCTTCAGCGAACAGGCCTTCACCCAGGGGCTGAGCGCGGCCACGGTTTCCTCGGGCATTTCCATGAAGCTCATGTTGTTGCCGGGATCGATCAGGCTGCCCAGATATTCGCTGTCGATGCGTTTGAGCAGCGCGACATGCTCGTGGACTGTGCGATCCTTGTGATTTTCCAGCGCTATGGCGACGCGATATTTCTCGGCGATCGGCACGCATTTCTCGATGATGGCGTTGGCCTCGCTCAGCCAACTGTACCAGTCTCCCGGGCTCTTGAAGGTCTCATAGCGCCGGCCGGTGCCGCCTTCGGGCGAGCGGGACACGGCGCGCACGCAGGTGGCGCCCAGCTCGGCGGCAGCCTTGATGCTCGCTTCGAACGGCGCGAAATCGCCATCGCGGCGGCTGGGCAGGGCGGCCTGGCCTTCATAATACATGTCCAGCGCTTCCAGCCGCGCCTTGAAGCGGGCCCGGTCCTTGGGCACGGCAATCTGCACGCCGCCGCCGCCCAGGCTGCGCACATATTCCAGGAAGGCCACCGGATCGTCGCGCAGCCCCTTGGCCACGCCGTCCAGGCCGCGCAGATGCGCCGACAGGCCGGTGCCGGCGATGCCAAGCGGCGATTTGGGCGGCAGCGCGCCTTCCGCTTGCGCGATGGCGAGGCTGGGGAAACCAGCGAACAGCGTGGCCGCCACACTGGCCTGGCCAAACATGCGACGGGTGATCAGCACCGATATTCTCCCCGGACGGGACGAAAAAAAAAGTGCCGGGCCAATGGCCCGGCACAGGAGGATGCGCTGGTTCAGAACCTGGTGCGCAGCGTCAGTTCCAGCGTCCGCCCGAACGGTGAGTGGGCGTTTGAGAAGAAGCCCTGGGTGCCGTCATAGAATGGCGGCCAGCGGTTGAAGATGTTCGATCCGCGCAGCTGGATCTGGCTGCCCTTCAGCACCTTGGGCAGGTTGTACTGCACCGTCATGTCGAAGGTTTCCCAGCTCTTCACGTTGGGGAAGGGGGTGCCGGTGGTGATGTTGGTGAAGCCGCCGACATAGGTCATGAAGCCCGACACGGTCAGATCATCGAGGTTCCAGCTCAACCCGCCGCGGCCGCGCCACTTGATGGCGCTCTGCTGGCCGATGATGTCCTGGAAGCCGGTGCCCGGCGCCAGTTCCTGGCGGAAGCCCAGCTGCCGGTTGGCGTTGGCCGTGAGGTTGAAGGTGCCGAAGCTGGTGGGCACCTTGTAGCTCAGATCGATGTCGAGACCGTCGATGACGCGCTGGCCGACGTTGATGGCGAACGACTGGAAGATGGCATCGATGCGGGTCGGCACCGGGCTTTGCGGCGGCGCGGCGGCGATGGCCGCGACCACCTGCGCCGGGGTGGGGTTGCGGATGACGGCAAAGCTGAAGAACGGGTTGTTGAACGCGTCCGCCTGTGTCGGCTTGTAGACCAGATTCTTGTAGGTGACGTTGTAATAGGTGACGCTCAGCCGCAGGTTGGGGATGAAGGTCGGGGTGAGATCAACGCCGAACGAATAGGTCTTGGCTTCTTCCGGCGTCAGCGCCGGGTTGCCGCCGCCCTGGTTGTAGATGTTCACATTGTTGCCGAAGCCGGCGATGTTGAGACCGATCTGCGGCACGCCGAAGATCGAGGTGATCAGGCCAAGGTTGGGCGCCACGAAGCTGGTGCTCCACGAACCGCGCAGCGAAATGTCCCGTGCCGGCGCCCAGACGACGCCGATCTTGGGATTGAAGGTACCGCCAAGCTGCTGGTAATGATCATAGCGTGCCGACAGCGACACTTCCAGCCGCTGGAAGCCCGGCGTGGCATTCTGCGCGGTGAAGAACGGCAGGTTCACTTCGGCAAAGGCCGCCGCGACGAAACGCGAGATATTGTCGTCCCGCACCAGCAACTGGGTCGGGCCGGGCACGCCGCCGACCTGCAACTGCTGGGTCTGTTCGTCACGGAATTCGGTACCAACGGCCATGCGGGCGTCGCCGCCGCCCAGCGCGAACAGCGGACCATCGGCCTTCACCATCAACTGGCGCAGATATTGCGAGCTGTCGTTGATCTGGGTGAAGCCGTTGTTGATCTGCGACAGCACGCTGGCCTGGTTCTGCGCCGCCTGGCCGAACGGGTTGAAGGCGGTGGCCAATGTGGTGGCATTGGCCAGAGTCTGCGCCGCGATCAGATCGATTTCCGGCTGGCTGTTGAAATCATTGGTCTTGGAATAATGGGTCATGATGTTGAGCAGCCAACTGCTGCCCAGCTTCACATCGGCGCCCAGCGTGAGGCCGATCACTTCGGATTTCTGGCTGTTGATCGGGTTGGGGAACAGGCCCTCACCGTTGCGCACAACGCTTGCCGTCTGGTTCGCGCCCAGCGTCACGCCGGGCGGCAGCAGCAGATAGGGATTGTTGGCCGGCACCGTGATGTTCATGTTGCGCGGGTTGGCAACGCGTGAGGTTTCCAGATTGGTGTAATTGCCTTCAGCCCACAGGGTGACGGTGTCGTTCAGCTCCTGGCGGACGGTGGCCAACAGCGAAAAGCGCTTCGATTCCGGCACCACTTCCTGTGCCAAAGCGTTTTCGCAGCGGTTGCGGTTGGCATTGCCGGTGGCGAACGACGGGTAGGCATAGACCGTGCTGCCGATCGTCACGTTGGGCAGCGAGCAGGTGGTGCCGCGCTGGTCACGCCCGCCGCGGAAGGTCTGGTTGGCGCGGATGAACGGGATTTCCTCGTTGGTGGGCGATTTGTTGGCGCTGTATTCGCCAACGATCATCACATTGCCGGTGTCCCACTTCTTGCCCCAGCCCAGGGCCAGGTTGCGCTTTTCATAGCTGTGCTCGGGCGAGAAACCATAGGTGCCCTGCGCTTCGAAGCCGTCCATGTCGCGGCGGTAGACAAAATTGGCCACCCCGGCGACAGCGTCGGAGCCATAGACCGCCGACGAACCGTCGGCCACGACTTCCACGCGGCCGATGGCCAGCACCGGGATCATGCCGGGATCGGGCAGCACCGCTTCGCCGCCGACCGCCGCCATGCGGTGGCCGTTGAACAGCGCCAGCGTGGCGAAGATGCCGATATTATGAATGTTGGGCAGGAAACCGCCGGTGCGGAAGCGGCCGGTGGTGGCCACTTCGTGGTTGACGCCGAAGTTGCCGAGCTGCGGGATCAGGCTGAGCAGTTCGGACAGGTTGGCCGGTGCGTTGACCTTCACGAATTCCTGATCGATGGCGACCATCGGCGACCCGATCGGGGCGACGCCGCGAATGCTGGTGCCGGTCACCACGATTTCCGCGGCTTCCTCCTCTTCGGCCGTCATCGCCGCGTCGGCGGCGGGTTGGGCTGCGGCCGTCTGGGCCTGGGCGGCGGCGGCCAGCGTGAACGCAAGGGCTGCCGTGCCAGCCATGAAAGCGGCGCGATGCAGGCCACCGGATTTCAGGAAAAGGGTGCGCGTCATGTTATCTCCCCAAACACATTGCTGCCGACCGGTTGGCTCAAGGCAATGGGGGGACGATGCACGTCAGTCTGCCGGTCTCACCGGCCCTGTGGGCAGACAATCTGCCCACTGCATCCTCCCCGCGCACCACCATCCGCGCTTCCCTGCTGCATGGCAGGGCCTGTCACGATACCGGTTGGCCGCCACAACCCCTTCCGGGCGATGGCTTGCGTTATTTGTAGACTGTATACAGATTAGGTCAACGCCAATCTTGAGCAAGGCGGCAAGCTCGGCATGCGGTCCGCAATGAACGTGCAGGTGATGCGCGGAATCAACAGTTGGGCCTTGGGATGCCCGGCGGTGGCGGGCCGCCGCTGGCCCAATCCAGCAGTTCCACCATGTGGATCGTATGCAGTTCCGGCCCCCCGATCTGGCCCCCACCGATCTGACCGATACAGCCGATGTTGCTGCTGGCCACGATCTGCGCGCCGGTGGCCGCCAGCGCCGCCTGCTTGCGGGCCTTCAACGCGGCCGACAGCGCGGGCTGCAGGATGGCATAGCTCCCCGCCGATCCGCAGCAGATATGGGCTTCGGCCGGATCGCGCACATCAAAGCCGGCGTCGATCAGCAATTGGCGCGGCACGGCCTTGACCTGCTGGCCGTGCTGCAGCGAGCAGGCACTGTGCCACGCGACAGGCAGGCCCGGCGCAAGCGTGGATGGCAGCGGCGGCAACAGCGCCAGATATTCGGAAATGTCGCGCGCCTTGGCTGCAATGGCGGCGGCGCGGGCGGCCATGGCGGGATCATCGCCGAACAGTGCGGCATAATCCTTGATCACGGTGCCGCAGCCCGACGCCGTGATGAGGATGGCGTCCACCGGGCCTGCCGCTTCCCAGGCGGCGATGTTGGCGCTGGCGTGGGCGGCGGCGGCGGCTTCCCGGCCGAGATGATGATCGAGCGCGCCGCAGCAGGCGGATTGGCGGGTGATCACCACTTCGACGCCATGGCGGGCGAGCAGCCGCAGCGCGGCATCGTCGATGGCCGGGCGCAGCACCGGTTGCACACAGCCCAGATGCAGGATGACGCGGCCAAGCGGCCGTGCCACCGGCAGCGGCCGGCGTTGTTCGGCCAGGCCCGGCGCCGGCAGTCGTGGCGGGATCATCGCCAGCATCGCCTGAAGCTGCGGGCGCAGCGCGGCTGGCAGCAGGGCAACCGCGGCGTTGGCCAGCGGCCGCAGGCCTTGCCCGGCGCGCAACAGCGCGCGGAACAGCACCCGCCGTGTCAGCAGCGCCGGCAGCGCAGAGCGCAGCAGCCGCTGCGGCCAGGGCCGACGGTGCTTCTGTTCGATATGGGCGCGGGCGGCGTCCACCATGTGCATGTAATCCACGCCGGACGGGCAAGTGGTGGTGCACGACAGGCACGACAGGCAGCGATCGACATGATGCACGGCGCGTGGCGACGGCGGGGCCGACGGGTTGGCCAGCATGTCCTTCATCAGCCAGATGCGGCCACGCGGGCTGTCCAGCTCATCGCCGGTCAGCAGATAGGTCGGGCAGGTGGCCGTGCAGAATCCACAGTGGACGCATTTGCGGATGCGGGCCGATTGCGCGGGCACATCGATCATGGTCATGCGCCGCTTCCCGGTGTGGCCGCCGGTGACAGGATGCCGGCCGGATCAAATTGCGCCTTCACGCGCGCCGCCAGCGCCGCCAGCCCCGCATCGAGGCGCGGCTGCGCGGGCACCGCCGAGGGGATGCCCGCGGGCAGCCGCAGCCGTTGGGCATGGCCGTCGCGCCCGGCCGCATCGGCCACCAGCGCATGCACATCCAGATAGGCCAGCGCCGGCGGCAGCGCGATCCACGCCAGCGCCCCGCCCCAATCGAGCCGGAGCAGGCCGCCCATTGCCGCCACGCTGGCCGCCAGGGCCGGGGCCCGGCTGGCCGGCAGCGGGCAGCGCCAGAGAATATGGTCCGCCAGCGCCAGCCCGTTCAGATCGGCCATGTCGGCCCAGGTGCGGCGACTGGCGGCATCGTCCTGCACGGCGAACGCCGGCAGCCGCAATCGCGCCGCATCGATCAGGGCGGGCAGCACGGCCGCGCTGGCTTCCAGCCGCAGCAGCACCTGGCCATCGGCCCATGCCGCCCCGGTCATGCCGCCATCCACCAACAGCGCATCGGCCATCAACCGCACGGCGGCAGCGGCCGTTTCAGCCGGCAGCGCCAGCGTTGCCTGCGCCGGGGCCAGCGGCAGCACCTTCAGGGTGATCTCGGTCAACACGGCGAGCGTGCCGCGCGCGCCCGTCAGCAGGCGCGGCAGATCAAAACCGGTCACATTCTTCAGCACCTTGCCGCCAGCCCTGAACAGCTCGCCGCGCCCGGTGACGCCGGCAACCTCCAGCACATGATCGCGCGCCGCCCCGGCAAAGGGCCGGCGCGGCCCCGAAAGGCCCGCGGCAATGGCGCCGCCGATGCTGCCGCTGCCGCGCCCCCAGATCGGATCGGGCGATGGCGGTTCAAAGGCCAGGCATTGCCCGGCGCGGGCCAACAGCGCCTCCACCTCGGCCAGGGGCGTACGCGCGGGCACCGTCAGCAACAATTCGGCCGGGTCATGCACAAGGTCGCCGCCAAGGCCCGTCACGTCCAGGATGGCGTCCGCCGGCCCCGGGCCGATGCCGGGGCGGCTGCCGGTGCCGGTCACGGCCAGGGTCTGCCCGCTGGCGGCGGCCTCGCGGATGATCGCGGCCAGCGCGTCGATCGTGTCCGGGCGATGGATCGTCATCAGAATCGCGGCAGATCGGGGAAGGGCAGGCGCCCGCCGTGCACATGCATGGCGTTCATTTCGGCGCAGCGGGACAAGGTGGGGAACAGCTTGCCGGGATTGAGCAGGCCATTGTCATCAAAGGCGCCCTTCAGCCGGCTCTGCACCGCCAGATCGATTTCGCCATATTGATGCGGCATCAGATCCCGCTTTTCCACACCCACGCCATGTTCGCCGGTCAGCACGCCGCCGGCATCGACACAGGCCAACAGGATTTCGGCGCCAGCCGCTTCGGCGGCCGCTTCCTGGCCGGGCCGGCTGGCGTCATACATCACCAACGGGTGCAGATTGCCGTCTCCGGCGTGGAACACATTGGCAACCGTCAGGCCATGACCGGCGACAATGTCGGAAATGCGGGCCAGCACCCCGGCCAGGGCGCGGCGCGGGATGGTGCCATCGACACAGTAATAATCGGACGCGATGCGGCCCACCGCCGGGAACGCCGCCTTGCGCCCGGCCCAGAACAACAGCCGCTGCACTTCATCCTGGCTGGCGCGCAGGTGGGTGCAGCGATGCGCCTGGGCAATCGCGGTGATCTGCGCCAACTGGTCGTCCACCTGCGCACTCGTGCCATCGGCTTCGGCAATCATCAGGGCGGCGACATCGGTGGGATAGCCGGCCTGCACGAAATCCTCGGCGGCACGGATCGCCGGCGCGTCCATCATCTCCAGCCCGGCCGGGATGATGCCGGCGGCAATGATCGCCGCGACACAATCGCTGGCATCGGCCACGGTGGAAAAGCCGATGAGCAGCGCGCGCTGTGTGGCAGGGCGGGGCAGGATGCGCACCGTAGCCTCGGTCACCACGCCCAGCAGGCCTTCCGATCCGCAGACCAGGCCCAGAAGATCATAGCCGGCCTGTTCCTGCCCCGGCCCGCCCAGCCGCAGCACGGTGCCATCCATCAGCACCAGCTCCACGCCGAGCAGGTTGGGCGACGTCGTGCCATATTTCAGGCAATGCACGCCGCCGGCGTTTTCCGCGACATTGCCGCCGATCGAGCAGGCAATCTGGCTGGACGGGTCCGGCGCATAATAAAAGCCGCGCTGCGCCATGGCCTGGCTGACGGCCAGATTGGTAACGCCGGGCTGCACCACGGCGCAGCGATTGTCGTAATCAAGGTCGAGGATGCGATTGAACCGCGCCATGCCCAGCACGATGCCGTCGGCCAGCGGCAGCGCCCCGCCCGAAAGCGAGGTGCCCGATCCGCGCGCCACCACCTTCACGCCATGGGCATTGCACCAGGCCAGCACCTGGCTCACCTGTTCGGTCGTGCGCGGCAGCACCACGGCCAGCGGGCTTTGCCGGTACATGGTCAACCCGTCGCTGCCATAGGGCGACACGCCTTCATCGTCACCGATCACGCCATCGGGCACGATCTGGGCCAGCGCCGCCACGATCTGCGCACGATCGGCGATGACAGCGGCATCGGGTTCTGGCATCTTCATGCGATCAATCCTTGGCCGCTGGGCGCTGGTTTGACAGGCGAAAACTGTCGTCTATATACAGTTGCCTGGCGGCGCAAGGCGACACGCTGCGCACGCACGGGAGGCAAAGTGGCAGACGGCGTCAAGCCCAAAAGCGGCAACCCCGACGGTCAAGGTGCCGGCGGAGATGATTGTGATGCCGGGGCCGGCCGGCGGCGCCTTCGGTCGCAGGATTGGTTTGCCAACCCCGATCGGCCCGACATGGTGGCGGTCTATCTCGAACGCTTCATGAATTATGGCCTGACGCCGAACGAACTGCGCTCCGGCCGGCCGATCATCGGCATCGCCCAATCGGGCAGCGACCTCAACCCGTGCAACCGCGTGCATCTGCAACTGGCGCAACGGGTAAAGGAAGGCATTCGCGACGCCGGCGGGATCGCCATGGAATTTCCCATGCATCCGATCTTTGAAAATTGCCGCCGGCCCACCGCCGCGCTCGATCGCAATCTGGCCTATCTGGGGCTGGTGGAGATCTTGAACGGCTATCCGATCGATGGCGTGGTGTTGACGACCGGGTGTGACAAGACCACCCCCAGCGGCATCATGGCGGCGGCCACCATGGATCTGCCGGCGATCGTGCTGTCGGGCGGGCCGATGCTGGATGGCTGGCATGAAGGCAAGCGGGTCGGGTCCGGCGCGGTGATCTGGGCCAGCCGCAAACGCCTGGCCGCCGGCGAGATCGACGAGGAGGATTTCATCGCGGCGGCTGCGGCCTCGGCCACGTCGGTTGGTCATTGCAATACCATGGGCACGGCCTCCACCATGAACGCCATTGCCGAAGCGCTTGGCCTGTCGCTGCCGGGCTGTGCGGCGATCCCGGCGGCCTGGCGCCAACGCGCCCAATATGCCTATGCCACCGGCCATCGCATCGTGGAAATGGTGCAGGAGGATCTGCGTCCCAGCCGCATTCTCACGCGTGAGGCGTTCCTCGATGCCATCACGCTGACCGCGGCGATCGGCGGTTCCACCAACGCGCAGCCGCACATCACCGCCATGGCCCGTCATGCCGGCCAGAATGTGACGGTGGACGACTGGCGCGACCGGATCGGCGTGCCGCTGATCCTCAACATGGCGCCGGCCGGCACCCATCTGGGCGAAGGCTTTGCCCGCGCCGGCGGCGTGCCGGTGGTGTTGAAGGAACTGGCCCGCGCCGGTCTGCTGCACACCGATCGGCTCACCGTGACCGGGCAGACGCTGGCCGCCAACATCGCCGATGCAGCCGATGCCGATGGTGATGTGATCCGCACGGTGGCGGCACCCTTGCGCGCGTCCGCCGGGCTGATGCCGATCAGCGGCAATCTGTTTGATTTCGCCATCCTGAAAGCCAGCGTGATCAGCGCGGATTTCAGCCGCCGCTATCTGGAGCGGAGCGGGGCACAGGGCATTTATGAAGGCCGCGCCATCGTGTTCGACGGCGGCGACGATTATCATCATCGCATCAACGATCCGGCGCTGGCCATTGATGAGCACTGCATATTGGTGATGCGCGGCGCCGGCCCCGTGGGCTGGCCCGGCAGCGCCGAAGTGGTCAACATGCAGCCGCCCGATGCGCTGATCCGCGCCGGTATCACCAGCCTGCCGACGATTGGCGACGGTCGCCAATCCGGCACGTCCGACAGCCCGTCGATCGTGCACTGTTCGCCGGAAGCGGCGGCGGGTGGCGGCCTCGCCTGGCTGCGCACCGGGGATGTCATCCGGATCGATCTCAACACCGGCCGCTGCGACGCACTCGTGGATGATGCGGAGATCGCGCGGCGCCAAGCCGAACAACCGTTCACGGTCCCGGCCAGCCAAACGCCGTGGGAGGCGCTGTACCGCGCCCACGTCGGCAGCCTGGAGGGCGGCGCCGTGCTGGAATTCGCAGTCGATTATCAATCAGTCGGGGCGCGCCTGCCTCGGCACAACCACTGATCCACTCAGTTGTTGAGACATTTGCCCATGCCAGCGGCGCTTGTCGTGTCTCCTGACTTGCGTGCCGGCTATTGCGGTCTATATGCTGTTGCTGTGGGATCGTTCGCGGTAGGAGCGCAACGGCTTCTGCGAAGAGAAAGCTGGCACATTGGCGACTGCAGAACCCCTCGCCCTTACAGAGACTCCGTCAACCCTGCGCAATCATATCGCGCGTGCCTTGCGGCAGCAGATTCTGGCGGGCCGGTACAAGCCAGGCGATCGATTGAACGAAAGCCAGATTGCCCGCGAGTTTGCCACCAGCCGCATTCCGGTGCGCGAAGCCTTGTCCCACCTGCAGGAACAGGGTCTGGTGATGAACCTGGAACGCCGTGGCATGTTTGTCATGCAGCTTTCCGAAACCGAGGTGCAGCAGATCAATTCGCTGCGCATCGTGCTGGAAGCCGAAGCCATGAAACTGGCGCGCGCCCACCTCACGCCGGACATCCGCGCCCAACTGGAAGCGCTGGTCGACCAGATGGAGAATTGGGAAGGGCCGCTGGCCGAAGCCGCCGATCTCGATCGCCGTTTCCACCAGTTGATCTGGCGTACCGCCGGCAACCCCTGGCTGGAACGCATGCTCGATCAACTGACCCTGGCGCTGTTCGCCCACAAGACGCTGGAACATGTCAGCCGCGAGATGCGCCAGTGGCGGCTCAATCACCACCGCGAATTGCTCGACGTGGTGACCGGCGGCAAGGCCGATCCGCGCATGGCGCTGCTCACCCACCTGCGCATGGCCTATTCCGAGCCGGAGCGGTTTTCCAGCATGGTGCTGGCCGACGATTGATGCCTTGCCCACTGGCAGGGCCATTCCTGTCAAATGAAAGGGCAAATCCATGAAATTGTTACGTTATGGGGATCGCGGCCAGGAACAGCCGGGCGTGCTTGACAGCGCCGGCCAGCGCCGCAGCCTGGCCGGCATCGTGCCAGACATCGATGGTGCCCTGCTGGCCAGGCTGCCCGACGCGCTGTCCGGCATTGACGTGGGCGCGCTGCCGCTGGTGCCCGAAGATGTGCGCAGCGCCGAGCCGGTCGGCAAGGTCGGCAAGTTCATCTGCATTGGCCTCAACTATATCGACCATGCCAACGAAGCCGGCATGGCCGTGCCGACCGAACCGATTATCTTCATGAAGGCCACGTCCAGCATCATCGGGCCGGATGACGATGTGCTGCTGCCGCCCACATCGCTCAAGAGCGACTGGGAGGTGGAACTGGGCGTGGTGATCGGCCGCGAGGCCCGTTATGTGACGCGCGAAGCGGCGATGGAGCATGTTGCCGGGCTCGTGCTGGTCAACGATCTGTCGGAACGCGAATATCAGCTGGAACGCGGTGGCCAGTGGGACAAGGGCAAGGGCTGCGACACGTTCGGCCCGTTCGGCCCGTGGCTGGTGACGCTTGATGAGGTGGACGACATCAACAAGCTCGATCTTTGGCTCGACCTCAACGGCCAGCGCGTGCAGACCGGCAACACCGACAAGCTGATCTTTGATGTGGCGACCGTGGTGTCTTACGTCAGCCAGTTCATGAGCCTGCAGCCCGGCGACATCATCTCCACCGGCACGCCGCCCGGTGTCGGCATGGGCATGAAGCCACCCTTGTTCCTGAAGGAAGGCGATGTGATGGAACTGGGCATCACCGGCCTGGGCACGCAGCGCCAGGTGGTGAAGCGCTGGCCGGGATGACCGCTGGCCGGGATGGGCCTTACAGGCTCATCCCGCCATCGATGACGATATTGCTGCCGCTCATGAAGGTCGCGTCGTTGCTGGCCAGCAGCACGGCGACGGCAGCGATTTCTTCGGGCGTGCCGATCCGGCCCATCGGTTGGCGCGCCACGAAGGCCGCGCGGGCGGCCTCGGCATCGCCGGTGGCGGCAAGCCGGTCGGCCAGGCTGGGGCTGTCCACCGTGCCGGGGCTGATGGCGTTGCAACGGATGCCATCGGCAATGAAATCGCGGGCGACCGACATGGTCAGGCCCACCACCGCCGCCTTGGTGGTGCCATAGGCGAAGCGATTGGGTGCCGCCATCACGTTGGACACCACCGATGCGATGTTGATGATCGATCCCTGCCGCCGGGCCTGCATGGCCGGAAGGAAGGCGCGGATCATCGTGGCCATGGCCAGCACGTTCAATTGCCAGCTGCGGTTCAGATCCTGCGTGGTGGTGTCGAGGATGGTGCCACTGGCCACCCAGCCGGCACAGTTGACCAGCACGTCGACCTGGTTGTGCGCCACCGCCGCTTCATTCACCGCGGCCTCGTCGGTCACGTCCAGCACCGCACAGTGGGCGGCAGTGCCGGCATAGGCGGCTGCCAGCCGATCGGCCGCAATGTCGGTGGCGATCAGCATGGCGCCTTCGGCCAGGAAGGCGCGACCGATCGCCAGCCCAATGCCTTGCGCGGCACCGGTAACAAGCGCCGTGCGGCCCTGAAGTCTGTTGCTCATGTGCGGGTGTTCCGATCAGGCGGGATAAAGGCCAGCGGCGCCATCGATGCGCACCACCTGGCCCGATACGAAGCGGCTGTCTGGGCCGGCCAGAAAGGCCACCACCCCGGCAACCTCTTCTGGCGTCGCATAACGATCAAGGTTGGGGCCGGCGGCCATCATCGCCGGATCGGTGGTGCGGGTGGCGAGGAAGCGGGCGCTGGTGGTCGGGCCGGGCGACACCACGTTGACGCGAACACCGTGGGGGCGCATCTCCATGGCCAGGCAACGGGTATAATGCACGATGGCTGCCTTCATGCAGCCATAGACAACTTCGCTGGTGACGGCGCGGTGGCCGTTCAGCGATCCGAAGTTGATGACGCTGCCCTGGTTGCGCGCGGCCATGCCGGGCATCACGGCGCGGCACACCAGCATCGTGCCGATGAAATTGCGATTGATGATCGCCTGCGTGTCGGCAAGGCTGATGTCGAGCGCGCCATTGGGATCGGGCTTGCCGCCGGCCGCACCAATGTCACCGCCCGCGCAATTGATCAGGATGGAGATCGGCCCCAGCGTCTGTTCGGTGGCGGCCACCATCGCGGCCACCTGGGCTTCGTCGGAAATGTCGCCCAAGACAGCCGTCGTCTTCACCCCCATCTGCGCCGCTAGGCGCTCGGCAAGGCCGGTCAGGCTCTTTTCCTCGCCGAATTGGGCGGGCGCGCTTTCGGAGATATCATGCACGGCGACATCGGCACCCAGTTCCGCGAGCCGCGACGCGATGGCCCGGCCCAGCCCGCGGCCGGAACCCGTTACCAACGCCACGGATCCAGCGAGACTGGCCATGCTGATCCGCGCCAACTCGTTCATGATCAACTCCCTTTTGGCCTGGCGCTTCGCCTGAAACCACGCTGGCCACCATGCCTGGTCCCAAGCTGAACCATCCGCAGCTTGCCAGTCAATTGCGTGTGGCAGCCGGCCAAGCGTGACCTTGACCCGACCGGGATGAATTGACAAGCAAAAATCGTATTCAGTATACACTTGCGTTCGCCTGACCAGTCAGCGCACACTGCCCGGGTGAATTGGGGGGAATGGTACGTGACGCAGATTGCAGGCATGCCCCCAACCCGTGTGCGCCATGGCGTTGTGGTGATGGCGCTGGCGCTGGCCATCCTGGCCTATGTGCAACGCGTGGCGATCAGCCAGGCGGCGGGGCCCATCTCAACCGATCTGGGCCTCAGCAAATCGGAAATGGGCATGGTGTTCGGGGCCTTCGGGCTTTCCTATGCGCTGTTCGAGATCCCGATGGGGCTGATCGGTGACAAGCTGGGCGTGAAGAAGATCCTCTCGCGGCTGGTATTGGCATGGTCGTTGTTCACGGCGCTCACCGGGGCGGCGTGGAGCTTCAGCTCGATGTGGGTGATCCGCTTCCTGTTCGGCGCCGGCGAGGCGGGCTGCTTTCCCAATCTCACCCGCATGCTCACCCAGTGGCTGCCGCGCGGCGAGCGCGTGAAGGCGCAGGCGCTGATGTGGGCCTGCACGCGCTGGGGCGGCGCGGTGACACCGCCGCTGGTGTTGCTGGCCATCAATTACGTCGGCTGGCGCTGGGCCTTCGTGCTGTTCGGGCTGTTGGGCGCGGCGTGGGTGGCCTGGTTTTCGCGCCGCTTCCACGAGCGGCCGGCCGATCATCCGGGCGTGAACGCGGCGGAACAGGCGCTGCTGGCCGAATCGCAGGCGCTGGTCGCCCATGCGCCCGAATCCTGGGTGAAGCTGCTGCTGCGCCGGCAGGCGCTGCTCTTGTGCCTTCAATATTTCTGCTGGTCCTATGTCTGGTATTTTTTCGTGACCTGGATGCCCACCTTCCTGGGCGAGGTGCATGGGCAGAGCGCGGCGGGTATGGCCGGCCTGTCGGTGCTGCCGCTGCTGATGGGCGGGCTGGGCTCGCTCACCGCTGGCATGCTGCCGCTGTGGGTATCGCGCCGCGCTGTTGCCATCGTCTGTTTCACCAGCGTCGCCATATTGATGGCGCTGGTGCCGCAGGCGACGAACGTGTGGGTGGCGATCGCGCTGCTCGCCAGTATTGCCTTTCTCGGCGACATGCTGGTGCCGATCAGTTGGAATCAGTGCGTGGAACTGGGCCAGGGCTACACCGCCACCATGGGCGCGGCGATGAACATGTTTGCCAATTTCTCCGGTTTTCTGGCGCCCGTGGTGGGCGGGATGCTTCTGGAAGCCAGCGGCAATGATTGGACGCCGATGCTGTGGCTGATGTCCGGCGTCGCCGGGCTGGGCGCGTTCAGTTGGATCGCAATGGGCGCAGCGGGCACCCCGCCCGCCGCCGCAAAGGAATAACAGCATGCAGATTTCACTCGCGGGCCGCACGGCCGTGATCATTGGCGCCAGCGGCGGTCTTGGGGAGGCGATGGCACACACGCTGGGCGCGGCCGGAGCCCGGCTGGCGCTGGTGGGGCGCAACCGCGCCAAGCTTGATGCCATTGTCGCTGCGCTTGCGGCCGAGGGTGTCGATGCCGCCGCCTTCACCGCTGATGTCACCGATGAGGCCAGCGTCGCGGCATTGGTTGCAGACGTGAACGCCTGGAGCCCCAATCCGCAAATCCTGATCAATTCGGCCGGCACCAACATCCGCAAGAATCTGGTGGAATTCAGCCTGGCCGAATTTCGCAGCGTCATCGATTCCAGCCTGATCTCCACCTTCCTCGCCTGCCACGCCTTTGTGCCGGGCATGATGGGATCGGGCTATGGCCGCATCATCAATCTCGCCTCGATCATGGCGCATATCTCGCTGCCCGGCCGCACGGCCTATTCCTCGGCAAAGGCCAGCCTGCTCGGCCTGACCAAGGCGCTGGCGCTGGAACTGGCGGCCGAAGGCATCACGGTCAACGCCATCAGCCCCGGCCCGTTCGGCACCGAAATGAACCGGGCGGTGATGGACAACCCGGCCGCCAACGCCGCCTTCCTGGCCAGCCTGCCGGTCGGGCGCTGGGGCAAGGTGGAGGAGATCGGCGCGCTCGTCACCTATCTCTGTTCCGATCTGGCCGGCTTTGTCACCGGCACCGATATCCTGATTGACGGCGGCTGGACGGCGCGATGATCAATCGGCTGGGTCTGGCCACTGGCCTTGCTCTGGCGGCAGGATTGCTGGTGGCCCAGGCGCCACCACCGCCGCCGCCTGGGCCACCGGCCGCCGCCCTGAGCGGCCGTGAACTCCAGCGTATCGTCGGTGAGCGTTTCACCGAAAATTGCAGCGGCTGCCACGGTGCGCCGGGCACCACCGGTCGCGCGCCCAATCTGTTCGATCAGCGCCTGCTCGGCAATCGCTCCGACGAGGATCTGTTCCGCATCATCACCAAGGGTGTCGACGGCGCCGAAATGCCGGCCTTTGGCGAGATGCTGCCGGCCGACCAGGTCTGGCAGTTGATTGCCTGGCTGCGGCTGGAGGCCGACACCGCCGGCCCGCGCCCGCAGTTCGTGGCCGATCCCGATGGCGCGGTGATCGCCTCCGAACAGCAGAAATTCCGCATCAAGGTGCTGGCGCGCGGGCTCGACACGCCCTGGGGCCTGGCCTTCCTGCCCGATGGCCGCCTGCTGGTCACCGAACGCGCCGGCCGCCTGCGCATCATCGACGCCAAGGCCGGTCTGCTGGCGGACGCTGTCAGGAACACGCCGCCGGTGTGGGAACGGCAGGATGCCGGCCTGTTGGATGTCGCCGTCGATCCGGATTACGCCAGCAACGGCTGGATCTATCTCAGCCTGGCAGAACTGAAGCCAGGTTATGTCTTGCCGCCGCCGCCGGTGCTGAAGCCCGGCGAGCGGCCGCCCAATCACCCGTCGATGACGGTGATCGTGCGCGGCCGGCTCAACAAGGCCGGCGAATGGACCGACCAGCAGACGCTGTTCAAGGCGCCGGTGGATCAATACACTGCCAGCGGCTCGCATTATGGCGCGCGCTTCGCCTTTGATGCGCAGGGGCGCCTGCTGTTCAGCATCGGCGAGCGCGGCGACATGAAGAATGCGCAGACGCTCGGCAATGGGCTGGGCAAGCTGCACCGGATCAACCGCGACGGCAGCATTCCCGCCGACAATCCGTTCGTGAACACGCCGGGCGCTGTGCCCAGCATCCTCAGCTATGGCCATCGCAATCCGCAGGGCCTCGCCTTCGATGCGGCTGGCCGGCTGTGGGAGGCCGAACATGGCCCCAGCGGCGGCGACGAGATCAACCTGATCCGCCCCGGCGTCAACTATGGCTGGGGCGTCGCGACGATGGGCATGCAGCCCGGCATCTCGGCGCGTGAGGCGCCCGGCATGATCGGCCCGGCCACCTATTACACGCCAACCATCGCACCGTCGGGCATCCATCTTTACCGGCCGGGCGGCAAGCAGGCGGCGCGCTATCCGGGCTGGACCGGCAATCTGTTCGTTGCGGCGCTGGCCGGTCAGCAGTTGCGCCGGCTGGTGCTGGACGGGGATCGCATTGCCCATCAGGAAGTGTTGTTCAAGGCCTATGGCCGCGTGCGCGCGGTGACGACCGGGCCCGATGGTCTGCTCTATGTGTTGGTGCAACAGCCGACGGGGCAGGGCACCGGCCAATCGCTATCGGCGCCGACGCCCGGCCTCGTCATCCGTCTGGAGCCGTTGCCATGAAGCCGATTGTTGCCATCTCCGCCTTGCTGGCCGCCACACCGGCGCTGGCCGGCACGGCCGTCGTCGCGCCATTGGGCACCAACGCCAAGGGCGAAGTGGTGGATGCCATCACGCTGACCAACCGCGCCGGCATGCGCGTGGTCATCCTCACCCGCGGCGGCGCCATTGCCGAAGTCTCGGTGCCGGACCGCGCCGGCAAGCTGACCAATGTCGTGCTGACCCGGCCGGATTTCGACGCGTGGGATCGCGGCGGCTCGTTCAACACGCTGATCGGCCGCTTTGCCAACCGTATTTCCGGCGGTGGCTTCACCATCGATGGCCAGCGGTTCGCGCTGCCGGCCAATCCCGAAACCGGCATCACCATCCACGGCGGCACCAGCCAGACCGGCGGCGGCTGGGGCACCAAGCTGTGGGCGGCGCGCAGTTTCCAGACCGCGACGACGGCCGGCGTCGCGCTCAGCCTGAACAGCCCGGATGGGGACAATGGCTTTCCGGGCGCGATGGCGGTTACCGCCACCTACACGCTGAACGATGCCAATGAATTGCGCATTGACTGGCGCGCGACCACCACGCGCCCGACCCATGTCAATGTGACGAACCACACGTATTTCAACCTTGGTGGCCATGGCAGCGCGCCGATCGACGCGCACCGGCTGCGGCTGCACGCCAGCCGCTACACGCCGTCCAGTGAACGCAATCTGCCGACAGGCGTGATCGCGGCCGTCGCCGGCACGCCTTTCGATTTCCAGCAGGAAAAGCCCATCGGCCCGGCGCTGCGCAGTTCGCATCCGCACATGCTCAACACCAAGGGCCTTGATCATAATTTTGTCGTCGACGGCGCACCCGGCACGCTGCGCCCGGCAGCCGAACTGGTCGATCCCGTCTCTGGCCGCCGGCTGGCGATCAGCACCACCGAGCCTGGCATGCAGGTTTACACCGCCAATGGCTTCAACGGCAGCCAGGCGGCGGCCGGCGGCTTGATGCTACGCCAGGGGGATGGCATCGCGGTTGAGACCCAGCATTTCCCCGACACGCCGAACCGGCCGGAATTTCCCTCGACCTTGCTGCGGCCGGGCGAGACCTTCCTCTCGTCCACGGTGTTTGCCTTTGGTGTGGTGAAATGAAACGCCTGGCACTGGCCCTGCTGCTGGCGGCAGCGCCCGTGCAGGCGGACGATCTGAAGATCATCAGCATCGATGTCGATGGCGGGGCCGCCACACTCTACATCACGCCCGAGGGCCGATCTTTGCTCATCGATACCGGCTGGCCGACGGGGCGTGGCGGCCCGCGGGCGGCACCGGGCGAACCGCCGGTGCCGCCGTCGCCCTCCAGCGCCGAACGCATTGTCGCGGCTGCCCGCAGTGCCGGGCTGATGCGGATCGACCATGTCGTGATCAGCCATTTCCACGTCGATCATGTCGGTGGACTGTTCGATCTGCTCAAGCTGATGCCGATCGGCGAGGTGATCGATCACGGCCCCAATCGCGAGCCACTGCGCGAAGGTCTCAACCCGGCGCAGCTCGCCAACGCGCCGGCAACGCTCTATCCGCTTTACACCGCCGCCATCGCCGGCGTGAAGCACCGCCGTCTGGCCGCCGGGCAGCGGCTGCGCATCGGCGGGCTGGAACTGACCGCCGTCACCAGCGATGGCGTCGCGATCCTCTCACCGCTGCCAGGCGCCGGCACGCCCGGCCAGGCCTGCGACACCCCGGCCACCAAGGTGGACAA
This sequence comes from Sandarakinorhabdus sp., assembly GCF_040398665.1. Lineage (GTDB taxonomy): Bacteria > Pseudomonadota > Alphaproteobacteria > Sphingomonadales > Sphingomonadaceae > Sandarakinorhabdus. The sequence goes on from NZ_JBBATQ010000003.1 coordinate 43,329, forward strand.
TGGTGAGGTGGAAAATCTCAATTCGCTGAGCCTGATGCTGCGCTGGGGCAAGGCGCGGATCGCCAGCCTGGCCGATCTCACCTGGACTCCGGCCCATGCGCTGGTGTGCCCGGTCAATCGCATCGGGCGCGCCGATCTGATGTTTGCCGACAATCATGGCAGTGACCTGTCCAATCCGCCGGCCCTGCTCGCCAGCCTGGCCCCGCGGGTGGTGGTGATGAACAACGGCCCGACCAAGGGCGGCGATGCCGCCGTGCTGCAACGCTACCTGGCCTTGCCGCAATCCGCATTGTGGCAACTCCATGCCGCGTTGCGCAGCCCGACCGCCAACACGCTGCCAGCGCGCATCGCCAATGCCGGCCGGGACGACCATGGCAATCTGCTGATCAGCGTTGGACGCGATGCCCGCATCACCATCACCAATCCACGCACCGGCGCCAGCGAGGCCTATTCGCGCTGATCGGGAAGCGGCGGATCGCCGACCCGGCGGCCGGTGATCCGGCCCAGCAATTTGAAGGCATAGAGCATCACCCGGCCGCGCAAGGGCGCCTCGGGCCCGGCATGGGCAGGCAGGCCAATGGCCGGCAATTCGCTGCGCGCCGCCACACTGAGGGCATCGGGGTGCAACGCCGCTTCGAACAGCAGGCGCGCCAGCACATCGGCGGCAAAACGCTGCTTCAATTCGGCTTCCACCAGCAAGGGCAGATGGCGTTCCAGCGGGTCCATCTGCAGCAGATCGGGTACGGCGGCGATCAGCAGCAGGGTGCGCACCTGCTGTTCGGGCGGCCCGGCCGTCGCCGGTGGCCAGCGTTCCAATTGGCGGCGGATCCGGGCCAGCGCGCTGGCCAGCGCCTCATCCGGCGGCTCGGCGGCGATGGGCGCCACCAGCCCGGCATCGGCGGGCAGACGTTCAAAGGCAATGCGGTCCAGATCGAGCGGCGGTTCGGCAGGCAGCGCCAGCGCGGCGGGGGCCTCTGCGGTGGCCGGCGCTGCGGGCCGCAGGCCAGCCTGTGGACGCGACGCTTTCGGCGTGGTGGCTGGCGGCGCGGCGGGGGCGGACGCTGCCACCATTGCACGGGTCGCGTCTGACGTCACCGGCGCCAGATAATCCGCCACCTGTCCGGCCGGCGCGGTGTCCGGCGCGGCCGGCACCGATCGCTGGCGCTGCTGCGCGACGGCGGCCAGTGCCAGCCACAGCGCCAGCAGGGGCAACAGCCACAGGCCGCGCCGGCCGGCGGGCGGCGGCGCGGCCGGTTCCCAACGAAACAGCAGCACCGCCGCCAGCAGGGCGATCAGGCCGTGGCCAGTCAGCGCTGCCAGCTCGAATCCGGCGGCGCGCGTGCCGGTGCCGGTCACCGCGGTCTGGATTGCCACCACCGCATGGCGGCCGGGCAACAGGTTGGACAAGGGCAAGGCCCATTCCGGCAGGCTGGCCAGCGGCACCGCCACGCCGCCGATGATCAGCATCGGCAGGAAGATGCACTGGCCCAGCGCCTGCACGGCCGGCACATTCGGAGCCAGATTGCCGATCAGCGCGCCGATGCACAGGAAACACAGGCTGGCCGTGGCCAGCGCCAGCACGGTGGATACGGGGTGCGGCAGCGGCGGCATGCCCAGGCCTCGGGCGGCCCAATGCTGCACGATCAGCGCGCCGGCCAGCAACAGGGCGCGCGCCAGCACCAGCGCCGCGACGAAGCGCCAGCGCGGCGCCGGGGTCAGGGCAAAATGGCGCCACAGCCCGGCTTCGCGCTCGGCCACCATCTGGGTCGGCAGGCCAAAGGCGGCGCTGCCCAGGATGGTGATGGTGAAAAACGGCCCGGCATGCAGCGCCAGCGGCACCGGATCCTGGCCATAGAGCGCCCAGAACCCGACCAGAAAGAACAGCGGGAACAGCCAGCCGTAGATCAGCGCCATGGGATTGCGCAGCGTGGCCAGCAGATTGGCCCACAGCAGCGGCCGGAACGGGATGTCAGCCATGCGGCTGTTCCTGTGCTGCCAGCACGACATCGGCAAGGCTGGCGCTGGTCACGCTGAGCTCCAGCACCGGCACGTCGCCAGCCTGGGCCAGCAACTGGCGCACGGCGGCCGCCACATCCTGCGCCGTGATTTCGATGCTGGCGCTTTCGGCCCCTGGCAACGCTTGTGCCGTCACCATCCGGATCTTGCTGGGCAGGCCGGCGATCAGATCGGCGGGGCGTCCGCCCGTCAACAGCCGCCCCCCGGCCATCACCAGCACCCGGTCACACAGGCTGGCGGCTTCGGCCAGATCATGGGTGGCCATCAGGATTGCCGCGCCCGCCGCGCGCCGGTCAGCCAGCAGGGCGGCCAGATCGCGCCGCATGCCGGGATCGAGCGCGGTGGCCGGTTCATCGAGCAGGATCACCGCCGGGTCATGCTGCAAGGCCAGCGCCAGTGCCAGCCGCTGGCGCTGGCCGCCCGAAAGCCGGTCCACCCGCTGGTCGGCGATTGCCGCCAGGCCCAGCGCGGCTGCAAGCTTCGGGCAAACCGGCCGGCCCTGCAGCCCGGCAAACAGCGCCATCGTCTCCGCCACGCGCAGCCGCGCCGGCAGGCCGGGCTGTTGCAACAGGGTGCCGGTGGCGGCGCGGGCGGCGCGGCTGCCCGGCGCATGCCCGGCCACGCGGATCTGGCCTTCATCCGGTGCGGCCAGCCCGGCCAGGCAATCGATCAGGCTGGTCTTGCCAGCACCGTTCAGGCCGATCAGGCCAACGATTTCGCCGGCTGCCACGCTGAACGACACATCGTCCACCACCCGGTGGCCACCGCGGCTGCGGCAGACCTGTGCAGCTGCGATCATCGCCTCACCGCTGCGGTGCGTCGATATCCTTTTCCGACCAGGGCATGGTGCGGTGGGCAAAGGCCAGCCGCCATTCCTTCACCGCCGCCGGCGGCAAGGGCGCGCCGGTATTGCCCCAGGATTGGCGCACATAGGTCAGCACCGCAGCGACCTCCTCGTCGGTCATGTCGCCGCCCAACGGCGGCATCAGGCCGATCTTGCCTTCCAGCCCGTTGGTGAGGATGCGCACCGGCACGTCGCCATTGGCGGCGACCCGTTTCGAACCGGCCAGCGGCGGGGCCACCGTGGCCTGGCCCTGGCCCTGCGCCTGATGGCAACCTGAACATTGCTCCGTATAAATGGCCTGGCCGCGCACGAACAGGGCTTCTTCGGCAGCGCTGCGCGGTGGCAGCGCCGGTGGCGCCGGCCGGCCCGGCCAGTTGACCAGCGCCAGCAGCTTGCGCGCCGGTTCGGCAAGGGCGCCGGCGGTGTCGGCCAGCCGGGTCAGCATTGTTGGTTCGCTGGCCAGATCAAAACGGTTGCCGCCACTGCGCGGGCGCGACACGCCGGGGATATTGCCGCCGGCGCGACCGCCGGCCACGGCATTGCCGCCGCCTTGTACGCCGCCGGCAAAGCCCAGCGCCAGCCCATCCATGATCGCGGCACGGGCCTGCGGCGTCAGCGACTCGTTGCTGGCCATCGCCACCAGTGCCTGACCGGCGGGGCCTTCGCGGCGCTTGGCCAGCGCACCAGACAGCATCGCCAGCGCATCGGCCGGCGTTGCCGGCGCCGACGCCAGCGCCGAAAGCACGGCCATTTCGCCGTCCTTCATGCCCGACACCGCCGCATCGACCAGCACCTGATCATCGCCATGCGCTGTCAGCAGAGCAATCATCGGCGCCATGCGCTGTTCGGCGGGCAGCACGCCCAGGCTGGCGGCGGCCTGTACGCGCACCTGCCAATTGGCATCACCGGCCAATGCCAGCGCCGCCTTCATCGGTTTGGCGGCGGCGGTGGCCAGCCAGGGTTCGGCCAGCCGCAGCCCGGCGGCACGCAGTTCCGGCCGCGGATCGGCCATCGCCAGTTGGGCAAGATCGACTTGCATCCGGCCCATGCCCTGCAACGTCCACAGCGCGTGCAGGCGAGTGCGCCAGTCCACATTGCGATCGCGGGCCAGTTTCGCCAACAACGGCACCGTGGTCGGATCGGCGCGCTGCACCAGCAATTGTTGGGCGGTGTCGCGCCACCAGCCGTCGGGGTTGGACAGGTGGCCGACCAGCGCGGCGCTGCTGTCGCGGTTCATCTGCGGCCGTGCCACCGGGGCAGTCGGCACGGCGCGGCCATCAGGGCCCAGATAGACGACGCGATAGATGCGGCCGTGGCCGGTGCCGCGCGACAGCCCGCGCTTGGTGATATAGTCCCGCAGATAATCGGTCTGCAGCGGGCCATCCTGCGAGACGCCGCGATACATGTCGGCAATGTAGATGCTGCCGTCGGGCGCGCTGGCCAGCGCCGTCGGACGGAAGCGCACATCGTTGGAGGCGAGGAATTCGCCCTTGGCGTAATAATCCTCGGCCTGCTTGCGGCCCTGGCCATCATCCTTGAGCCGCAGCAGGTGGACGATGTTGGTGGCCCCATCGGCGACAAAACCCATGCCCTGCACATCGGCCGGCAGGCGGTTGCCACGATAGATGAGCGGCGAAGACACGCCGCCATAATAGCTGGCGGTGCCGTTGGCGCGGAACACTTCGCGCCGATAGCCGCGATTGAGGCCGAAGGTGGGGTGGGCCGGCCAGATGTTGGTCTTTTCCTGATCGACGAGATTTTCATACAGGCCGCGCGTGCGCACCAGATCCGGATTGCGCGCATAATAATCCGGCGACAGATAATCGACGAACAGCGGATCGGTGTTGACGTTGCGATAGATGCGTCCCGCATCATCCTGGGTCACGCCCCACTGGCCGCGCCGCAGGCCTGGCACGGTGACGAACTGGCCGGCCTTGTACGCCAGATTCCATTCATGCTCCGACACGACCAGCAGATTGTCCATCCCCCAGAACAAGCCGTTGGCGCCATGTTCCAGCACACCAAGCCGGGCAAAGCCGTCAGTCACCTTCACCTTGGTGTCGGCCTTCAGATCGCCGTCGGTATCGCAGGCTTTCCACAAGGTGGGCGGTTCGCCGATCAGCGCGCAGCCGCCGGCCAGGATCTTGAAGGCGCGCGGCAGCACCAGCTTGTCGGCAAACACGGTGCGGCGATCGAACACGCCGTCATTGTCGGTATCGTCCAGCACCACCAGCCGATTCACCGGCTCAAGGCTGTTGTCCATCGACAGATTGTGCGCCCAGCCCGGCAACTCCATCACCCACAGCCGGCCATCGCCATCGAATTCCATCAGGATCGGATCCTGCACCAGCGGCTCGGCCGCCACCAGTTCCACGGCATAGCCCGGCGGCATGGCAAAGCTTTTCAGCGCTTCGCGCGGGGTGCGGACCGCCGGCTCATCGGGTTCGCTGGATTCGAAAAACGGCCAGGGCCGATTGAGTTCGCTGCGCGGCGGCGCGGTCAGGCTGGTCGCGGCCAGCAACAAAGGTGCGGCCAGGAGCGTGAAAAAGGCGCCGTTCAGGGCCCTGCGATGTGCCATGGTCTTCATCCTGCAGATGGTGCCTTCGTGCCGCAGGCGGCGGCGCTTGGCAATTCCATACTGTATATAGTATGCGCCGCGTGCAAGCCACGTTTGTGTCGGCTTGACGGTGCGGACGACGTGCCGCATGCCCCCGGCCTGGAGCAAAGGGCAGATGCAAGCAATATGGGCGGGACGGGCGCGGTGGCTGGTGCTGCTGGCTGGCCTGCTGGCCGCGATCCTGTTGCCCTGGGCGCTGATCGGCGAAGATGTGGCGCGGCTGGCGTTTGCAACCGCGACCGCCCTGGCGGATCGGCCATGGCTGGTGATGGGGCTGGTGGTGCTGCTCCTTGCGCTCGATCCGCTGCTGCCCGTGCCATCCAGCATTGTCGCGGTGGCCGCTGGCAGCGCGCTGGGGTCCGTGATCGGGGCCACGGCGATCTGGCTGGGTCTGATGGCCGGGGCGCTGCTGGGCTATTGGCTGGGCCGCTATCCGGGTCGGGCGCTGACCAGCCGGCTGCTGGGTGACGCGGCCATGCCGGCGCTGAACCCGCGGCTGCACGCCCTGGGTCCGCTGGCGCTGCTGCTCAGCCGGCCGGTGCCGGTGGTGGCCGAAGCGGTGGTGATCATGGCCGGCGCCGCGGGCATGGCGTGGGCCCCGTTCCTGCTGGCCATCGTGCCGGCCAATGCGGCGCTCGCCATCGCCTGGGCCGGGCTGGGCGCCGCGTCATCTGCCGGCAATCCGGGGCCGGCGCTGGTGGGGGCGATCGCCTTGCCGGCGCTGGGCCATGCCATCTGGCACCTGTTCCGTCGCCGCTGAAGCAAAAGAGTATCCATGTCGCTTGTTGTCCTGATGCTGGCCCAATTGGCCGCCACCGCGCCGCCCCTGGTGGTCACCGCCTCGCGCCTGCCGCCGGTGTCTGCGCCGATCCGGATCGATGCCGAGACGCTCGACAGCAGCGGCAGCGTTGCCTCGGCTCTGGCAGGCGTGCCCAACCTGTTCATCGCGCAGCCGGGCGGACGCAGCGGCTTCGCGGCCGCCACGCTGGACGGCGCCGATCCCAATTTCACGCTGGTGCTGTTCGATGGCGTCCCGATCAACAACGCCACCAGTTCGCGCGGCGGTGCGGTCAATCTTGCCGAGATCGGCAGCTTTGGCCTGGCCGGCATCGATCTGCTGCCGGCGCAACTGTCGGCCGTGCATGGTTCGGGGGCGCTGGCCGGCGTGCTGGCGATCACGCCGCGGGCCCCCGCCGATCGGCTGGAATTGATCGCGCAGGGCGGCGGCATTACCCGCGGTGGCCACACGCTGGCCGCTGGCGTGTCCGGCCCGATCGGCGGCGGCTGGGGGGGCAGCCTGACCGGCCAGATCGACGATGACGGCACGCCAACGCCGCTGGCCCGGTTCGTGGCGCGCACCGCTGTGTTGCGGGTGGTACGCGATACCGGCGGCGATCGCTTGCTGCTGCGCTTCAACGATATCGATTCGGCCGGCTTTCCCGATGCCAGCGGCGGCGCGTTGCTTGCGACACGCCGCCTGGCCGAAACCCGCCGGGCGCGCGAACTTCTGGCTGCGGCGCGGACCCGCCAGATCGTGGGCGCGGGACTGATCCTCGATCTCAACGCCAATTGGCTGGGGCGCAGCGATACGCTCGCCAGCCCTGGGGTGGCTGGCGCGGCCAGCAATCCGGGTGGCCTGCCCGCCAGCACGGATGAGACGCGCTATGATCGCCTGATCGGCCAGGCCAGCCTGGCGTGGACGGCCGGCACGACACAGATTGCCGCCGGCATCGAGGGCAGCAACGAGAATGGCCGATCCAGCGGCAAACTGGATTTCGGCTTTTTCGCGCTGCCCACTGCCTATCGGCTCGACCGCGCGGCCTGGGCCGGCTTTGCCGAAATCGCCAGCCGCGCCGGCGCCGTGGCGGGCCAGGGCGCGCTGCGCGTCGATCGCATCGGCAGCCTGAAGGCCCGACTGTCCGGCCGGGTCGCAGCGGCGGTCGATCTGGGCGACGGCTGGCGGGTCGAGACGTCGGCCGGCAGCAGCTTCAAGGCGCCGAGCTTCTACGCGCTGGCCAATCCGCTGGTCGGCAACCCGGCGCTGCGGCCTGAATCCGGCCGACGGGCCGATGTGGCGCTCATGTGGCAACAGGATCGTACCCGCGTGCGCCTGACCGGCTTTGTCGCGCGCTATCGTGATCTCATCGATTTCATCTTTCAGCCGGCGCCGGCGCTGGTCAATCGCGGCCGCGTCGCGGTGGACGGGATTTCGGCCAGTCTGGCCCAGCAACTGGGCGACGTGCAGTTCGATCTGGCCGTGCAGCATATCTGGCCGCGCGATACGGCCGGCGGGTCTGGTCTGCTGCTGCGGCCGCGCTGGCGCGCCAATGTCGCCGTGCGCTGGCAGGTGACCAACCGGCTTGCCGCCAATCTGCGCGCCGGCCAGGTCGGCGCGCGCGATGATGAATCGGTGCCCGGCGGGCGGCAGCGCTTGTCGGCCTATGGGCAATTGGCGGCGGATGCGCGCTGGCAGGCGACGGACGCGCTGGCCATCAGGCTGGCCGCTGACAATCTGCTGGATGGCGACTGGCAGGATGCCGCCGGCTTCCCGGCGCCGCCGCTGCGATTGCGCCTGTTGGCGAGCGTCCGGCTCTAGCCGTACGCCCTCAGCCGGCGAAAGGGACACCATGATAGGCGTCCATTCGGGCGCTGAATGAAGCGCAGTTGGATGGTCCCCGCCGCCAGCCAACTGGAAATTTCGGCTGGGCCATGCTCAAGCTCTTGCTGTGGCGCGGCAGCGGCCGGCGCTGGGCTTTCAACGAGGGAGGCTGGGTTGGTGGACTGTATCGCACGCCGGATTGCAGGCGATCTGGTTGTTGATGGCGATCTCGGCAAGCCGGCTTGGGCAACGGCGGCATGGAGCGACAGCTTTGTCGACATGGCAACCGGTGCGCCGGGCTTGTTCGAAACGCGAACGGCGATCCTGTGGAACGATCGCAATCTTTACATCGCGTTCCAGGTTGAAGAGCCCTTTGTCGAAGCCCGACTGACGACGCGCGACAGCATCATCTTCACCGAGAATGATCTGGAATTGCTCATCGATGGCGGTGATTGCTATTATGAACTGGAAGTCAACGCCGCCAATACGGTGTATGAAGTGTTCTTCATCTGGCGCGATGCGTTCACGCGCGGCAGCCGGTTCGATACGGCGCAGTTCGATCTCTATGATGCAAACACCTACAGCTTTGGCGGCGATTATGATCGCAGCGGGCCGACCTTCTGGCGTGGCACGCATCCGCGCGGCGTGCGCTGGGCGTTCACCGGGTTTGACATGCCGGGCCTGCAGACCGCGGTGCAGGTGCAGGGCACATTGAACGACAACAGCGACCGCGATTCTGGCTGGAGCCTGGAGATTGCCATCCCCTGGGCCAGCCTGGCGCTGCTCGCCGACGGCCGCCAATTGCCGCCGGCCGATGGCGACATCTGGCGCATGTTCCTGGGGCGTTTCCAGAAACTGCTGCTCAGCGGCGGCGAAGTGATGCCGCATCCGGCCTGGGCGCTGAACAGCCACGGCGTTTATGACACGCACCAACCGGAAAAATGGAGCCGGGTTCGCTTTGATGCGGGCGAGGGGTGAATTGAAGCACTTTGGTTCCCTCCCCCTTGAGCGGAGGGCGTTGAGGGCTGCAATCGACCTTAGCTTGCCACCCGCCAGGCCGCAACGCTGGCCGCGGGCAGCAAATATGTGCCGATGATCAGCGACGCCGACGCAATCCCTGCGATATCAACAGGATCGCGACCGTAGTTGAAGCAGAAGACGATGTCGCCGGCCCGGCGCACCCGCACGCCCGGCGGCAGCGAGACCGTCGCCAACCCCGCCTCCGCCGCCATCCGGCCCAGCACATCGGCCAACAAGGCATCATCGGGCCAGCCGGCCAGATAGCGCATGGTCTGATGGCGATAGACGATGCCGCGCCCATTCTTCAGGGCGATTTCGGGCGTCAGGCTGGTTTCGACATGTTCGTACCAGCGCCCCACGGCAAAGCCGTCGCCAGTCTCCACCAGGCCGTCGCGCAGCGATTCGACGCGCGGGATGGTGATCGGCAGGGCGGTGCGCAGCGGGCCGGGCGGCAGGCCTGCGGGGATCTGGAACGTCACCGTGCGACTGCCGCTGCGCGGACCCAACAGCACCGGCACGCCCAGGCCGGCCAGCCGCGCCACAAGTTCGTCGTCAAGCAGCGGCAGCGACGGAATCACCACCATCGCATAGCCATCCAGCCCGGCATCGGCGGGCAGGATATCGACGTCAAAGCCAAGCTGCCGCAGCGCCGAATAACAGCGGAACACCAGTTCGACATAGCGGAAGCTGCGGCCCTGCGGCTGGGCTTCGAACAGCCAGGCCGCTTCGTAGGAAAAGATCAGCGCCACCGATTTGGCCGGCGGCCCCAGATCGCCCAGCGCTGCCAGATCGGCCGCCGCGGCGCGCGCCTCGTGGGCGCCACTATCCTCGACACTGTCGGGGCGCAGCAGGCCGGCGTGGTGCGCTTCCTGCCCGAACGGCGCCTGGCGCCAGCGGAAATAGCTGACCAGTTCGGCGCCGTGGGCGGCCGCCTCCAGCGTCCACAGCCGCACCATGCCATCCAGCGGCGCCGGGTTGTGCGCCGCCCAGTTCACCGGGCCGGGTTGCTGCTCCATCACCCACCAGCGGCCGTGCGCGCAGCCGCGATAGAGATCATGGTGGAAGGCGGCGATATCGGGGTGGCCCTGGCGGGCATAGGCCAGCTTTTCGGCGTCGCTGAACCAGAATTGATCGAGAAAGCCGATGGGATAACTATCCCAGGTCGCGACATCGAGATCGCGGCTGAGTTTGTGGTGATCGAACTGCGTGAAGAACCCCATGAAATTGTGGACGATATCGCGCCCCGGCGAACGGCTGCGCAGGATATCCACTTGGGCCCGGTTGAAGCGGGCGACCTCATCCGACGCAAAGCGCCGATAATCGAGAACATGGGCGGGGTTGGGCTCGGTCACGGTCAGGTTCGGCGGATCGATTTCGTCGAAGCTGCGATATTCCATGCTCCAGAACACATTGCCCCACGCCGCATTCAGCGTGTCGATATCGCCGTGCCGCGCCGCCAGCCAGCGACGGAAGCCCTGCGCCGCCGCCGCCGAATGGCTGACGACGGTATCGTGGCAGCCATATTCATTGTCGGTCTGCCAGGCGACGATGCCGGGGTGGGTGCCATAGCGATCGGCCAGCGCCGCCACGATCCGCTGGCACTGCGCGCGATAGCCAAGGTGGGAAAAACAATAATGCCGCCGCGATCCGAAGCGGCGTTCGCGGCCGTCGGCATCGATGGCCAGCATGTCGGGCATGGTATCGACCAGCCATTTCGGCGGGGTCGCGGTGGGCGTGCCCAATATGATGCCCAGCCCGGCACCATGCAGCGTGTCGATGGCGCGGTCGAGCCAGCCCCAATCATAGCGGCCGGCTTCGGGTTCGATCCGGCTCCAGGCGAATTCGCCGATGCGCACGCGCGTCAGCCCCAGCGCCGCCATGCGGCGTGCATCTTCGGCCCACCAGTCTTCTGGCCAATGTTCGGGGTAATAGCAGCAACCCAGGCGCATCAGCGGTGATCCTGTCGTGTGAACGCAATCAGATGCGCGGTGGCCGGGCGCGACAACGGCAGCACCAGGCCGGCATCGGCCAGCATCCGCCCGCTCAGCACCAGCCCAGCCGCGCCATCGGTGAGCGGAAAGCGGATCTCGTAAAAGGCGTCAGGCACCAGCCCTGGAAACCGCATGGCGCGGGCATTGTAATCGCCGGACAGATCGGTGCGCGCCACCAGCGCCAGCGCGTTCGTGTCATCGGCCACCATGGTGCCGAACAGGCCCGCATCGTCAAACGCCAATTCGCGCTGCACCCCGCTGTGCAGCAGGCCGCGATATTGCTTGTAACAGGCGATATGCGCCGCCAGCGTGTGGCGCTCCGCCTCAGCCATGGCGCCCGGATCGGCCTCCACGCCCATGTGGCCGAACATCGCGACCTTGGCGCGAAATGCCATCGGCAGCGCGCGGCCGGTGATCGGGTTGGGGCAGGGGCCAACATGGTTGCCCAGCACTTCGGGCGGCAGGAACAGGCTCCAGGCGCGGTTGATGCGCAGCCGATCGATGGCATCATTGTTGTCGCTGGGCCACACCCGGTGGCAACGGCTGAGCATGGCATGATCGATGCGCCCACCGCCGCTGGCGCAGCTTTCGATCTCCACATTCGGGTGCGCCAGCCGCAGCCGGTCGATCAGGGCATGGTGGGCCTGCGCCTGGGCGTGGCCAACGCCATCATTCGGGAACAATTCCCGGTTATGATCCCATTTCAGATAGGCGATGGCGTGTGCCATGAGCAACCGGTCAAGCACGCCGAACAGATGCGCGCTCACCGCTGGCCGGGCGAGATCGAGCACCAGTTGGTGGCGCTGGGTCGGGCGATCCAGGCCCGGCCGGTGCAGGCACCAATCGGGCTGGGCGCGATAGAGCGCGCTATCAGGGCTGATCATTTCCGGTTCGACCCACAGGCCGAAATCCATGCCGAGGCCCGCGACCGTCGCGATCAATCGATCCAGCCCGGCGGGGAAGCGCTGGGCATCGGGCACCCAATCGCCCAGGCTGGTGCGGTCGTCGCGGCGGCCGGCAAACCAGCCGTCATCCACCACGAACCGCTCGATGCCGATGGCCTGGCCGGCGCGGGCCAGTTGCACCAGCCGGTCCTCATCCATGCCGAAGGCGACGGCTTCCCAACTGTTGAGATGCACGCGCCGCGCCGGCCAGTTGGCGCGGTCCGGCAGCACAGCCCGGCGCAGATGCGCATGAAAGGCCCGGCGCACGGCGTTGCGGCCGGCCAGGCCCAGCGCCAGCACAGCGTCTGGCGTGACGAAGCGCCCGTCCGGCGCCAGCACGATCTCGCCTGGATCGAGCCGCGGCCCGATCTGAACGATGGCGCCGTCGGCATCGCGCTCGATCAAACTGTCATGATCGCCGCTCCATGCGAGGTGCAGCGCCAGCCCATGGCCCTGATCGGCGCTGAAGCCGGCATCATGCAGGATCAGCCAGTTGCCGCCATCAAACCCCGGCCGCCCGCCGCGCGATGCGCCGCCGCTGCGGCCATGGGGGATCGCCGCCGTCACGTCCTGCATTTCCGCGGCCCAGCGGCCGTGGAAGCGCGCGGCATGGGTGGCCCAGGCCGGCAGCGGCAGGCACAGGCTGGCGATGCGGTCCACCGCCAAGGGGGTGGTGCCGTGGTTGGTGATCGTGCTGCGCGCGCGGATCACGTCGCCGCTGCTGATCTGCCAGTCGATGGCGATGCTTATCCCGGCGACCGGATCGGTGAAGACGAGATGGAAGCTGCGCGGACCGACCGTCGATCCCGCGTCGGGCACCAGATCCATGGGCAGGGCCTTATCGCCGCGTCGGGCGATCAGCGCCGGTTGGCCCATGTAACCGCGCCCCGATTGCGGCCACAGCGACGCCAGCGGCGCAATCTCCGGCTGCGAGGCATGGCGGGGCGGCTGCACCGCGCGGGCGAGGGCACCGAGATCCTCGGCCGCGGGCAGCGCCGCGCCGGCATGGATCAGCGCGGGGACCACGCTGCCCTGTTGGGCGAACACCAGTGTGATGGCATCGCCATCGATGCGAAAGGCCTGGCCATCCCGAATGTCTGTGCTGCTGGCGGCATCGCGTTCCATCATGATATCCTTGCCGCTGCCCCGCTTGCGCGCAAGGTGTGACCGCCTATGCTTTGCGCAAAATCGACCATGGGGGAGAGCAGCTTGTCGGGCATCGCCGTTGATACGGGCATCCAGCTGGGCGTGGCCATCTTGTGGCTGGCGGTGATCGGGTTTGCCACCTGGCTGAAGGTGCGGCGCGCCCGCCATGATGGCAGCGAGAAGGACGTCTATCTGGCGGGCGGCGGCCTGGGCTGGGTGTTTGTCGCCGGCTCGATCACGCTGACCAACCTGTCCACCGATCAACTGGTGGGGATGAACGGCAACCAGATGCTGCTGCTCGCCTGGTGGGAGATCTCGGGTTTCTTCGGCCTGTTGATCCTCGCGCTGGTGTTTGTGCCCATCTATTACCGCAACGCCTGTACCACGGTGACGGAACTGCTCGATCGCCGTTATCAGGGCGATACGCGCATCCTGCGCACGCTGATTTCCGGGCTGTTCCTGTTCGGCAACATCCTGATCTATCTGCCGGCCGGGCTGTATAGCGGCGCGCTGTTCCTGCAATCGCTGTTCGGCGGCGGCGTGTCGCTGCTGGTGTTTGCGGCGGTTCTGGCGATGATCAGTGCTGCCTATACCATCGTCGGCGGCCTGCGCGCCGTGGCGGTGATGGACACTTATTCCGGCTTCGGCGTGCTGGCAATCGCGCTGCTGGTCGTCGTGCTGGCGGTGGCGGCGGTGAATTATGATCCGTTCGGCGGCGTGCCGCCGGAACGCACGACAATGATCGGCGGGGCTGCATCCCCCATTCCGTTCCACACCTTGTTCACCGGCATGTTGTTCATCCAGATCTTCTATTGGTCGACCAATCAGAACATCACGCAAAAGGCGATGACCGCGCCAACCGTGCGGGAGGCGCAGAAGGGCGTGCTCGCCGCCGCCGTGATCCGCATCCTGATCATTCCGGTCATCGTCACGGTGCCCGGAGTCGTCGCCTTCAAGCTGATGGGCAATGTCGGCGACCGGGCCTATGGCCTGCTGGTGGCGCAGGTACTGCCGGCCTGGCTGTCGGGCAGCTTTGCCGCCATGATCGCCGCGGCCGTGATCGCCCACACCAGCGCGGTGCTGAACAGCACGGCGGCGCTTTATGCGGTGGATTTCCACAAGGGCTTCTTTGGCAAGGTGGCCGACAACTGGCGGTTGAGCACCATCGTGACGGTGGTCATCACCATCGCGTCGGTGGCGCTGGTGCCGATGTATCAGAATGCCCAGAGCATCATCAATCTGTTGCAGCAATTGAACGGCTTGACCTCGATGCCGATCCTGTCGGCCTTCATTGTCGGCCTGATGTTTCGCGGCGTGGGCGCCAGTGCGGCGACAACGGGCGTGATCTGGGGGGTCGGCGTGTACGCGCTCTACAGCTTCTGGTTGCAACCGGCCGGCCTGGTGCCCTTGCACTATATCGATTTCATGCCGATCACGCTGATCAGCTCCGTGGTGGTCGCCCTGGCCTATAATCGCGTGGTGCTTGGCCGCAGTGCCCAGTTCATATCATGGCGGCGGGCCGCGTCATGAGCTTGTCTGCAGCGCCGCAGCCACATCGCCGGCGCAATCCCTTGACTGGCCGCTGGGTGATGGTGTCGCCGCACCGGCTGGCGCGGCCCTGGCAGGGGCAGCAGGATGCGCCGGCCCCAGCGGCCCCTGCCCATGATCCGGCCTGTTACCTGTGCCCCGGCAATGCCCGCGTCGGCGGCGCGCGCAACCCGGATTATGCCGCCACCTTCGTGTTCGACAATGATTTTGCCGCCGTGCTGCCCGATACGCCGCCGGCCGACAGTGACGATCCGCTGTTTGCCAGCGCCAGCGCCCGCGGTGTGGCGCGGGTGATCTGCTATTCCCCCGATCATGGTGCCACCATGGCGCAACTGTCGGTGCCGGCGGTGCGGCGCATCGTCGATTGCTGGGCCGATGAAAGCGCTGCGCTGGGCGCGCATTATCCGTCGGTGCAGATTTTCGAGAACAAGGGCGCGATGATGGGGTGTTCCAATCCGCACCCGCATGGTCAGATCTGGGCGACAGCACATGTGCCCGACGAAGTGGCGATCGAGGCGGCCAACCAGCAGGAATATCATGCCCGGCATGGCACGCCGCTGTTGCGCGATCTTGCGGCGCGGGAAGCCGATGGGCCGCGCGTCGTGGCCCACAACGCCGACTGGCTGGCGATCGTGCCGTGGTGGGCGAGCTGGCCGTTCGAGACGCTGCTGCTGCCGCGCTTTGCCGTGGCGCGCATGCCCGATCTCTTGCCCGGCCAGCGCGACAGCCTGGCCGATATCCTGTGCCGGCTGACGGCGCGCTATGACAATCTGTTTGCCTGCCAATTTCCTTATTCGATGGGCTGGCACGGTGCGCCGTTCGGCGATGCCGATGCCGATCCCTGGCAATTGCACGCGCATTTCTATCCGCCGCTGCTGCGCTCGGCCAGCGTGCGCAAATTCATGGTCGGCTATGAATTGCTGGCCGAAGCGCAGCGCGACCTGACCCCGGAAGCCGCCGCCGCGATGCTGCGCGCCGTGCCGGATGTCCGCACATGATCGATCCCGTCGCCCGCGCCGCCGCCGCCTTTCGCACCGTCCATGGCGAAGCGCCAGCGCGGATTGCCCATGCGCCGGGGCGGGTCAATCTGATCGGCGAGCATACCGATTACAATGATGGCTTCGTGCTGCCCTGCGCCATTGATCGCGGCACGGCGGTGGCCATCGGCCCGGCGGCTGATGGCATGATCAGCGTGACCAGCGCCGATTATGACGAAACGGACGTGTTTGATCCGGCAGCGCCGTTTCAACCGGCGCCGGGCTGGCGCAGCCATGTCCGCGCTGTGGCGGCGGTATTCCGGGCGCGTGGCCTGCCGCTGGCCGGCGCGCGGCTGGGAATCGCCGGGGACGTGCCGCAGGGCGCCGGCCTGTCCTCCTCCGCGTCGCTCGGGGTGGCCCTGGCGGCGGCGCTGGATGGCGAGCAACGGTTTGACGCCACCGAATTGGCACTGATCGCCCAGGCAGCGGAAAATGATTTCGTCGGCGTGGCGTGTGGCAACATGGATCAGCTGATTGCTGCCCATGGCCAGGCGGGCGCGGCGCTGCTCATCGATTGCCGCACGCTGGCCATCAAGGCCGTGGCGCTGCCCGAAGACATGGCGGTGCTCATCATCCACTCCGGCATTACGCGCGGGCTGGTGGAAAGCGCCTACAACGCGCGCCGCGCCGCCTGCGAGGCCGTCGCGGCCCGGCTTGGGGTGAAGGCGCTGCGTGATGCCGATCTGCCGGCGCTGGCCGCCGCAGCGGGGCTGGACGCGGTTGCATGCCGCCGCGCGCGGCACGTGATCAGCGAAAATGCCCGCACGCTGGCGATGGCCGCGGCCGTGGCGGCGAGCGACTGGCCGCAGATCGGCACGCTGATGGCGGCATCCCACGCCTCCATGCGCGATGATTTCGAAATCACCCTGCCGGAAATCGATGCGCTGGTGGCCCGGCTGGCGGCGGCGACCGGCGGCATTGGCGGGGCGCGGATGACGGGCGGCGGCTTTGGCGGCTGTGTGGTGGCGCTTGCCCGCGGCGATCGGGTGCCGGCCTTGCACGCAGCCGCACTTGCGCATTTCGCCAGCGTCGGGCGGGTGCCGGGCTTGATCCACAGTTGCCGGCCGGCCGCCGGGTTGCAGATCACGCCGGGCTGAGCAGGGCTGCAATCTGCACGGCCCCATTGCGTGCTGCACCACGCCGGCATAGCATGTACGTACGAGTTCGGACATGAGGGTAGCGGCACAGCCTCGGCAACAGGGGCGCCGACACGCCGGGCGAGGGGGGCAGACGCGTTGCAGGCTTGGCACGACCATGGCTCAGGCCACACACGTCGCGGCGCGCTTGCGCTGTTGGCGGCGGGTGCGGCCGCGTTGCCGGCTGCCCAGGTGCTGGCCGGTCAGCCGACTGCGCCCCCCGCTGTCGGTGCCGCTGCCAACACTGCGCCCGCACTGGCGCTGGTGTCGCGGCACCTGCAATGGACCAGCGCCGATCACGGCCTCGACGTCGCCCAGCGTGCCGGCTTTCCGGCGATCATCTGGACGGTGCGGCGCGGCGCCCATGTCGAACCGGCGGCGGTGCGCACCGAACTGCCGCGCATCATCAAGGCCACGCAGGCAGCCGGCCTTGCCACGCCGATGGTCATCACCGGCATCGGCGATGCGCAGTCGGAAGGGATCGAGGCCACGCTGGCGACGCTGCAAAATCTGGGCATCCGCCTCTATCGCGCCGCCGCGCCGCGCTATGATTATGCGGCGCCGTTCCAGCCGCAATATGATGGATTTCGCGCCAAGCTGGAGCAGCTCGCCCGGCTGAACGAGAAATATGGCACCACGGCCGCCTTCCACACCCACGCCTATGCCGACACCATCGGCGGCAGCGCCTGGGATTTGTGGATGCTGATGCGCGATATCGATCCGCGCTTTGTCGGCATCAATTATGATATCGGCCATGTCATGGCCAAGGGTGGCGCCGGTTGGCGCGAGAGCATCCGCGCGCTGGGGCCCTATCTCCATTCGGTGTCGATCAAGGATTTCCGTTGGGAAAAATTGGCCCAGGTGCCCGCCGGCCAATGGCCGTGGCGCACAAGGCTGGTGCCGCCGGGTGAAGGCATGGTCAATTTCGGCGACTTCTTCCGCTATCTGCAAGCCAGCGGCTTTGCCGGCCCGCTGGAGACCTATTATGAATATCTGGCGCAGGTGCCGGGGGTTGCGGCCCCGTTCGACATGCTGGGCACCGATGTCGGCAAATGGCAGCTCACCATCCCCGAAGCCGCCTTCGTCGCGCTGCTGCAACGCGATGTGCAATTTTATCGGCAAGCCTGGACCATGGCGCTGACCACGCCCGCACCGCCGCCCTTTTCGGTCAAGGCGCCCGACTGACATGCCGCGCCTGCCAGCCCCCGGAGACACGCCGATGTCCAGAACCCGTCTTGCCGTGGTGACGGCGGCCCTGCTCGCCGCCGCCAGCGCCCATGCGCAGCCCGCCGCGCCGCCGGCTGGTCCAGCCCCGCAGGGCGGCCCCGGCGGCCTGTGCAACGCGCCGTGCGATCCCTATCCAAACATGAAGAAATTGCTCATCGTCGCCGATGTGCAATCGGGCTTTCACCACGCCAGCCTCAATCACACCATGGCGGTGCTGGAACAATTGGGCCGCAAGGCCGGCGTCTATGTCAGCTTCCTGCGCACCGACAGTCAGTTGATCACCAAGCAGCCGATCAAGGTGACCAGCGCCCGCTATGCGCGCGGCAACACCAATATCCGCAATCTCGATTATTTCGATGCGGTGATGATCCTGGGCAGCGGCGAAGGCACGATGACCGACGCGCAAAAGGCCGATCTGCTCAGTTTCGTGCGCGATGATGGCAAGGGGCTGATCGTCGGCCACGCGCAGGGGATCAATCTCTACAACTGGCCGGAATGGGGCGTGATGATCGGCGGCGTGATGGCCAGCGAATATCCGGCCACCGGCATGTTCGCGCGCGTGAAAGATCCGAAGTGGAAATCCGCCGCTGCATTCGGCAAGAAAAGCTTCCTGTGGAAAGACCAGTGGCCGGTGCTCACCTCGGCGTTCAAGCGCGGCGATGTCCACACCATCATCGAACTCGATCCGGCCAGGCTGACGCCCGAACAGCTGAAGCGCGCGGGCCGCACCGACAATTATTTCCCGATCGTCTGGGCCAAATCCTACGGCAAGGGCCGGGTGTTCAACATGACCGGCGGCCACAACGACGCGCTGCTCGATGAACCCAAGACCCAGGCCCTGTATCTCGAAGGCATCAAATGGGCGCTCGGCCTGACGAGCCACGATGTGACACCCGACCAATGATCCGCAACCGCAAACCGCAGCCAGATGGAACCGACATGCACACGACCGACCGCAAAATCACCTGGCTTGCCGCCGGCTTTCTGGGCACTGCCGGCCTGATGGCGCTGGCCGCCACCGCGGCCTTTTCGCAGAACACCCCGGCCGCGATGCAGTTGCCGGCCGGGCCGGGTCGCGATCTTGTCGCCAGCAACTGTTCGCAGTGCCACGCGCTCGGCCTCGCGCTCGGCAAGCGCCGCACGCCCGAGGAATGGGGCACGCAGCTGACCGCCATGGTCGCGCGCGGCGCCCAGCTGGATTCGGAGCAGTTGAAACTGGCGCAGGCCTATCTGGCCACGCATTTCGCTGCCGCGCCCAGCGCCGGCGGCGCCGTCCAGGCCGCCGCATCACAGCAGGCCGGCCCGGCGCAATCCTATCCACGCCCCACCGGCCCCGCCCAATGGCCGGCCTATGGCGGCGGCAACGCCAACCGCAACTTCGCCGCCCTTACCCAGATCACGCCCAAGAATGTCGCCAAGCTGCAGCCGGCCTGGTCCTATCATTATGGCGCCGGCGTCGTGGCGCAGGGGGATCAGGGCCTCGATTATCGCTTCGAAGTGACGCCGCTGCTGATCGGCGGCATCATGTATTTCTCCACGCCCTCCTCACCGGCGACGCCGGGCCTGAAGGCGTCGATTACCGCGCTGCGCCCGGAAACCGGCGCGCTGATCTGGAAATATGAAAGCCCGGTCAACATCCATGGCCGCGGCGTCGCCTATTGGCCGGGCGACGACAAGACGGCACCGCGCATCATCTTCGCCACCGATGGCGGCCTGATCATGGCGGTGGACGTCACCACCGGCAGGCTGGCGCCCGATTTCGGCTGGGGCGGCCAGATCGATGCCTATATCGGCGTGTCGTCGGAAGTGGTCGGCGAAACCCGCCGTTCCAGCTTCACCATTCCCAACCCGGTCACCGTCTGGCGCAACCTGTTCATCACCGGGTCGCGCCCCGGCGAGGATGGCCCGCCCGGCCCGCGCGGCGATATCCGCGCCTTCGATGCCCGAACCGGCCGCAAGGTCTGGGAATTCCACACGATTCCGCACCCCGGCGAAGAGGGCAGTGATCAATGGCCGGGCAGCAGCTGGCGCGATGTCACCGGCGCCAATGTCTGGTCGACGATGAGCGTCGATGACGAGCGCGGCATCGTCTATGCCACCACCGGTGATGCCAATGTGGCTGCCGCCGTCGGCGGGTCGCAGCCCTATGCGGCCTCCATCCTTGCGCTCGACGCCGCCACCGGCAAACGGCTGTGGAGCCACCAGTTGACCCACCAGGATGTGTGGGACTGGGATTCGCCGACCCCGGTGGTGCTGATGGACCATGTCGAGAACGGCAAGACCATCCCGGCCGTGCTGGTGACCGGCAAGCATGGCCTGGTGTTCCTGTTCGACCGCGTCACCGGCGAACCGTTGAACGGTGTGGCCGAACGGCCGACCCCGCAGATGGACAAGCCCGATCCGTCGATCTGGCCGACACAGCCGTTCCCGGCCTGGCCGGAACCGGTGGCGCGCACGCAGATGACCCGTGACGAGATTCCCGATCTGGTGCCCGGCATGAAGGCCGCCTGCCAGGCGACCTGGGATCAGTACAAGGCGGTCAGTGGCCCGCTCTACACGCCGCGCCGCCATCCCGATCACGCTGTCGTCACCTATCCCAGCTCGGTCGGCGGGTCGAATTGGGGCGGCGGCGCCTATAATCCGGAAACCGGCCTCTATTACATCGCCGTGCAGAACCGTGTGACCTTTTCGCTGCCGTCGAACGCGCCGCAGGGCATGGGCCATGCCAGCCCGCCGGTGCCGGGCACCGCTGCTGCTGCCGCCGCTGCCGCCGCACCGCCGCGCCCGCGCGGGCCGCGTGGTGGCCGCAACCAGCCGTTCACCTTCACCACGCCGGACAACATCACCCTGTCGTGCGGTGCGCTGCCGTGGGGCGAAATGGTCGCGGTCGACATGAAGGCGAAGAAGATCGCCTGGCGCGTGCCGCTCGGCATCACCGAAGGCATCGGCCCCAAGGGCCTGACCACCGGCACCAGCAACATCGGCGCCACGCTGACGACCGCCACCGGCCTGGTGTTTGTCGGTGCCACCAACGATCGCCGCCTGCGCGCGCTGGACGGCAAGACCGGCCGCAAGCTGTGGGAAACCACGCTGGACGCCAGCGCGGCCGCCGCGCCGATCAGCTACATGGGCAGTGATGGCAAACAATATGTCGTGGTGGCGGCTGGCGGCGGCACTTCGGTGGGCCAGAAGCAGATGGCGGACACGCTGATCGCCTTCAAACTGCCGTGAGCGGCGGTCACGCCACCTATGGCCAAGCCAAATCGTCTGTTCTATGTACGAACTTGTTAAACCATCATCGGTCGGGAGCTGGTGCTGGTTGGCAATGGATTTGACGGCATCAGGTGCGCACAGACGCGTCGAAGCAATCGGACTATCAATGGGGAGGGGTCTCATGACACAGGCACAACATTCACGTTTGATCACCTATCTGGCAGCGACGGTGTTCACCTTGTCGCTCAGCGGGCTGGCCCATGCCCAGCAGGCGGCGCCGGCCCCTGCACCGGCAGCTGACGATGAAAACGCCGAGGCCGAGATCATCGTCACCGGCACGGCCATCCGCGGCGTCGCGCCGGTCGGCTCCGCCACGGTCAACATCAGCCGCGACACCATCCTGCAAAGCGGCTTGCGCGATTCCAGCGCGCTGATCGCGCAACTGCCGCAGGGCTCCTCGCTGGGTACCACGCTGGGCAACAGCGGCGGCCGTTCGGCCGGCGTCAACCTGCGCGGCCTTGGCAACAATGCCACGCTGCTGCTGTTCGACAGCCACCGCACCGTCACGCAGGGCGTGCAGAATCTGGTGCCCGATCCCAACACCATCCCGTTCGGCGCCATCGAGCGCGTCGAAGTCGTCACCGACGGCGCCTCGGCCATCTATGGTTCCGACGCGGTCGCCGGCGTGGTCAATTACATCTTCCGTCGCCCCTTCGACGGGGCGGAGGTGACGGCGCGCTACACCACCAGCATTTATGATCAGGCTGCGGTCGATGCCGTGCTGTCGCGCAAATGGAATGGTGGCGGCGTGCTGCTTGCCTTCGGTTATGAAGGCAACAGCCGCATCACCCAGGGCAGCATCCCGTCACTGCGGGCCGATCTGCGCGCTTTCGGCGGCAACGACAGCCGCTTGCAGGGCACCGTCTTCAACGCGGTCGGTCAGAACGGCGCACTGCTGCAGGGCAACACCGTCTATGGCCTGCCGAGCAATCTGAATGGCCGCACGCCGACAACGGCCGAAGTTCAGGCGCTGCGCGGCAACCCCTCGCTGGTCGATTCGTCGGATTTCCAGGATTATTACACCGCCCGCACCCGGTATTCGGTGATGGCACGGGTGATGCAGGATCTGGGTGATCTGGGCGATGTGTCGCTGACCGCGATGTTCAACCGCCGCACCAACGCGGCCCGCGGCCAGGGCGACGGTGCCTTCCAGTCGATCGCGATCGCCATCCCCAGCACCAGCCCCTATTTCGTGCCTGGCCTGGGCAGCGGCAGCCAGTCGATCGTCTACAACTTCCGGCTCAACAATCCGGATCGCGCGCTCAACCGCAATGATTATGAAAACACCCACAACGTGCTGTTCGATTACAAGGTCGGCCTGTTCAGCAATTTCCGGCTGACCGTGGGGGCCGGCTGGGGCGTGTCGCAGGGCTGCGCGGTGTGCCAGCCGCAGGCCAACACCATCCTGACCAGCTTCATCGCGCGGCCGGAAAACGCCGCGCAGTTCAACCCCTATGTGCAGGGCCCGCAGCCTTCGGCGGAAAAGATCTTCGGCATCTTCGTGCAGCGCGTGCGCAACGAGATGATCGACTTCCTGCCCAAGATCGATGGCACATTGTTCAATCTGCCGGGCGGCGCCGTGCGCATCGCCGTCGGCGGCGAATGGACCAAGAGCTATTACAAGCAGCAATCCGATTATTCGCTGAACCCGACCACCACGCAGGTGATCTTCCGCTTCGCCAACAGCAACCGCACCGTCAGCTCGGCGTTCGGCGAAGTGTTCGTGCCGATCTTCGGCGACGACAACGCGACGACCCTGTTCCGCAAGCTCGATCTGTCGGCCGCCATCCGGCACGATCGCTATTCGGACTTCGGCAGCACCACCAATCCCAAGTTCGGCCTGACCTGGAAGCCGATCGATGATCTGCAATTGCGCGGTTCCTATGGCACCTCGTTCCGCGCCCCGACCCTGGCGGAAACCAACTTCAACGTGGTGGGCGCGGCCAACCGCACGTTCCTCACCAACAATCTGGGCAATCCGCAGATCCCGATCAGCAACGCGTCGAACGGCACCTCGCTGTTCCTGGTCTCCACCTTCCGCTTCGCCCAGTTGCGCCCTGAAACCGCCGACATCTTTTCGTTGGGCGCCGATTATTCGCCGTCCTACATTCCGGGGCTGAAGCTGGGCACCACCTATTACAACGTCGTCTATCGTGATCGTATCTCGGCCTTGCCGGCGACCAACTCGGCGCTGACCAGCGCGGCCAATTTCGCGCTGTACCAGCCGTTCATCACGCTGGCGCCGCAACCCAATACCTGCGTGAACGGCTCGGTGAACGGCAATCCGGGTGCGCCGGAATATAATAGCTACAACCCGGCCTATCTCAAGTTCCTGAACGCACCGGGCAGCTACCCTCCGACCACGGCCAATGATTGCCAGTTGGTCGGCATCCTGAATGCCGCCACCAGCAACCTTGGCCAGGTCAAGCAGAGCGGCATCGACTTCAATGCCAGCTATGTCGCCGATACCGGCATCGGCACCATCAACCTGAACGGTGCCTTCACCAAGATCCTGAAGCTGCAGCGCAACCTGCTGCCGGGCGCGCCGATCTTTGATGCGCTCAACCGGATCGGCGAGCAGATCGGCAACCGTGGCCGTTTTGCGGCCGGGCTGACGAATGGCGGCTTCTCCGGGCTGATCGCCGCCAACTATATCGGTGGCTATCTGAACAATCTGCGGCCGACGGTGGCCGGTGTTCGCCTGCCCGACGACAATGTGCCGTCGTGGACGACCGTCGATCTGACGCTCACCTATGCGTTCCAGAACAAGAGCGGCATGTTCGCCGGCACGCGCTTCACCATCAACGCCCAGAATGTCACCAACAAGCAGCCGCCGCTGGTGTTGAGCACCCAGAACACGGGCGGCGTGCCGACGGCGACTGATCTCAACGTTCACAATGTGTTCGGGCGGATCGTGACGTTCGAAATCTCGAAAGCCTTCTGATACCAGGCGTTTCAATACGGGGGGCGGGGGCAGGCTGCTCCCGCCCCACCACAGTTTCGTGGCGCAGCCTTGCAGCAGACGGGAACCAGCATGGCGCTCAAGGGTACGGCGTTCGTCATCATGTGGCACGACATCGCCGCAGAGGCCGACGCCGAATACAACCGCTGGCACACGCGGCAGCATATGCCGGAGCGGCTGGATCATCCCGGCTTCCTGCGCTCGCGCCGCGGCATCAATCGCGGGCTCGAACGCCAGGTCTATTTCACCTGTTATGAAGGCGAGACGCCGGACAGCTTTGTCTCGCCCGAATATCAGCGCAGCCTGAACAACCCGACCGATTGGACGCGGGCGGTGGCGCCTTCGTTCCGCAACTTCCTGCGCATGGCCTGCACCGTGCTCCATACCGGCGGCCGCGGGGTCGGCGGCGGGCTGGTCACGTCGCGCTTCACCCTGCCGGCCGGGCGGAGCGAAGCCGATGCGGTGGCGTGTCTTGGGCCGGTGATCGCCGCGCTGGAACAGCATGATCTGATCAGCGCCGTGCATCTGGCCGGGGCGCGTCCCGGCGTGTCGGGCGGCGCCACATCGGAAACCGCGCTGCGGCCGCCGATGCACGAAGCGCCGTTCGATCTGGTGCTGTTTGCCGAAACCATCGGCCTGCCCGAAGCGGAAGCCGCCGCTGCGGCCATCGCCGCCGCCATCGCCGCTGCGGGGTTCGCCGATCAGATCGTGCAGCCTTATGCGGTGGCCTACACGCTCGAACGCAGGGATTCACGGTGACTGCCCAACGCCCGACCCGCGCCCGCCATGCCATGCTGGCGCTGATCGCCATTGCCACCGCGCTGAACTATCTCGATCGCACCTTGCTTGGGGTCGCCGCGCCGGCGATGAGCAAGGAACTGGACATCGGCCCGGAATTGATGGGCGTGGTGTTCGCGGCCTTTTCCTGGAGCTATGCCATCGCCCAGGTGCCCGGCGGCGTCTTTCTCGACCGCTTCGGCACGCGCATCACCTATGCCGTCGCGCTTGTTGGCTGGTCGGCCTTCACGGTCATGCAGGGTTTCGTGCGTTCCAGCGCCGTGTTGATCATGGTGCGGTTGGGGCTGGGCGTTGCGGAAGCGCCGTGTTTCCCGGCGAACAGCCGGGTGCTGATCGCCTGGTTCCCGCGCGCCGAACGCGCGCGGGCCAACTCCATCTATTCGGTGGGCATGTATTTCGGGATCGGATTTTGCAGTCCCTTGCTGTTCTGGATCGCCACCAATTGGGGCTGGCGGTCGCTGTTCTGGATTGTCGGCGGCATCGGCATCCTGTTCGGGCTGGTCTGGTATCGGCTGTACCGCGATCCATCCGAACACAAGTGGGTGAACGAGGCCGAACTGGCGTTGATCCGCGCTGATGGCGGCGTGACCGCCAAGGCCGAACCGCGCGCTTTCCGCTGGAGCGATGTGACCTATCTGGCCCGGCAGCGCAGCCTGATCGGCGCCTCCATCGGCCAATTTGCCACCAACAGCACCTTGGTGTTCTTCCTCACCTGGTTCCCGACCTATCTGGCCACCGAACGCCAGATGGATTGGATGAAGGCGGGCGTATATGCCATGCTGCCGTTCATCGCAGCGTCGGTGGGCGTGCTGGTCGGCGGGCAGTTATCGGATCGCGTGCTGCGTGCCGGGCGCAGCCTGACCTTCGCCCGCAAGCTGCCAGTGGTCACTGGGCTGCTGCTCTCCACCGTCATCACCTCGGCAATCTGGCTGGAAAGCGATGCGGCGGTGATCGCGGTGATGTCGATCGCCTTCTTTGGCCAGGGCATGTCCAACCTGGGCTGGACGCTGATTTCCGAGCTGGCGCCGGCCAAGCTGGCGGGGCTGACAGGTGGCCTGTTCAACCTGTGCACCAATCTGGCCGGCATCATCACCCCGATCGTCATCGGGGTGACGGTGGGGCAGACCGGCTCCTTCTATCTGGGCCTCGCCTATGTCGGCGCGATGGCGATGCTGGGCGTGTTGTCCTATGTGTTCGTGGTCAACCGCGCCGAGCGCTTGCCTGATCCGGCCGACTGACCCTCAAACTCAACTCCCTCCCCCTTGCGGGGAGGGCGACTCGGCGCCAGCCGAGCGGGGTGGGGGTGCCCGCATGTGGCCTTATGAGGAACCCCCACCCCGGGCCTCGCCTTCGGCTCGTCTCTCGCCCTCCCCGCAAGGGGGAGGGAGTTGAACGCCTCAGCTCAAGAGCAATCCATTCTAGGGCCGAACCTTCAACCACAGGCCCCGATACGAAACCTTGCGCGCACCACTGCCTTCCAACTGGATGGCGAGCCGGCCGCTGGCCATGAAGCGCTGCGGATCATCATCGGTCACCACCGACATCAGCCGGCCGTTGAGATAATAGAGCATGGTGTGGCCGCGCGCGACGATGTGGAGCTGGTTCCAGTCCCCGACCTTGATGCTGCGTTCCAGTTCGGCGCGGGTCGCAATCGCCCCCATGATCGTCCCGCCGGCCGCGCTGCCGGCGACGTGCAGCGCCAGCCCCATGCCGGCGCGATATTGGCGCGGGCTGGGGCCGCGGCGCGGGCCGGCGCAGCATTCGATCAGCGCACCGGTCTGGCTGTTGGCAAAATCGAAATCCGCCTGGTAGCCAAAGCTTTCCCATTCCGAATTCGGCTTTTCGGTCTTGCCCAGCATTTGCGCGCGGAACTGGACGCCGCTGTTGGCCTTCTCGCCTTCCAGCTTGATTTCGGTCTTGAACTCGAAATCGGCCAACGTGCCCTTCCAGAACAGATAGACCGGCGCGTTGCTGCTGCCGTCGCTGGCCGACACGATCGCACCATCGCTCACGCGCCAGGCGTCCATCTGGCCTTCCCAGCCGGCCAGCGTGCGGCCGTCGAACATCGGCTGCCAGCCCTCATGTGCTGCAAAATCATAGGCGGCCGGCTCCACATAACGTGGCGGGCGCGCCCTGGCCGTGGCTGGGGCCGGGTCGGGCGCCGGCTGGGCAGCGGCTGCGCTGGCCAGGGCACCAAAGGCAAGCAGGATGCGGCTCATGGCCATGGATAGACTCCGCGGGTGGTGGCGAGGATCGGCGGCGCCGGTGGCCCCGGCGGCATAACGGAAAAGGCCGGGATGTCGGCCGGCACCGTGTCGCGGCTCATCAGTTCCACCCGCGATCCATCGCCATCGAACAGGTGGATCAGCCAGTGGCGATTGTTGCCCACCGCGGTGCGCAGCCGCATGTCGTCAAACCCGCCGCGCCGTTTCAGCGTTTCGCGCGCGGCATGCATGTCATCGATTTCCAGCGCGAAATGATAGACCGCGCCGTACACTTCGCGGGTATATTGCGGCTGCGTCGCCGGGTTCTCCGGGTCGAGCGGCGGATTCTTGGTTTCCAGATTGCGGTCGCTTGCCGGGGTTTCGATATAATCACCGCGCGGGCCGGGCAGCAGACGTCCCCAGCCCAAGCTGCGGAAAAACGCCTTGGTCGGCTCGTCGCGCACCATGGTGCCGGCGTGCAGCAGGCGCGTCGAGACGCGGTTTGTGCCGAGCAGCTTGCCCATGAGCCGGCTCTGCCGTGAGCCTTTGGCATATTCCATGAAATCCAGCGGTGTGCCGTTCGGCGCCACGATCCGGAACATCGGATTGCCATCGGCGCCGGTCGTGATCGCGCCGGGCACCAACCCTTGTCCCACATAGATATCGCGCAGCTTGCGCACGTCAGACGCCTGCACCACCAGCCGCGCCTGACGGATCAGCTCCACCTTGGCCACCGGCAGCAGCTCGATATATTGATCGTCGTTGACCTTGAAATAGACCGAACGGATCGCGCCGGCCTTGTCCTTCAAGGTGAAGGCCTCGGCAAAGCCCAGCACATCCCCATAGAAGGCCCGCGCCTTGGCAAGATCGCTCACCGTGACGCTTACCTGGGCCAGGCCCAGGATCGGCAGGTCCTTGATCTCCACCGGCGGCGGTGGCGGGGCTGCCTGCGCCCGCAACGGCGCGTGTGCCACCAGCCCCAATGCGATCCCCGCTGCCATCAACAATCTGGCCCGCATCCTGATCCTCCCCCTCGGCGTGTCGGTATGTACGAACCAGACCGTAACAAAGCATAGACCGCAACCGGCAGCGATCAAAGCCTCTGTTGGCCTGCGCCATCCAAATGCCTGTGCCGGCAATTGCCAGCGTCGTTCGGCTGACGCATGCTGCGGCCATGGCGGGTCGGCGTTTCGGAACAGGAATGGGCGAGGCCAGTGCGCTGGCCTTGCTGCTTGCAGGCTGCAGCGGCGGCGGCAGTGCCCCGACGATTCCGGCACCACCCGTGGTGACACCGGCGCCCACCCCCACCCCGACCCCCACACCCCCACCGACCACCAGCAGCTTCAACACCGCCGAATATCGCCGTTCCAACGGCGCAGTGGGTGTGCAGGCGCTTGCCGCCTATGATCGCGGCGCTTCGGGGCAGGGCGTGACGCTGGCGGTGATCGATTCGGGCGTGAACCCGGCGCTCGGCGAGTTTGCCGACCGCATTTCGGCCGCCAGCCGCGATGTGGCGTCCAGCCGGGTGCTGTCCGATGAACGCGGCCATGGCACATCGGTGGCCGGCGCTGCTGTCGCGGCGCGCAACGGCAGCGGCATCCATGGGATCGCCCCGCTGGCAACGCTGCTGGCCCTGCGCGCCGACACGCCGGGCAGTTGCAACGATGAAGGCTGCACCTACGCCAGTTCGGCCATTGCCGCCGGGCTGGATGCCGCGATCGCTGGCGGTGCGCGGGTGGTCAACGTGTCCTTGGGCGGCACCACCACCACCTCGGGGCTGCGCGCGGCGGCCGGGCGGGTCAGCAGTGCCGGCATCGTGCTGGTGCTGTCGGCCGGCAACGAAAGCCTGCCCACGCCGGAAGGGTTTGCCAACCAATTGACCGCCGTGGGCCAAACCACCACGCTGGTGGTGGGCGCCATCACCGAGGCCGGCGAGATCGCCGATTTTTCCAATCGCGCCGGGGTGTTGATCAGCAATTATCTGGTGGCACCCGGCGTGTCGGTGCGCAGCTTCAATCAGGATGGCACGGCGTTTCTGTACAGCGGCACGTCGATCGCAGCGCCGGTGGTGAGTGGTTCGGTGGCGTTGCTGGCGCAGGCCTTCCCGGCTCTGACCGGCGCGCAGATTGTCGAGATCCTGCTGCGCACCGCCGATGATCTGGGCGCGCCGGGGCCCGATGCCATCTATGGCCAGGGCCGATTGAACCTGGCCCGCGCCTTTGCGCCCGTGGCCGGGCTGACCTCGGCCAGCGGCACGCCGGTCACGCTGGGCGGCATCCTGGGCGGCCCCCTGGGCGATGGCGGCGCGCTGCGCAGCGCGCTGGCGATGGTGCCGGCGCGTGATGGCTATGCGCGGCCGTTCACGGTCGATCTGGGGCAGGGGCTGGCCAATGCCGCCCCCGGCCGTCTGGCGGCACGGCTGTTTGCGCAAGCAGCGCTGAGCGCCGTCACGCAGGAGGGCGGCACTGTGGCGGCGTTCCGGCTGAACGGCGATCCCCGCAACCTGTGGCTTGGTGATCGTGCCACCATGGCGGCACTGGCGCCGGGCGCCGCGCCGCAAGCCAGCCCGGCCGGGCATGTGCGGCTTGCGCTGAACACGGGCCAGGTGATTGCCGCCGGCCATGGCGAGGCAGCGACCAGCCTGATGCAACTGGCCGACAGCAGTGCCGCGTCGCCCGATCTGATCACCGCCGACGCGGCGCTGCCCATCGGCAGCCGCCCGCTGGGCGCGGCCGCGCTGGCGCAGCCGATCGGCGCCTTCACCCTTGCGGCTGGTTTCGGGCAGGCGGTGCTGCCGATGACGCGCGGCGAATCGGCAGCGCGCCAGTCCACCGCGCTGCTGCGGCTGTCGCGGCGCTGGCCCGGCCTGGAACTGGCCGGCCTGCTGCGGATGGATGATGAAACCGGCAGCCTGGCCGGCACGCGGTTGTCGGGCGGCTTCGGCCTGGCCGGCGGCAGCACGCTCAGCCTTGGCGTGGCGGCGCGGCTGGCGGTGGGGCGCTGGGCGCTGGCAGGCGATTGGCGCCGCGCGCGCAGCCGGCTGGCGCTCAATCCCGGCCTGATCGCGGCGGCCGGCACGCTGGCCGGTGATGCCGCCAGCCTGTCGCTCAGCCGCGCAGGCCGGGCCGGCGATGTGCTCAGCCTGGCGGTCGTGCGCCCGCTGGCGCTGGCGGGGCCGCTGTGGCTGGCCGGCGGCCGTGGCCCGGTGCAACTGGGGCCAACGCAACGCGAGACCGCGCTGGAAGCCCTCTATGCCCGGGTGCTGCCCGGCGGCGGCCAGGTGCAGTTCAGCCTGTTCCACCGCGACCATCCGGGCCATATTGCGGCATCAGCGCCGGATCAGGGCGCGGCGCTGCGCCTGCTGTGGGGTTGGTAGGTGCAACTCATCCACAGGCAATATCGGCTATGGTCAACGCGGGGGCTGGCGCTCACCCTGTGAATCGGCTTAACGCTTCTCTCCCATGACGCGGTATATTTTCATCACCGGCGGCGTGGTCTCCTCGCTCGGTAAAGGCCTTATGGGCGCTTCCTTGGCAGCGCTGCTGCAGGCGCGCGGATTCCGGGTGCGCATTCGGAAATTCGATCCCTATCTGAATGTCGATCCCGGCACGATGAGCCCCTATCAGCACGGCGAAGTGTTCGTGACCGACGATGGTGCGGAAACCGATCTCGATCTTGGCCATTATGAACGCTTCACCGGCGTCCCATCGCTGAAGACCGACAATATCACCTCGGGCCGCATCTATCAGGACATCATCGCCCGCGAACGCCGCGGCGAATTTCTGGGCGGCACCGTGCAGGTGATCCCGCATGTGACCGATGCCATCAAGGAATTTGCCGGCGCGAAGACCGATGATCTGGATTTCATGATCTGCGAAATCGGCGGCACCGTCGGCGATATCGAAGGCCTGCCGTTCCTGGAAGCAATCCGCCAGATGTCGGCCGATCATGGGCGCAGCAATGTCTGCTATATCCACGTCACGCTGGTGCCGTTCATCGCTGCCGCTGGAGAGCTGAAAACCAAGCCCACCCAGCACAGCGTGGCCGAATTGCGCGGCATCGGCATCCAGCCCGACGTGCTGGTGTGCCGATCCGAATATCCACTGCCCGAAAGCGATCGCGCCAAGATCGCGCTGTTCTGCAATGTCCGCAAGGAAGCGGTGATCTCCGCGCTCGATGCCGCGTCCATCTATGAAGTGCCGCTGCAATATCATGCCGAAGGGCTGGACGATGAAGTGCTGCGGGCCTTTGGCGTGCATGATGCGCCGCCCCCCGTTCTGACCCGCTGGCAGGATATTTCGGCGCGTATCCAGAGCCCGGAAGGCGAAGTCACCATCGGCGTGGTCGGCAAATATACCGGCATGAAAGACGCCTATAAATCGCTGACCGAAGCGCTGGTGCACGGCGGACTGGCCAACCGCGTGAAGGTCAACATCAAGTGGCTGGATGCCGAAGAGTTCGAGACCGAGGATGTCGCGGCGCGGCTGGAGCCGATGCACGGCATATTGGTGCCGGGCGGCTTTGGCGAGCGCGGCAGCGAGGGCAAGATCGCCAGCGTGCGCTTTGCCCGTGAACGCGGCGTGCCGTTTTTCGGCATCTGCCTCGGCATGCAGATGGCCTGCATCGAAGCGGCGCGCAACGAAGCCGGCATCGATGCCGCATCGACCACCGAATTCGGGCCGACCGACGCGCCCATTGTGGGCCTGATCACCGAATGGATGAGCGCGGCCGGCCTGCAGACGCGCGCCGAAGGCGGCGATCTGGGCGGCACCATGCGCCTGGGCGCCTATCCGGCCACCTTGGCGCACAACAGCGTGGTCGCCAGCGTCTATGGCGCGACCGACATCGCCGAGCGCCACCGCCACCGTTATGAGGTGAACGTCGCCTATCGCCCGCAACTGGAAGCTGCCGGCCTGATCTTTTCCGGCATGTCGCCCGACGGCCTGTTGCCCGAAGTGGTCGAACGGCCGGACCATCCCTGGTTCATCGGCGTGCAGTTCCACCCGGAACTGAAATCCAAGCCCTTCGATCCACATCCGCTGTTCGCCGGCTTCATCAAGGCGGCGATGGCGCAGAGCCGGCTGGTGTGACCCGTATTGACGTTTGTATAGACAAGGTGTGATAACGCGTTGCCGATGCTGGGTGTTGGCGGTTTTGACTGGGATCCGGGCAATCGGGACAAGTGCCTGAAACATGGCGTTTCAGTCGATGAGATTGAAGCGGTGTTTCGCCACCGGCACCATGTGTTCCCCGATCCTGCCCATTCCACGGGCGAAACCAGGCTGCTGGCAATCGGCATCGGTGGTTCGGGCCGACATGTGTTCGTGGCGTTCACCATGCGCCAAAGGGGGGCATGATCGGCTGATCCGCCCGATCAGTGCCCGGTACATGCATGCAAAGGAAATCGCCCATTATGAGCAAGCCATTGCCCGCGCTGGCCAGTGATGCCGAAGCCGAAGCCTTTGTCGAAACGGCGGATCTGACCGCCTACGACCTGTCCGCCATGGTGCCGCACAGCTTTGAATTCGCGCCCAAAACCGCTCAGGTCAACATGCGGTTTCCCGAACCGCTGCTCGCCGCCGTCAAGGCCCAGGCGGCCGTGCTCGGCATGTCGTATCAGCGTTTCGTTCGGCACACGCTGGAAGCGGCGCTCCACAAGGCGGAGCGTTGATCGGAATCGCTGCTGCCTCTTGCTCCTGTGCACTTGCCGCCCGCGGCTTCTCCCGCCACAGTTGACGGCATGACACCGATCACCCCCGCCGATCTTGCGCTGCGCATTGCGGCGCGGCGGCGGCTGGGCGAAACCTTGGTGGTGGGCGTCACCGGATCGGTGGCCGTGGGCAAGACGACATTGGCCCGACAGATTGCCGACGCCTTGGGGCCGGGCGTGGACATTGTCTCCACCGATGGCTTCCTGAAGCCCAATGTCGTGCTGGAGGCGCAGGGCCTGATGATGCGCAAGGGCTTTCCCGAAAGCTATGACGCGCCGGCGCTGGCGGCGGCGATTGCCGGCCTGAAAACCGGCCCGGTAACTGTGCCGGCCTATAGCCACGCCAGCTATGATGTCGATCCGGCCGCTGCTCGCACCATCGGCGGTGCTGATATCGTGCTGGTCGAAGGGCTGGGCCTGGCGCCGGGTGCCGACGGCCAGCGTCCGCCGGTCGATCTGCTGGTCTATATCGACGCGGAGGAGGCCGACATCATCGCCTGGTTCCTCGCGCGGTTCATGGCGCTGTGGCAGGCGGCTGCCGATGATCCCACCAGCTTTTACGCGCGCTTCCGCCACATGAGCGAGGAAGAAGCGCGGGCCTTTGCCCTCAATGTGTGGGCCGGCATCAACCGGCCCAACTGGCAGGATCATATCGCCCGCGGCCTGCCGGTGGCCGATCTGGTGGTGAAGAAATTGGCCGATCACGCGCTTGTGCTGGCGCGGGGGATCGACGCGCCCCGGCCGTAGTCATTGCCGCACGGGTTTGCCAAAGCTGCTTGAGCGGTTACGGGCTCCGGCCACCAGATTTCGGGCCTGTCCTTGGCCCAGCACAGGAACCGCCCGCTTGACCGATGTCCTTTCCCGTTTCGCCCTGTTGTTGGCGACTGCGCCAGCGGCGCTTGCCTCTGCCCAAACCGCGCCGACGCAGGTGGCGCAGGCCGTGCCGGAGGATGACGAGCAGATCATAGTGTCCACCGCGCGCCTGCCCGGTCAGGTGGTGGGCGACATCAAGCCGGAGGTCAGCTTTGGCGCCCAGGAGCTGCGCGCCATTGGTGCCGGATCGATCACCGAACTGCTGGGCGAACTGGCGCCGCAGACCCGATCCGGCCGCGGCCGTGGCGGCGGGCCGCCGGCGGTGCTGATCAATGGCAAGCGCGTGTCGGGCTTTGCCGAAATCCGCAACATCCCGCCCGAAGCCATCCTGCGCGTCGATGTGCTGCCCGAGGAAGTCAGCCTGAAATATGGCTTCCGCGCTGATCAGCGGGTGATCAACTTCGTGCTGCGCCCGCGCTTTTCGGCATGGACCGGCGAGCTCGACATCGGCGGGCCGACCGACGGCGGGCGTTTTTCGACCGAGCTTGAAGTCAATCTGCTCAAGCTGAACAACGGCACCCGCACCAGCATCGAAGGCGAAGTGCAGATCGATACGATGGTGACGGAAGCCGAACGCCGCATCACCACCCCGGCATCCAGCCGGCCGTTTGCCATCGGCGGCAACGTGAGTGCGATCCTGCCCGGCGCCACGGTCGATGCGGCGCTGCCCGGCCGCAGCGTGCTGGGCGTGCCGGCCGGCGTTGCCCGGCCGACAATTGCGCAATTCGGTGCGGCGCCAGTGAACAGCACCGATCTGCGGCCGTTCCGCACCCTGCTGCCCGATACGCGCACCACCAGCCTGAACGGCACCGTGTCCGGATCGCTGGGCGCGGCCAATGCCACGCTGACTGGCGGCGTTGAACGCACCGTGACGCAAAGCCTGGCCGGCCTGCCGTCGTCCAGCCTGACCGTGCCGGCCGGCAATCCGTTTTCGCCGTTCAGCCAGGCCGTGCTGGTCAACACCCAGGCCCCCGATCCGCTGCGCCGCGAAGGCGAAAATTGGTCGACCCGGCTGGGCACGGTGTTCGATGGCAATATCGGCAAATGGCGCTGGAACATCACCGGCAACTGGAACCATGCCGAAAGCCGCAGCCGCATCGATCGCGGCATCGATACCAGCGCCGCGCAGGCACAGATTTTGGCCGGCAGTGCCAGCCTGTCGCCCTTTGGCGAATCTGTGCTGGCCGGCGCGCTGCTCACCGACACGGCGAGCAGCATCAGCAACAATGCCAGCGTTGATCTGCTGTTGAACGGCCGCGCCTTCGGCGTGCCGGCGGGCGATGTCGGCGTGTCGTTGAAGGGGCAGGTGCAGCATCTGGCGCTCGATACGCGATCGCTGCGCGCGGGCCTGGCCAGCAATGCCGATCTGGCGCGCACCCAGGGCAATTTTCAGGCCAATGTCGATCTGCCGATCGCGTCGGCGCGTGACAACGTGCTGTCCGCGCTCGGCAAGTTGACGCTCAACGGCAATATCGCGCTCGACAGCTTGTCGGATTTCGGCACGCTGATCACCTGGGGCGCCGGCATGAACTGGGAGCCGAAGAGCGGCTGGGCGGTGATCGCCAGCTTCACCCGCGAACAGGGGCCGCCGACCATCGGCCAATTGGGTGATCCCACCATCATCACGCCCAACGTGCGGGTGTTCGATTTTCTGCGCGGCGAAACCGTGGACATCAGCCGGCTGGATGGCGGCAATGCCGCCCTGCGCAACGACACGCGCCGGGTGTGGAAACTGGGCCTGAACCTGAAGCCGTGGGAAGCCACCGACCTGGTGTTCAACGCCAATTTCATCGACACGCGCATCGATGATCCGATCGCAGCCTTCCCCACCGCCACTGCCGAACTGGAAGCAGCGTTCCCGAACCGCTTCACGCGCGACCCCGGTGGGCGTTTGCTGCAGATCGACAACCGGCCGGTGAACTTCGCCTATTCGCAGCGTACCGAACTGCGCTGGGGCTTCACGTTGACCCAGGCGCTGAAGCCCAGCCCTGCCGAGCGCGCCGCCGCGGACAAGCGCATCGCCGAAACCCGCGCCAAGGCCGCCGAGGCCATCCGTGCCGGCCAGCCGTTGCCGCCTGAAATCCGCGCGCTGGCCCGCAATCCCTTCGGCTTCACGCCGGGGCAGCGCCCGCCGGGTGCGCCAGCGGCGGCTGGAGCGCCCGCAGCCGCGCCTGCCGTGCCGGGAACTGCGCCTGCTGCGCCGCCGACGGGTGGCCCGCCCCGCGCCGGGCAACCGGGCGGTGGCGGTGGTCGCGGCTTTGGCGGCGGCGGTGGCCCGCCGCGCGGCTTCCTTGATGGCCGCCTGCAACTGGCCTTGTTCCACACCGTCACCTTCCGCAACGAGATCGGCATTCGCCCCGGCGTGCCGGTGCTCGATCTGCTGAATGGTTCGGCGGTGGGGTCGTCGGGCGGCGCGCCGCGCCATCAGGTGGAAATGCGGCTGGGCGCCGGCCGGCGCGGGCTGGGCGCGCGGCTTTCGGTGAACTGGCAGTCGGCCACATCGGTGCTGGTCGATCCCACTGGCGCCACCCAATCACCGGACGATCTGTATTTTTCGGGCCGCACCACGGCCAATCTGCGGATGTTCGTCGATCTGGGCCAGCGACCGGAGATCGTGACGAAGATCCCGTTCCTGCGCGGCAGCCGCATCAGCCTGAATTTCGACAATCTGCTGAACGATCGCATCAATGTGCGCAACCGGCTGGGCGCAGAACCGCTGGGCTTCCAGCGCGACCAGCTTGATCCGCTCGGCCGCACCGTGTCGCTCTCGCTGCGCAAGCTGTTTTTCTAGGCTTGCGCCCAGCTCCCTCCCCCTTGAGGGGAAGGCGACTCGGCGCCAGCCGAGCGGGGTGGGGGTGGTCGCTTGTTGTAACCGAAGGGTGGACCCCCACCCCGGGCCTCGCCTGCGGCTCGTCTCTCGCCCTCCCTTGAAGGGCGGGAGCAAAGAGGCCTCGTTCCGGGTGCAATCGCCTCTAAGCGCGCAGCCGTGCCGTGCAGCGCTGGTGCCAATCGCGCAAGCTTGCAGCCTCGTCGGGCATGGCGAGGCCGATCCAGCCGGCGAAATCCACCAGCGTCAGCAGGGTGATGTCGGCCAGGGTGAAGCGATCGCCCACCAGCCATGGCCGATCCGCCAGTTGCGTATCGAACCAGCCCATCATAGCCAGCGCTTGCGGCTTGGCAGCTTCGCCCATGGCCGGGATCTGGTTGACGATGCGCGCGGTATAGGGGTGGCCGTGCTGCCAGAACAGGCTGACCGGCGTGCCCAGCGCCGTTTCGACGCGGCGGATCCACATGTCGGTTTCGGCGCGCTCGAACGCTGTGCTGCCCAGCAAGGGCGGTTCGGGGTGCAGTTCGTCGAGATAGCGGCAGATGCTGATGGTTTCGGCGAGGACGCGGCCATCATCCAGTTCCAGGAACGGCACCTGGCCGCGCGGGTTCAGGGCCAGCACCTCGTCGGATTTGTGCTCGCGCGCCATCAGGCTGACCATCCGTTCGGGGATGGTGAGGCCCTTGGCGGCGAGGAACAGCCGCACGCGGCGCGGATTGGGCGCCGGATCCGGCGCAGACCATAGCAGCATCGTGATAATCCTCCCGAGGCCAAGCATGGCGCGGCTTGCCGGCAAAGGCCAGCGCGTTGTTGGCAAACGCCTTATTCGCCGAACAACGCCTTGCGGAACAGCTTCTTCGCCAGCCAGGCTTCGAGGATGCGGCCGATCAGATAGAGCGCTGCAAAGATGCCGACAAACACATAGGCCGGCTTGGCCGAGGGCGGTTCCTTGTCCTTTTCGGCCTTGTCGGCGGCCATCTGCTTGCGGGTTTTCGGCGCCGGCGCGCCCAGCGCCGCATCGATCGGATTGAGCACCAGTTCCTTCTTCGCGGGCTTCTTGGTCTCAACGGCCTTGGCGTTTCCCGTCTTGGCGTCCTTGGCCTCCTTGGCCTTTTCGGCCTTCTCCTCTGCTGCGGCCTCAGCCCGTTCGCGCTTTTCCGTATAAAGCATCACCTGCGCAAAGCCGAGGAACAGCAAGGGCGCCACAAAGCAGGCGAGCAGGCTGCGGCTGACCAGATCAAAGCGCAGAACCGGTTGATCCGCATCCTGAACGATGCGCAGCACGCCGGAATCGAACACGGCCAACCTGTCTTGCGCGGCTGCGTCCCGCTTGATGAACACCAGCGCGTCGCCGGTGCGTTCGTGATGGGTGCCCGGCGTGCCGAGCAGTGGGGCGAGCCGGTCGAGGGCTTCGCCGGTCGACTGGCCGGGCGGCAGATCAAGCGTGCCACCCACGCGCCAGATCCAGCCGAAGGCGCGTTGCAGGATGCTGGCGTCATCCGCTGGCAGATGCAACTGTGTTTGCGGACGGGACGGCAGGGCGGATGGCGGCAGAGGTGCGGTGCCGGTCACTCGGCGGCCACCGCAACCGATGGGTTGAGCCGTTTCCTGAGGCTCTTCCAGGTTTCGGTGAAGGGATGCAGCATCTGCTCGCGGATCGACATGCGGCGGCCGCCTTCCAGGCCGAGCACTTCGGCTTCGCCATCCACGCAGGTGCCGAAGATGCGATCGATGAAGATATACATGCCGGCATAGTTGCTGCGCGTCGCTTCGAAATCCTGGCTGTGGTGCACGCTGTGGTGTTCGGTGGTGTTGAACAGGAAGCGCCACCACATCGGCGTGTTGAAGCGGACATTGAGGTGCATGTAGACCCCGATGGCCAGACGCAGCGCACCGGCCAGCAGGAAGGCCCGCGGCAGGAAATCGAACAGCCCGCCGATGCCCAGACCGATCAGGAACAGCTCGATCGGGTTGCCGACCGCGCCCTTGTTGAGGTTGAACTGGGTGATGTAATGATGGACCGAGTGGGTCAGCCACAAGGGATGCCAGTGGTGCATCGCGCGATGCATCCAATATTGGCCGAAATCGAAAATGAAGGTGATCAAGAAGGCCTGCAGCAGCAGCGGCAAAGCGATGAACCAGGCGAACTTGTCCCAATCAAAGGCATCCTGCACCACGCCGAGCATGGCCTCATCACCGATGAAGCCATCGACCACGCCCAGGATGGTGGCGCCCAGGCCGACGTAGAACAGATCGACCGCCACTTCCTTCCAGGTCATCTGCCAGCTGTCGTGGCGCGGAAAAAACCATTCGAGGGCAAACAGCAGGATGCGAAAGCCCAGCCCGATGCCGAAGGCAACCGATGCCTTGGCAATATCGTTGGGGGCATAATACCAGAAGGCCAGCAGACCGAACAACACCGCCGGCTGAAACCAGCTGAAGAACAGTCGCTTGAACGGGCCGCCTTCGACGCGGGGCACATTTTCCCAGCCGATCGTCACCGGTGCCTCGGCCCCGATCACCCTCTTGCCTACGCGGACGCCCGTCATCGTTTCCCCGCCATTCCCGATCTTACACCATCGGGTGTTGGAATTGTCCGGTGCTCAACATACGTCAATTCGCGTAACGGCGTCCACCTGGCGGGCGCGACCGCCCGGCGCTGCCGATCCTGTCTAATTTGCCGCAGCGCCCAGCGCCGGTTTGGGCCACCACGACAGCGATTTGACATCATGGGCGCTGGTCCACACGCCGCGTTTCGTGAAGCGCAGCGCGCCGCTGCCCACCGGTTTGCCGACGCGGGCGATGATCGCCAATGATTTCGCATCGATCACCGCATATTCCTGATCGTCGGTGGTGCGCAGCCAGACCTTGCCCGCGCCGGTATCGATGTCGCCATACTTCAGATTGGCACCCACCTTCACCCGGCCGCTGACGGTGTTGTTTCCGGGATCGATGCGCGCCAGCGTGCCATCGCCCTGTTCCTGCACCCACACCGCGCCTTCCCCGGCGGCGAGGAAGCCCGGCTGAGCCCCAAGCGGCGTGGTGGCCACCACGGTGTTGCTGGCGGGATCGATGCGCTGCAGCGTGCTTGTCGGGGCGCTCACCGCCCACAGCGCGCCCAGGCCGAAGGCCAGATAGGATGTGCCCTTGGCGGCCTTGATGCGCGCTATGATCGTGCCGGTCTTGGGATCGACGCGGGCGACTTCGCCGTCGGCAGCGCTGGCCACCCAGATCGATCCGGCGCCGGCCACGACATTCAATTCGCCGGATTTGTCGGCGATGCCGGTCGTCACCGTTTGGGTGATGGTCGCGGTTCTGGTGTCGATGCGGTTGATGGTGCCGTCCCTGCAATCGGCCACCCACACGCCGCCATCGAGGATGGCCATCGCACCGCACGGCCGCGCCATCTTCACCGCTGCGACCAGGCCGGTGCGGCGCCAATGCTCCACCCGGCCACGGTTGGTCATCCACACGGTCTGGCCATCGACGACCAGGAAATCGCCGAAATCCGGCACATTCTGCACCTGTGCCGGCTGGGCAAGGGCGGGCGTGGCGACCAGGGCAGCCAGCAAGGCGAGGCGCATCATGAGGCTCCTTCAGGCGCTGCGCTGGGCGATATAGGCGCGCCAGCCGCCGAGATGGGTGATGTCGGTGGCGCCGTTCAGCGCGCGCGGTTCGGCAACAAAACCCTTCACGCTGCTGCCGTCGGCCAGCGTGACCGTGCCGATGGCCAGCGGTGGCGGCACATCGACGACGAAGCTGCCGAATTCGGCGACGCCCAGTTCATACACCTCGATCTTGATCGCTGCGCCGCCCGGATCATACACCAGCGCCGGCTTGGGCGGCGTGCTGTCGGCCATGGCATGGAGGCGATAGCTGGGCGCGGTCTCAAACGCCCCGACAAACACGGCGTTGCGGGACGTCAATTGCCAGTGCAGCGGCATCCCCTCCAGATGGGCGCCGACAACGGCGAGCTTCACGGTCTGCATCTTGCCCTCCAGATCAAGTGGTGGTGGTGCGGGGTGGCCGGTTGCGTCGGCCCAGACAGCGGCAAGGCCAAGCAGCGCCCGATCGGTATCGGCCGGCGCGATGAAACTGATGCCAAAGCCGACGCCATTGGCCTTCACCCCGGCCGGCACCGCCACCGCCGCCATGTCGAGCAGGTTCACGAAATTCGTGTACAGGCCCAGATTGCTGTTCAGCCCCACCGGCGCGGCCAGCATTTCCGCGACGCGGTAACTGGTCGGCGTGGTCGGAAAGGCCAGCACATCGATATCGTGCCACAGCAGATCAGCTTGGCGCTTGATGGCGGCCAGCCGGTAGACGGCGTTCCACAGATCGACGGCGCTGTGCTGCCAGCCCTGTTCGACCACGGCGCGCACGGTGGGATCGATGGCATCCGGGTTGCTGGCGAGGATGCCAGCCATGGCGGCGGTGCGCTCGGCCACCCACGGTCCGCCATAGAGCAACTGCGCCGCCTCCAGCAGCGGCGCGATATCGATCTCCACCACATCGCCGAGCGTGGCGAGAGTCGCCAGCGCCTTTTCGTAAAGATATTCCGCCTCGATATCGCCAAACCAGTTGCGCTGATCGCGGCGCGGCACGCCAAAGCGCCGGGCGGCGAGCGCCCGATCCGCCAGCGGCTTGGAATAGGCGTCTGCCACATCAAAGCCGGCCAGTACCGCATCGACCAGCCCGGCATCGGCGGCATCGTTGGTGAAGGCGGTGATGCAGTCCAGCGTGCGGCAGGCGGGCACCAGGCCGGTGCCGCTCCAGCGCCCGCGGCTGGGTTTGAAGCCGATCAGATGCTGAAACGCCGCCGGCACCCGGCCGGAGCCGGCGGTATCGGTGCCCAGCGCGAACGGCACCAGCCCGGCGGCCACCGCCACCGAGGAACCGGAGGAGGAACCGCCGCTGACCCAGGCCAGATCATGGGCGTTGCGCGGGAGCCCATAGGGGCTGCGCGTGCCGTTGAGGCCGGTGGCGAATTGGTCGAGATTGGTCTTGCCCACGCAAATCGCGCCCGCTGCCTTCAGGCGCGCAATCACGGTCGCATCACTGGCCGGCTGATAGGCAAATTCCGGGCAAGCGGCGGTGGTGGCGAGGCCCGCCACGTCGATATTGTCCTTGGCGGCGAAGGGCACGCCGGCCAGTGGCAATACTTCGCCGGCGGCGATGCGCGCATCCACGGCACGCGCCTGCGCCAACAGATCGGCATCGGCGGCGCGGCTGATCCAGATCTGCGGCTGCACCGCATCATAGGCGGCGATGCGGGCCAGCGTTTCGGCCATCACGGCTTCAGCGCTGCTGCTGCCGCTCTGCACGGCGCTGGCCATGGCGGCGACGTGAATGCGGGTCATGATGCCCTCCGGATCGCCAGCATCGGCGCGCCGGGCTGCACCGGCCGGCCTTCGGCAAGATAAAGCGCCACCACCGTGCCGGCCATCGGGCTTTCGACGGGGCATTCGGTTTTCATGGCTTCGATGATGGCGATGGTGTCACCGGCGGCGACCGTATCGCCGGGGGCGACCAGCAATTTCCAGACGCTGCCGCCGAACGGCGATTCAATCAGGTCGCTGCCTTCAGGCACTTCGACCGCTGCCGCCGTCGGGGCGGCGGCGCCGTCATCGGCCACGCGATCGAATTCGCCCTTGCGCTGCCAATCGGCGCGCTCTTCGTCAAACGCGGCCTGGCGGGTGTGCTGGAACTCGGCAATGGCGCCCGCATTGTCGGCCAGGAACTGGCGATAATCGGCCAGGCGGAATTCCGACGGCTCGATGCGGATGGCGCGGCGGCCGCTGGGCACATCGCGCCGCCATTCCACCAGCTCTTCTGCACTCACCGGGAAGAAGCGGATCTGATCGAAGAAGCGCAGCAGCCACGGCTTGCCTTCGATGAACGCGTCGGTCTGCCGGTGCGTGTTCCACACCTGCACGGTGCGGCCGAACAATTGATATCCGCCCGGCCCTTCCATGCCATAGATGCACATATAGGCGCCGCCGATGCCGACGACATTGGGCGGGGTCCAGGTGCGGGCCGGGTTGTATTTGGTGGTGACCAGCCGGTGGCGCGGATCGACCGGCGTGGCAACCGGCGCGCCGAGATAGACGTCGCCCAGGCCCAGCACGAGATAACGGGCCTGCCAGATGATATTCTCCACGGCGGCCACATCGGGCAGGCCGTTGATGCGGCGGATGAATTCGATATTGTCCGGGCACCAGGGCGCATCATCGCGCACCGCGGACATGTATTTCTGGATGGTCTC
Organism: Sandarakinorhabdus sp.; assembly: GCF_040398665.1. Lineage (GTDB taxonomy): Bacteria > Pseudomonadota > Alphaproteobacteria > Sphingomonadales > Sphingomonadaceae > Sandarakinorhabdus. The sequence continues at coordinate 86,366 of NZ_JBBATQ010000003.1, forward strand.
CAGCGTTGCCGGATCGCGCCAGCTCAAGGGCAGATGCACGATGCGCGACGGGATGGTGAAATCCGCCAGTTCGCCCAGCCGCTCGTCCGCCGCCAGCAGCGCCGCCAGCGCGCCGGCCTGATCCAGCCGCTCGCCGTCGAAATGCAGTTGCAGGGATCGGATGCCCGGCACGATATCAACGACGCCGGGCAGGGCGCGGCGATCGAGTTCGGTGGCCAGCGCCGCCACCCGGATGCGCAATTCGATATCGAGCACGATCTCGCCATATTCGACGAGGATGTAGCGATCGCCCTGGGCGCGATAGACGGCGCGCGGCCGGGTAGCTGTGGCCGGGGTTTCGGCGAGGATCGGGGACAGCGCCGCGATCGGCCGCGCCGGGCCTTCGGTGGGTGCAGTGCCGTTGGCCAGCAGTGCCTTGGCCGCCGCATCGGCCGTCCGCGCGTCATCCTGCGTCACCGGCACGAAGCGCAGCGTATCGCCGGGCACCAACTGGCCGATTTTCCACAGATCGGCAGCGATCACCACGAACGGGCAGACGAAGCCGCCCAGCGAGGGGCCATCGGGGCCGAGGATGATCGGCATGTCGCCGGTGAAATCGACGGCGCCGATGGCATAGGGATTGTCGTGGATGTTGGATGGGTGCAGCCCGGCCTCGCCGCCATCGCGGCGCGCCCAGTGCGGTTTTGGCCCGATCAGGCGCACGCCGGTGCGGTTGCTGTTGTAATGCACCTGCCAATCGGCGGCGACGATGGTGGCGATATCGTCCGGGGTGAAGAATTCGGGCGCGCCGTGCGGGCCATAGATCACCCGCACATTCCACTGGCTGGGCAGCGCCGGCAAGGGCGCGGCCGGCAGCGCTTCGCCCACCGGTTCGTCGCCCAGGTGCAGCATGTCCCCCGCCAGCAGCCGGCGCGCACCGTGGCCGCCGAAGCCGCCGAGATCAAACGTCGCGCGGCTGCCGAGATAGGGCGCGATATCGAAGCCGCCGGCCACCAGCAGATAGGCGCGGATACCGCCCCCTTGCGCGCGGCCCATGGCCAATATTTGCCCCGCCGCCACGTCGATGGCTTGCCCACGCGCCACCGGCGCGCCATCCAGCGTCGCACCGAAATCGGCACCCATCAGGCAGATGCGCGTTGCGGCCGTGAAGGCCAGCTTCGGCCCGGTGACGGTGATCTCCAGCCCGGCGGTGCCCTCGGCATTGCCAAGCAGGCGATTGCCGAGCCGGAACGAGCGATCATCCATCGGCCCGGATGGCGGCACACCCACCGCCCAGTAATGCAACCGGCCCGGCCAATCCTGTACCGTGGTGGCGGTGCCGCCAGAGATCACCCTGATCCCGCGCGGCGCATAGGCGACATCGTTCAGCGCGCGGGTGGACACCGCGCCGCTGGTGAAGGCGGGCATGCGCACCACCTCGCGCAGCCAGCGCAGATTGGTTTCGATGCCATCGATGCGGGCCGCGTCCAGCGCGCGCGCCATCCCGGCCACCGCGGCGTCGCGGGTGGCCGCATGCACGATCAGCTTGGCCAGCATCGGATCGTAAAAGGCGCTGACCATGGTGCCGGCCATCACCCAGGTTTCGGTGCGGATATCGGCGGGGAATTCCACCGCAGTGAGGAGCCCGGTGGTCGGTCGATAGTCCAGCGCCGGATCTTCGGCATAAAGCCGCACCTGCACGGCGTGGCCATTCGGCTGCGGCGACGGCGCGTTCAGCATGGCAAAATCGCCGGCCGCAGCGCGGATCATCCATTCGACCAGATCGATGCCCATCACCGCTTCGGTCACGCCATGTTCGACCTGCAGCCGGGTGTTCACTTCCAGGAAATAGAAGTCGCGCGTGTCGGCATCATAGAGAAATTCCACCGTGCCGGCATTGCGATACCGCGCGGCTTCGCCCAGCCGCACTGCGGCGGCAAACAATTGCGTGCGCACGGCATCGGGCAAATTGGGGGCGGGCGCTTCCTCCACCACTTTCTGGTTGCGGCGCTGCAACGAACAATCGCGTTCGCCCAGCGCGACCACGCGGCCCTGTCCATCACCGAAGATCTGCACCTCGATATGGCGGGCGCGCGCAATATAGCGTTCCAGAAACACGCCGGCATCGCCGAAGTTGTTCTGCCCCAGCCGCGCCACCGCATCATACGCCTCGGTCAGCGCCGCGGCATCGGCACACACACGCATGCCGATGCCGCCGCCGCCCGCCGTGGCCTTCAGCATCACCGGATAACCGATTGCCGCTGCGGCAGTTTTGGCTTCGTCAAGATCGCGCAACAGCCCGCTGCCCGGCGCCAGCGGCACGTCGTTGGCTTCGGCGAGGGCGCGCGCACTGTGCTTCAGGCCAAAGCTGCGGATATTGTCCGGCGTCGGGCCGATGAAGATGATGCCGGCCGCCGCACACGCCTCCGCAAAATCGGCGTTCTCCGCCAGAAAGCCATAGCCGGGGTGGATGGCACCGGCCCCGGTGGCCTTGGCGGCGGCAATGATGGCGACGCCATCGAGATAGGTGTCGGCTGGCCGCTCCCCGGGCAAACGCACGGCCACGTTCGCGGCTGCGACATGGGCAGAGGCTTCGTCGGCATCGGAGAACACCGCGACCGAACGCAGGCCCATCGCGCCCACGGTGCGGATGATCCGCGTGGCGATGGCGCCGCGATTGGCGATCAGGATGGTATCGAATGTCATGCGCTGATGATCATGCGCACGGGCGTGGGATTGAAGGCGTTGCAGGGATTGTTGATCTGCGGGCAGTTGGACACCACCACGATCACATCCATCTCGGCGCGCAGATCCACCGTCAGGCCGGGAGCCGACAGGCCATCGACAATGCCCAGCGCACCATCGGCTTCGACGGGCACGTTCATGAAGAAATTGATGTTGGAAACAATGTCGCGCTTGCCGCGGCCCTGGCCCAGATTGGCCTCCAGGAAATTTTCCACACAGGCGTGCTGCGATTTGGTGTGATGGCCATAACGCAGCGTGTTGGATTCGCAACTGCAGGCGCCGCCGATCGTGTCGTGATAGGGGATGGCGCTGGCGATGATCGTCATCATCGGCCGGCCTTCATTCGACATCAGCCGCGTGCCGGTGCGCAGGAACAGATTGGCTTGGCACGCGACCGTATCCTGGGCGCTGTAACGCTCGGCATCATCGGCGGCGGCGTAGATCAGGAAATCCACCGCCTGATTGCCTTCCAGATCGACGATGCGCAGCGTCTGCCCGGCGGCGACGGGATGCAGCCAGGGCGCGCGCGCCGGCACGATGTCATCATGGACAATGGCGCCGGGCAGGCCGGCCAGATGCGGATCAAGGGGCATGGCAGGCATCCTCAGCGGCGATAATGGTCTTCGACATTCAGAAAGGCGCGCAGCCCTTCCGGTGTCGCGGTGCGAATGGGATCATCGACGGGCGTGATGGCCCCGCGCCAGGCGGTCGCGCGCAGCGGCGTCACCGTGTAACCGTCACGCGGATCGAGCACGTGCGGGCAATTGGCCACGACGAAGATCAGGTCCATCTCGGCGCGCAGCAACATGTGCCGGCCGGGCGCGAACGGGCCGATCTGGGGCGTGATCGTGCCATCGCTTTCGATGCGCGCGCCCTTGAACAGGGTGATCGACGGATGCACATCGCGCCGGCCCAGGCCATGTTTGGCCGCGCCGAGCAGCAGCCGATCGCGCGCCGACGGGTGCGTGCCGCTGTTGGCACCGTCACCATAGCGCGCCGCGTTGCTGACCGGGCTGGACGCGCCGCAGAAGGCATCATGCGTGCCGGCGCTGTCCTCAACGATGCTCATCAGCACCCGGCCCATGTCGGACAAGAGCAGCTTTCCGGCACCCAGATAGGCATTCCACTGGATCTTCACCGTATCGGCGACATTCAACCGCTCGCCGGGCATTTCGGCATTGAAAATCTGGATGGTCGCCGCCGCATCACCGTGCAGATCGATCAGCCGCAGCCGGGCGCCGCGCGGCAGGCTGCGGGTGGCATAGCCGCCCGCCGCGATGGTTTCCTCCCACAGCAGATCGTCGGCCGCCACGCCGGCAGGCAGGTCGTCGGCCAGCGGCGGCAGCATCGGCATGGCCTCCACGATCGTGCCGCCCTGCGCGCGGGCGTGATCGCGCGCGGCCAGCGGATCGGCCAGCGCATGACCGGGCAGGGGCGTGTTATCCATCATTGCAGCCGTTTCCCATTTGCAGTGCGCTCTTGTTCATGCAGCGGCGGCAGCAGCGCCGTTGTGGTCACCAGATCCAGTTGCTGCACGCCGCGCACCATGCGCAGCGCATCGGCCAGCGCGCGCAGCCGCCATGCCGGCCCCTGCAGCAACAGCACCTCCAGCGACTGGTCATCCTCCAGGAAGACATGCTGGGCCGAAATCACCTCTTTCAGGAATTCGGATTCGATCTGGGCAAGCTGCGTGCGCACCCGGCCGCGATCGGCGCGATAGACCAGCGTGATGGTGCCGGCAAAGATCGCGTCGGGGTGCGCCAGCGCTTCATGCTCGGCCACGGCATTGCTGATCAACTCGGCAATCAACTGCGATCGTGTTGCAATCTGGCGTTCGTGCAGCATCGCATCGAGCTTGCGCATCAGCGCCGCCGGCAGACTGATGCTGAGCCGGGCCAAGGCGGTCAGCGGCGCGGGGCCTTGCGTTTTCATGCGCCGGCCACCGCAACCGTGTCGAGCGCCTCGTCCTTGGGCTTCAGCGCCAGATCATAGGTGGCGACCGCGCCAAAGCGATGCGGCGCGTGCGGATCGTGGCGGCGCTTGTCGAGCGCGATCACCCGCGTGCCCAGCGTGAAGGCTTCGCGGATATCGTGGGTGACCATGATGATGGTCAGGCGGTGCTGCCGCCACAGCCGGCGGATCAGCACATGCATGTCGGCACGGATGCCGGGATCGAGCGCGCCGAACGGTTCGTCCAGCAACAGGATGCGCGGGCGCATCATCAGCGCCTGGGCGATGGCGAGGCGCTGCTGCATGCCGCCCGACATCTGCGCCGGATACAGGCCGGCGGCATCGCCCAGGCCCACCGCTGCCATCATCGCCAGCGCGTCTTCGCGCGCGCTGCGCCGGGCGGTGCCGAACAGCCGGGCCAGGATCGGGCTGGCGGCGAACTCGCGGGCCAGCATCAGATTGCCCAGCGCGGTCAGATGCGGGAACACCGAATAGCGTTGGAACACCACGCCGCGGTCCGGGCCGCACTGCGCCGCCAGTGGTTGCCCATCCAGCAGGATCTGGCCGCGCGTCGGCGCTTCCTGCCCCAGCACCAGCCGCAACAGGCTGGATTTCCCGGCGCCCGATGGCCCGACGATGGAGACGAACGCGCCTTCCTCGATGCTGAGATTCAGCCGTTCCAGCACGATGCGGTCACCATATTCGACCCACACGTCGCGCATCTGCAGCAGCGCGGTCATGGCCGCCCGGCCCACGGGAACAGCCGGCGCCCGCCCGCCACCAGCGCCATGTCCATCGCGATCGCCAGCAGGGCGATCCACGCGACATAGGGAATGATGATGTCCATCGACAGATAACGCCGCACCAGAAAGATGCGGTAGCCCAGCCCGACGTCCGCCGCGATGGCTTCGGCGGTGATCAGGAACACGAACGCAGGGCCCAGCGACAGCCGCGCGGCCTGGATCAGCCGCGGCATGGCCTGGGGCAGGGCAACGCGCAGGATCACCTGCCAACTGCTGGCCCCCAGGGTTTGCGCCTTGATGATCTGTTCGGGGGGCAGGCCGGCCACATGCCCGGCCAGATCGCGGATCATCACCGGGGCGACGCCGATGACGATCAGGGCGACCTTGGCCGTCTCCCCAAGGCCCAATACGATGAACAGGATCGGCAGCAGCGCGATCGGCGGGATCACCGCCACGCCCACCACCAGCGGCCCCAGCGCGGCGCGCGCCAAGGGCAAGGCGCCCAGCGCCAGCCCGATCAGCAACGCGGTTACCGTCGCAATCCCCATGCCCAACCCCAGCCGTTGCAGGCTGGCCAGCGTATCGGCCCAGAACAGATAATTGCCGGTGAGCGGATCGGGCTGTGCCGCCAGCGCCCACAGCGCCGACGCCATCGCGCCGGGCAGCGGCAGCAGGCGATCGGCCGGATTGGCCGCGTGCCGCATCGCCGCCGCCACCAGATAGGCGATGGCCAGCGCCGCCATCGGCACTGCGCCCAGCAGCACGGCTTGCTGGCGGCTGATCTTTTGGCTCACCCCCGACAAGGCGAAACATCACTGGCATGCGGGCGTGCGTGGCTGCGCCCGATCATAGCGCACCATCGGCCGCCATCTGCATGAAGCGTTCGTCAAAGCGCAGCGTGATCCGTGCCGGATCGCCCAGCGCCTTGCCGCCCGGAAAGCCGATGCCGACGGCGTCGGCGCTGGCAGCGCCCTTGAACAACCCGCGCGAGAAGGAGAAATCGCGCACGCGGGTCATGGTGGTGATCAGCGCCGCGCTGGCCGTCGCTGCTACCGCCGCCTTCGGATCAGCATAGAAGAAGGTGGTGGCCAGTTGCTTGTCGAACTGTTCGGGGCTGGCGCCGGCCATTTGCGCCATCGCCGCGCGCGCCGCCTTGCCCTGGGCATCCTGGCGCTGCAGCAAGGCCACGGTTTCAAACCAGATGCCGGCCAGCGCCTTGCCCAGATCGGGGTTGGCCTTCAGCGTGGCCGTATCGACCACCAGCAGATCGATGATCTCGCCGGGCACGTCGGCAGAACTGAACAGCAGTTTCGCGCCCGGCTGGGCGGTGATTGCCGACAGTTGCGGGTTCCAGGTGACCGCCGCCTCGACATCCGGGCTGGCAAAGGCGGCGACGATGTCGGCATCGGCCGTGTTGACGGTTTTCACGTCGCGCAGCGTCATCCCGGCCTTGTCGAGCGCGCGCGCCAGCAGATAATGCGACACCGACAGCTCGACCAGATTGATCGGCCGACCCTTCAGCGAAGCGAGGCTGGCCGCGCCCTTGGCCACCAGGCCGTCGTTGCCGTTGGAATAATCGCCGGTGATGATCGCGCTGGTGTCCTTGCCGGCCGCCGCCGGAATGGTCAGCGCGTCCATGCTGGCCACGGTCACGCCATCCAGCTTGCCGGCGGTGAACTGGTTGACCGATTCAGCATAGTCATTGATCTGCACGATGCTGATTTTCAGGCCATATTTGTCGGCCCACTTCTTCACGATGCCGGCCTGGGCGGCATAGGGCCATGGCATCCAGCCGGCATAGATCGACCAGCCGACGCTGAATTCCGTGCGCTTCGGTGGCGGCGCATTGCTGCCGGAGCCGCAGGCGGTCGCAGCCAGGAGCAGCGCCCCACTGATGATCCTGCCAAACATGCCCATAAACCTGCCCCAAATTGTGCGACCTCGGCATGCCGGGGCGCCCGCCGGGCAGCAATCGGCAATATTACGTATTTTGATTCTGGTAATACCGGGACGCCAGCGACCATGGCCGACGCACCGAAACCCGCCCGTCGGGTCCATCGTCCGCGCGCTGGCCTGTCCTGCACGCCGCCATTCTGTCATCATCATGCTGTTCGGGAATGGTGCCGGTGACGATCCTGGACGCCTTTTCAACGCCAATTCCCGCCGGATTCGTCAATCGTGTCAAAAGCCGGGACGGGATGCCGGGCCGGGGCCGGTCTTTTGCAATCAGATGGACGGTGACAGGCCGAACAGAGCCCAGCCTTGCACTTTTCGGGGCCGTCACCTAGGGCAAGCATGCGTCGGGGAGTGGCGCAGTCTGGTAGCGCATCTGCTTTGGGAGCAGAGGGCCGCAGGTTCGAATCCTGTCTCCCCGACCATGAAGGTAAAATCGATCCTAATCAATATGTTAGGACGTTGTCGGCGCGGCTCGCCTCCAGGGCAACCTTGGCCCTGACATCAGCCGAATGCCGCTTTCTCATCGTCTTAACTCCCGTCCATGCTTCAGATCGGGAACGGTTTGACATCCTGTCCGGTTTTCCGGGACCACCTCACCATTGAACCTGCAGCATCTCAGGGCTTTGTCCTGACGTGAAAGGACCGCTAAATGCAAACGGTTTGCAAGGAGGTCCCTGCGTGGACGCACGTGATGATATCGACCCGCTTTGGGCACCGCGGCCCGATGCGCTGCCCGACTGGTTTCATGAAGCACTCGCCGTGCCGCGCGAGGAAGGCTTCATCGACGTAGCGGGAACGCGCATCCATTATTTTCGGTGGGGCGACCGCTCGCATCCTCCGATCCTGATGACGCATGGCTTTCTGGCGCATGCGCGGTGCTTTGCGTTCATCGCACCGTTTCTGGCGGGGGATCATCATGTCATCGCCTATGACCTGTCGGGAATGGGCGATAGCGCCAACCGGCCTGGCTGCGACGCGCATGCGCGCGGCGCAGAGATGGTCGGGGTTGCCGAGGCGCTTGGGCTGTTCGATGGACCGGCCAAGCCGGTCATCATTGCGCACAGCTTTGGCGCTTCGGTCGGCCTGACCGCGTTGGCGTTGGCTGCGGACCGATTTTCCGGCTTGATCCTGTGCGACATGATGGTGCTGCGGCCCGAGGTGCTGGAGGCGCGAAACCGGCAAGGCAACGGGCGTCCGGGTTCGGGCGACCCCGACAAGCCGCAACGCCGCTATCCGGACTATCCCACCGCGCGCAGCCGATACGTGCTGTCCCCGCCACAGCCTGTCGGTGAGCCGTTCCTGATGGATTATATGGCCTTTCACTCGCTGCGTCGGGCCGGCGAGGACTGGACCTGGAAATTTGATCCGCAAGTTTTCCGTCAGAACGACGCGGAGCCGGGGTGGCATGCGATGGGCAAGCGCGTTGTTGCCGTTCCGGGCCGCAAGGCCATCGTTTATGGTGCGGAAAGCCTGTTGTTCACACCGGACTCGGCTGAATATCTACGGGAATTGGGCGGCACCGATATACCGATCATGGCCATTCCGAAGGCGCGCCACCACCTCATGCTCGATCAGCCGCTGGCGTTTGTCACGGCGCTGCGCACGATCGTCGAGCTTTGGCGCACCAACGAAAACACGGGCCCAACTTTGTAAGGACTTTCCCCGGTTCGATGACGTCGCGCGCAAGGAGGCCGAAGCGGGGTGGGGGTTCCCGCCTGCTGCTACCGAAGGCGCAACCCCCACCCCGCTCGCGCCAAGAGGCGCGAGTCGCCCTCCCCGCAAGGGGGAGGGAGTTGAAGTGCATCAATCAAAACGCAATTCAATCTGAGACGGGCGGGCTGAACGATCAGTGCAGCCCCGTCTCGTGCCGTCCGACAACCATGTGGTGCACCTCGTCCGGACCATCGGCAAAGCGCAGGTGGCGAACGTCGGCATAGAGTTCGGCCAGCGGTGTCCATTGCGAGATGCCGGCGGCGCCGTGAATCTGGATGGCCTGATCGATGATCTGGCAGGTCTTTTCCGGCACCATCGCTTTCACCATGCTCACCCACACCCGCGCCTCGCGGTTGCCCAGCACGTCCATCGCCTTGGCAGCCTTCAGCACCATCAACCGCATCGCCTCGATCTCGATGCGGGCGCGGGCGATCAGTTCCAGATTCTTGCCCAGCATGATCAGCGGGCGGCCAAACGCCTCGCGGCTATTGCCGCGCTTCACCATGTAATCCAGCGCGATCTCGGCCTTGCCGATGGTGCGCATGCAGTGGTGGATACGCCCCGGCCCCAGCCGCACTTGTGAAATCTCGAACCCGCGGCCTTCGCCGAGCAGGATGTTTCCATACGGCACCCGGACGTTTTCAAAGCGCAGATGCATGTGGCCGCGCGGCGCGTGATCTTCGCTGAACACATGCATCGGCCCCAGGATCTTCACGCCAGGCGTGTCCATCGGCACCAGGATCTGGGATTGCTGGCTGCTCGCCGGGCCATCGTCGCTGGTGCGCACCATCACGATCATCACCTTGCAGCGCGGATCGCCGGCACCCGAGATATAGAATTTCTCGCCGTTGATCACCCAGTCCTTGCCATCCCGCACGGCGCGGGTGCGGATGTTCTTGGCATCGGACGAGGCCACATCAGGCTCGGTCATGGCATAGGCCGAGCGGATTTCGCCTGCCAGCAGCGGCTCCAGCCAGCGCTCTTTCTGCTCGTGCGTGCCAACCCGTTCCAGCACTTCCATGTTGCCGGTGTCGGGCGCCGAGCAGTTCAATGATTCCGATGCCAGCGGCACCTTGCCCAGTTCGGCGGCGATATAGGCATAGTCCAGATTGCTCAGCCCCTCGCCGGTTTCGGCATTGGGCAGGAAGAAATTCCAGAGGCCCGCCGCCTTGGCCTTGTCCTTCGCCGTCTGCAGCAATTCCAGCTGCCCCGGCGCCCAGCTCCAACGATCGGCGCGGCCCTTGCCCAGTTCCTCGAACTTCTCCGCAATCGGCACGACATTGTCGTTGATGTGGCGGACAACGGCATCGAAGAGCGGCCGCGCCTTTTCCGACATGCGCAGATCGTTCATCTCGGGATTGGTGAAGATATTGGTCATGGTCAGGGTCCTCTTGTCCGCCCGCATGCTTGCCGCCACGCCACGGCTGCGCAAGCCCATAATTTGGGGATGGCCCCAGGACGTAGACTCATAAAGCCGCGCGGCTGCTTTCGCCCAAGCTCAGTCGATCCATCGATCGCCAAGCGATCCCGAAACCGACCATACAAACAGATCGCTGCGTCCCCATTCTCCTTCCCCGATAAGCAATTTTGAGAAAGCCCGATAAGGAGCGCCGGTTTAGCAGTCGTTTTGCATAGGCCACCTCATGAAGAGCGCGGCAGTTCCATTCTTATCGATGGCACTTCGCCACCTGAAGCGAGGCATGGGAGCATTATTCGTCCGGTTTCAACAAAACCAAGCTTTCGAAGCACTTGCCCCGAAGCTGGATTGTCCTCGAAATAGCCGGACTGGAGAACGGGAAGGCCAAGGTTTTCAAAGCCGAACGAAACGACGGCTCTTGCAGCTTCGGTTGCAATCCCCTGACCCCAATGGGCAGGCGACAGCCAGTAGCCCAACTCGGCCGTGTTTGCAGCCTCGTCCGGCGACAGGCCGATCACGCCTAAAAGCACATCGAATCCGTGCAGGGTTATGGCCCATACCCATCCGGCAGGTACGACTTGTTCTAGAAAAAACCGAGCGTCGGACGGGCCATAAGGATGGGGAACACGTGCAAGGCGTCGGGCAACCTCCCAGTCCCCGACGATGCTCACGATGGCGTTCACGTCGCTGTCATTCGGACGGCGCAACGACAGGCGCTTGGTAGACAGATCAGGACGCTCGTACAGGGATGTGTAACTAGTCATTGCAAAGGATTATCTTGCAGCCGGCAAAAGTCAAATCACGGCACCGCTCGCTTTTCCTTAACTCGACCCCGATCGATAAAGGCGGCAATTGGATGTCATGGCAGCTGTCGGCACCGGCGACCCCGAAACCTGACTGTCCGCTCCCCACCCCATTGCAGACGTTCCCGCTTATGAGTTCACGACCTAAGGCCGGTTTTCCGTGTGACTGTATCGACCATCGGCGCTTGCAACACCGCAAGATCGCCGCCTAACATCAATCCCATATGGGGCCGACCCTCCGCCAATCTGCGCCGCCAGCTGGCTCAAATAGTCTGACGACGAACATGCCAGGGAGCAAATGGATATGAAGGCGGGTCTGTTCGCAAGCGTGCTCGGCGTCGTCCTGATATCCGTCAGTGCTACCCCGTCAACGGCCAAGGCCGATCCCGGCGGTGCGGATCTGATTCTGACCGACGCCCATGTCTATACGCTGCTCTGGGGCGAGCCCGCGCGCGATGGCAAGCCTGCGCCCGATGCGCCCTTTGCCAACGGCACGTGGCACCCCGATGCCGCAGCGGTGGCGATCCGCGGCGGCAAGATCATCTATGTCGGCAGCGACAAGGGGGCGCTGGCGCTGCGCGGCAAGCGGACCCGGGTGATCGATCTGAACGGCGCGACCGTGGTCCCCGGGCTGGTCGATTCGCATACCCATTTCGTCGAACTGGGCGCCAAGCTGGAATCGGTCGACCTGACCGATGTTGCCACCGAAGCGCAGGCGGTCGCAAAGGTGGCCGAGCGGGCAAAGTCTGTCCCCAAGGGTGAATGGATCTTCGGTGCCGGCTGGGACGAGGGGGCCTGGGCCAACCGCTATCCGGACAAGCAGCAGTTGAGCGCAGCGGTGCCCGATCATCCGGTGGTGCTGCGCAGTCTGCACGGTTTTGCCATCTGGACCAACCAGGCCGCGCTCGATGCCGGCAAGATCACCAGGGCCAGCCCGGTGCCGGTCGGGGGCGAGATGCGGCTGGGGCCGGATGGCCAGCCGAATGGCCTGTTCCTGAACCGCGCGGCAACAATGGTCGACGCGGCGGTGCCGCCCGAGCCGCAGGCGGTGGTCGCGCGCCATGCGCTGAAGGGCCTCACGCAGATGGCCAGCGACGGCTATGTCTCGGTGCACGAAGCCGGCGTGGGCGGCCAGGCGATGGCCGCACTGCAGCAGCTGGAGGACCAGAACCGCCTGCCGATCCGGGTCTATGCCTTGCTCTCGCTGCGCGACCCGCCCTTGATGCGGCAGTGGATCGCCAGGGGGCCGGACCGGGACAGTGACTCCATGCTCGTCACGCGCGCGGTCAAGGCCTATTACGACGGCGCGCTGGGATCGCGCGGGGCGCGGCTGCTGGCCGACTATGAAGACAAGCCGGGCCACCGCGGGATCAGCGGTGGCGGTTATGGCTTTGACCAGGATTTGGCCAAGGCGGCGATGAAGGCCGGCTTCCAGCTCGGGATCCATGCCATCGGCGATGCAGGCAACCGCGAAGCGCTCGATTTCCTTGAAGCGGGGTTCAAGGCTGATCCGGGCACCGCACAGGGCCGCCACCGGATCGAACACGCCCAGGTCATCTCTCCGCAAGACCAGCCGCGCTTTGCCCGGCTGGGGGTGATCGCCTCGATGGAACCGCCCCACGCGGTGGAGGACAAGAGCTGGGCCGAAGATCGCCTGGGCCCGCAGCGCGTGCCTAGCGCCTATGCCTGGCGCACGCTGCGCCGCGCTGGCGCGCGACTGACCTTCAATGCCGACAACCCGGGCTCCGATCACAGCATCTTCTATGGCCTCCATTCCGCGATCACCCGTCAGGACAAGCAGCTTCAGCCCGCCGGCGGATGGTATCCGGCAGAGCGGCTGACGATCGAAGAAGCGATCCGGGCCTATACCAACTGGTCGGCCTATGCCGCCTTCCGCGAAGACCAGACGGGGATCATTGCCAAGGGCCGATGGGCTGATCTGACGGTCATGGATATTGATCCCTTCGCCCTTGCCGGATCCGCGCCGGAAAAAATCCTGGCCGGCAAGATTCGGGCGACCATCGTCAGCGGCAAGCTGGTCTATCAGCGATAGGCCGCTGGCCGCACTTGTGCGCGTCAGCAGGCTGGGCGCTTTTTGAACAATCACTGACGCAGCAGGATAAAATGGCAGACAAGATATTCGACATCATCGTTTACGGGGCCACCAGCTTCGTCGGCCAGATCATCACGCGCTATATGCACACGCAGTTTGCCGACGGGTCCATCAAATGGGCCATCGCCGGGCGTTCGCTCAGCAAGCTGCAGCAACTCAGCGATACGATCGGGCTGGCGGGGATAGAGCTAATTGTGGCCGACGCGGCTGACGAAAACGCGTTGGTGCAAATATGTGCCCGGACCAAGGTCGTTATGTCCACCGTCGGCCCATACGCGCTTTATGGTGACCTTTTGGTGCAGGTGTGCGCCACGACCGGCACCCACTATTGCGACCTGACGGGCGAACCCCAGTGGATCCGCAAGATGCAGTCACGCCATGCGGCCGATGCGAAGGCCAGCGGCGCGCGGATCGTGCATTGCTGCGGTTTCGACTCCATCCCCTCCGATCTGGGCGTCCATTTTCTGCAGCGCCGCGCGTTGGAACACTATGGTCAACCCTGCGACCGTATCGCGATGCGCGTCGTCAGCATCAAGGGCGGCGCGTCGGGGGGCACGATCGCGAGCATGATCAACATGGTCAAGGAAGCTGTCGGCGACGCTGATCTGCGGCGCGAGTTGAAAGACCCCTATAGCCTTTGCCCGCCTGGCCATGGCTTCTCGATTACACAGCCGGATGTGAAGATCGCCTATGATGATGTCTCTGGCGGCTGGCTTGCCCCCTTCGTCATGGCGGGCATCAATATACGGGTCGTGCATCGCTCCAACGCTCTGGGCAACAAGAGCTATGGTGCTGAATTCCAGTACGAGGAAGCTGTGGTGACGGGCGGGGGCGCGAAAGGCAAGCGGAGGGCCCAAGCGGCGACTTGGGGCGTGAATGCGCTTATGGTCGGCCTGGCTGTGCCGCCTGTGCGTTGGCTGCTCGAGACCATGGTGCTGCCAAAGCCGGGCGAAGGACCAAGCGAAAAGGCGCAACTGGAAGGCGGCTTTGATCTTGTTTTCCTCGGGTCGACTGCAAAGGGCGACACGATCGGGTGCCGGGTCACAGGGGACCGCGATCCCGGCTATGGCTCAACCGCCAAGATGTTGTCTCAGGCCGCCGCCTGCCTTGCCAAAGACGTCCCTGCCGAGGTGGCGGGAGGTTTCTGGACGCCTGCGACGATCATGGGGGATTTGCTGATCGATCGACTGCAGGCGCATGCCGGACTTACGTTCAAGCTGTTGCCCCAGGCGGGCAGATCGCACTGAGTGGGGGCCGATCCAGCGCCCCTTGGCGCGGAGGCGATCTCACCTGTCCCAAATATTGCCTGAGCGGCTGATCGAACGGGTGACGCCGTTATCGACCGTCCGCTGCTGGAACTGCTCGCTGGTCTATTGGCTGCCCTGTTCGCACTGATGCAGCATGGCGTCGGGCTTGCGCCATCGTCAAACCACGATCCCCGATCAGCGTTGCCGCCTCGGGCTTGAATTCGCGGCTGGATTTGCGTCGTGGCATTCATGTTTTCCGGTTCCACAAAGCATCTTGTTTCGGTGCCCCCCGAATCCGGCAGCAGCTCATCTGGTCCAGGCCAGGCCGTGCCTCGCCAGAGCGTTCCAGCTCCGGACCGTCCAGCAAACGGGCAGCAGGCCAAGGAAATTACGACCGCTCAAGGTTCTATCTCAGAGTGCGTTTGGACATCTTTGTTGTCACTCTGGAGCCCAATTGGTTCGGAATTGGTGGATGAGGTGCGGTGACGGTTTCATATGGCCTTTGGGGAAGGGTGGCGATTTGGCTTGGTGCTGTCGCCATTGCACACCCGGTGGCTGCACTTGCGCCGGATCCCTTTGAACTGGCAAGTCTTTCAAACGAGCAATGCACGGTCACCGATGCCGGACCGCGCGGGCAGATATTGCGTTGTGACGGAAACGAGGCGGGGCGTGTGCTGCGCTTTGCCGTGCCGGTGCAGGCCGCAGGCATAAGCGAGACCGAACGGCTGACGCGCACCTGGGCGGCAACCCGCCCGCGATTGGCCCCACTGGCGGCGCTGGCGTGCCGGCCGGCCGTGACATTTGGCGATGTGCTGGTGGAAACCTGCCGCAACAGCGCCGACGGTTGGCAGCAGTTGGTGGTTGTCGCCATCGTCGGTGGCCAGTTGCGGGCGGCGATCGGCAGTGCGGCGGCAGCGCCTGCGCTGATGACCCTGGCGACCGACCGCGCTGCCCCTGCCGGGCTGGCGGCGCAAGTGGCGCAGTGGTGGCCCGATCAACCGGTGATCGGCAGCGTGCGCGATCAGCAACAGATCAGGCAATATTGGTCGCAGGGCCGCCGCGACATCGCGCAGCTGGCGGTGCAGCCAGCCGAAGCCGCCTTCAGGCAGGCGCTGTCGCTGCGGCAGCGGCTGTTGCCGAACGACGCCGCCGGCAATGCCGGCCTGGTGATGGACCTGGCGTTGGCCGTGGCTCTTTCGGGCCGTCCTGACGAGGCCGATGCCCTGATGCGGCAGGCCGAAACCGCCACCGCAGCACTGGCCGATCCGACGCGTGTGGCACGGCAGGCGGCCTACCGCACCCAGCTGGCGTTGCTGCGGGGCGATGCAGATCGCGCCATCAGCGAGGCCGCTTCGGCCGTGGCGCAATGGCGCCAGCTGTACGAAGATGATGGTCCATCTTCGCAGGCGTCGGTTCGCAGTATCGCTGGGGCCGAACTTGCAATGGCGCTCAATCTGGAGGCAACGGCGCTGTTGAAGGCCGGCGATGTCACCAGCGCAGCCGTGCGGGCCAGCGAGGCGCTGGTGGGCATCAATGCCGCCAGCGGCGCCCCGCCGTGGTGGCGCGGCGAGATCCTGGCGACGCTGGGTGAGGCCACCGCCGGACTGGGGCGCATGTCGGCGGCGGAGAAATATTTCCAGGCCGCTCTCAAGGTGCGGGAAGGATTGTTCGGCGATGCCACCGCCACCATGCGGCTTTGGGTGGCGTTGGCGCGCAGCTATCAGTCGAGCGGGCTGCCGGCCAACGCGGTCGCCACCTATCGCCGCGCCATTGCGCTGGCGGCGGGGCTACCGCGCGACCGCAACGCGTTGTCGGATGCCGATCTGATCCCCTTTGCCCAGGCCGTCGATGCGATGCTGCCGACGCTGACGGAACCGCGCGACCGGCAAGGGCTGTTGGCCGAAGTGTTCACGGCTTTCCAACTGTCGCGCGCGCCGGATCTGGAACACAGCAACAACCAGTCGGCGGCGCGGCTCGCCGAGCAGACGCCGGCACTGGCCGCGCTGCTGCGCCGGCAGTCCGCCACCGCGCAAGCCCTTGCCGAAGCCCGTGAGCGTCTGGCTGGCGAACAGGCCAAGGGCGCCGATTCCGATGATCGCCTGCCGGCCGCTGCGTTGGCGACGCTGGCAGCAGCGGTTGCCGATGGACAGCGCCAACTGGCGGCGATTGCGGCCGAGGTTGCCGGCCAGTTCCCGCAATATGGCGCGCTCGCCACACCCCGGCAGGTTTCGCTGGATGATGTGCGCGCGCGCTTGAGCGACGATGAAGGGCTGATCCAGTTCCTGATTGGCCGCGATCGTTCTTATGTGCTGCTGGCGCGCCGCACGGGCCTGCAATTGATCCCTGTCGGCCTTGGCGATGTGGCGTTGGGCGATGCCGTCCGCCGCCTGCGCCGCGGGCTGGAGATCGAGGGCGGCAGCGTCAGCGATTTCGATCTGGCGGCCTCGCACGATCTGTATCGCCAACTGCTCGGCCCCGCCGATCTGGCTGGCATCAACCGGCTCACCATCATCCCGGCCGGCGCGCTTTCGGGCCTGCCGTTCGGTGTGCTCGTCACCACGCCGCGGCAGCCCGGCCGCTATGCAGAGGCAAGCTGGCTCGTGCAGCGCCTTGCCGTCTCGCACGCGCCCAGCCTGTCGAGTTTCATGGCGCTGCGCGCCACGCAGATGGCGCGCCACGCACCCAGGATGATGCTGGCGGTGGCCAACCCGGCGCTTTCGGGCCAGCAGAGCGCCGGCTCGGTGCTGGCGCGGGCCTTTGCCGGCTGCCGGGGCGGCGGGCCGGTCGATCCGCAACTGCTGCGCAGCCTGGTGGCGCTGCCCGATACGGGGCAGGAGGTGCGCGACGCCGCCGCCGCCATCGGCGCAGTCGATGCCACCCTGCTGATGGGCGAAGGCGCATCGGAAACCGCGTTGCGCAAGGCGTCGCCGGGCGATTACCGCATCCTCTATTTCGCCACCCACGGTCTGATCCCCGGCGAACTGCAATGCCAGAACGAGCCGGGGCTGGTGCTCACTCCGCCCGCCGCACCCGTGGCGCAGGAGGCCGCCGACGGCCTGCTGGCGGCTGGCGAGATCGTTTCGATGGATCTGCGCGCCGATCTGGTGGTGCTGTCGGCGTGCAACACTGCAACGCCGGGCGGTGGGCGCACGGGTACCGGCGCGCTGGCTGGGCTGGCCGATGCGTTTTTCCGGGCCGGCGCGCGTTCGGTGCTGGCCAGCCACTGGCAGGTGCCATCGGCGGCCACCGGCGCCCTGATGCGGGGCCTGTTCGGGTCGCTGGGCGCGGATCGCAACCGTTCGGTGGACGAGGCCCTGCGCGAGGCGCAGATCGCAAGCCTGCGATCGCCCCGCACGGCCCACCCCTTCTTCTGGGGCGCATTCGTGGTGATCGGCGACGGGAAGACCGCCCCGCTCGCCGATGGAAGCCAGCCGTGATCCGCGCAGTCCATCTGTTCGCCGCCACGCTCGCCGCCGCCCTTGCCGGCACGGCTTTTGCCTACCCGCTGGTCGTGGTTGATGCGCGCGGTGGCCAGCTCCGCCCTGGTGCGCGGGTCGACAGTGCGGCCCCGCTGTCCCTGAAACCGGGCGAGCGTGTCGTGCTGGTTGGCCCTGATGGCCGGGTCAGCATCGTACAGGGGCCGCACAATGGCCCGCCGGCTGCGGCTGGCGGCCCCGTACAGAACCCGCGGCTGGCGCTGGCGGCGCTGATCGCCACGCGCAACGATCGCGCCAGCACAGTGGGGGCGGTACGCTCGGGTGCTCTGGCGGCCGCTCTGCCCGCGCCATGGCTGATCGACGTGTCGCGGCCGGGCGAACGCTGCATCCGTGACGATGCGCCGCCGATTTGGTGGCGCCCTGCCACCAGTGATGCGGCCAGCTTTGTCGTCTATCCGGTGGATCGCTCCTGGCGGGCGAATTTCCAGTGGAAGCCCGGGGAGGACCAGATCACCGCGCCGGCGCTTATGCGGCTGGATGGTGCCAAGATGATCGTCATCAAGACCGGCACGCAGGAACGCGCCATCCGGCTCAACATCATCCCGGCCGACATCACTGATCCTGCGGTTTTGGCGGCGTGGATGCTCGAAAAGGCCTGCGTGCAGCAGGCCGATGCGCTGATGCGGCAGATCGAGGCCGGCCTGGCTGCCCCGGTACCGCCCTCGTCATGAATGCGCGTTGGGCCCCTTTTCTGACGGCCGTGGTGGTCTCCATCGTGGCGTCAGGCGCGGTGTTGCTGATCGCCCCCTTGAAGCAACTGGAAACCCGGTTGCAGGATATCCGCGTGGCGGCGATGCAGGCACCCATGCCGCCGTCGTCCGATCTGGCGGTGATCGCCATCGACGAGGCCACACTGGCGCGCTTCGCCTATCGTTCTCCCATTGATCGTGCGTTTCTGGCCGATGCGATCATTGCGCTGCAAGCCAAGGGCGTGCGCGCCATCGGCGTCGACGTTCTGATCGATCAGCCCACTGAACCCGCCAAGGACGACAAGCTAAAGGCCGTGATCGCCACTGCCAAGGTGCCGTTGCGGTTCAGCTTCACGGCGTCGAAAACGATCATGACGCCCGAACAGAACGCCTATCAACAGGCGTTCGTGCCACCGGCCAACCGCATGGAGGCCCTGCTGTTGACGGATGCGTTCGACGGCACGGTGCGGCGCATCAATCCGGGTGGCGAGGAGGTGAAGGGCCAGCGCCGTTACACGCCGACAGCGCCGATGGGCTTTGTGCCTTCGATGGTGAAATTGTCGGGCGGCACCCCGCCGACCACCGCGCAGGACATTGCGTGGCGGCCACGACCCGATGCCGAAAACGCCGCGATCCCCACGTTTTCGGCGCTGTATCTGCCCTTTCTGCCGGATGAACTGTTGCGCGGGCGCACCGTTCTGCTGGGGGCGGCGCTGTCGATCACCGATCGCCATCTGACGCCGCTTTCAATCATCGATGATGGTGATCTGGGCAATATGCCGGGCGTGCTGGTGCAGGCGCACGGCATCGCCCAATTCCTCGAAGGCCGCGCCGCGCCGGTGGTGCCGCCGGCAATGCTGTTCGGCGTATCGGCAGCCTTTGCCGCAGCCGGCGTCGGCATCAGTCTGTTGCGGCGGGGCATTGCCGTCAATGTGACGCTGGGCGCGGTGCTGCTGGCGGCGTGGTGGGCCGGCGCGATCATCGGCTTTGGCCACGGCCTGCCGATGTTGCCGCTGCTTGGCCCCAGCCTGGCGCTGGCTGGCGCGATGTGGATCATGGATCTTCTTATCGGCCGCGGCGAGCGCCAGCAGCGCGAGTTCATCCAGCGCACCTTCTCACGCTATGTGTCGCCGGCCGTGGTGGAGGAACTGATCCGCAATCCCGAAAGCGCCACCGTGTCCGGCCGCCGCCGCGATGCCAGCTTCCTGTTCACCGATATCGCCGGCTTCACCACGCTTTCGGAAGGGCTGGAACCCGAAGCGCTGTCGGATCTGCTCAACGCCTATCTGGACGGCGCCTGCACGATCGTGCTGCGCCATCAGGGCACGATCGACAAATTCATTGGCGACGCCATCATGGCGGTGTTCAACGCACCGATTGAACAGGCCGATCATGCCGACCGCGCCGTCAGGTGTGCGCTCGACCTGGATGTCTATGCCGAACAGTTCCGCAAGGATGCCGTGGCGCGCGGCGTGCCGATGGGGGTGACGCGCATCGGCATCCATCGTGGCGAAGCCGTGATCGGCAATTTCGGGTCGCAATCGCGCATGGATTTCACTGCGCTGGGCGACACGGTGAATACGGCGGCGCGCACCGAGGGCGTGAACAAATATTTCGGCACGCGCATCTGCTGCACCCAATCGATCGTCGATACCTGCCCGGAACGCCGCTTCCGCAAGATTGGCGACATCCAGTTGAAGGGCAAGCTGACAGCGACCGGCCTGTATGTGCCGATCGCCGATACCGAGGATCGGGCGCTGATTGGCGATTATGCCGATGCCTATGAATTGCTGGCTGCCGAAGCGATCGAGGCGGAGCCGCGCTTTGCGGCGCTGCTGGGCCGCTTTCCGGATGATCCGCTGGCCCGATTCCATCACGAACGGCTCGTGGCCGGCAAGCACTCAACGATGGTGTTGATGGATGACAAGTGACCGCAATCCGGCCCGCGTGGCGCTCGTGCTATCGCTGGTCGCCGGGGCGCCGGCAGCAGCGCAGACGGTTCCGCGCGTGGTGCTGCCGCCGCAGGCCGATATCTCGCGCCAGCGCGTGGCGCCGCTGCCGCTGCCCGAACGCACTTATGATCTCAATCTGCTCACCCCCGAACGTTCCGCCGTGCCACGTGCCGTGGACGAACTGGAATTTTCGGTGCGCCGCATCCGGGTGACCGGCGCCACCGTGTTCAGCGATGCCGAACTTGCCCGCATCTTTGCACCGCTGGAAGGCCGCAAGATCGCGCTGGATGATCTGCGCCGCGCCACTGAAAAGCTGGAGGCGCTGTACCGCGCGCGCGGCCATTTCCTCACCCGTGTGCTGGTGCCGCCGCAGGCGGTGCGCGACGAAACGCTGGACGTGCAGGTGCTGGAAGGCTTCATCGCCGAACTGTTCGTCGAAGCGCCCAATGCCAGGATGGCAGCGTTGGGCAGGCGGATGGTAGGGCCCGTCACCCGCGCGCGGCCGGTGCGGCTCGTCGATCTGGAATCGCCGATGCTGCTGTTGAACGACATGCCGGGCATCCGCGCCACCAGCGTGCTCAAGCCCGGCGTGGCGCCGGCGAGCAGCGATCTGGTGCTGAAGGTGGAGCGACGGCCACCGCAGTCCTTCGTCAATTTCTCCAACCTGGCATCGGATGCGATCGGGCCGATGACGCTGGCGATGGGCACCACGATCTCACAGCCGCTGGGGCTGGCCGGCGCAACCGATCTGACGCTGCAGGCGGCTGGCGAACGGCTGCACGAACTGCAGGTGTTGACCATCCGCCATGCGATCCCGATCGGCGGGCGGGGCATCGTTGCCGCCGTGGGTCTGGTGGTGGCGCAGGCGCGCCCCGGCGGCGACGTTTCGGCGCTCGGTCTGCTCAGCCATTCCGGATCGGGCAGTGTGCGGTTGCGGCTGCCGCTCATCCGCAACCGCGCCGACGCGTTGTTTGCGGAGGCTGGCTTCGCCGTGAACCGCAGCTTTGTTTCCGCGCTGGGCGAGGCGGTGACACAGGATCGCAGCAGCGTCGCGGATGTCGCGCTGGCGTGGCGACAGGTCGGCTGGCTGGGCGGCGACATGAACCTGCGGCTGGGCTTCTCGCAAGGCGTGCTGGCCTTCGGCGCCAATGATCGCGACGTGCGGTTGCCGTCGGTGCTGGGCTTTGCACCGAATTTCCGCAAGCTGACCCTGCTGTGGCAACGGAACCAGCCGCTGTTCGGCCCGTTGAGCGCCGGGTTCGTCGTGCAGGGCCAGTATAGCGGCCAGCGGCTGCTGTCGGGCGAGCAGATGATGTTCGGCGGCAGTCTGATCGGGCGTGGTTATGATCCGTCGAGCATCATCGGCGACAAGGGCATCGGCGGCCTTGCCGAACTGCGACTGAACCTGCGGCGCCTTTCGGTGAAGGGGCGTGTCGAGAATCTCCAGCTCTATGGCTTTGGCGATGCGGCAGAGACGGTGGTCAATCCCCTGGCTGGTGGCACGGCCGCCACCAGCCGCCTGTCGACGCTGGGGATCGGCCTGCGGGCGCTGGCCTTCCGCCGGATCGCTCTGGATGCCCATATCGCCAGCGCGCGGCGCACCGTTTCGGAAACGACCGGGCGCGGCGAACGCGTCAATCTCACCGCGACCTTGTTGTTCTGAGGGGGGTGCCATGATCAATAGGAAGCCACCCTGCTTTGGCCACCGCGCCCGCATGGCTTTGCTCGCCGTTGCCGCGCCGATGGCGCTTTCATTGGCCGCATTGCCGGCGCGCGCGCAGATCAATGTGCCGACCACGACGCCGCCGTTTGCGGTCAGCGCCGGCACCATCGGCAGTGTCGTCACCAGTGGCGACGGCTTGACCACCACCATCACCCAGACCAGCCAGCGCGCGGTGCTGGATTGGCAGCAATTGTCGGTGGCGTCGGGCAAGACCCTGGTGTTCAGTCAGCCCAATGCCGGTGCGATCACGCTGAACCGCGTCGCGACCGGCGGGCAGGGAACGTTGATCGACGGCACGATCAGTGCCAACGGCAAGGTGTGGATCCTGAACCCATCGGGCCTGTTCATTGGCACCGGCGGTCGCATCACCACCGCTGGCTTCCTGGCGTCAACCGGCAGCATCAAGATCGCCGATTTCATGGCCGCGGCCAACCAGTTGACGATTACGGGCGTGACCGATTCCAACATCTTCAACCAGGGCCAGATCATCATCAACGCTGCGGCTGGCACCGGTTATGCCGTGCTGGCGGGCACGCGCGTGCAGAACGGCCAGAGTTTTGTCAGTGGCGTCACCACGACCGGGGCCGGCAGCGCGCTGATCGCGGCGGAGCTCAACAGGATCGCGCTGGGCGCCGGCAATGCCTTCACGCTGGATTTTGCCGGTGACGGTCTGATCAACTTCGCCGTCGCCCAGAATCTGACCTCGCAGCAGATCGGTGGCGGCATTTTCAACAATGGCACGCTTTCAGCCGCCGGCGGCACCATCGTGATGACCGGTCGCGCCGCCGCTGAAGCGGTTGGAGCGGTGATCAACACCAACGGCATGGTCATGGCGCAAAAAGTGGGCATCCGTTCCGGCCAGATCGTGCTCGATGCCGGCCCCGGCGGACGCATCGCGGCCGGCGGCACCATCATGGCGCAAGGCCTTGCCGAAGGCCAGATCCGGTTCACCGGCAATGTCGAATTGACCGGACCGACATTGATCGACACCGATGGCACGTTGCTGATGCAAGGCAATGTGACCGCAGCGCCAACCACTGGGACCTTCGGATCAGCCCTGTCCAGCGGCACGCCCTTGGCCAGCCAGAACATCGGTCTCGGGTCGAATGCGGTCACGGTCGACACGGTCAATGTCACGTCGACCTCGTCGACCTCGTCGACCTCGACAAGTTCGACAACTTCCACGACCTTGACGAGTTCGGCGACTTCGCCGCTCAGCATCCGGGCCGGGCAGTTGACTGCCGGCTCCATCGCGCTGTCGTCAGCCCCGGTCAGCCTGGAAATCCTGAACACGGGCACCATCAGCGGCGGCGTTGCGTCCGTCTCGCTCGGCAAGAGCGGGCCAGGCGTGCTCCGGCTTGACGGTGCCAGCAACACACTCGGCGAGCTTGTGATCAAGGACGGGGTGCTGGTGACGGGCAATATCGCCAACATCGCCAAAACGCCGATCATCATCAGTGGCGGCACGCTGCGGGCTGAATCGGCTGTGGCCGCGACGCTGTCCAACCCCATCACGGTGAGGTCGTCTGGCGAAATCGAGCTTCAGGGAGCCGCCGATTGGACCGTGATATCGGCAATCGACGCTGCCAGATCAGCCGTCGGCGACACCGAGCTGACAATAACCGCCCAGGCTGGCCTCACACTCAACGGCGTGATCGGCAGCACCGGGAAGCTGACAAGCTTCCTCAGCAAGTCCGCTGGCCGCCTGAGGCTGGGCCCTGACGCGCAGATCAAGACGACCGGATTGATCGGTCTGGCCGGGAAGGCCGGCTTCATCAACGACGCGACCGCCTCGCTGCCGCTTGATCCTGGCGAATCCAACTGGCTGGTGTGGAGCGGCAACGCCAACCCCTTCTCGGCAACGACGGGCGACAAGCCGGGAGCGCTGGCTTACCAGTTCCGCCATTACAACATCACCGAAGCGCAGGTCGAAGGCGGGGCACCACCGCCCGAAACCCTGCCTGACGCAAACGGCTTCCTGTATGCGATTGCGCCAGTGCTGTCCCTGACAAGCAGCGCGCCTGTCACCAAGGTTTACGACGGCACCGACGCCGGCAGCCTGCCCGTTGACCAGGTTGGGCTTACCGGCGCGATCAACGGCGATCTTGCCACCATTTCCATTTCGTCGGGCGGCGTGCGCTTCGATCGCTCCGACGTTCTTGCAACCAAGTTATTGATCCCCGAATTTTCCATTACCGTGCGCGACAGCGCCGGCCGGTCGGTGCTGGGCTATAGCGTGCCGCAATTGGTCGGCGGCGGCTTGCCCGGTACAATTACGCCGCGTCCGCTTGCTGTCGGCCTGATCGGCGTGGTCGAACGCGTTTATGACGGCAGCAGCAGCGTGCTTCTGACCGCCGGCAATCTCAGCATCACTGGCCTCGTCAGCGGCGAGCGCATCACCGTCACCAAGACGGCGGCCACGCTGGCATCGGCAAATGTTGGCAGCAACATAACGACCGTGCTGACCCTGGGCGCAGCGGACTTTGCCGCCGCGCAGGGCACGCTCCTTTCGAACTACGTGTTGCCGACCAGTGCCACCGGCAAGATCGGCAACGTCACGCCGCGTGCGCTCACTGTCGCTCTGATCGGTTCGGTGCAGCGGTCCTATGACGGCACCACCGCGGCTGCGCTGTCGGCCAGCAACTTTGGATTTTCCGGCCTGGCAACTGGCGAGAGCATCAGCGTCACCCAGGCCCAGGGCAGGTTCGCCAGCGCCAATACCGGCAGCGGCCTTCTGGTATCCGCCACGCTGGGCGGCAGCAACTTTGCCGCCGGCACCGGCACCTTGCTTTCCAACTACAGCCTGCCGCAATCGGTTTCGGCGGCGATCGGTTCAATCACACCGCTCACCCTTCTCTATGTCGCCGAAACCGCAACGCGGACGGTTGGACAGGTCGATCCCTTGTTCAAGGGCAGCGTCACCGGGTTCATCGCCAGCGAAACATTGGCAAGCGCGACCACCGGCACGCTGGTGTTCGGAACCACCGCCACCGACAAGAGCCCCGCCGGCCCCTATCCGATCAATGGCAGCGGGCTGACCGCCACCAATTATGTCTTTGCGCAGGCGCCCACGAATGACTCGGCGCTCACCATCACGTCCAATGTTGTCAGCACCATCACCGCCGCCATCAGCTCAGTGAACAGCAGCGTGACCACCACGGTGGCCGCCATACCCTCGCTCGCAACAGCAACAGCAACAGTAACAGCTC
The DNA here is from genome assembly GCF_040398665.1 of Sandarakinorhabdus sp. GTDB lineage: Bacteria > Pseudomonadota > Alphaproteobacteria > Sphingomonadales > Sphingomonadaceae > Sandarakinorhabdus. The sequence continues at coordinate 112,102 of NZ_JBBATQ010000003.1, forward strand.
CGGCAACAGCAACAGCTCCGGCAACAGCAACAGCTCCGGCACAAGCACCGGCACAAGCACCGGCACAAGCACAAGCACAAGCACCGGCAACAGCACCAAGCGAGCCGGCCGCCGCTCTTCCGGCATCCGGGCGTGCCCCTGCGCCTGCCCCTGCCCCTGCGCCTGCGCCTGCGTCGTCGCCGCCGCCGCCGGAACTGCCGCCGCTCGACGCTGCGCCAGCACCTGCCCTTGCGCCGGTGGCAGAGGCGGTACGGACCAGCTTGGTTGCGATCGTCGCGCCGCCGGTGGAGCCGAGCCCGCCCTCGCCGGTGCCGGCAGAGCCTTATCCAGTGCCGCCAGACGCCGAAGATGTTGGTGATCCGGTGTTGCAGTTGGCCGAGCAGGGCCCGGCCAGCCGCACCGACACCTCCGCGCCGCGGGCGGTGCAGATCGCGCCGAATATCACGCTTGAAACCGGAAGCTTGACACCGCCTCCGGCGGTCGATGCGTTGTCCTATTCGGTGTTCGTTACGGTCGGCTATTGAGCGCGCAACAGCGTGACGGGATCAGGCTGTGAACGACCTGCAGCAATCGCTTCACCCGGCGGCGTAAAGCCGGTGTTCGGGACCGGCTGATGGAATGGCAACGGGGTTGGGCGCACGCCCCAACTCCGTTGATCGGCGATCTCGGCGGGGGTGCGCCCGTACAGTTTCGCGTGCGGCCTGATCATGTTGTAATCGTGCTACCCGGCAGCCAGGATCGACCTGGCGTGGGCCAGCGAGGTGAACGGCGTCTCGTTGAGGCATTCGTCGTGCAGCCGGCCGTTGAAGCTCTCCACGAAGGCGTTCTGCGTCGGCTTGCCCGGCACAACGCAATGCCGTTCGACTTGGCGTTCCTGTGACCAGCGCAGGATCGAGGTGGAGGTCGGTTCGGTGCCATTACCACTGATCAGCATCAGCGGCTTGCCGCGTGCCGCCACCAGCCTTCCCATCGAAGCCATGCATGGATGCATCGATAACCGTATCCAATAGGGACCTCGGCTATTCTGATGGCCCAAAGCCGCCGTCGTGCTGCATCCAGCCGTGATGGATGGTCTCGGATTTGCCCACCTTGCGGCACAGCTCGGCAACGGACGTGTCCATCTCCGCTTGATGAAGGGCGAACGCGATCTGCTCGCCTGTGAACTGCGACGTCTTCATCTGCAGAATCCTTCGCTCAAGGCAGCTTCGCTTTTGTCAGTGTCCGTTGATCTGAAATGAATCTAATTCACGGGATGGGATCAAGAACAGAAATGGCGGAAATTTCCGATGGCCGGGTTGAGTTAAATTTTTCAAAGTGCAGTATATCGCCTACACTGCAGTTCAAAATATTGCACAATTTTGCTAAAATCAGCAAGTCAACTCGGTCCATCTGATCATTATACATTCGCGTCAGCGTGGTTCTGTTGACGCCAGATCGCCGGGAAAGCTCAGATATCTTCATCTTTCGCTCAGCCAGGCGAATAGCCAGCATGGATTTAACTATCATTCACAATCGTCCCCGATATTAACGAATGACCCTTCGAATTTTTAACCGCGATGCTGTTTCCAGTCAATGCATTAGAAAAATAGACGATCTCAAAAATAAAATTTGTCGGAAATATACAGGCTAAAAACGGAAATTACCGACGCTAAAATGCCATTTACAAGCGTCATAATGTAAATATGTAGCTACAATTACGATGCATACGGACGCCAAAGGGGGGTCTTGTGCCGTCTTAATCAATTTCATACTGAAAAGACGTCCATTAGAGACTGTGTCTTCAATAATGATCAAAATGATCATGAAAAGACACAAAATGTAGATTTACGGCTCTAGCACGCGAGGAATCACTATGTCGGGGGTTTTCATGATGTCATCTGAGATGTCGAATGTGGGGACGCGCCGGAAGCGGCTGCTCAAGGCGTCGGTTGCCTTACCTTTTGCGGTGCTGGCCTTGTCTCCGGCTGCAGCGGTCCAGCTGATCACGGTGAACAGCCCGATCGACGTTGGTGCGTTGAACACGCTGGTGATCAATGCTGCGAACACGCCGGATCCGGACATCACCGTTGTGACCAAGGCCGATGGAGCGGTCACCGGTTCCGGCTCGGTCAGCCTGGGGTCTCAGGGTGCCGGTCGCGGCGATGGCGCGCTCATCCTCCAGAACGCCGGCAAGATCGGCAGCCTGACGACGGACGGCGCCATTGCAGACTTCGTTGGCGTCTCTGTGTTCAACGCAAAAAGCTTTGACGGCCAGAACAGCGGGCTGATCACCGGCACCGTTACGGTGAGTTCGATCTCGGGCCCTTCCGCCTTCTCCAATACGGGGACCGTGGTCGGTGGCGTGTTCTTGAATGGCAATGGCCCGATCACGCTCAGCTCCACTGGCAGCGTTGGTTCTTCCGGCGTCGACGGCTTTGTCTTCGGCAGTTTTGAATCGAAGACAACCGATGGCGTCACGACGAGCGTCAATTCGCGCAATGCGGCTTCGGTTTCGGTCGCGAATGTCGGCACAAAGGCATCGCGCGGTTTCGTCTCCAGCGTCGGTGGCAAGGCCTCTGTCGAGGTGACCGGGATCGCTGGTGATGTTTTCGCGAATGCAACCGGCACCACCACCACGGTTGACGGCAAGACCAGCGCACCCGCGGCGGGCAAGACGGCGACCACCTTCAATCGCACGGTTGCGCGGACCGGCGGCGAAGCGACGGCGACAATTGGCGAGCAAGCCGATATCAGCAGCCTTTCCGTGTTCAGCGCCAACGTCGCTTCGGCCAAGGTCGCCGGCAAGGTAGCAAGCAATGTTTCCGTCACTGCGGGAACCAACTTCAGCACCACCTCCATCGTCAACACCGAAACCCGCAACGCCGACAATGGCCTGACCGGTCAAACCTTCAGTTCAATCTCCGCGGCGCTCGCGAATGATGCAGCGGCGAATCTGACACTGGCGGCCACCGCTTCGGCTGCGTCCGTAAACGTTAACACATCGCGCATTGCGACGGTTGCAATCGACGGAAAGGTCGCCGGCAACGTTTCGTTGATCAGCACAACCGCTGGCAGCAGCAACGGTTCGGCTTTCACATTCGATGGCAAGGGCAACCAACTGTCGGGCAAGTTTGAATCGGCTGATCTGGCCAATACGGGTGCGCTGTCCTTGACGGTCGGTGCGGCCGGCCAGGCCGGATCGGTATCGATCAACGGTGGGGGCAGCGCGGTTTCGCTTTCGGTGGCTGGCAAGGTGGCCAGTGGCACGGTGCCCGGCAGCGTGGATGTTTCGACAAACCGCGTTTTGTTCAGTTCGACCGACGAACAGACGTTTGATCCGACCACTTTCAATACGACAGCCACCTCGTCCAACAGCAAGCAAGTGTTCCAGGGCGGCAAGTTGACTGTGTCTGTGGCGCAAACGGGTTCGACGGGCGACGTCAACGCCAGTGCCGGCGCGGACGGCGCGACAGCCTCGATCGCGGGGACGACGGGCGGCTTGTTCATCACGGCCAACACCACGCTGAATGACAACAGCTCGGCCAACAGCTTTGATGCAAAAACCGGCAACCAGCTTTCTTCGCAGTCAACCTCGCTGGCACGCAATGCTGGCGGTCCGATCCTGGTTGATGTGGCGGGCAAGGCCGGCACCGTGTCGCTGAACAGCGGGGCTGGCAATGTCGGCATTGGCGTTGTGGGCACCACCGGTCTCGTCCAGGTTTTTGCCAATGGCACGCGCACAGCCAGCGATTCAAAATCGACCTTCACATTTGATGCCAAGGGTGTCCAGACCGGGAACACCGCGCAATCCAGCACCACACGCTCGGCAACCGGTGGCACGGCTGTGGCAACTGTGGCGACGGGCGGCCGGATCGAGTCGCTGTTTGCCAGCTCGGATGGCGATGCCAGCCTTGCCAACAGCGGGACCGTTGCCGGCAACACGTCGCTGTTCTCCGCCCGGGTGATAACCGGCGCGCAAACGAACAGCAATTCGTTCGCAACTGTTGCGGGTGACAAGCAATCCGTGACCACCGACACGATTGCGGGCAGTTCCCAGCAGATTGCGATCGGCGGCACCGCCACGCTGATCAACAACGCTGCGGGCCTGATCGGCGATCCCACGACCAGTGTCTCCCTGAACGGCATCAAGGGCGTGAGCATCACCAACGACGGTGCGATCCGTGGCGGCCTGACTGCCAGCTCGGCTGCTGGCCTCATCAGCAACAGCTTTGCCAACAACACCGTGCGAACGACCGTCTTTGCGGTTGATACCACACCGGCTGTTACCACCACGGTGGACAGCCAAACCAGCACGACCGCCACGACGCGGGTTGGCGGCAATATCGACGCCCGCATCAGCGGCGCCATTGGTACCACCAACTTCAATCCGGCAACCACGGGCAATGTCTCGCTCACGGGCCAGGGCAATGTGACCGCGTCGGTCGTGAGCGGCGGTGCCGTGTTCGGCAGCGTCACGCTCACGGCGGGCAACCAGTCTTCGAACACCACCAGCAACGGCTTCAACAACACGCGGGTGCTCGGTACCGACGGCAAGGGCAGCTTCGGCTTCACCCAGACGCAGGACAACACCAGTGTTCGCGAAGGCACGTCACTGGCATCGGCGACCATTGCCGGCCGCGTCGGCGTCAGCAATGCGGGTGGCGGCGCCTCCGTGTTTCTGAACGGCAACAATGCCAGCCTGGCGGTGGATGGCGGCATCATCGATGGTTCGGCATTTGTAACGGCAAATGGTCGCTTTGCGACCGAAAGCAAGTTCACACGCGGCCTGGCACAGACCACCGAAGCCTTTGTCGATACCACGACGACCTTGACCGAAACCAACGCCGGCAAGAACGTGCTCAGCGGCGGAACGGCCACCTTGGCCGTATCGGCTGGTTCGGTCGGTGGCTCCTCGGTAACCGGCGTTGTACTGGCAACGGCCAACATCGCCGCGGCAGCCAAGCTCGCCGGCAGCCTGTCTGTCTCGACAAGTGGCAGCAGCTCCGAGTTCCAGAACGAGTCGAAGTACAGCCGCAGCGCCGGTGTGGTCACTGCGTCAAACAGTGCGCGCAACGTTTCGTCCAATGTGGCCGGCAATTCCACCGCCACTGTGGCCGGCACGGTCGGCAGTTCTCTCAACGTTACGTCTGCGGCTGGAAACGCGAGCGCCGCGTTGACCGGGTCGGCTGCTGGCGGGGTATTTGTCACGGCCTCCGGCAACAACAACGATACGACGACCGTTGACACCTATGCCGGCAAGCTGGGCGCCAGTTCCTCGCAAACCTTCCCTGGTCTTGGCGTGCCAGTGGTTGGCAACACTCTGGCTGTGGGCGCCAAAGCCGTGCGAACGGTGACGACGATCAGCACGGCAACAGGCGGCACTGCGACCTTGTCAATCGAAACCCCGGCTGCGCTGCAGGCGACGGGAACGATTGCAACCAGCACGGCCGGTGTCGCTGGTCTTGGCGGTTCGACGGCGACCATTGCTGCCGGCAGCCGGGTTGGTTCAATCGGTGTTGGCCTGATCGGCGCAAATTCGAAGACGACCAGCGTGGACACGTCGACGGGCACCACCTTGGGCACCCAGCGCAATGTCACGTCCACCACGGTCAACACGGCCGTTGGCGGCGCCTCGTCGCTGGCCAACGCGGGCAAGATCGACGGTGCCGCCAGTGTCAGCTCGCTGACGACGGCAAGCCTGACCAACAGCGGTCGTGCCGGCGGTGGTCTTTTCGCAACCGCTGTCGGGTTCGATACCAGCAGCACGGTGGTCAATACCCGCTTCGACAACGCGGCACTGCAGGTTGAAACCAGCACAACCGTCCGCACGCCGCGCCTGGGGACCGCAACCATCACCAACGCTGCGGGCGGCGTTGTCGGCAGCGTCGGCGTGGCCGGTGCGACGGGCACCGTGACCAACGCCGGCTTCATCACCGGCACGACAACGCTGGGCCAGAGCCTGGATCTGGGCACCCGGGTAACCGAACGGACCGACAACTCCAATGCGTTTACCTACACGGCGCCAGACAAGCGGGCCGGTCAGACCTACACGTTCGATCAGAACGGCATTGCGCGCGCCATCAACGTGACGGGGGCGACCAACGTGGTCACCAATCCGTTCACGGGCGTGGAGCAGACGGTGCAGACGAGCAACATCGTCGCGACGGTCAACCTCAACAGCGGCTCGGTCACGTTGGGCAACATCACTGCACAAACCAGCCTGACGGGCGAGCGTTTGACCGATACGACGGTCAATTTGCGCGGCTCTGGCTGGTTGGGTGCTGATGCCGTCACCCAGACTGGCGTGGCGCCAACCCGTACACCGTCGCTGACCTTGTCGAGAGAGGCCGTCACGGAATTCGGTCCCAATCCGGTGACCGCGGTCCGTGTCGCCGGGGTCAATCTGTTGCGCAAGCAGGATGCCGGCACCTTCGTGATCAACGGTGCAAATTTTGTTGCGGCAACCTCCACAGTGCCAGCCGCATGGACGCTTGATGTTGGTACGTTTGCCATCGACGGCGGTGAAGTGCAGCTGGCTCGCCAGCCCGAAACGCCGGCGAGCACCTTCGGCATTCGCGGTAACGTCAATAACGCAGCCACGCTTGTCCTGGGCCGGCGGGCCCCGGTTGCCACGCAGGCGGTGGGTGACAGCTTCGTTTCGGTCGGTCCGGAGCGGATCATCGGCCTGACGGTGAACCAAACCGGCAACTTCACGCAAACGGCCGCCGGTACGTTGGTTGTCGGAGCGACGGGCGCCCTCACGCGCTTCACGCCGGCAAGTGTGGGCGCCAGTGGTGCCTCCTCCGAACTGCTCGGTCCGCTGACCGGCGGGGTGTCCATCCCGTACTTCACCAACGCGGCAAGCACGTTGGCAGCAACGGGTTCAACGCCTTCACGCATCGATGTCACCGGTGATCTTTCGCTGGCCGGTACGATACGGGTTGTGGTGTCACGAGACAGCATCTTCCGCGATGGAGATGGCACGACGCTGGCGACCTACACTGGCGCTGGCAACGTGACGGCCACGGTTTCGTCGAGCATCGCTTCGCCGTTCGTGACCTTCCGGGTCGTGAACGATGCTGCGACCCGCACGGTCCGCCTGGTTTCCGGACGCACTGCTTATTCGACGGTTGCAGTGGGTACCAACGCCCAGGCGGCGGCAACGGCATTGAACAGTGCAATCCCGGCGATCACCACGGCAATCCTTTCGGATGCCGCCGGTGGAGCGGCGTTCCCGACCGTTCGTGCGCTGGCCAATGCCCAGGATGTTGCCAACGTGGTGAACGCGCTGGATTGGCGCCTGACGTCGGCACAGGCGGCGCAAGTGTTCAGCGAGCTGTCCTCGGGTGATATCTACGCCTCCATCTCGGCGGTCGATCAGAACCTGGTCCTGAACCAGGCACCGGCCATCGCGATCACGTCGCTGCTCGCAGGGGAAGCACTCACTTCGCGATTGTGGGCCACCCCGGTGGGCGATTTCAGCCGCTTCAACGGTGATGACACCGCTGGTGCGTCTGGCATCCGGTCCACGGCTTATGGTCTGGCGTTTGGTGGTGACATTGCGTTCGCGACCGATGGCGTGATCGGGATCGGAGCGTCCTATGGTGAGCACGATGTCACGGCCCGCATCTCGCCTGAAACGGCGCGCATCCGGACCTGGACCGTGGGTGCTCATGTGGTGAAGGGCTTTGGCCAGTTTTACGTGCAGGGCAACGTTGCTTACGGTTTCAGCCGTTTCTCGGTTGAACGTGAGCTGTCTCTTCTGTCGCGTAGCCTGGGCAGCGAGTTCCGGGGCACTCAGCTGGATGCTGGCCTCGAAGCGGGTTACCGCTTCACGGTTGGCAACAACTGGACCATCACACCGTTCGCGAAGGCTGCGATCCGCAACTGGGAGACCAATGAAGCTGTCGAGCTGGATGGTTCGATCGGCGGGGGCTTTGCGCTCCGCGTCGACGAAGCCTCCAAGTCGATCTTCCGGCCGACCTTGGGTGCACGCATCAATGGCCAGTTCGGTTCTGCCGGTGGGTTGTTGGTGCGGCCGTTGCTGAACCTCAGCTACACGTATCAAGGTGATATCGGCGCCATCCGTACGATGCGGTTTGCTGGCGGCGGTGACGCCTTCACAGTGCGCGGCTTCAGCCCCGACGGGTTCGGCACGATCGAGACCGGTGTGGATACTGTCGTCAACAGCAAGTTGAACATGTTTGTTCGCGGTGGTTACAGCTTTGGCGGTGGGAACAATGCGGCATCGATCCGCGCTGGGCTCGGCTTCAACTTCTAACCAGGTTGACGAAGAATAGGGCGCGCTGCCAAAAGGTGGCGCGCCCTTTTTTTTCGGAGCGAAGTGAATGCAGAATGATTACATTACAGACATAACCTATCTGTCTGGCTATTTTCCTGAATTGTCTGTGCCGCGGCTGCTGCTCTGTCTGCTTGCGGGTGGCCAAAGCCATGGGGTCGGTTCGGCCCCATCCTATCTTGAATTGGGCTATGGTCAGGGTTTGTCCCTTGCGGTCCATGCAGCGGTGATGCCCGGTCGATATGCAGGCACCGATTTCAACGCGTCCCATGCGGCAAATGCCCAGTTGTTGGTCGAGCCCTTGTCGCAGCCGGTGGCAATCTATGACGACAGCTTTGAGTGTCTTGCCGCACGGCCAGAGCTTGAAACATTTGATATCATTGTATTGCATGGCATCTGGTCTTGGGTGTCGACGGAAAGCCGTTCAGCTATCCTGGACATTGCTTCACGCCGGCTGCGTCCGGGCGGCATCCTGTACGTCAGCTACAATTCCATTCCTGGTTGGTCACCCGGGTTGCCTTTGCGGCATCTGATGAACGAATTTTCCCAGCGTGAAGCCACTGGCCCGTTGCTGGCACGCGTTGATCAGTCCATTGACTTTGCCGGACGGGTCGCTGCCGCTGGAGCGCGATATTTCTCTGTGAACCCGCAGATGGAAGAACGTCTGACACACATCCGCAACAGCGATCGGCAGTATCTCGCGCATGAGTTTTTCAATCAACACTGGTTGCCCATGGCATTCAGTGAGGTGGCTGGCGCGATGTCGAACGCAAAGCTCGGCTATGGTGCTTCGGCCAGCCTGATCGAGAATCTGGAAACGATCTATCTCCCCAAGGACGCTCAGACGTTGCTCGGCAGCATTTCGAACCCGATCCTGCGTGAAACGACCAGAGACTATGTGATCAACCAGCAGTTTCGGCGCGATATCTATGTGAAAGGCGGACGCTCGCTTTCGCCGTCAGAGCTCCGATTTGCCCAGAAGACATTTCCGTTTGCCGTGCTCGCATCAAGCGATATCGCACCGAAGACCGTGATGACACCGTTGGGTGAGGCGAGTTTGCGGAGAGAAATTTACGAGCCCTTGATGAAGGTGCTGGTTGCTGCGGACTGTTCTCGCGTGTCACTGCAGCAGATCGAGGCCGATCCGGCTCTGTCGAACTTATCGGCAGAGCAGCTATGGGAAGCACTGCTCGTTCTGGTCGCGGCCGGGTCGATTGCGCCATGTCCAATGAAACCCCCTGGCATCGAAGAGCTGGAAAATGCGCGCGCGTTCAACCGCATGCTGGTGGCTCGAGCGGTCCATGCCGATGAATCAGGCGCTTTGGCGGCACCGGTTATTGGTGCAGGCTTGCCGGTAAGCCGTTTTGATATGCTGTTTCTGCATGCTCATATTTGTGGCATGGAATCAGCATCTGCTTTCATCAACGACCTGCTCGTAGCCGATGGTCGGCGGTTGCTGGTCGATGGCAAGCCATTGTCTGACGATTCGGCCCAACTTGCCTTGCTGGATGACATGCAGTTGCGGTTTCGGGCAGAGATGTTGCCCAAGCTGGAACGGCTTGGAGCGATTTGACCGCCGAATGGCCATGTACCGCAAGCCCGCAAGAACCGGATCGGCCGCACTGTGGCGGCCTGGTCATTGTCGTCAGGCCCGTCCTGCGGGGGACAATTGTTCGGCTTGTTGAACCAGCAACGCCACCGGACATGATCGCCCTTTCGTGCGCCAACATCCCCAGTCTGGCCGCTGCCTGGCCGCTGCCTGGCTGTGGCTGAAAGCCGGAGGCGCTGCCGGGATCGCCCAGATATTGATGGTCTGTCTCGCTTGCGAAGGCGTTCGCACCGTGCCTGGGCGTTGCGGCGGTGGCTGATCGTGCAGAGCGCGGCTTCATGTGGGCGGCGGTGGCGAATATGCGCAGTCACGCAATGTCCCGTTGCGGGCCGAACAGATCCGCGCTGATCTGAACCGAAATCTGCGCGACCGCCGCATTGCGCTCGGCGCCATGCGCCGCTTCTGGCGGCTACACCCAGGGCGGCATATGCGGTGCCTGGGGCAGGTTCGCGCCGGAAAGGCCTGGTTCCCTCATCCGCCCCGCAGTCACGGCCGTCTTTCCTATTTCTTCGGCGCGAACGACCAGTCAAGCGCCTGGATCTGCGGGGTCGGCGTGGGCGCCAGCAACACATGCGCAACCAATGTGCCGTTCTGGCAGTGCCACAGATAATCGCCTTCCAGCGCGCCCTGTGCCCGCACGCCGGGCGGCTGCGGGCAGGGGCCGCTGCGCGCCTGCATTGCAGTGATGTCCGCGGCGCGGTGGGCGGTGTCGCGATCCATCAACAGGTTCACCGCCAGCGATTTCGGCTCGGTCGCCACGGTGCCGCTGGTCCAGATGCGGTGCAGCGGTTCGACCAGCCGGGCCAGTTGCAGCGAAATCGGCAATATGTCCGGCTTGATCAGGCCAGCACCCTGCAAGGCCAGCATGGCATCCCAGGCCGGGGCAGCGGCCGGGGCATAGGTGCGGTTGGTGAACACGAACACGCCCCAGCCGCTTTCCGGCACGATCAGCATATGGCTGCCGTAACCGGGATAGCCGCCGCCGTGGAACGCCACCCGGCCCAGGCTGCAATCGTCGCCCACGCGCAGGCCGCCGCCATAGACCACCGCGACGTCACAGGTCTGCGCCGCGGACATGGCGGTGGGGCGCTGCATCCGGCGCGGGGAGCCTTCGCCGCGCAACAGGTTCCGCACGATGACGCGCGCCTTCGGCTCTTCGCTGCCCGGTGCTGCTGCCGGCCAGGCGGAAAGCAGATGATCGATCCAGCGGGCATAATCCGGCACCGTGGTGATCACGCCGCCCATCGCCCCGAACGCGCCGGGCGCCATGTCCGGTTCCCGTTGCCATTTGCCGTCTTCCCAGCGCCAGCCGGTTGCCAGCTTTCCCGCCGGCACATCAGCCAGGTTGAAGCTGGTGGCCGTCATGCCCAACGGCGCAAAGCGGCGGCGGGTGATTTCGGCTTCGAAGGGCTGGCCGCTCACATTGGTGATGGTGCGGCCGATCATGGCATAGCCGAGGTTGCTATACTCATGGATCAGGCCCGGCGCGCGCGTGGATGGCACGCCGATGGCCAGCAGGGCGGTGAACTGGGCTTCGGGCAGGGGCGTCTGCCGGTCGCCCCAGGGATCGTCGGTTACGAATCCGGCCATGTGGTGGACAAGATCGGTGACGGTGAGCGCGCCGGCCCAATTGGCTGTTTCCGGCAGAACGGATATGATTTTGTCATCCAGCCGCAATTTGCCTTCGGCCGCGAGGTCGAACAATGTCAGCGCGGTGAAGGCCTTGGTCATGCTGGCGATACGAAAGCGTGTGTCGGCGGCAACCTTGCGCCCCGATGCGACATCGGCAACGCCGGCCTGGCCGGCATGCACCAGGCCCTGACCGCGCCGCACGATGCCCCAGCCCAGGCCGGGCACATGGTTCTTCGCTGCCCAATCCTGCATCTGGGCATCGATGCGGGCCGCGATTTCCGGCGGCACCGGCTGCGCCGCAGCGGGCGCGCCGAGCAGCGCGGCGACAAGGCAGAGGCGAGCGAACATGATGGTCCTTCCTGGGCTGAACACCAGCCTGATTGCACGACAGGTTGTGCTGCCATCAATGCGGCGAACGGCGCGATCGTCAAGTCAGGCGATGGCTTGCCAAGCCCGGGCAAGCCGGGCAATTGGCGGTGTTGCTGGCGGGTGTGGCCGGCGCAAGGGCGAAGGCAGGGGATGCACGATATGCAGAGGATGGTGCGGATGTGGGCGCAGGCGGCGCTGCTGTGCTTTGCGGTGTCGGGCCTGGCTGCGGCTACTGCGGGGCCGATCGAGCAGACCAAGGGCAATTTCGTCGACAAGTTCCGCCAGCTGGAAGGCGAGGATTGGCCGACCCCCACCGATTATCGCAATGCCGCCGGCGCGCCAGGGTATCGTTACTGGCAGCAGAAGGTGGATTATCGCATCACCGCCAGGCTGGATGAAGCGACCCGCAGCATCAGCGGCACCGAAATCGTCAACTACCACAACAACAGCCCGGATGCGCTGAAGTATCTGTGGATGATGCTCGATCAGAACGAAAGCAAGCGCAATTCGATTGGTGAACGGTCCGAAACGGTCAGCCCCGGCGGCCAGATCGGCATGACTGCCGTGCGCCGCGCCATGCGTTTCAAGGAATGGGAAGGCGGCTTCAACAATCTGAAGGTGACAGATGCTTCGGGGCGTGCCCTGAAATTTGTCGTGGTGGACAGCTTGCTGCGCATCGATCTGCCCGGCGCCCTCGCCAGCGGCGCTGCCACCACCGTGAAAATCGAATTCAGCTTCCCGATGATGGAAACCCGCATCATCGGCGGCCGTTCGGGGTACGAATGCTTCACCAAGCCGGATGAGGATGGCAATTGCATCTTCCTGGCCGCGCAATGGTTCCCGCGCGCTGCGGTCTATTCGGATTATGAAGGCTGGCACAACAAGGCCTTCATCGGCGGCGGTGAATTCACCCTGGAATTCGGCGATTATGATGTCAGCCTCACGGTGCCGAGCGATCACGTGATTTCGGGCACCGGCGAACTGGCCAATCCGGATATCCTGTCCGCCGCGCAGCGCGCCCGCCTCAATCAGGCCCGTACCGCCAAGGAACCGGTCTATATCGTGACCCCCGTCGAAGCGCTTGCCGCCGAGAAGCAAAAGGCCAGCGGCACCCGCACCTGGCATTTCACGGCGAAGAATGTTCGCGATTTCGCCTGGGCGTCGAGCCGCAAGTTCGTCTGGGATGCGATGGGCGTCAAACAGGACGACCCGGCCAACCCGCTGGTGATGGCGATGAGCTTCTATCCGAAGGAAGCCCGCCCGCTGTGGGATGCCTATTCCACCAAGTCCATCGCCCACACCATCGACAGCTATGGCAAATTTGCGTTCCCCTATCCTTATCCGGTGGCGCAAAGCGTCAACGGCCCGGTGGGCGGCATGGAATATCCGATGATCACCTTCAACGGCCCGCGCCCGGTGAAGGACAAGAAAACCGGCCAACTCACCTATACCGAACGCGCCAAATATGGCCTGATCGGTGTGGTCATCCACGAAGTCGGCCACATCTGGTTCCCGATGAGCGTCAACAGCGATGAACGCCAGTGGACCTGGATGGATGAAGGCATCAACACCTTCCTGCAGTTCGAAGCCGAGCGGACCTGGGACCCGAATTTCCCGGCGCGCCGCGGCGAGCCGCGCGACATCGTCGAATATATGGTCAGCCGCGATCAGGTGCCGTTGATGACGCAGAGCGACAGCCTGCTGCAGTTCGGCAACAACGGTTATGCCAAGCCGGCCACCGCACTGGTGATCTTGCGTGAAACCATCCTGGGCCGGGAATTGTTCGATTTCGCCTTCAAGGAATATTCCCGCCGCTGGCGCTTCAAGCGGCCGACGCCCTATGATTTCTTCCGCACCATGGAAGAGGCTTCGGGTGTCGATCTCGACTGGTTCTGGCGCGGCTGGTTCTATTCGACCGACCATGTCGATATCGCGCTCGACCAGGTGGTCGAAGCCCGGATCGACAGCCGCAATCCCGACGTGGAGAAGGCCTGGGCGAAGGATCGCAACAAGGCCGAGCCGACGCCGCTGACCGTGGTGCGCAACACGCAGCCGCCGGTGGTGGCGCGTGATCCGGCCACCCGCGATTTCTATGACGAAACCGATCGCTTCACCGTGACGGCCAAGGATCGCAAGGATTATGAGGCCCTGCAGAAGAAACTGGACCCGGTCGAAGCTGCAGCGCTGAACTTCAAGGATCATTTCTATCACTTCAGCTTCCGCAACATCGGTGGCCTGGTGATGCCGGTGATCCTGAAACTGGATTATGCCGATGGCAGCACCGAAACCATCCGCATCCCGGCCGAAGTGTGGCGTTACAACGCACGCAATGTCACCTGGCAGCATGTGACGGCCAAGACGCTGAAATCGGCGGAGATCGATCCGCTGTGGGAGACGGCCGACGCGGATCGCAGCAACAATGGCTATCCGCGCGCCATCGAACCGGCCGTGCTGAAGGTGCGTGACGATCCGGCCGGTGGCGACAATCGCATGGCTGACAGCGACCTGGAAGTGACGCCCGACAGCACCAGAACAAGGCCGATCAAGAAGGTGCCTGAGAAGAAGGACGACAATTGAAGCGATTGATCGGCCTGGCGGCGCTGGCGTTGCTGGCGGCCGGGCTGGTAACCGGGCCTGTGGCGGCACATCGTGGCCACGCCACCTTGTCGGTGGTGGAAATCGACGCGGCGACCGGCGTCGTGACGGTGACGCACCGCATGGCGGCGCACGATGTGGAACCGGTGCTGGCAAACATCGCGCCCGATTCGCAGCCGAGTCTGGACGATCCGGAAGCCGTAAAGGCGCTGATTGCCTATGTCGGGCGCGCGTTTCGCATTGCCGAAGTGCCGTTGGTGTTTGTGGGCCAGGAATTGGCGGGTGATACGGTGGTGCTGCGCTTTGCCGGCCGGTTGAAGGGTCTGCCGGAGACGTTGCTGATCAGCGGCGGACTGTTTGGGGAAACCCATGCCGATCATGCCACGCAGGTGAATGTGCGCCGCGCCGGGGTGACTCGGACCTTGCAGTTCCGTGCCGACGACCCGGCACAATTGGTGCCGCTGCCCGGAGCCTGAGCCCGGTGCCTGAGCCCGGTGGCACCGGCTGATGGCGCCGCCTACGCCAAAAGACGTAACGCCGTAACCGGGCCAGTCATGCAAATGACACATCGCGGCGCGCTGTATCATGCGTGATCTTCGCTGGATTCTGGATCGCAAGCTGGGGGTTTTTCAATGACGACACGCAATCACGAATTCGCCGAACTGCGCACGATGCTGAAATTGGGCGTCGCCAGCTTGGCTTTGCTGATGCCAGCCGCTGTGCTGGCTCAGGCTGCGCCCGCAACCACGGCGCAGGCTGCGCCGGAAGCGGAAGCGGAAAGCGAAGTCATCACCGTGACCGGATCGCGCATTTCGCGCACCGGCTATGATTCGCCGATCCCGGTGTCGGTGATCGGGGAGGCTGAACTGAAGGCCGAGCCGCAGGCCAATATCGGCGATTATGTGAACACGCTGCCGTCGGTGCGCGGTTCGCAATCCTCGTCCACCAACTCGGGCTCGCTGTCGAACGGCCAGGCCGGCATCGCGTCGGTCAACCTGCGCTCGCTTGGTTCGGCGCGCACTCTGGTGCTGATCGATGGTCAGCGGTCCGTGGCCTCCACGCCGGTCGGGATCGTCGACACGCAGACCGTTCCCCAGGGCCTGATCAAGGGCGTCGAAATCGTCACCGGCGGCGCTTCTTCGGCCTACGGCTCCGATGCCGTCGGCGGCGTGATCAACTTCTCGCTCAATCGCGAGTTCAAGGGCCTGCGCGCCGAGTATGAATTCGGCATCACCGATTACGGCGATGTGCCCAACCACACGTTCCGCATCACCAGCGGCTTCGATTTTGCCGATGGTCGCGGCAAGCTGCTGCTGGCTGGCGATTATTTCACCCAGAAGGGTGTGGATACCTATGATCGCCCCTGGCAGAATTCGGGCTTCTTCCAGATCGACAATCCGGCGTTCGTGGCCGGCAACGGTCAGCCTGAGCGTCTGGTGGCCAGCGGTATCGGTACCTATCAATTCACGCCGGGCGGCCTGATCAACACCGGCCCGCTGCGCGGCACCTATTTCGGCAATATCGTGAATGGTCAGGCCAGCCTGAACCAGTTCACCTATGGCCCCAACCGCGGCCAATGGATGGTCGGCGGAGATTATCTGATCAGCCGTCAGGGCCACTGGAGCACCAACAGCCTGGCGCCCGATGAAGAGCGCGGCAACCTGTTCGGCCGCCTGAGCTTTGAAGTCAGCCCGGCATTCGTGCCGTTCGTGCAATATGCCTATGCCGGATACAACGGCCGCAGCTTCTATCAACAGACGCCGAGCACCGGCATCACCATTCAGCGTGACAACGCCTTCCTGCCCACCGCACTGGTGTCGCAGATGACGACGCTGAACCTGAGCAACATCAGCATCGGCACCAGCAACAACGGCTTCCCGGCAGCCGGTTCGAACAATACCCGCGAAGTCTATCGCTTTGTCGCCGGCGCCGATGGCGAGTTCGAAATCGGCAAGGGCAGTTGGAAATATGCGGCCTATTATCAGGCCGGTATCGCCCGCACCAACGAAACGCTCACCAACACCTGGCGCAATGATCGCGTTACGCTGGCGCAGGATGCGGTGCGTGCCCCGGCGGGCAACGCGGCCGGCATTGCCGCCGGCACCATTGTCTGCCGCTCCACGCTGACCAACCCGACCAATGGCTGCGTGCCCTTGAACCGTATCGGCATCGGCGGCGTCACCCAGGCCGCGATCGATTATGTGATGAACAACGGCGCGCAGCCGCAGCGTCTCCAGACCTTGCGCCAGGATGTGGCAGCGATCAGCTTCTCCACCAACGATCTGTTCGAAACCTGGGCTGGCCCGGTATCGTTCGCGTTCGGTGGCGAATATCGGCGGGAGCGTGTGAATGGCTCCGTCGATCCGCAGTTCAACGCGGGCTGGCTCTATGGCAATTATCTCGTCACGGCCGGTGCCTTCGATGTGAAGGAAGGCTTCATCGAAACCGTGGTGCCGCTGGCCAAGGGGCTTGATTTCAACGGCGCCATCCGTCGCACCGATTATTCCACGTCGGGCGGCGTCACCACCTGGAAGGCCGGCGCCACCTGGCAGGTGATCGATGATTTCAAACTGCGCATCGTGCGCAGCCGCGATATCCGCGCGCCAAACCTGGCCGAATTGTTCGCCCCCGGCACCGCCCGTACCAACACGGTGAACGTGCCGCTGGCCGGCGGCGGTCAGCGTTCCGATCAGTTCACCGAACAGACCACCGGCAATACGGCCCTGCGGCCGGAAGTGGCGATGACCTGGGGTGTCGGCGGCGTCTTCACGCCCAGCTTCCTGCCCGGCTTTGCCGCCTCGATCGATTATTTCGACATCAATCTGGCGGGCGCCATCGGCACGATTTCGGCGCAGACCATCACGACGCTGTGCCTGGAACAGAACCGCGCCGATATCTGCCCGTTCATCACCTTCAACGGCCCGGTGGCGGCCAGCAGCCTGATCACCGGCATCCGGCTGGTGCCGTTCAACTTCGCCAACGTGAAGGTGCGCGGTATCGATTTCGAGGCCAGCTATCGCTTTGATCTTGGCGGCGGCAAGGCCACGCTGCGCGCCCTGGCCAGCCACTATATCGACAATATTTTCAACAACGGGATCGACGTGCCCGAAGACGTGGCCGGCAAGAACCAGGGTGACGGCGTGCCGGCATGGAATTACCGCCTGACCGCGAATTACGAGCTGGACAGCTGGATCTTCAACATGACCGGTCGCGGCATCTCCAGCGGCGTCTACAACAACAACTTCTTCGAATGCACCACCGGTTGCCCGGCTTCCACGCCGGCCAACCGCACGATCAACACCAACCGCATCAGCGGGCAGTGGTTTGTCGACGCCTCGGTCACCAAGAAGATCAAGGTGGCCGGTTCGAAGGCGGATCTGTTCTTGTCGGTCCGCAACCTGCTGAACAGCGATCCGGTGCTGGTTGGCAACGGCCCGACCGGCAACAACACGCCGGCCTATCCAATGACCAACCGTGGCCTGTATGATGTGCTGGGGCGTGTCTACCGTATGGGTGTGCGCTTCGAATATTGATCAGCTATCTCACGGGGGTTGAAGTTATGAACAAGGGCAAGATGCTCGCCGCATTGCTGGCGGCGACGGTGATGGCCGGAACAGTTGCAAGCCCAGCGTTCGCGCTGGCCACGTCGGCGCAGAAGAAGGCGATTGCCGAAGGCGTGGAGGCGCGCACCAAGCTGGCCCAGGAAATGGTCGACATGGTGTTCAGCTATGCCGAGCCGGGCTTTCAGGAGCACAAGACCAGCGAATATCTGACCGGTATCCTGGAAAAGAATGGTTTCACCGTGGTGCGCGGTGTTGCTGGTATCCCGACCGCCTTCACCGCCACCTGGTCGAACGGCCCCGGCCCGAAGATCGCGCTGGGCAGTGACATCGATGGCCTGCTCGGCCTGTCGCAATATCCCGGTGTCGTTGACATGAAACCGATGGTCGAAGGCGGCCCCGGCCATGGCGAAGGCCACAACAGCGGCCTGCCGATGATGATCGTCGCGGCGCTCGCCGCCAAGGACGTGATGGAGAAGTCCGGCATCAAGGGCACGTTGATGCTTTGGCCGGGCGTCGCCGAAGAACTGCTCGCCACCAAGGCCTATTATGTGCGCGCCGGCATGTTCAAGGATGTCGATGCGTCGATCTTTGCCCACGTCGGCCGCGATCTGGGCACTGGCTGGGGTCCGGCCGGCAACAACGGCATGGTCAGCGTGGAATATACGTTCAAGGGCAAGACGGCGCACGCCGCCGGCCAGCCCTGGGACGGGCGCAGCGCGCTGGACGGCGTGGAAATCATGGACATCGCATGGAATTTCCGCCGTGAACATTTGCCGATCACCCAGCGCAGCCATTATGTGATCACCGAAGGCGGCGGCCAGCCCAACATCGTGCCGGAAAAGGCCAGTGTCTGGTATTATTTCCGCGAGAACAGCTTTGCCAAGATCCGCGAGCTTTATGAGCTGGGCAACACCCTGTCCAAGGCGGCGGCGATGGCGACCGGGACCACGGTGACCCAGCGCACCCTGGGCTATGCCGCGCCCAATTATGGCAACAAGCCGCTGGCCGAAGCGCTTTATGCCAATTTCGCCGCCGCCGGCCTGCCCACGTGGAGCGCCGCGGACCAGGGCTTTGCCAAGGCGATGCAGGTGGCCAATGGCGTCAAGGTCGAGCCGCTCACCTCCAAGTTGGCGCCACTGTCCACCCCGGACAGCCGCGGCCAATCGACGGGCGGCGGTTCCGATGACATCGGCGACATCATGTGGACGGTGCCCACGGTTACCATCCGCTACCCATCGAACATCCCCAATGCCATCGGCCACAACCGCCAATCGGCGATCGCCATGGCCACGCCGATCGCCCACAAGGGTGTGGTGGTCGCTTCCAAGGCCGTGGGCATGACCATCCTCGATCTGCTGACCACGCCGAAGATCATCACCGATGCCAAGGCCTATCAACAGGATGTGCAGTTCAAGAGCGACAAATATGATCCGCTGCTCACCCCGGAAGACAAGCCGGCGATCTGGCTGAATGCCGACATCATGGGCAAGATGCGGCCGCAGCAAGAGAAATTCTACTACGATCCGGCCAAATACAAGACGTATCTGGAACAGCTGGGGATCAATTACGAAGACTTCGCCAAGGTGAAGTGATTGATTCGGCGTTGTTGATGAAAGGGCCGGTGCCGCGAGGTGCCGGCCTTTTTCTTTGGGTTTCGTCCTTCCCCACCCCCGGCCCCTCCCGCAAGCGGGAGGGGAGACATGTGCTGCCGGTCAATCTTCTCCCCTCCCGCTTGCGGGAGGGGCCGGGGGGTGGGCTTATCCGAGTGGCGGCCCCGGTGGCTGCGGCGCGCGGCTGCGCGGGCTCATGCCCCAGGGGACGGAGACGGACTTGGGTGCCTTGGCCGTAGGGTCAGCAAGATAGGCGGCGATGTCCGCGGCCGTCTGCTTGTTGAAGGCCGCACCCAGGGCATCGCCGGTGCGGGCGGGCAGCGTCTTGGCCAGGCCATCCAGCGTCTGCAAGGCCAGCGCGCGGGCTTCCGGCGCGGTGGTGGCGGACGCGCCGAGGATCATCAGACCGTCGAGCACCGTCTTCTGCACCACGCGCAGAAGTGCCGCGTCACCCGCCTTGGCCGGCGCAGGCGCATTCCAGCTCGCCGCCATCAGGCTGTCGATCAGATCGGGCAGAGTCACCCCCTCCAGCCCGCGCGCCTGCAATGCCACCAGCCGCATGGCGCGGTCAGGCGCCAGCAGCGGTTCCACCACCAGCGCGGCGGAAATGCGTGCGGCTTGCAGTTGGTTGAACACCGGATCGTCGGACAGATCCTCCAGATTGCGGCCCGGATCGGGGGTCAGATCGGCGAGCAGCTTTTCG
The DNA here is from genome assembly GCF_040398665.1 of Sandarakinorhabdus sp. Lineage (GTDB taxonomy): Bacteria > Pseudomonadota > Alphaproteobacteria > Sphingomonadales > Sphingomonadaceae > Sandarakinorhabdus. Next base: position 132,461 of record NZ_JBBATQ010000003.1, read on the forward strand.
GGAATCGTCAACTCGGCCGGCGACAGCGTGCCCAACAGCAGCGCCAGCGTGTCGCGTTGCAGCTTGGCCGGGATGGCGCTGGTCGCCGGGCCGGGCTCGCCCTTCACCTTGATGTCCGTATAGAGCCCGCCGATATATTTCACCGCCGATTCAACCTGATAACGGTGATGCAGATAGGCCATCCACAACCGCAGATTGCGCAGTTCGCCAATCGGCTCACCGGGCCGCAGCACGCTGTCCGGGCCATAATTGGCCAGCATGATCCGCCGCGCCGCCAGCGCCTCGGTCAGGCCCTCCACCGGCGTGTTGCGATCGTCATACCAGGTCCAGCGCGGATCGGTGTCGGGCACATAGAGCAGGCCCTGCTTGCGCATGTCGGCAATGATCGCGTTCAGCCCGGCCTTCTCATCCTTCAAAGGCGTATAGGCAAACCGCACCATCATCGTGTCATAGGGGCCGATGGCCTTCTGGAAGCTTTCGGACAGGTCGAGCTTGCCGTTCTTCACCGTCACGCGCGGGGTGGGATATTCCATCACCGAGGCGCGATCATTGTGGCTGGACGCAAAATTATGGCCAAAACCAAGCGCATGGCCATATTCATGCGCGGTCAGCAGCGCCTGGCGCAGCAGCACCATGTCGCGCTGGCCCTTCGGCATCGCCTCGAAACTGCCGTTCACCAGGCTCGCATCGGCCACCGTCACGCCGCTGCCGTCGCCGGGCAGGCCGCCGGCATAGGCATCGAAATAATTGGCGACGGTGCGGATGCGGTGCGAATCCATGCGCACCTTGGCGCCCAAGATCTCGCCGGTGCGCGGATCGCGGAAACTACCGCCCGACGAAAAACCGCGCTCGTCGCGGTTGATCCACTGCATGTAATTGTACCGGATATCCTGCGGGTCCATGTCGGCCGGCGCGTCGAGGGCGACGATGGCGTTCTTGAAACCCGCCGCTTCATAGGCCTTGTTCCACCAGAGCAGGCCCTGTTTCATGGCGTGGCGGATTGGCGCCGGGATGGCGAGATCGAAATAGACGGTGATCGGCTTCACCGGTTCCGACAGGGTCGCGCCTGGGTCCTTCTTCTCCAGCCGCCAGCGCGTCACCCATTCCGTGTCGATGCCGTTCTGGAAACTCTGGCTGAAATCCTTGAAGCGGATGGCGGACACCCCGATGCGCGGATCGGCGACACGCGGCGTGTAGCCGGTGGGGGCCTTCAGGAAACTGTGATGCACCCGCATCGTCAGATGCTCCGGATCGGGCGCGACATCGCGCACCCGCGCGCCGGGATTGTCGGCACTGAAGGTCGCGATGGTCTCGATCTCGGTGTTGAGCGAGAAGGCCCTGGTTTGCGGCGCATGCAGGGCGAAGCGGCTGGCATCAAAACGGAAATTGCCCTGGTTGGTGCGGCGCAAGGCCGCCTCCACCCCGCCGGCATCGCGCGCCAGCAGCGGCGTTGCATCGACCACGATGCGGCCACCGGCTTCGCTCTCGATGGCCAGGCTGGCGACGATCCCGGTCGGGAAGCTCGCCGCCACGCCGGCCTGGTTCGCCGCATCGCCCTTGAGCGAACGGAAGGCCAGATTCTGCTCCTCCATCAGGATCTTGCCGCCCACCCGGCGGAAGCGCACCACCGCCTGGCCCACCGTGCCGCGATCGAACGGCAATTCCACCGAACCGCCGCCCGAAGCGAGGCTGACGTAATAAAGCACATCGGTATCGAGCGCCGGCAGGGTGAGCAGCAGCTTGCCCTTCGCCGCATCGATGCTCACCGGCATGTACGCGGCGTCCTGCGCCTGCGCCGCCCCGGCCGTGATCGCCATCGCCATCGCCATGGCCGTGGATAACAGCAGCAACTTCATTCCATCCCCCTGATGCAAACAACGTCCTGCCTATTGGACACCCCGACTCGCCGCATGGGAAGGGGGACTTTGACGGACAGCGCGCCTCCGGGTGGTGGCCGCCGCCCGGTCGCGCAGTTTTGACCGTTTTGCCGAAATTGCCCTGTTCTTGCAGCGATTCCCGCGGCTGAAGATATATCTTGAACCGATCGCGCAGCCGCAGGATTGGCGGCAACAGCGTAACCCGAAATGAGGCGCGTAGGACAGGCCGGGCTGCCCCGGCGTTCAGCGCCTAACCCGCGCTCCCCACCTTGTAATCATCCTCCAACTGCACGCCAAAGCTGTTCAACGCCATCGAGACCATATTGTACTGGCCCACGGCAAACACCAGGTCGATCAACTGCTGCTGGCTGAACCGCGTCGCCAGTTGCTGCCACGTCGCATCGCTGATGCAATGATCATCCATCAACTCGTCCACGGCGCGCAGCAGCACGTCGTCAGGCGCGTCGCTGCCCGGCGCCGGCCCGGCCTTGCATTTGTCGAAATCCGCCGCGCTCATCCCGGCATGATCGCGGCCGATGGCAACATGATGATGCCATTCATAGGTCGCCCGCGCCCGCCAGCCGACCCGCAAGATCGCCATCTCCCGCGTGCGTGCATCCAGCGATGATCGGAACAACACCTGCCCGCCCCACGCTCCGAACGCCTGCGCCAGCTTGGGATGATTGGCCAAGGTCTTGAAGATGTTGAACACCGGCGCTTCTTCCGCGCCCATTTCGGCCGGCCGATTGCCCAGCAACGCCTGTCGCAGCGCCGGCTCCCAGGCGTCAGGCTCCAACGGCGCGATGCGGGGTGCGGAAAGGCGGTGCGGCATGTCCATTGTGCGTCTCCCGGTTGGGCTTGTCTTGGGACTATATGTCCATCCGTCCCGGCCCGCCGCTGTCTGAATCGATGAACAGGGTTTAACAGAAGAGGGCCTCCGGCGGGCAGGGCCTGAGGCCCTGCACCCACTTTCGTTATCCGCGCTAGCGACTCGTGTATCCCGTAGCCGGCAGCATGAAGCCCTTCATCTCCGGCTGCGCCAACGGCCCCGACACGCCGGCGATTGCTGGTCGGAGCGGTTGGATGTTTCAAATAATCGAAAAATGTATGGTATATGTGTTGACTATATATGTCCGAATATGTCATTCAATCAACATAGGCCGTACATATTTGGTGATTCTCGCATGACCATTGACGACAAGAAGCACGCCAAGTTCCGGGAACTGGCTGAAAAGCGTACAAATAAGGCGCTCGAGACGATCCGGCTTATCGGCAATCTGTCGAACAGGCAGGCCTACGTTTATGACGATGTCGAGGTGCGTAAGATCATGAAGGCGCTGCGCGACGCCGTAGTTGAGGTTGAATCAAGGTTTGGAAAAACTGCTGGCCGTGGCGGCGGCGAATTTAAGCTCTAACGCTTGGAGTCATATCGTGAGTCACATTAAGCAGATTACTCCCCTGACGATCCGCGATATCGACTTCACGGTGTCGCGTCAGATCGAGCAGTGCCCCAAGACCATGATGCTGCGCGAACTCGTCATGAATGCCGTTGAGGCTGCCGCAAAGGCGCCATTGGGGCGACGTTTGGTGGAGATCAGAGGGAAGACGGTGCCCGAGTGCGGGAGCGCCAGAAAACTTACTATCTGGAATACAGGGCCGGGCATGAGCAGCACCGAGCTTGATCACATTTGCGACCTTGCCGCCTCGCTCGGCAAGGACATGGCACTCGAAGGCAACTTTGGCATTGGAGCAAAGGTCGCTTCCTTGCCGTCAAACACGCTTGGGATGCGATATCGTTCGTGTCGGGACAGGGTGGTGAGCCAGGTCATCCTTGGCAAGCGCGATGGCATATATGGCAAGGTGTGGGTTCCCGTTGAGGACTCCTTCGAGGAAGTTGTCGATGTGACTGAACAAGTTCATGAAGAATCAGAGTATCGGCTTGATGAAGATTGGACTGAGGTAGTCCTTTTCGGCAATCGACCTGATCAGGACACAGTGGCTGATCCGTATGATGGCGACCCGGCGCAGGATCGGCAGTGGATCACAACGACGTTGTATCACCGTTTTTATACGCTTCCTGAAGGTGTTGAAATTGTGCTTCATGAGGGCACGCACCCGCGCGACGGGCGACGGCAATTCAAGTCGATTCCTGATCGTGCTGATTCATTCGGTCGTGTTGAGGCGGTCGATGTAGGGGAAGGTTTCAAAATCTACTATTATTACGATCCATCCTACCAGAACGGGGCGCACAACAAGTCAATTTCCGGCTCGCTCACTTCATCGCTCAGTACGGCCGCGATAGTTTTTCGTGGAGAGATGTACGATGTAATTAAGGGTCGGAAATGGGCCGCAGATGCGCCGGCGTTTGGCATTCCGTTCGGCGCGCGCCACATCTCGGTGCATGTCGAGCTACCAGATAATTTTGCTGCGAGACATGAACCCTATCGCCGGTTCATTCAACTTTCGGGAGGTGATCAGCGGCAATTGACTGTCGATGGGTTTGCCGAACTTGTTTTTCGTAATCGCCCGGAATGGCTTGTCGATATCATCAATTCCCTAGCGCCGAAGTCGTCTGGGTCCACTGACGATCTGCGGAAGGAACTACAAGATCTGCTGAACGAACTTCGGGTGAAGACCCAAAGTCCTCGTGAAGCAGACGATGGCTCCCAACTTGTCCAGGATGGTGGTGCACGGGGTGCCAAGCCTGGCCACAAGGAAGGATCGGGTAATGGTGGCGATAGGCCGCCAATCACCCCGACCGACCTCATTTTCAATCCCAGTGGCGCTAAGCGCGCTAACATCTCTACCAACTTGGAACAGGCGCCAGAAATCATCCCGCTTAGTGACCCCGACGAGGTTGCAGAGAAGGGACTGACGAGCAAAGCAGCGCGGTATATCCGTGAGAGGAATCAGCTGTTTGTGAATCTAACATATTCAGCAGTGTCCGGTGCCCAGGAGCACCTTCAGCTTCGATACGCGACTTACGATGATCCTGAACTAGTGCGTGAGCTTTCGCGGCAGTGGGCGGAACGGCTAGTTATGGGACGGGTTGGTTATGCCGTGATTTATGCACAGGCAAAGCAACTAGTCCGCGAATGGACTTCCGACGATGTGAAGAAAGCCCTTGAGCCCGAAAGTTTGAGCCTCGCAGCAGACGGATGGCGTGACGCAGTCAGCAACGCTTATCGTAGCTTGAGCCGGCGGTTTGGTACCGGCAAGGTTAGCGACGAGGACGATCCGATTGCCGCGTGACCGCGTACCGGATAGCTCAACGACGACGAGTTTCCCGCCGCTACCTATCCCTCACACCCCCGCCGCATCCACCGCCAGCAGCGTGTGCAACAACACATTCGCCCCATTGGCGCAGTCGCTCCATGGCGTAAGCTCCTTCGGCGAATGGCTGATGCCGTCGATGCTGGGCACGAAGATCATGCCCATCGGGCCGAGTTTGGCCAGCAGTTGCGCATCGTGGCCGGCGCCGCTGGGCAGGTGGATGAAGGCCAGGCCGAGGCTTTTGGCGGCGGCCTCGATATGGGCCTGGATGGCCGGCGTGGCCAGCGCGGGGAGGACGCGTTCGGAGAGGCGGAAGTGCATGTCCGTGCCGGTCTCAAGGGCGATTTCGCGGGCGCGGGCCTGCACCGCCGCGCCGAGGGCGATCACCTTGGTGTCGGACAGGTCGCGCAGTTCCACGGTCATTTCCACCCGGCCCGGAATCACGTTGGGGGCGTTCGGAAACACCGCCAATTGCCCCACCGTGCCCACCTGCCGCCCGGGTTCGCGCTTCACGATGCTGTCCACCGCTTCGATCAGGCGGGCGGCGGCGATCAGGGCGTTGCGGCGGCCGGGCATCGGCGTGGTGCCGGCGTGATTGGCAAAGCCGGTGATGGTCACTTCATAGCGGTCGATGGCGACGATCCCGTCCACCACGCCGATGGGGATATGGTCCTTGTCCAGGATGCCGCCCTGTTCGATGTGCAGTTCCAGATAGGCGTGGATGGAGCCCGCGGGCCGCGCCGCCTGGGCCAGACGATCCGGATCGCCGCCAATGCGCTTCAACCCGTCGCGCAGCTTGATGCCGTAATAGAGATTGTCGAGCGCGTCGGGGCCCAGCCGGCCGGCAAAGGCCGTGCTGCCCACGGTGCCACCTTCCTCGTTGGACCAGATCGCCAGTTCCACCGGGTGGCGCGTCTTGATCTTGCGATCATCGAGCGTGCGCAGCACTTCCAGTGCGCCCATCGAACCCACATCGCCATCGAAATTGCCGCCGGCGCGCACGCTGTCGATGTGCGATCCGATGATGATCGGCTTGGCGGCCTTGTCGGTGCCGGCGCGGCGCCCGATGATGTTGCCGGCCGGATCGATCACCGGGTTCAGGCCGGCTTCGCGCATCAGCCCCATGGCATAGGCGCGCCCGCCGATATCGGCATCGGAATAGGCGGTGCGGCTGACCCCGTCGGCAAAGGTCCCGCCTTCGGGACGGCCGAACCGGCTGAGGCCTTCGAGCGTGGTGCGCAAGCGCTGCCCATCCACGCGCAGCGCCGGCGCGGCGGTGGCGGGCAAGGCCGCCGCCGCTGATCCCGCCAGCACAAGCCGGCGACTGACTTCGTGTGACATGGGCCGATCCTTTTGCGGCTGTGGCGGCGCATGTTCACCCGGCGGCGCCCGGTTGGCAAGTTTGCGCCGCTGCCCATCCAGCGGCTCGACCAAGGTGCCGGCGATGATGCCAATGTCACTTCGCCCCCGGCTGGGCCGGCGCCTGCCATGCTGAGCGGCCCGATCCTGGCCGTGACCCTGATGGGCCTTGGCATGATCGCTGCTGCGATCACCGGGCGGCTGCGGGCGGGCGTCGTGCTGGCGCTGATCGCCGGGGCGGGGCTGGTTCTGGCGGCGCGGCTGTTGGGCATGGCGCTGCCGCATCCCTTCTCCACCGCGCTGGCCTTGATCATCGCCAGCTTCAGCTTTGCGGCGCGCGGCGCGCTGTTTGCCCGCGCCTATCCCGGCCGGGGCTGGATGATCGCGCTGTTCGTGGTGGGCGGGGAGGCGGCGATGCTGGCGACTGCCACGACCATGCCGGGGGTGCTGCCGCCCTGGCTGCTGGCGCTGTTGCCGGCGCAATGGGCCAGCGCGGCGATCCAGACGGCGCTGACCGGCAGCGGCACGCGCGCGGCGGCTGCGCAACTGCTGGCGCTCGCCGGCACTGGGGCGGTGACATTGCTGGTGGCGCGGCTGTTGCCGCGGCGCTGGCCCTATGCGCTGATGTTCACGGCCTGGCTCGGCCTGTCGGCGCTGGTGTTGCACGCACACGCCGCGCCGCATCCAGATGCAGGGTCAGGCCGGCATGGAGCGGCGTCGTCGCCAACTGCCAACGGGTAAGCCGTTCGTAATGCGCGCAAAAGCGCGTGATGGCCGCCGCGTCCATTCCCGTTCGGCCGGTTGCCCGCGCGAGGCTCGCCTCCTGCTCGGCGCGCCAGCGCGGCACGGTTTTCCAATCGGGCGCAGCGAGGAAGGCGAGCGCATCGAGCCGGTTCCACAGCCGTTGATAGGCCCCGGCCAGCGCCTGATTGGCGTGAGCGCGCCAGACGGCGGCGGGGTCTTCGTCGGCCTCCAGTGGGTTGACCGGATCGTGCAGCAGCGCCGCCGGTTGCGCCCGGGCGCCGATGCACCAGCCTTCCAGCACCAGCACATCGATGCGCGCCGGCGGCTGCCAATGCTGCGGTGCCAGGCGATCGTCGGCCAATTTGTCGAAGCGCGGCAGTGCCACCGGCTGGCCGGCGCGCACCTGGCAAAGCGCGTGCATCAACAGCGGCACATCATGGCTGCCGGGCACGCCGCGCGTGGCGAGCAGCGGATGGATGCGCGTGGCCAGCGCCAGACGATCACGGCGCGGCCGATAGAAATCATCCAGCGACACGGCGGCTGCGGCCAGCCCATCGGCCTGCAAGGCGCGCGCGATGCCGGCGGCCAGCGTGGATTTGCCGGAGCCTTGCGCGCCGGCCAGGCCCAGAATGAACGGCCGCGTTCCCAGTTGCGGGCGCAGCCAATCGAGCAGGCAGGGCAGGGCATCCATGGCGCCATGCTGCCCGCCGCGCCGCCGGCCGGCAAGCCTGCGTATCGGAAGGGCTTGCGCCCGCGCGCCGAGGCGGGCCAGATGCGGGCATGACTGATTTTACCGACATTCGCGAAGCCATCATCCGGCTGTGCGCCGATTTCCCTGGCGAATATTGGCGCGCCAAGGATGCGGCGCGCGCCTATCCATCCGAATTCGTCGCTGCGCTCACCCGCGAAGGCTGGCTGGCGGCATTGATTCCATCCGAATATGGCGGTTCGGGCCTGCCCTTGTCGGCGGCGTGCGCGGTGCTGGAGGAAATCCACGCCAGCGGCGGCAATGGCGCGGCGGCGCACGCACAAATGTATGTGATGGGCACGCTGCTGCGTCACGGCAATGATGCGCAGAAGGCGCGCTATCTGCCCGCCATCGCGCGCGGCGAATTGCGCCTGCAAGCCTTTGGCGTGACGGAGCCGACATCGGGATCAGACACGTTGAGTTTGCGCACCATGGCGGTGCGCGATGGCGACGATTATGTGATCAACGGCCAGAAGATCTGGACGAGCCGGGCTGAGCACAGCGATCTGATGGTGCTGCTCGCCCGCACCACGCCGAAGGACCAGGTGGCCAAGCGCACCGATGGGCTTAGCGTGTTCCTGCTCGACATGCGCGACTGCGCCGGGCTGTCGATCCGCCCGATCGACACGATGATGAACCACGGCACCACCGCGGTGTTTTTCGATGATGTGCGCGTGCCGGCCGCCAATCTGATCGGCGTGGAAGGGCAGGGCTTTCGCTATATCCTCTCAGGCATGAATGCCGAACGCATCCTGATCGCGGCGGAATGCATTGGCGATGCGCGGTTTTTTCTGGACCGCGCTTGTGGATATGCGCGCGAACGCCAGGTGTTCGGCCGCCCCATCGGCCAGAACCAGGGCATCCAGTTCCCGCTCGCCATGGCCCACGCCCGCATGAGCGCGGCGCGGCTGGTGGTGGCAGACGCTTGCCGCCGATATGAATCGGGCGAAGTGGCAGGCGCGGAGGCCAACACCGCCAAATTGCTGGCGGCGGAGGCGAGTTGGCAGGCCGGCGAGGCGGCGATGCAGACGCTGGGCGGCTTTGCCTTTGCCGCCGATTACGACATCGAACGCAAGTTCCGCGAAACGCGGCTGTACCAGGTGGCGCCGGTATCCACCAACCTGATCCTGGCCTATCTGGCCGAGCACGTGCTGGGGCTGCCGAAGAGTTATTGAGGCTGCATCACGGCGGGGTGGTGCCGGTTGTCGCTGCCGGCGTAGTGGCGAGCTCCGGCGGGACGGCAAGCAGTTCGAGGGCGGCGATAATGTCGGCCTGGCGGTCAAGCTGCGCGGCGAGGGCGGCGCGGGCATCCTTTTCGATGTTGGCAAGTGCGAGTTTGGCGGCGTCATTGGCCTTCTCGGCTTCAATGCGCGCCTGCTCGGCAGTGGCCAAGCTCTTCTCTGCTGCAGCCTTGTCAGTGACGGCTTTCAGATAGGCCGTGTTCAGTGCGCTGCAATCTATATTCTTGTCGCAGTCGTCATAGGCTTTCTTGGCGACGGTCAGTTCTCCCTGACGCTTTTCCAACGCAGATTTTTCATTGGCTTCCGTGTTCTTCTTGTCATTCAGAATGATTTCTTTCTCGTCGGCGTCCTTTTTGCGCTTGGCGGGGGCATCGGCGAATTGCTTCTTGAGGTCGTTGAGGTCGTTGACCAGGCGGGTGCGTAGCCGGGCGGTTTGTTCGGCGCTGCCGCCGTCGCCGGATTCGGGGCTGGCAACTTGGGTGGCCAGGTCGCGCAGGCTGCGGGCCACGCTCAATTTCTCGCCGGCCGCCCCCAACGCCTTGGCGCCGGGGGCGGCTGCCGAGGTGGCAAGCTTGACGGCGCTTTTCAGCGCGGCGCTGGTGACATCGCGGTAGGCGGCGAGGAGTTCGGTGGGATCGCTGGTGAAGCTTTTCAAATCCCAATTGCCGATATCATCCTTGATGAACGCCATGCCGGTCTTGCCGCGGCCGGAGCCATAGACGGTCGAGACATTCTGCCAGTAATAATCGTTGGTCAGGCTCTGGGCGAGGCGCACGCGATCTTCGACATCGAGCCTGCCGGGATTGGGCAGGCCGAAGCGATCACCGTCGCCATCGAGCCATTCGGCCAGTTGCAGGAAGCGGGTGTTGCTGCTGTCGCGCAGATAATCGGCGGTCGGGAGCAGGCGGGCGTTGGTGGGGGAGGCGCTGATTTGCTTGGTGAGGACAGCGATGCGCCCTTGGATCTGGTTGCCATACTCCGCATTGACGAAGCCGAAGCCGATGATGGCGGAGCGCACGGTGCGATCCTGCGGAACGTAACGGACGTTTGAAAAGGCTGTCCGGAATCCCGCTGACCGCAGCAGAGCGGCATAATTGTCGACTGCGATGGTGATGACGCCGGCGTCTTTCTCCAACTGACTTTTGATGTCCTCTTCGCTGTAAAGTCTTTCCTGTTTGTCTTCGGCCTGTTGGGTATCGTAATATTTCTGCCTTACAGTTTTTCTGGGTTCCTCGATGGTGAGATAGCCATACTCGCTACAAGTCTGCACCGGAACATAAGTTGGTTTGCCCAGCAGCAGGATGAAATCCTTCTGGGCGATGAGGTTGCAGCCAGAAAGTATGACCTGGCGGGCAATCGTAATGGCATCTTGCAGGGCAGCGCAATCCTGCCTGTTGATGGCGGCCGGCAACCCAGCGCTGCCAACGCCGGCATTGACGCACATCATGTTCTCGAAATTGACGAGCCTGTCGCCGGCATCCCTTGCTTGGGCTGTTCGCGCGAGCTCCGGCACAGAACTGGCGCGTTCGAGAGCCTCGTCGCTGAAATTGGCGCGATATGGCGGGTGTGCGGCGTAAGTGGCCATGGCCAGCTTGACGCTGGCTTCGTGCCACTGCGCAGCGGCGCGGATGCTTTCGGAAACCACAGCGCCCATCTGGCCGATCTGGCCGGATACAGGGATGCTGAGCGGGCCTTTGTAGACCTCGACATCGATGCGCATCATGGCGCCGCCGGACAGGCTGGCGGATTCATAGCGGGTGGCACAGCCGGCGAGCAGCAGCGGGGCGAGCGCGAGGAGTGGGACAAGCGGGCGGACGGGGCGCAGCGGACGGATCATTGCGAGGCTCCGGTGGCGGGGAGGGCAGGCGCGGCCGGTTTGGGCGGTGGCGATAGCTTGGTGATGGCGGCGTCGAAGATGGTGGCGACATTGGCGGCATCGGCGGGCTTGGCGGCGTCGGCGGCGCGGCGGGCTTCGGCCAGGGCGAGATTTTCGCGGGCGAGCGGCAGCAGGCGTTCAGCCTCGGTGGATTTGGGCCTGAGGATGCGGCCGCTATATTCCTGCAGCGTCTGGATGAGCGGCTTGGCATCGAAGCTGACCGCCATGATCAGCCGATCCTGCGGATTGAAGGTGCGCATGCCTTCGGGGCCGAGCACCTGGAAGCCGCGCTGGCGGGTGAAGCCGGTGGCGCAATCGGTGGCGACGGGCTGGATGAGGTTGGACAGGGATTTGACGGCCTTTTCTTCGGCGGCGGCAGTGGCTGTTGCGAGTGCGGCATTGGCAGCGTCGAGAGCGGCCTTTTTTGCTGTCGCATCGGCAAGGCCGTTGGCCGCAGCGACGGCTGCGTTATGCGTCTTGCCGGGTTCGACCAAATCTGCAGCAAGTGTGGCCGACACGCTTTTGACGGTGGCCTTCATTGCGACGGGGGAGACACTTAACCCGGTGACAGCCTGGAGCAGGCTGGCGATGGCATTTTCGACAGCCGTGATACTCGCTTTATCTTCGTCTGGGACGGCGGCGCGGATTTTGATCAGCGCCTCGAAGCGGGCAAAGCTCTCATCGGTGCTGGCCCGGCTGGGCGGGCCGACCGGGGATGGGGTATAGGCGGGATCACCTTCGGCCTTGAAGTCGGTGCGGGCGCCCCATGGATCGATCTGCCAAGCCTTGAGGACACCGGATTCAAAGCGGATCTTGGTGAAGATCGCCGAGGCCTTGCCGGTCATCCGGTAGCGGTAGAGCGCATCGGTGTTGGGAATGATTTGGGTGTAGGCGATGGGGGTCGGGCTGCCATTGCCGAACGCGATATTGGCCGAGGCGCAATAATCGAAGACGCGATAATAATAGGTTGTACGGAATCGCACATCCTGATCGACATATTTGGGGTTTTCGCCTTGGGTGACGTGCAGGCGATCAGGCATGGCGCATGACGCGAGCAGGCAGGACATTGCGGCCGTCAGTATTGCACTGCCGACACGTCGTGAAATGGCAGACATATTGACTGATTCCCCCCGAGAAACAATTCTGGTTGTTAAGCAACGATAGTAAGGACGTCAAGGCTATGAATTTGTGAAATACTTGTGAAACATTGAATATTTTGCGAGTGCAAGACGGACAAGAATGGCAATGATATGCGGGGGATATGGTGTCTGCGTGCAGGACAGGGAAAGACGATCATGGCAGATGTGTTGATGATCGGTTCGGTTCGCATGCGACCGGGCAACGCCAAAGTGGAGACGTGTTTACGGGCCAACATCTGCGGGATGATCCGCGGTTGCTGATCCGCCGCCTGGCTGCCAGTCAAACCGCTGAACATCGATGCATTGACCAGGCGCCACCCGGCAAATAGCCTTTGGCGCAGCGCTGGCCGCGAAGGACAGGGGCGCTGGGGGTGCGTGGTGATGTTGCGATTGTCTGGCGGCCTTTTGGCGCTTTGTTTCATCAGCTTCCCGCCAGCACAGGTCGCGGCGCAGGCGCCCTTGCCCACCCTGGACGCCGTGATCACCAGAGCGTTGGCGGTGCAGGAGGGCGACGCCGGCACGTCGGCCCAGGCGGCGGCGATTGCCAGCTATCGGGCGGTGCTGGACGAGGCGGGGCGGATCGATCGGGGGTCGCTGGATCTGGATGAGCAGGTGGATCATGATCTGCTGGTGGCGCATGTGCGCACGCGCCTGTTCGAGATGGAGACGCTGCGGCTGCACGAGGTGAACCCGGCCATGGTGTTTGCGCTGGGGCAGACCAATGCGCTGTTCCTGCGGCCGGGCGCGCTGCCGGATGCGGCGGTGCGGCAGGCGGTGGCGGAACTGCAGCGCCTGCCGGCGGTGCTGGCGCGGGCGAAGTTGAACCTGAAGAACCCGGCGCGCACCTGGACGGAAAATGCCATTGTCCAGGCCGGCTATGCGCGGCTGCTGCTGCGCGATTATGTGCCCAGGGCCGTGGTGGACAGTCCGGCGCTGAAGGCCGAGCTGGTGGCGGCAGCGGGGCCGGCCATGCAAGCGGTCGATGATTTCGAGCGCTGGTTGAAAAGCGATCTGCTGCCGCGATCGACCCGCTCCCCGGCGTGGAAGCCGGCGGAGATTTCGTTTTACGAGACGGTGCAGGAACAGCTCGACGGCTATGACACCGAAACGATCCTGCGCATTGCCGAAGCGGAGGAGACGCAGCTCACCGCCGAAATGCGCGATCTGGCGCGGCAGATTCATCCCAGCGGCGATTTGCGCACCGTGTGGGAGGTGATGAAGAGCGAGGCGCCGCCGTGGAGCCAAGTGATTCCGATGGCGCAGCGTTATGTCGACATGATGGGCGCCTGGCTGAAGGGGCCGGGCGCACATATCGTCACCATCCCGGATTATATCGATTATGGCGCGCGGGAATCGCCGCCGATGGCGCGGCGCATCTTGCCGTTTGGCGGGGCCACTGGCGGGCCAACCGTGGCGGGGCGGCAATCAGGCTATTATATTCTGACGCCGCTGGAGGACTCGCTGACTCCGGCCGAATGCGCCAGCCGCATCAAGGCCTATAACCCCTATTGGACGCACGTGATTTCCTATCACGAATGGCTGGGGCACAATGTGCAGATCGCCGCGCGCATCCGGCATGTGACGCGGCCGATGCGGCGGGCCTATCGCAGCGCCTATTTCAGCCAGAGCTGGTCGTTCTATCTTGAGCGGCTGATGGAGGAGGAGGGCTATTACGAGACCCTGCCCCACATGGAGGCGCTGAAGACCAGGATGGCGCGCCGGCAGATGCGCATGTGGCGGGTGCAACGCATCCTGACCAAGCTGCGCATGGCAAAAGGCGAAATGACCTTCGACCAGGCCGTGCAGGCCTATGTCGACAAGATGGGGATGGAGCCGACCAACGCCTTCATCGAAGTGCAGCGGGATTCGCAGTCGCCGTCCTCGCCTGGGCGCGAGATCATCGGCGAGCTGGAGATCATCAAGCTGCGCGACGAGTACAAAAGGCGGATGGGGGTGCATTATGCGATGCGGAACTTCCACGACACGCTGCTGACCTACGGCGATCTGCCGTTCAAGCAGATCCGGCGGTTGATGTTCCGGGATTAGCGCCATGTTCGTTGGCTCCATGCGCGCTTCACCCCATTGGTGCGCGGCGGACGGGCGGTAACATGTGCGGATTGGTTGGGGTTTGATCGGAGCGTTTCATGGAATTGCCAACGGCCTCGCGCCGGAAATTCCTGGTGGCCATTGCCAATCTGGGCAGCACCGGCTGGATTGCGATGAACTGGCCGCAGATTGCCTATGCGGCGCAGCACGGTGGCCACAGCGATGCGAACGACGCGCCGCCCACCAGGCTGAACACGCTGAGCCCAGCCGAGGCGGCCGATATCGAGGCCATTGCCGGCCAGATCGTGCCGAGCGGCAAGACGCCGGGCGCGAAGGAAGCGCGGGTGATCTATTTCATCGACAATGCGCTCGGCAGTTTCTTTGGGGCGCAATTGCCGTCGTTCCGGCAGGGAATGGCCGAATTTCAGGGCCGCTTTGCCAAGGCGCATGGCGGCAAGCCGTTTGCCGCCGCATCCGATGCGATGCAGATCGCCTGGCTGCATGATGTGGACCGGACGCCCTTCTTCATGGCCGTGCGTCGGCTGACCGTGCTCGGGTTGATCGCCTTGCCGAAATATGGCGGCAACAGTGATTATGCCGGGTGGAACCTGCTGGGCGTGGAGAACAACCACAGCTGGATGCCGCCGTTCGGATTTTACGACACGGATTATCCGGGGTTCGAACCCTATCCCGGCACCAAGCCCTACACGGCCTGAAGGACAATTCATGGCACGCAAGACCTACAGGACCAGCGAAACGGTCGATTTCATCGTTGTCGGATCCGGGGCGGCCGGCGGCATCGTGGCACGGGAACTGGCGCGTGCCGGCAACAGCGTCGTGGTGATGGAGCAGGGCCCGCGGCTGGCGTCGCACGAATTCGAGCATGACGAGCTGAAATATCGGTTCCTGTCCGGCATCACCAACGATCCGGCCACCAGCCCGCAGAGCTTCCGCAGCGATCCGGCGCAAAAGGCGGCGCCCGTCGCCGGCCGCAACCCGCTGACCTATGCCAAGGTGGTGGGCGGCAGCAGTTCGCATTTCAATGCCAATTTCTGGCGCCTGCACGAGATTGATTTCATCGAACGCAGCCGGCTGGGCGCGATTGCCGGGGCCGATCTGGTCGATTGGCCGATCACCTATGCCGAGCTGGAGCCCTATTACACCAAGGTGGAATGGGAAGTCGGCGTATCGGGCCTGGCCGGGGCCAGCCCGTTCGATCCGCCGCGCAGCAAACCCTATCCGATGCCGCCGCTGCCGGTGAAGGCATCGGGCGTGTTGTTTGAACGCGGCGCCCGCAAACTGGGGCTGCACCCGTTTCCGGCGCCGATGGCGATCAATTCGGTGGAGTATAAAGGCCGATCGCCGTGCATCCAGTGCGGCCTGTGCGGCGGCTTCGCCTGTGAAGTGGAGGCCAAGGGATCGTCGGTGTGGACTGTCATCCCCGAAGCCGAAGCCACCGGCAAGTGCGAGGTGCGCGCCAACGCCTATGTGTTCCGCATCGGCATGAACAAGGCCGGCCGCGCCACCGGGGTCCATTATTTCGATCGGGACAAGAAGGAACAATTTCAGAAGGCCCGCGCCGTGGTGGTGTGCGCCAATGGATCGGAAACGCCGCGGTTGCTGTTGAATTCGGCCACCGGCAGCTTTGCGCAGGGGCTGGCCAACAGCAGCGGCGCGGTGGGCAAATATCTGATGTTCAACAAGGGCGGCAGCGCGGCGGCGCGGTTCGACAAGCCGTTGAACGAATACAAGGGCGCCAATGTCACGCGCATCATGCACGATTATTATGACAGCGATCCAAAGCGCGGATTTTATGGCGGCGGCGGCTTTGATGCCCGTTCCGGCGGACCGTTGACCTGGGGCCAGAGCGTGCCGAAGGGCACGCCGAGCTGGGGCCCGGGCTTCAAGGAATATCTGGAATCCTACACTTACTGGATGACGGTTGCCGGCCATGGCACGTCGCTGGCGGTGGAGACCAACCGGGTGGATATCGATCCGGAGCTGAAAGATACCTGGGGTGTGCCGGCGATGCGGGTGACCTACAAGGACCATCCGGATGATATCAGCCATGCCAACTGGCAGGTGGAACGCGCCGTCGAGATCATGGATGCGGCTGGCGCCAGCCAGATCGTGCCGGGCGAGGTCGGCAACACCAGCGGCGGCGTGCACCTGCTCGGCACCTGCCGGATGGGCAATGATCCAAGAACGTCGGTGGTCGACAAATATCACCGCTCGCACGATGTGAAGAATCTGTTCCTGTGTGACGGGTCCAGCATGGTGACGTCGGGCCGCGGCCAGCCGACCCAGACCATCGAGGCGCTGGCGTTCCGGGCCGGCGAATTCATCGCGAAATTCGCGCGGGCGAACGAAATCTAGGGTCGATTGCGTTCAAGTCGGAGCGAGGAAGCTCCCTCCCTTCAAGGGAGGGCGAGAGACGAGCCGCAGGCGAGGCCCGGGGTGGGTGTTGTGTGTGGCCACTGGCAGGCTAACCCACCCCGCTCGGCTGGCGCCGGGTCGCCCTCCCTTGAAGGGAGGGAGCCAAGGCGCTTCAATCAAACTGCAATCTACCCCAAAGCCCCACGCCTGCCAAAAACCGCAATCGACGCCGCCGCGCATCGGCGTAGGGTGCTCCCGCAATCCAAGGGAGCAGAGCAATGGCCGAAGCCTATATAATCGATACCGTTCGCACGCCGCGGGGCATTGGCAAGGTGGGCAAGGGCGCCCTGGCGGACATGCACCCCCAGCATCTGGCCGCCGCCGTGCTGAAGGCGATTGCGGCGCGCAACGATCTCGTCACCGCCGATGTGGACGATATCATCTGGTCCACCTCCACCCAGAAGGGCAAGCAGGGCGGCGATCTCGGCCGGATGGCGGCGCTGGATGCCGGCTATGATCTGAAGGCCAGCGGCATGACCCTGGACCGCTTCTGCGGCGGCGGCATCACCAGCGTGAATCTGGCGGCGGCGCAGATCATGAGCGGCATGGAAGATCTGCTGATCGCCGGCGGCACCGAGATGATGAGCTATACCGCCACCATGGCGCAGGAAGAGCGCGCCGCCGGGTTGGCGCCAATGATGATGGGCAGCGGCAATGCCCGCCTGCAGGCGCATCACCCGCAAAGCCATCAGGGCGTGTGCGGCGATGCGATTGCGTCGATGGAAGGCATTTCCCGCGCCGATGTCGATGCGCTGGGGCTGGAAAGCCAGAAGCGTGCTGCCATCGCGATTGCCGAGAACCGCTTCGCCAAGAGCGTGATCCCGGTCTATCGCGAAGACGGCACGCTGGCGCTGGACCGCGAGGAGTTTCCGCGCCCGCAAACCACGATGGAAGGCCTGTCGGCGCTGGAGCCGAGCTTTGCCAAGCTGGCCGACATGCCGCTCGACCAGAAAGGCACCACCTTCCGCAAGCTGATCAACGCGCGTTATCCCGATCTGAAGATCGAACATATGCACCATGCCGGCAATTCGTCGGGCGTGGTCGATGGCGCGGCCGCCGTGCTGCTGGCCAGCAAGGCCTATGCGGACAAGAACGGCCTGAAGCCGCGTGCCCGCATCATTGCCATGGCCAACATGGGCGATTGCCCGACGCTGATGCTCAACGCCCCGGTGCCGGCGGCACGCAAGGTGCTGGCCAAGGCCGGGCTGACCGTCGACGATATCGATCTGTGGGAAATCAACGAAGCCTTCGCCGTGGTCGCCGAGAAGTTCATCCGTGATCTGAAGCTGGATCGTGACAAGGTGAATGTGAACGGCGGCGCGATTGCGCTGGGCCACCCGATCGGCGCGACCGGTTCGATGCTGATCGGCACGGTGCTGGACGAACTGGAGCGCCGCGACCTGAAGCGCGGGCTGGTGACGATGTGCGCGGCGGGCGGGATGGCGCCGGCGATCATTGTTGAGCGGGTGTGATCCATTCCCTCTCCCCTTGCGGGAGAGGGCGACTCGCGCGCCAGCGCGGCGGGGTGAGGGGTGATTTCATGTTGGCACAGGCGGCGCCCCCTCACCCCGCTCGCCTTCGGCGATTCGCCCTCTCCCGCGAGGGGAGAGGGACGTAAGCATGTATTCGCTTCTCCCCAATCTCCGCGTCATCGAGGCCGCCGCCTTCGTCGCTGGCCCCACCGGCGGGCTTTATCTGGCGCAGATGGGCGCTACCGTCATCCGCATCGATCAGATCGGCGGCGGGCCGGATTTCAAGCGCTGGCCCTTGAGTGCTGCCGGCGACAGCCTCTATTGGGAAGGGCTGAACAAGGGCAAGCAGTCCATCCAGATCGATCTGGCGCGGGCGGCGGGCCGGGAACTGGCGGTCGCGCTGGCCACGGCGCCGGGCGATGACGCCGGCCTGTTCCTCACCAATTTTCCGGTGGAGGGTTTCCTGTCCCACGCCAATCTGGCCGCGCGGCGGCCTGATATCATCACGGCGCGCATCATGGGCTGGGCAGATGGCAAGCCGGCGCTGGATTACACGGTGAATGCTGCGGTGGGCGTGCCGGACATGACCGGGCCGGTGGATGGCACGCGCCCGGTCAACGCGGTCCTGCCGGCGTGGGATCTGCTGGGCGGGGCATGGGCGGCCTTTGCCATGGTCAGCGCGCTGCACCGGCGGCGAGCGACGGGCGAGGGCGCGGAAATTCGTGTGCCATTGTCAGACCTGGCTGCCACCTCACTGTCGCACCTGGGCTTTGCCGCCGAAGCGCTGCTGCACGGCGATCGGGGGCGGCTGGGCAATGATCTGTTCGGGGCGTTCGGGCGGGATTTCGTCACTGCGTGCGGCGCGCGCCTCTATCTGGTGGCGATCACGCCGAAACAATGGCGCGGGCTGGTGGCGGCGCTGGGGCTGGGCGAAGCGGTGGCCGGGGTGGCAACGGGGACGGCCGCGGATTTCACTGCGGATGAAGGCGCGCGCTTTACCCATCGCGCGCTGCTGTTTCCGTTGTTCGAAGCCGCGATGGCGGCGCGGACGCTGGCCGAACTCGGGCCGGCGCTGGATGCGGCCGGCGTCACCTGGGGGCCGTATCAGACGCTGGGCCAGGCAGTGCGCGAGGATGCACGGCTGTTCACGCACAACCCGCAGTTTCAGACCATCGCCCATCCATCAGGCCTGACCTATCCCGCCGCCGGGCCGGCGGCCAGTTTGGCCGGCGAGGCGCGCGGTGCGGTGCGGGCGGCGCCAGATCTGGGCGCCGATACGGATGCAATATTGGCCGACGTGCTGGGGCTGGACAGCGGCGCGATCGGCCGGCTGCACGATGCGGGGCTGGTGGCATGACCCCACATGTTTCCGACGCGGATCTTGCGCACTGGCAGAGCTGGATTGGCAAGCCGGAATGGCGTGAGGACATGCTGCACGCGGCCGATGTGCTGCGCTTTGCCGAGGCGTTGGGCTGGGATGCGGAACATCTGGGCTGGCCGCCGCTGGGGCATCTGGCGCTGTTCCTGCCGCCACCGGGGCCGCGCGGGGTGGATGGCCATCCGGCGCGCGGCGGTTTCTATCCGCCGGTCAGCCTGCCGCGCCGCATGTTTGCCGGCGCCGAGATGGAATTTCACCGGCCGCTGATTGCCGGCGCGCCCGCCATGCAGATGCGCGTGCTGGAGGCGCTGGATCTGAAACGGGGCAAATCCGGCACGCTGCTGCTGGGCCGGGTGCGCATCCAGATCTGGCAGGATGGCGAGATCGCGCTGACCGAGGTGCAGACCATCGTCTGGCGCGCGGCCGGTGATCCGGTGCCGCTGCCGGTGCCGGCCAGCCCGCCGCCGGTGGGGGATGCTGGCTTCACACCGGATGCGGTGCAATTGTTCCTGTTTTCCGCCGCCACGGCCAATGCCCACCGCATCCATTATGATCTGGCCTATGCGCAAGGCGAGGAGGGCTATCCCGGCCTGGTCGTGCACGGGCCGCTGGTGGCGGCGCAACTGCTGGGGGCCTGGGAGCGGCGCAATGGCCCGGCCAAACGCTTCGCCTTCAAGGCCGTCGCGCCGGTCTTTGCCGGGCAGAAGGTGGTGTTGCAGCGCAAGGATGATGGCTTGGCGGCGCTGCGCTGTGATGGCACGGTGGCGATCAGTGCCGAAGTGGAGTGAGCGATGGATGCCGAGACCTTCGGGCTGCTGAAAGACCAGCTCGCCCGCTATGTCGATGAACGGCTGATTCCGGCCGAGGATGCGGTGGAAGAAGGGGATGATATCCCCGCCGATATCGTTGCCGAATTCAAGGCGATGGGCCTGTTTGGCCTGTCCATCCCCGAAAGCCACGGCGGCCTGGGGCTGACCATGGCGGAAGAAGCCGCGCTGGTGCGCACATTGTGCCGGGCCAGCATCACCTTCCGCAGCCTGATCGGTACCACGGTGGGCATTGGCAGCCAGGGCATCATGATCGACGGGACGGCGGCGCAAAAGGCCGAATGGCTGCCACGCTTTGCCACCGGGGAGGCGATTGCCAGTTTCGCGCTGACCGAGCCGGGGGCGGGATCGGATGCGGCAAGCTTGCGCTGTTCGGCGGTGCTGGAAGGCACGCATTACCGGATCAACGGCACCAAACGCTATATCACCAATGCGCCGCGCGCGACCGTCTTCACGCTGATGGCGCGCACCGAAGCGGTGAAGGGCGCCGCCGGCATCAGCGCCTTCATCGTGCCGGCCGACAGTCCGGGGATTTCGCTGGGCAAGCCGGATCGCAAGATGGGGCAGCGCGGCGCCAAGACCTGCGATGTCATCTTGGAAGACGTGCTGGTGCCCGCCGCGAACATCATCGGCGGCGTGCCCGGCCAGGGCTTTCGCACGGCGATGAAGGTGCTCGATCGTGGCCGCATCCATATTGCGGCCGTGGCGCTGGGCATGGCCGACCGGCTGATCGAGATGAGCCTGGCCTATGCCATGGAGCGCCAGCAATTCGGGCAGCGCATCGGCGATTTCCAACTGGTGCAGGGCATGCTCGCCGACATGGAGGTCGACCGGCTGACCACCGAGGCGTTGCTGGAGCGCACCGCAGCGCGATTCGATGCCGGATTGGTGACAGCCAGGGAATGTTCGGTGCTGAAGCTGCATGCCAGCGAAGCGGTGGGGCGGATTGCCGACCGCGCGGTGCAGGTGCACGGCGGCGCCGGTTACATGGCCGAATACAAGGTCGAGCGCTTCTATCGCGATGTGCGGCTGCTGCGGATTTATGAGGGCACCAGCCAGATCCAGCAGACGATCATTGCGAAAGCCATGATGCGGGAGAGAAATTGATGAGACGCGCAGCCATTGTTTCACCGATCCGCACGGGGGTTGGCCGTTTTGGCGGGTCCTTGGCCAGCCTTCCAGCCGGTGAACTGGGCGCGATCATCCTGAAGGCGCTGATGGCGCGCACCGGCATCGATCCCGAACGCGTTGATGATGTGGTGTTCGCGCACGGCTATCCCAACGGCGAAGCGCCGTGTGTGGCGCGCTGGTCGTGGCTGGCGGCGGGTTTCCCGGAATCCGTGCCGGGCGTGTCGCTGGACCGACGCTGTGGTTCCGGCCTGCAGGCGGTGATCGATGCCGCGATGCGGGTGCAGACCGGCGCGGCGGACATCGTGGTCGCCGGCGGTGTCGAAAGCATGAGCCAGGTCGAATATTATTCCACCGATCACCGCAATGGCGCGCGCATGGGCAGCACGACCTTTCACGACCGGCTGGTGCGCGGCCGGGTGATGAGCCAGCCGATCAGCCGCTATGGCGTGATTTCGGGCATGATCGAAACCGCGAACAATCTGGCCAAGGATTATGGCATCAGTCGCGAAGAATGCGACGCCTATGCCGCGCAAAGCCACCAGCGCGCCGCGCAAGCCTGGGCGGACGGCAAGTTCGATGCCGAACTGGTGCCGGTGGAAATTGCCCAGAAAAAGGGGCCGCCGTTGGTGTTTGCCGCCGACGAGGGCATCCGCGCCGATGCGACGCCGGAAAGCCTCGCGCTGCTCAAGAGCATCGAGAAGGACGGCGTGGTGACGGCCGGGAACGCCAGCCAGCAGAATGACGGCGCCTCGGCCTGCCTGGTGGTGGGGGAGGACATGCTGGCGCCGCTGGGGCTGACGCCGATGGCCTGGTTGACCGGCTGGGCAGCGGCAGGCTGCGATCCCAGCCGCATGGGCATTGGCCCGGTGCCGGCGGTGGAACGGCTGTTTGCGCGCACCGGGCTGGGCTGGGACGATCTCGATCTGGTCGAATTGAACGAGGCCTTCGCGCCGCAAGTGCTCGCCGTGCTGAAAGGCTGGGGCTGGCACGATCCGGACCGTTTGAACGTGAATGGGTCAGGCATCAGCCTGGGTCACCCGATCGGCGCGACGGGCGGACGGATCCTGGCGACGATGTTGCATGAATTGCAGCGGCGCGGTGGACGTCACGGGTTGGAAACCATGTGCATCGGCGGCGGACAAGGTCTGGCGGCGATTTTCGAGTTGGCGCATTGACAGCAACCACTGTAACATTGTTTCATCGAATCGCGCCGGATTGTTGGGCCTTGGCATTTGCCAAGCAAGTTTTGAGAGCTACCCCGGTCGGGGGCTAGGAGCGGTGCTGGTTCTTCGGAGCCGGCACCGCTTTTTTCTTTGGGATGATCGCGCGTAGATGACCGCCATAACCACCCCCGCCGCGCTTGCCGGCATTCGTGTGCTCGATCTGTCGCGGGTGCTGGCCGGGCCATGGTGTACGCAGATCCTGGCCGATCTGGGCGCCGACGTGGTGAAGGTGGAGGTGCCCGGCCGCGGCGACGACACCCGCGCCTGGGGGCCGCCGTTCCTGCAGGGCGCGGATGGGCAGGACGAGATCGGCACCTCGGCCTATTATCTCGCCGCCAATCGCAACAAGCGCAGCATCGCGGTGGATTTCACGCACGAGGCTGGCCAGGCGTTGCTGCGCGATCTGGCTTGCCAAGCCGATATCGTGGTCGAAAATTTCAAGGTCGGCGGCCTGGCGAAATATGGCCTGGATTGGCCGAGCCTGCGCGCCATCAAGCCCTCACTGGTCTATTGCTCCGTCACTGGCTTCGGGCAGACCGGGCCTTATGCGGCGCGCGGCGGCTATGATTTCGTGGCGCAGGGCATGGGCGGCTTCATGTCGGTAACGGGCGAGGAGGGCGGCGGGCCGTTGCGCGCCGGTGTGGCGATGGCCGATATCGGCACCGGGCTCTATGCCACCATTTCGATCCTGGCGGCGCTGCGCCATGCCGAGGCGACGGGCGAAGGCCAGCAGATCGACATCAGCCTGCTGGATACGCAGATCGCCAATCTGGCCAATCAGGCGATGAACTGGCTGGTCGGCGGCGTCGATCCGGGCCGCATGGGCAATCGCCACCCGACGGTGGTGCCCTACACGCTGTTCAAGGTCGCCGATGGGCAAATGATCATCGCCATCGGCAATGATGGCCAGTTCCGCAGCTTCGCCCGCGCCATGGGCGTGCCCGAACTGGCGGACGATCCGCGCTTCGTCACGGCGCGCGCCCGGCTGATCAACCGCGACGCGATCGAAGCCGAAGTGCAGCGGCTGGTGGCGGGCGAGCCGGGCCTGCCGTTGATCGACCGGCTGGTCGCGGCCGGCGTGCCGTGCGGCCCCGTGAACAATATTTCGCAAGTGTTCGCCGATCCGTTCGTGGCGGCGCGTGGCACGGTGCATGAATTCGTGCGCGATGATGGCGTCACCATCCCCAGCGTCGCCTTCCCCGGCAAACTCTCCGCGACGCCGGCCACCATGCGCCGCCCGCCGCCGCGCGTGGGCGAGGATGCGGACGAGGTGCTGCGCGATTGGCTGGGGCGGGCGGATGTGGACGCGTTGCGGGCGGGCGGCGTGATTGGCTGAGTCCTTTTCGTCACACCGGCGCAAAACTGCCGCGGGTGAGACGTTCGGCCTGTTGGCCTGCCGGGAAGTTACATCCATAATGGACATATGGGTCAAGATATTGCACGCGCCGCGGTGCCGGCCGGGGCTGCGTGGTTCACGCGCCTTTTTCTGGGGCTGGCGGCGCTGTGGCTGGTGGCGCAGGCGCATCGTGGCGGTTTTCTGGGGTCCTGGCGCGATGCGGCCAGCCTGCCGGGCAATATCTGCTGGCTGCTGATTGCCTGGTGCCTGGCGCGGCTGCTGGTGGATTGGGCGGTGCAGGCTTTGCGGGCGCGGCAGGTGAGCCGGGATCCGCTGTTCCTGGTTGCGGGCCTGCTGGCGGCGGAATTGCTGTGGCGTGCGCTGGGCGGCGTCGAGCTGGGGCTGGCGGCGTTTTTCGGGCAGCCGGTGGTGGTGATCTTTGGGTTTGCTGCGCTGCATCGGCGGCGGGTGGCAGGGTAACGAAAGCCCACCCCCAGCCCCTCCCGCAAGCGGGAGGGGAGCCGTGTGTGCGTGATCAATCGGCCCCTTTCGGGCAGCCGGTGATGGTGATCTTTGGGTTTGCTGCGCTGCATCGGCGGCGGGTGGCGGGGTAACGAAAGCCCACCCCCAGCCCCTCCCGCAAGCGGGAGGGGCGCCGTGTGGGCTCGGCCCTTCTGCTCCCCTCCCGCTTGCGGGAGGGGCTGGGGGTGGGGCTTGTCCGCAGAGCCGGCCCTACCGCCCCGTGAACTGCGGCGCCCGCTTTTCCAGAAATGCCGCCATCGCCTCGCGATTGTCATCCGTGGTGTGCGCCAGCGCCTGCATGGCGGCCGACAGGTTCAGTATCGTATCCAGGCTGGCGGTGCGGGCTTCCCACAGCAGGCGTTTGGTCATGCGCACGGCTTGCGGCGGATTGGCTGCGATCTTGGCGGCGATGGCGCGCGCTGCGCTCAGCAGTTCGGCATCGGGCACCACGCGCGACACCAGCCCGATGCGCAAGGCCTCTGCCGCGTCGATCAGGTCGCCGGTCAACGCCAGTTCGGCGGCCTTGGCGTGGCCGACCACATATGGCAGCAGCCAGGCGCCGCCATCACCGGGGATGATGCCCAATTTGACGAAGCTTTCGGCGAATTTGGCGCTCTCCCCGGCGATGCGGATGTCGCACATGCAGGTCAGGTCGCAGCCGGCGCCGATGGCCGGGCCGTTGACGGCGGCCACAATTGGCACCTCCAGCGCCGCAAAGGCGCGCGGCAGGCGCTGAATGCCGGTCAGGTAATTGCGGCGCGTGGTGATCGGCGCGGCGCTGGCGAGGCCATCACCGCTGGCCATCTTCTTCAGATTGCCGCCCGATGAGAAGGCACTGCCCGCCCCGGTGAGGATGGCGACACGCGCCTGCGGATCGCGCTCCAGCCGGGCGAGCGCCGCGAGTATGGCATCGACCATGTCGTCATCGGACACCGGGTTGCGCAGTTCCGGCTGGTTGAGGGTGAGGGTGACGATCGGGCCGTCGGGTTCGTAGAGGACGAGGTCGGTCATGGCGGGTTCCCTTGCTTGCAGATGTTTACCGCACACCCAGCCCGCGCGCGATGATGCCGCGCAGGATCTCACGCGTGCCGCCGCGCAGGGACACCATCGGCGCGATCTGGATGGTGGCGTCCAGCGTGGCCAGCAGCGATGCGGGCGGTGACGGGATCAGCGGCAGCAGCGCGCGCGCCACTTCGGGGATGGCCTGTTCGAACGTCGCGCCGAGATCCTTGACGATGGCGGCTTCCAGCGCCGGGTCCTCGCCGGCCGCCAGCAGCGCCGCCATGCCACGCGCCATCTGGCGCAGCACGATCAGATGCGCTGTCAGCCGACCGATGGCGGCATGCGCAGCGGCGGGGGCATCGGGGCCGAGCGCCGCGACGAGCAAATCCAGCAGCACCATGGTGGACAGGAAGCGTTCCGGGCCGGAGCGTTCAAAGGCGAGTTCGGCCATCACTTGCGCCCAGCCAGCGCCTTCAGCGCCGACCAGCGCGTGGGCGGGGACCAGCACATCATCGAAATGCACTTCGTTGAAATGATGCTCGCCCATCAGATCGATGATCGGACGGATGCTGATGCCCGGCGTGTCCATCGGCACCAGCAACTGCGACAGGCCTTCGTGCCGCACACCGTCTCCGGTGCGGCAGAGCAGCAACATCAGATGCGCCTTGTGCGCGAAGGTCGTCCACAATTTCGTGCCGCGGATCCGCCAGCCATCGGCGGTGCGGTGGGCGCGCGTGGAGAGCGCGGCGAGGTCCGATCCGGCGCCGGGCTCGCTCATGCCGATGCAGGCATATAATTCGCCGCGCGCGATGGCGGGCAGATGGGCTTGCTGTTCGGGCGTGCCGAGTTTGAGCAGCAGCGG
This sequence comes from Sandarakinorhabdus sp., assembly GCF_040398665.1. GTDB lineage: Bacteria > Pseudomonadota > Alphaproteobacteria > Sphingomonadales > Sphingomonadaceae > Sandarakinorhabdus. The sequence continues at coordinate 158,953 of NZ_JBBATQ010000003.1, forward strand.
CCCGGTCTGGCGGTCGGCGATCCAGTGCGCCGCCACGGGTGCGCCGGCGGCGAGCAGTTCTTCGATCACCACCAGCCGATCAAGCGCGCTGCGCTTCTGGCCGCCGTGCTCGCGCGGCCAGCACATGCCGATCCAGCCACGCGCGCCCAACAGCCGCGAGAAATCCGGGCTGTGGCCGTTCCAGCTATGGGCGCGGGTTTCCGCCGGGATGCTGGCAAGTTCGGCGGCGAGGAAGGCGCGGACGTCGGCGCGCAGCGCAGCGCGGGCCGGGGTTTCGGGGACGGCGGGGAAGCGGAAACGGTCTGCCGTGGTGTCACCGGCTGGCGCTTCGGACGGGGTTTCTGCGGTGGCGAGCGCCCAGACGCTCCCAGCGCTGAGCGCGGCCTGGCCGAGCGCCGCCTGGTGCTGATATTCGCTGCCCTGTTGGTCGCGCCGCTGCCAAAGCTTGGCCGTGAACAGGTGCAGACGGTGATCGGCGGTCACGCCGATGGCGCCATGGAGCTGGTGGGCCAGCGCGGCGACTTGCCCGGCCGCTTCGCTGGCGCGGGCCTTGGCGGCTGCGGCATGATGTGGTGTGCCCGCAGCCAGCGCCAGCGCGGCAACCCCTACGGCGGCGCCGGCGGCGGCGGTTTCGGCGGCCATGATCGCGAGTTCATGCTGTACCGCCTGATTCTTCGACAGCGGCTTGCCGAACTGCTGGCGGGTTTGCGTCCAGTCCAGCGTCATCGCCAGCACCGTTTCACACAGGCCGGCAATTTCGGCGGTGGCCAGTGCGGCGGCCCAATCGTCCTGCGGCCGCTGCTGCGCGGCGGCCAGCATGGCGCCCGCCAACGGCCATGGCGCCCCCGCAAGGCCATGGGCGCGGGCGATGGCCAATATGGTGACGGGATCGAGGTTCAGGCCGCCGTCGGCCTCCGCAGCAAGGGCGAGCGGCAGGCCGGCTTGTTCCAGCTTGTCCCACCCGTCCACGGGCTGCCCAGCGCGGGATTGGCGCAGGCGGGCCTCGGTGGCTTCGTGGCGGAGCAGGCGGGCGGCCTGGTCGATCAGGGTGGTGTCCATGCCGACGAATCGTAAGCGTGTTGCGGCGCCCTGCCCAGTCTCGGCATATCGGCAGGCCATTGCCCCGCCGGCCGCACTGGGGCAGGTTACACCGATGTTGTCAGTGCTCGACATGTTCCGGGTTGGCGTGGGGCCATCCAGTTCGCACACGGTGGGGCCGATGCGGATCGGCGGGCGCGTACGCCGGTCGCTGGCCGGGATCGACTGGCCGGCCGATGCCCGGCTGGTGGTGACGCTGCAAGGCAGCCTGGCCTTCACCGGGCATGGGCACGGCACGCTGCGGGCGATCGCGCTGGGGCTGATCGGCCACGCGCCGGAAACGATCGATTCAGACACGGCGGCGCGTGATCTGGCGGCATTGCAGGCGGGTGGCGCGTTGGACGTTTCGGGGCGCGCGCTGGCGTTCGCGCCCGATGCCGACATAAGGCTGGATTACGACACGCGCGATCTGCTGCACCCCAATGCCTGCCAGGTGGCGCTGTGGGCCGGCGATGATCTGCTCTGGCTGGAGGACTGGTTTTCCACCGGCGGCGGCTTCATCGCCAGCCGGCGGCAACTGGAACAGGAAGTGCCGGCCGATCGGGTGATGAGCGGGCATGCGGTGCCGCATGCGTTTGGCAGCGCCGCCGAATTGCTGGCGCTGGCGGACGGGCTGGGCCAACCGCTCGATGCCATCATATTGGCCAATGAAGACGCGATGCGGCCCCGCGCCGAAACGCTGGCCGGGCTGGACATGGTCGCCGCCGTGATGCTGGCCTGCATCGACCGCGGGCTGCGTACGGAAGGGACCTTGCCCGGCGGGCTGAAAGTGGAGCGGCGCGCGCCGCAATTGTGGCGGCAGCTTCAGGATGGGCGCAGCCGCAACGAGCCGGAACGCCTGTTCGACCTGCTGAATGTCTATGCGATGGCGGTGAACGAGGAAAATGCCGCCGGCGGCCAGGTGGTGACCGCGCCAACCAACGGCGCCGCCGGCATTCTGCCCGCGGTGATGCGGCATTATTGCGAGACGGGCGCGCAGCGACAGCGGTTTCTGCTCACCGCCGGCGCCATCGGTTTGTTGTACAAGCAGCGCGCCTCGATTTCCGGCGCCGAAATGGGCTGCCAGGGCGAGGTGGGCGTGGCGTGCTCGATGGCGGCAGCGGGGTTGGCGGCGGTGTGGAATGCCAGCCCGCAGCAGGTCGCCAATGCCGCCGAAATCGGTATGGAGCATAATCTGGGCCTGACCTGCGATCCGGTGGGCGGCCTGGTGCAGATCCCCTGCATCGAACGCAACGCCATCGGCGCGGTGAAGGCGGCGAACGCGGCGCGGCTGGCGCTGCACCGGCCGGGGCAGGGCCGGGTGACGCTGGACGAAGTGATTGAAACCATGCGGCAAACCGGCGTGGACATGAGCCAGAAATACAAGGAAACAAGTCAGGGCGGGCTGGCGGTGAACGTGGTGGAGTGTTGAGATGATCACGCTGGATGTTCACGACACCATCGCCACCATCACGCTTGATCGCGCCGAACGCCGCAATGCCTTGACCCAGGCGATGCTGGCCGATCTGGAGCGGATTGCCGATGATCTGCGCGGGCGCGGCGATGTGCGGGCGGTGGTGCTGCGCGGCGACGGCCGGGATTTTTCGGTCGGCGCCGATCTGGCCGAGATGGCGGCGCGGATGGCCAGCCCGATGCCGCTGGCGCAGGCGCGGCGCGGCGCGCAATTGGGCGCGCGGGTGATGCGCGCCGTGATGGGCATCGATCAACCGACCGTGTGCGCCGTGCAGGGCATCGCCACCGGCGGGGCGACCTGCATCGCCACGGCATGCGATTTCCGGCTGGCAGCGGCGGGCGCGCGGCTGGGCTATGGCGAGGTGAAGATCGGCATCAACCTGATGTGGAATGCACTGGGGCCATTGGTGGCACTGATCGGCCCGGCGCGGGCCAAGCGCATGGTGATGACCGGCGCGCTGTTCGATGCCGAAACGCTGGCCGGCTGGGGCCTGATCGACGAGCTGCTGCCGGCCGATGCGCTGGATGCACGGGCGCTGGCGCTGGCGCAGGAACTGGCGGCGCTGCCGCCGCTGGCGGTGCAGATGATCAAGCGCAGCATCAATGCGGTTGCACATGCGCTGGACGCCGCAGTGCTGCACGCCGATGCCGATCAATGGCTGCTGGCGACACAAGGCGCGGATTTTGCCGAGGCGCTGGCCGCCTTTCGCGACAAGAGGCCGGGGCAATTTACCGGCAATTGACCTCAAGGGTAATTGCCGCGCTTATCCGGGCGGGCGACGGTGCGGGCAACTCGAAAGGAATAACCATGTTGCCGCTGCGCCTGCTCTGCATCCTGATCTTCATCACCCTGTCGGCCTATACCGCGCCGATCCTGATGGCGGATCAGAATTTGCTCCCGGCGTTTTTCGGGCAGATCGCGGCCGGTGGCTGGCAGGGGCAGTTCAACATGGATTTCATGTTCATGCTGACCTTCTCCGGTCTGTGGGTGGGCTGGCGGCATGGCCTCAACCCGGCCGGCCTTGCGCTGGCGCTGCTGGCGTTCCTGGGCGGGGCGCTGTTCCTGTCGGTCTATCTGTTCGTGCAGAGCTTCCGTTGTGGCAGCGTGCGGGAGATATTGGTGGGGCGGTAAGCACTTCACCTCTCCCCTTTGGGGAGAGGTCGACTCGCGCGTAGCGCGGCGGGAGAGGGGTGACGTCCTCCGTCGCCAAAGTTGCAACCCCTCTCCCGGGCCGCCTGGGGCGTCTCTCGACCTCTCCCCAAGGGGGAGAGGTGATTTTCACCCATTCCGCCGTGCCAGATATTGCCACAGGATGCCGCGCTGGATTTCGTTGGTGCCGGCATAGATCGAACCGGCGCGGTCGTTGAAATATTTCGGCAGGGCCTTGGCGGCCCAGGCCGGGCCGACGCCCAGGCCATCGGCCGGAGCGGTGAAATCCGGCACGGCGCCGCCGGGCAGGGTGCGGTGCGGCTGATAGATGGGGGCATAGGGCAGGGCGGCCTCCACCTCCAGTTCGGTCAGCCGCTGGCTGAGTTCGGTGCCGAGGATTTTCAGCGCCGACGCCATCGGGCCGGGGGCAGCGCCGTTGGAAAGCCCGGCGTTGAATTGCAGCTCCAGCGCATCGAGCGCTTCGATCTCCATGCGCAGCGCAGCGATGCGGCCGTTCATCGTGACGGGCAGCGCTGCCTCGGCCAGATGGCGTTGCAGGCTGGCGACGCGCTGCACCATCGACGGCGCATAGGCGTGGCCGCCGCGTTCGAACTCCATCAGATATTTGGCCACGGTCCAGCCATCGTCGATGTGGCCGACCACATTGGCCACGGGCACGCGCACGTCATCGAACATCACCTGGTTCTGCACATGCTCGCCCGACAGCGAGATGATCGGGCGCACGGACACGCCGGGCGATTTCATGTCGATGAGCAGGAAGCTGATGCCAAGCTGGGGCTTTTCGAGGCGGCTGGTGCGCACCAGGCAGAAAATCCAGTCGGCATGATGGGCGTGCGTCGTCCAGATCTTCGCGCCGGTGCAGATGAAATCATCGCCGTCGCGCTCCGCCCGCATCTGCAGGGAAGCGAGATCGGAGCCTGAATTGGGCTCCGAATAGCCTTGGCACCAGAATTCATCGCCGGCCAGCATCGGCGGCAGGAAACGGCGCTTTTGTGCGTCGGTGCCATAATGCAGCAGCACCGGCCCGCACATGCCCAGCCCCATCGGCGACAGCGGCGGCGCGCCGGCCATCGTGGTTTCGCGCGCCCAGATATAGCGGCGGGCGACCGACCAGTCGCAGCCGCCCCATTCGGTCGGCCAACTGGGCGCCACCCAGCCCCGCGCGTGCAATTTCTTCTGCCAGGCCAGCGCGATGTGCGGCGGCGCGTAGACGCTGGTCATGCCGGCGGCCGCGGCGCGCAGATCGGGGGTGAGTTCGGCATCAAGGAACGCGCGCACTTCATCGCGGAACGCCAGATCGTCGCGGCTCCAGTTCAGTTGCATGGTGTGTCTCCCTTTTGGGGGAGAATGGGCGCGGCGTTGGCAGCGTCAACCTCATCTTTGTCGTCGCCCAGGGACAAGTCAGGGCCAACTCCCTCCCCCTTGCGGGGAGGGCGACTCGCGCCCCTTGGCGCGAGCGGGGTGGGGGTACGCCCGCGGCCACATGTGGAACCCCCACCCCGCTCGGCTGACGCCGAGTCGCCCTCCCCGCAAGGGGGAGGGCGTTTGACATTAAAACGCGGCCGGCAATTCCGCGTCGCGCAGGGTCACACCCAATTTCGCCGCCACCGCCGGCGCGATGCCGCGCATGTCGATCAGGCCCAGATCCCTGGGCGCAATCCCCGGACCGTTCGCGATCAGGCTGGTGCGCATGGCCGGCACGTCGGGGAAATAGCCATGGGTGCCTTTCGAGGCGGTCGGCTCGCCCTGGGCGCCGGACAGGCGATTGCCCATCGCCCAACCGGGCTTGCTGTTGACCCAGAAGGCCGCGTCGGCGGTTCCGCCGGCGGCGGCAATACCGGCGCCATCCAGCACGCGATCGATGCCGGCATCCGGGTCACGCGCGGTTTCGGCCAGCACCGCTGCCACCCGGGCCTTCAGCGCCGCATCGTCGGGCCGGGCCAGCACGATCGCGGCGCTGCCGCCGGCCGGCCAGGGGATCGCATCCCAGCTGGCGATGCCATTGCCATCCGGCGTCAGGCGAATGAGACCGGCCTTGATCAGCGGCAGGAACAAGTTGGTGGTGCGGTTGATCGGCGCAAAGCCGTGGTCGGAGACAATGACCACCACCGTCTCCGGATTCACCGCGCGCGCCGTCGCCACCAGCTTGCCGACGGCGGTGTCGATGCGCACCAATATGGCGCGGGCGGCGGCGGAATCCGGGCCGGCCTCATGCTGTTCATGATCGAAGGCGGTGAGGTACACGGTGGCGAAATCCGGCTGGATGCGGCGGATCAAGGCGATGGCGTGCGCGGCGCGGGCTTCGTCGGCGGCGATGCCTTCATCGATGCCGGGCGGGTAGGGGCCGGCTTCGGCGACCAAGGCTGCGGGCAGGCCGGGGGTGGAGAGGGCGGCGATCAGCTTGTCGTCGTCGGGCGTGCCCTTGCGCCAGATCTGCGGCAGGTTTGCGGCCAGGCCCGACAGGCCGACACTGATCGGCCAGTGGACATTCACCACGCGCTTGCCGTTGCCAACAGCAGCCTGCCACAGGGTTTGCGCCTTGAAATCGCTGGCATACCAATACCAGCCATCATCATTGCGGCGGTATGGATCAAAGGTCAGATTGTTGCCGATGCCGTGGCGGCGCGGCACAGCGCCGGTCATCAAGGTCGCGTGGCTGGGGAAGGTGACCGTGGGCAGCACGCCCGTCACCGCAGCGCTCACCCCGCCGGCGGCGAGGCCGCGCAGGGCCGGCAGCGCCAGGCCATTGGCCTTGCCTTGCCATTCCACCGGGCGCAGGCCATCGATGGCGATCATCAGCACCGGGGCGGCAGCGGTGGGGGCGGCAAGGAAGGCGCCAAGCAGCGCGGCGGTGAGGGCGAGAATGCGGGTCATCGTGCCTGCATGGCGCAGCAAGGTTTCAGTCGCATGACTCATTCCCAATCCCGTACGCGCAAGCCCGCTTCGAACATGCCGCGGCTGCGCAGGCGGGGGCCGAGAAAGCCGTAGAAGAACCAGTCCTTCACGGCATAAGGCGTCAGCGCATAGAGCAGGCGTTCGGTGAGGTTCCAGCGCACATGACCCTTCACCGTGCGGCGCGGCGCCGGCCAGCAGACGTGATCGGCCGCGTGGGTGAGCCGGCCCTGTTTCAGCATGCGATGGATCAATTCGTGATCATAGAGCACGAACGGCCAATCATCATTCTTCGGCCCGCCGGCAGCGAGCAGCGGCGCGAGACGAAAACATTGCCCGAAGGTGCCGGTGTGGCCCTGGCCGGTGAGCAATGACGCGGTGATCGCCATGCGATGGCGGATGATGACGTTCTTGGGCACAGCATATTCGCCATAGATGTCGAACGCCTGGACGCCGACGATGCGCGGATCATCGCCCAGCAAGGCATCGGCGCGGCTGATATAGTGCGGCGGATAGAAGGTGTCGGCATCCCAATAGGCGATGTTCTGCGCGCCCATGTCGTGCGCGAGCGCCGTGCCCTTGCGCAGCGCAAATGTGTGGCCCTGCGCGGTTTCGCTCACCAGCATGGCGCGCGGGTGATCCTTGATGGCGTCGGCCACGATTCCGGCGCTGGCGTCGGTGGAGCCATTGTCCACACACACCAGCATGATGTCGTCACGGTCCTGCGCCAGCGCGCAGGCGATGGTTGGCGCGATGAAGCGCGCCTCGTTGTAGAATGCGATGACGATTACCCATTTGGGCACCCACGGGCGGACTGCGCTGGCCATGGCGAAGGTGCTTAACGGTGGGCGGCGGGGCCGGCAAGCGTGTGGACCCACAGCGCTGGTTAACGGTTTGTTGGTGGCGGCCACCATATGGCTGCAATATGCGACCGAGCAGGGGGAACATATGACTGCGATTGCGGCCCGTGCCAGCCAGAACCTGCGACCGGTTTACATCGTCACCATCCTGACCGGGAGTTTTCTGCTGTTCCTGGTGCAGCCGCTGTTCGGGCGGGTGGTGCTCCCCATTCTGGGTGGATCGCCCAATGTGTGGAACACGGCGATGCTGTTTTACCAGGCGGCGCTGCTGGGCGGCTATATCTATGCTGATCGGTTGCAACGCTTGGCCGTGCGCCGGCAATTGCTGGTGCATCTGGGGCTGTTCGCGCTCGCTGCGCTGACCCTGCCGGTGGGGATGGCGAACTGGTTTCCGGCGGCTGATGGTGTCGATCCGCAACTGTGGTTGATCGGGCTGCTGTGCGCATCGATCGGGCCGCTGTTTTTCGTGGTGTCGGCGCAGGCGCCCTTGTTGCAGGCGTGGTTTGCGCGCACCGATGATGCGGCCGCGGCCAATCCCTATTTCCTCTATGCGGCGTCCAACCTCGGCAGCTTCGCCGCGTTGATCGCCTATCCTTTGCTGGTGGAGCCGCTGGCCGGCTTGTCGGCGCAGCGCTGGGCGTGGTCGGCCGGGTTTGTCCTGCTGGCGGGATTGACCGCACTGAGTGGCTTCATGGCGCAGGGTGCAGCCGGCGCGCAGCAAACCCGGGCGCGCGCGCCGGCCCCGGTGATCCCGCTGCAGCGCCGCTTGCACTGGGCGCTGCTGGCGGCGGTGGCGTCGGCGCTGCTGCTGTCCACCACCACGCATCTGACCACCGATATCATGGCGATGCCGCTGCTATGGGTGGTGCCGCTGGCGCTGTATCTGCTGAGTTTCGTGGCGGTGTTCTCCGCCGCCGGGCCGCGGCTGACCCGGGCGGCACAAGGCCTGTCGCCGTTGGCGCTGGTGCTGCTGGGCAGTTGGGCGTGCCTGTCGGGCGGGCCAGAGGTGGCGACCTTGTTTGCCTTGGCCGGGCTGCTGTTGCTGCTGCTGCTGTGCGTGGCGCTGCACGGCACGCTGGCCGAAGATCGGCCGGAACCGGCGGGGCTGACGACCTTCTATCTGTGGATGTCGCTGGGCGGTGCGCTGGGCGGCTTGTTCTGTGCGCTGATCGCCCCGATGGTCTTTCCCTGGCCCTGGGAACATCCGCTGTTGCTGCTGGTGGCGGCAGCGTTGTTGCCGGGCCGGGCGTGGAGCAAGCTGGCGGCAAGCCCGGCCTGGCGAGCGATCATGTTGCTGGCCGTGGCGCTGTTGTGCTGGGCGGCGGCGACGCGGTTCGGTTTCGCCGGGCTGGATCGCAGCAACGCCTGGCCGCTGCGCAGCATCGTGGCGGTGGCGATGGCCGCCGCGCTGGCCCTGTTGCTGATCGGACGGCGCATGTCGTTCGTGGTGGCACTGGCGGCGCTGATGCTGGCGATCGGTGGCATGGTGCAGATCGAAACGGACGTTGCCGGCAAACGCCAGCGCAGCTTCTTCGGGGTCTACACCGTCGATGCGCGGCCCAAGGCCGGCTATATCGCCTTGCTGCACGGCACCACCATGCACGGCGCGCAATCGCTGCGCCCCGAACTCGTCACCGAACCGATGACCTATTATCTGCGCGAAGCCGGCATCGGTCGCGCGCTGGCCCCGATGGGCGCGGATGCCCGCATCGGGGTGGTCGGGCTCGGCACCGGCACGCTCGCCTGCCACGCCAAACCCGGCCAGCGCTGGACCGCGTGGGAGATCGATCCGCTGGTGGTCGAGATCGCCAGGCAGCGCTTCCGCTATATCGCGCGCTGCAAGCCCGACATGAAGATCGTGGTGGGCGATGCACGGCTCACCCTGGCCGATGCGCCGCCAGCCAGCCTTGATCTGCTGGCCATCGATGCCTTTTCGTCGGATGCGATACCGCTGCACCTGATGACCGCCGAAGCCTTTGCGCTTTATGGCCGGGCGCTGGCCGAGAATGGCATACTGATGGTGCACATCTCCAACCGGTTTCTGAACCTGGAACCGGTGCTGGCCGCAATTGCCAGCGATGGTGGCTGGCAGACGCGGGTGCTGCAACTGCCGCCACCGCCCGGCGGCCGGCCGGGCTGGGTGACGGCGGGATCGACCTGGGTGGCCTTCAGCCGCAATCGCCAGCGGATGGATGCGCTGGTGGCGGGCGGCGGCGACTGGCGGGCGTTGCAAACGCGGCCGGGCATGAGCGTGTGGCGCGATGATTTCGCCAGCGTGCTGCCGGTGCTGCGCTGGCGCAAAGATTGATGCAATCTGCTCCCTCCCCCTTGCGGGGAGGGCGTTGATGGGCGCGGCCTGGCACAGGGTTGCCGGCTCCGCCCGCGGGCGATAGGAATGGCGCGCATGGAACGCGCGCCCTCCCACCCCGCATTGGCAGACGGCGTTCATCCGTTTCCGCACGATCATCTGCTTGGCATCGCCCAGTTGAAGCCGTGGGAGATTGCGTTTCTGATCGATGAATCAGAACAATGGGTGGAGATGAACCGGTCGCGTGCCGCCAAACACGACGAGCGGCTGCGCGGCCTGACGCAGATCAATGCTTTCTTCGAAAACAGCACGCGCACGTTGCTGAGCTTTGAAATCGCCGGCAAGCGTCTGGGCGCCGATGTCGTCAATCTGGGCGTGTCGGGATCGAGCCTTAAGAAGGGCGAGACGCTGCTGGATACGGCGTTGACGCTGAACGCCATGCACCCGGACATGATCGTCATCCGCCATGGCTCGTCGGGCGCGGTGCAACTGATTTCGGAAAAGGTCGATTGCCCGGTGCTCAACGCCGGCGATGGCCGGCACGAACACCCCACACAGGCGCTGCTGGATGCGCTGACCATCCGCCGCCGCAAGGGCCGCATCGCCGGGCTGAAAGTCGCGATTTGCGGCGACATCCTGCACAGCCGGGTGGCACGATCGAATTTCCAGTTGCTCGCCAGCATGGGCGCCGAAGTGCGCGCCGTCGCCCCGCCGACCCTGTTGCCCGATGGGTTGGATGGCTATGCCGTCACCAGCTTCACCGACATGGATGCGGGCTTGCGCGATGCCGATGTGGTGATGATGCTGCGCCTGCAAACCGAACGGATGGAGGGCGCCTATGTGCCGTCCCCGCGCGAATATTTCCGCTTTTATGGCCTGACCGAGGCTCGGCTGGCGCGGGCGGCGGGCGATGTGCTGGTGATGCACCCCGGCCCGATGAACCGCGGCGTGGAGATCGAAAGCGCCATCGCCGATGATATCGCCCGCAGTGCGGTGAGCGAACAGGTGGAGATGGGTGTTGCCGTGCGCATGGCCTGTCTCGATGTGCTCACCCGCCGTCGGCGTGGCGTGAAGGGCTGGGCATGACGCCTGCTACCCCCATCGCCATCATCAATGGCCGGGTGATCTGCCCGGCCAGCGGACAGGATGGCATCGCCACCATCCTGCTGCAGGATCGCATGGTCGTCGGCATCGGGCATGCCGAGCCGCCCAGCCACGCCCAGGTGATCGATGCGCGCGGGCTGGTGGTGGCGCCGGGCCTCATCGATGTCGGCGTGTTTCGCGCCCATCCGCCGGCCTGCCATGCCGGCGGCATCACGCGGGTGGTGTTGATGCCCGATCAATCGCCGCCGCTCGATGATCCGGCGCTGGTTGCCTATGCGCAAGGATCCGGCAAGCCCGATGTGTGGGTGCATCCGCTGGCCGCCGCAACGCGGGGGTTGCAGGGCGTCGAATTGGCCGAGATCGGGCTGGCGCAGGCGGCGGGCGCGGTGGGCGTGGCGACCGGGCGGCGGGCGATTGCCGATGCCCGTGTCATGCACCGGCTGCTCGCCTATGCCCGCGCCTTTGGCTTGACCGTGGTGTCCCACGCCGAGGACGCGGCGCTCACCGCCGGCGCGGTGGCGACCAGCGGCGAATATGCGACAAGGCTGGGGCTGGCGGCGGCACCGGCCTTTGCCGAGGCGCTGGCGATTGCGCGCGATTGCCGCCTGGCCGAGGCGACGGGCGCGGCGCTGCACATCCGCCAGGTGACAACGGCCGAAGGCCTCGCGGCGTTGCTGGCGGCGCGGGCGCGGGGGGTGGATGTGACCGCGGGCATCACACCGGCGCATCTGCTGCTCAACGACATGGCGGTATCCGGCTTCCGCAGCTTTGCCCGCCTGTCGCCGCCCTTGCGCGATGAGCGCGACCGGCTGGCGGTGATCGAAGGCGTGCGATCGGGCGCGATCGACATATTGGCATCCGGCCACGATCCGCAAAGCCAGGAAGACAAGCGCCAGCCCTTTGCCGATGCGCGGGCCGGGATGGCCGGCGCGCAAACATTGCTGGCGCTGGGATTGGGCCTGGTGCGTGACGACGTGATCGATTTGCCGCGCCTGATCGCCATGTTGAGCCTGAATCCGGCCCGGCGCTTTGGTCTGGTCGCCGGAACCTTGCAACTCGGCGCGCCAGCGGACATTGCAGTCTTTGACGAACACGCGCCATGGCGTATCGATGGACGAGTGTTCCACGGCGCAGGCAACACGCCATTTGACGGGTTGCCCACCACGGGACGGGTTCGCATGACAATCAAGGGCGGAGAGTTGGCTTGGCAGTGTTGAAGGCGATTGGCGCATTGCTGGTGCTGGCCCTGGTGGCCGGCGACCCTGCGCTCGCCGCCCCCCGCAAGAAGAAGCGGAACCGGCGCGCCAGCCGTCCGGCGGCCTCGGCCCCGGCGCGCGCCGAACCGCCACCGCCATCGGTGCGTCAGGGCGTGGAATTGTGGCGCGCCAGCAAATGGGACAATGCGGTGACCATGTGGCTGCCCTTTGCCGAAAAGGGCGATCCCGATGCCATGTTCAACATGGGCCAGGCCTATAAACTCGGCCGCGGCGTGGTGCTGGACAAGGTGATTGCCCGTGATTGGTATCGCCGTGCCGCGGTGAAGGCGCATCTGCCGGCGCAGGCCAATCTGGGCATCCTGCTGTTCCAGGCGGCAGAGAAGGACGAAGCGGTGCGCTGGCTGAAGTCCGCAGCCGACCGCGGCGAGATGCGGGCGCAATATGTGCTGGGCATCGTGCATTGGAACGGCGATGGCGCGGCCAAATCCATGCCGCTGGCCTATGCCTATCTGGTGCGCGCCGCCGCCCAAGGTCTGCCCGAAGCCACCAAGGCGCTGAACGAACTTTCGCAGGTCATCCAGCCGCTCGATCGGGCCAATGGCTGGCAGATCGCCACGGCGCTGGCCAACAACAGCAGCGTGCCGGCGCAATTCCAGTCGGCGATCCTGCCGCCGCCGCTGGATGCGCCCACCGCGCCGCCGTCGCCGGTTGCCGTGGTGGCGAACGCGCCGGCCACAGTCGAGACCGGCAGCAGCACCGCCGCCCTGAACGCCGCTGCGCTGAATGCCGCCAATGCGGGCTCGACCGGCGAAACCCAGATGGGATCGGCACCGCCCGAAACCACGCCGCCGCCCGCCACGCTGGCATCCCCCGCCGAACCGCCAGCCCCGCCGCCGGTGTGGGTGGCCGAACGGACCGTGCCGAAGCCCGCCGAAAAATCGCGTCCCAAGGCGCCGCGGCCGCCGCCGGAAACCGGCTGGCGCATCCAGCTCGGCAGCTATCCCAACCAGAAAAGCGCCATGACCGCGTGGACCAGGCTGGCCGCCGCACAAAAGCGCGATTTGAAGGGCCTGAAGCCCAAGGTCAGCAAGTTTGGCGGCATATACCGCCTGCAGGTCGGCCCTTTCCCCACCCGCAACGAAGCGATGGGCGGCTGCAAGAAGCTGGAAATCAACAACAACGGCTGTTTCGCAATCGATATCGGGGGCTGAGGGCAGGGGGTCTGCCCCCATCACGCCCGCTGTTTGCATCCACTTGCGTGTTGATTGACCCGCTCAGCCTGCGCGGGATTTCAGGAATGCATTCGCGCCTAGGCGGCCACGCGCACCCGGTTGCGACCGGCGCGTTTGGCGCGGTACATCGCCATATCGGCGGCTTGCACGGCATCGGGCAGGCTGGCGCTATGCTGGCCCGAAATGCCGATGCTGGCGGTGATCTGGATGGGGTGATTGTCGCGATCGAGGATCATGACCTGTTCGATGCCGGTCCTGATCGCTTCGGCGCACGCGGCGGCGGCCTGATCATCGGCGTCGGGCATGAACACGGCAAACTCCTCACCACCAATGCGCCCGATCAGATGGTCGTTGCGGGCACAGCGCAGCAAGGTCTGGGAGATGCCACGCAACACATCATCGCCAACAGCATGGCCATGCGTGTCGTTGATCGACTTGAAATGATCGAGGTCGATGATGAGGATGCGGCCTGGCTGCTGCGCCTGCAACTGTTCCGCCGTCTCCAGAAACGTGGCGCGGTTGGCAAGGCCGGTCAGATGATCGGTTTGCGCCAGCGCCTTCATCTGCATATAGGCATAGGTCAATTCGGTATAGAGCCACTCAATGCGCTCGGCCTTGCGGGCCATTTGCCAGGTGATGATCCCTGAAAGCACCATCGGCAACAGCGCTCCGAGCTCCCAGTAAGGCAAGGGTATATCCAGCCCCTCCTGCTGCGACATCAGCGCCAGGGCCGTCAATGTGATGCTTACGGAAACGGCGGCTGCACGGATGACCTTGCCCCAAATATGCATGCTTTACTCAAAGTCGTTCAAGGGATGTTCCGCTTACGCAATTTGCAACGCCGAGTCAGCCTGCCACGCGCGTCGCGCAACTGCAGCCTGCCGGCGCCATTCATGACCCAAGCCGCAAGTCCAGCCGTATACAGCCGTATACAGCCACGCGCCTTCCCCCACCGCCACCGCGCACCACAACGCCAGAAAATACCATAAATACAACGTCGGATAGCGGTGCGACTGTTTGAGATCTGCATACAGAAGCGGCATGTCGGCCCGGAATTGATCCGGGGTCGCGGGCCGAAAGCCGTGCCATGGCGGACAAGCACATCGAAAATGGACATGCTCACAATGAGCATGCTCGGCGTGAACATAACAGTATTTACATTTTACAAGGCGAATCGTCGTGGCGGCATCACCCGCCAGCCCCGAAAATCGTGGCGTTTGTGGACAAATTCGTTTCGCACGTGATTCGGCTGGTCGGTGCTGCGCTGGCGTCCCCAGCGGACGCCGCCGGCTTGGCATGTCCGGATCACCGCGGACGCACGCATGGCCGGGTCATGTGCCCAAAATGGGCATCTTTGGCCCGTGCAAGGCGGCCAAGATCATGGATTAAAACACAATAGCATGACAGTCGGATGCGGCACGGTGTTCGGTGCTGCAATCGGGTGATTGATCTTGTGGCAATGGAACCTGCTGAAATCTGCCTTGGGGGCGGCGCTGGGGATCGCGGCCGGTGATGCAGCACGCCGTGTCTGGTCCGGCCGTGGCCGCGCCTGATCCGGGGCCACCGCTGCGCGCCATCGCGCGTATCGTCGATGCCTGGTCGCTGGATATCATCTGCAACCTGCTGCGCTTTTTCGGCGGCGACACGCGGCTCACCGCAATCGGCCTGTTCATCCGGATCGCCAATACCGCGCATCTGTTCGATAGCCCGGCGCTGGCGGCGGCGTATCGCCATGGCCTGGTGGCGCCCCGGGATTGCCGCCCGGTCAAGATCGCCGCCATCGTCGCCGCACTCGGCTTTGATATGCAAACGGTGCGCCGCAAGATTGCCGATCTGCATGCCGCCGGCGGCTGCCTTGTGGATGATGATGGCGTCATCCTGTTGATTCCCGAACATGATATCGCGGCTTCTGCCGGCCATCCGGGCGGGCTGGCGGCGCAACTGGCGCTGCTGGTGGCGCAGTTGCGGGCACTGGTGCTTGAAAATGGCTATGATCCCGCCGCCATCGCCGAACTGCGTGCCGCGCTCGATCATGATTTCGATCGGCTTGCCCAATCCGAAACGCTGGCTGGCCTGATCGTCTGCCAATATCTGGCGCGCACGATGCTGTCCGGATCGCTCATATTCGGCAGCGACCGCGAAAGTGCCGTCATCTATTTCACCATCTATGTCGAAAGCGGGCGCAGCCTGGCGCAAGATCCGCAATTGTCGCGCGCCGATGCCTGGATCGACAGCGACTTGCCGGCCGGGGGGCGGCAATCGGTGACGGTGCGCGCCATCGCGCGGCGGATCGGCCTGCCGGCGGAATCAGTGCGGCGCAAGGTCAACCGGCTGATCGATCGCGGCTTGATCGAGCGGATGGATGATGGCGTCGCCGCCGTCCGCACGCGCAATGTTGTGCCGGTGCATGCGCCGCGGGCCTATGCCAGTCTCTTGTCCACCCTGGCGACGGTGCGGCGGATCACGCGGGCCGAAACTGGCGCGCACGCTGTCGCACCGGCAGCCTAGCCGGCGGGCGGCCGCCGGTTTCGCGCCGCCGCAACTGCCGGAATCCGCCTGAAGAAGGGCAAGGCTTGCCGCATTGCGCAGGCCATGCGGAGCGATTCTCGGAACCTGTCTAATCAATTGATAACGATAGATATTTGTCGCGAGTTCTGCCCCATTTTGATGCTTGCACGGCCACAAGATAACCTCTTCTGGTGTGCCCGCACGCGGCCATGGGGGCATGCGGCATCGAGGGGTTACATCCATGATGAGAATGATTCTGCTGGCCGGCGCTTCGCTGGCGGCGCTGGCGAGCACGGCGGCTGAGGCCGTGACGTTCAATTATACCGGCGCTGCGCAAAGCTACACGATCACCCAGACCGGCATCTACACGCTGGGTGCTGCCGGCGCGCAGGGCGGTGGTGACCAAGGCGGACTCGGGGCGTTCGTCTTTGGCCGGCTGTCGCTGACCAGCGGGACGGTGCTCAATATCATTGTCGGCGGCAAGGGCTTGGGCGCCACCGCCGGCAGCAGCACCTATGGCGGCGGCGGCGGCGGCGGCACATTCATCTATACCGATCTGTCAACGCCGCACGCGATCGCCGCCGGCGGCGGCGGCGACTATAGCGGCAACAGCGGCGGGTATGGCCGCGCCTACACCGGCGGCGGCACCACCAATTCAGAATATTCTGGCGGCACCGGTGGCTCCGGCGGCCAAGGCGGCTCCACTGCTTATGGCGGTGGCGGTGGCGGATGGCTCTCGGACGGCGGCAGTAGAGCGGGTCGAGGCGGCCGCGGTGGCCCGAATGGCTTCAACGGCGGCAGTGGCGACGCCAAAACTGGCTACCACGGCGGCTTCGGCGGCGGCGGCGGCTTCTCCGGCGGTGGCGGTAGCTACTACACCGGCGGCGGCGGTGGCGGCTCCTTCCTGGCGGCCAGCGCGACCAATACCGTGCTGACGGCGGGGATCAACAGCGGCGACGGTTCGGCCTCGATCGATCTATTCAGCGCGGCTGGCGGCGTTCCCGAGCCGTCGAGCTGGGCGATGCTGATCACCGGATTTGGCGGCGTCGGCGCGATGTTGCGCCGTCGCCGGTTGCGCACCGCCTGATCGCGGGGCACGATTGACACGGCCGGCGGCGTCCCCAGCGGGCGCCGCCGGTTTTGCATTTCCGGACCAGCTCGGACACGCGCATTGGCGGGCTGTTTGCCTAAAATGGGCATCTTCGTCACGAACATGGCAGCCTATATTGTTGATAAAGTGCGAAGGCATAGCCAAGACCCCAAATCCCACGAAAAATTTCGCGGCGCTTTGGAGTTGCTTTATGTTCCGAATGATATTGCTGGCTGGCGCTTCGCTGGCGACGCTGGCGAGCACGGCGGCTGATGCTGCAAACTTTGCCTACACCGGCAGTGTGCAAACCTATGCGGTCACCCAGACCGGTCCTCACGATCTGGTTGCTGGCAGCGTCGGCGGCATGCCCGAACCGTCGCGCTGGGCAATGTTGTTGGCCGGCTTCGCATCCTGAGGATATGACCATGAACAACGGTCTGCACTTCATTTCCGGGTTGCCGCGTTCCGGCTCCACGCTGCTGGCGGCGCTGCTGCGGCAGAACCCGTTCCTTCATGCCGCGATGACGAGCCCGGCCGGCAGCCTGGTCACCGGGCTGCTGTCGCAGATGAGCCAGGCCAATGAAGGCGGCGTGTTCATCGAGGATGACCAGCGGCTGCGGGTGCTGCGCGGTGTCGTCGACAATTATTATGCCGATCTTCATCCCCACAAGCTGATCATCGATACCAACCGGCTGTGGTGTTCGAAAATGGCGCTGCTGGCGACGCTGTGGCCGAAGGCCAAGGTGATCGCCTGTGTGCGCAACCCGGCGTGGATCCTCGATTCCGTCGAGCGACTGACGCGCCGCAACGCGCTGCAACCGTCGGGCATCTTCAAGTTCGACCCTGGCGGCACCGTCTATTCGCGCACCGAAGCCCTGCTCGCCGGCAATGGCATGATCGGTTATGCGCTGCACGCGCTGCGCGAAGCGGTGTTCGATCCGCACCATGATCGGCTGTTGCTGGTGCGTTATGAAAGCCTCACCGCCGATCCGCAGGGCGTGCTCGATCAGGTCTACGATTTCCTGGGGGTGCCACGCTTTGTGCACAGCCCGAACGAGATCGAACCGGATTATGATGCGATGATGTTCGATGCCCGGCTCGGCTCGCCGGGGCTGCACGCGGTCGGGGCAAAGGTGCACGTCAACGTGCGGCAAAGCGTGTTGCCGCCGGACCTGTTCCAGCGCCACGCGGAAGGGGCGTGGTGGGAACAGGCGGACGCCTTGCCGGCGGCGGCCCGCATGATCTGAAGGCGCCGGCGGCCGGGCCTTCAGCTCAGGATCACGCCGCCGCTTGTGCTGCGACGCCCGGCCATTTCGCCCACAGGGCAGCGCGGCGGGCGGCGACCTCGTCGCGCGCCTTGGCCTTCACCGGGCCGAAGCCGCGCACATCCATGGGGAGCTTGGCGATGGCCAGCGCCAGGCCGATGTTGGCGGGATTCACATCGCTGATCAGGCGGGCCACGTCGGCTGCATAGGCGGCGATATCGGCGCGCTCGTGCCGCCGTTCCTGGCTATAGCCGAACGGATCGAGCGCGGTGCCGCGCAGGGATTTCAGCTTGGCGAGCACGCCGAACGCGGTGAAGATCCACGGGCCAAAGCTGATTTTCTTCGGGCGGCCGGTCGCGGGGTCGGTGCGGGCGATCAGCGGCGGGGCCAGCAGCAAACGCGGCTTGCCAGCGCTGAACTGCGCATCATAGGCGGTGCGGAAGCGGCCGTCGCTGTAGAGGCGGGCGACTTCATATTCGTCCTTGTAGGCCATCAGCTTGTAGAGGCTGCGGGCGACCGCTTCGCCCAGCGCGTCGCCGCCGGCGTTGCGGGCCTGTTCCACGACGCTGCCGAAGCGGGCGGCGTAGGCGGCGTCCTGATAGGCGGTCAGATCGGCGGTGCGGCGGGCGATGATCTCGTCGAGATTGGTGGCGGGCGGTTCCGGCTGCGGGCCGCGGGAGGCCTCCACCAATGCCAGCACCTGATCCGGGCGGGTGGCAAGCAGGCGGCCCAGCGCGAAGGCGCGCTTGTTGAAGGGGATGGCGACGCCGTTCAGTTCGATCGCGGCCTCGATGCTCTGGCGCTTCAGCGGGATCAGGCCCTTTTGCCAAGCATAGCCCATCAGCAGGATGTTGCTGCCGATGGCATCGCCAAGCAGGGCGGTGGCGACGGTGTCGGCCGCGACGAAATCGCAGGCATTGGGGTTGGATGCCTTGCGGATGGCGCGCTCGACGGCGGCGGTGCGGAAATCATAATCGCGGTTGCGCACGAAATCGCTGGTCGGCGCGATATCGGCATTGGCAACAACGGCGGTGCGATCGGGCACCATCAATGTTTGCGTCGGCATGTCGGCGGCAACGACGGCGTCGCAAGCCAGCACCAGATCGGCATTGCCGGCCATGATGCGTGGGCTCAGGAGATCGCCTGCCGATGCCGCGATGCGGACATGGCTGTAAACCGCGCCGCCCTTCTGGGCGAGGCCGGCCATGTCGGCGGTGGTGCTGGCCAGGCCCTCGATATGCGCGGCGGTGCCGAGCAGTGCCGACACGGTGAGCACGCCAGTGCCGCCGATGCCGGTGACCATGATATTGTATCCGGCGCCGGGGGCGGGCGGGTGCGGTTCTTCCAGGCCATCCACACTGAATTCAGCGCTGGATTTCTTGACTGCAGCGCTGTCGATGGTGACGAAGCTGGGGCAGAAGCCCTGCACGCAGCTGTAATCCTTGTTGCAGCTCGATTGGTTGATGCGGCGCTTGCGGCCATATTCGGTTTCCAGCGGCTCCACGGAGACGCAGTTGGATTGCACCGAACAATCGCCACAGCCTTCGCAGACGGCTGGGTTGATGAAGATGCGGCGGTCGGGATCGACCATCAGCTTGCGCTTGCGGCGGCGGCGTTTTTCGGCGGCGCAGGTCTGATCGAAGATGATCACCGTGCAGCCTTGGGTGGCGGCGAATTCCTGGCTGATGGCGGGCAGGGCGCTGCGATCGAGCAGGCGCACGCTGCCGGGGATGGTCACGCCTTTGTAGCGGGTGAGGTCTTCGGTGAGGATGACGACCTTCTTGGCATGTTCGGCCAGCATCTGCGCCGCGATCTGATCGACGCCAAGCTCGCCGTCATGCTTCTGGCCGCCGGTCATGGCGACGGCATCGTTGTAGAGGATCTTGTAGGTGATGTTGACGCCCGCCGCGATCGACTGGCGGATGGCGAGCAGGCCGGAATGGAAATAGGTGCCGTCGCCGAGATTGGCGAACACGTGGCTTTCCGAAACGAACGGCGCTTCGCCAACCCAGGTGACGCCTTCGCCGCCCATCTGGGTGAAGGTTTCGGCGCGGTCCATCCACATCGCCATGATGTGGCAGCCGATGCCGGCCAGCGCGCGGCCGCCTTCGGGCGGCTTGGTGCTGCTGTTGTGCGGGCAGCCGGAACAGAAATAGGGGCTGCGCTTGATCGGGGTTTCATAGGCGGCAGATTTTGCCGATTGGTCGCGGAAGAAGCTGATGGCGGCACGGATGCGCGGCGTGTCGTGGAAATGCTGCAGGCGCGCGGCGATGACATTGGCGATGACGCCGGGGGTCAGTTCATTGTCCGGGCTGAGCAGCCAGTCGCCGCGCTCGTCACGCTTGCCGACGACGCGCGGTCGAACGCTTTCGCGCCAGTTGTAGAGCTGCCATTTCAGTTGATGTTCGATGAATTCGCGCTTTTCCTCGATGACGAGCACTTCTTCGAGGCCTTCGGCAAAGCCGCGGATGCCGTCCGGCTCCAGCGGCCACGGCATGCCGACCTTGTAGACGCGCAGGCCGATGGCGGCGGCGACCGGTTCGGTGATGCCGAGTTCGGCGAGCGCCTGCATCGTATCGGCGTGGGCCTTGCCGGTGGTGACGATGCCGATGCGCGGGTTGGGAGAATCCCAGATCAGCCGATCAATGCCGTTGGCGCGGGCAAAGGCCAGCGCGGCAAAGCCCTTGTAGCGTTGCAGGCGCGTGTCTTCCTCGCGCCAGATATCGCCGCGGCGGATGTGCACACCGCCATCGGGGAATTCAAATTCCGGAAGGATGATATGGCGGTTTTCATGCGCCAGATCGATGGTGGCGCTGGTTTCCACCGTGTCGGCGGTGGCCTTGAAGCCGACCCAGGTGCCGGCAAAGCGGCTCATGGCGATCCCGAGCAGGCCGTATTCGACGAATTCCTGCACGCTCGACGGGCTGAGGAACGGCACGAAGGCGGCCTGGAAATTATGGTCGCTCTGGTGCGGCAGGGTGGAGGATTTGGCGCCATGATCGTCACCGACGATGGCCAGCACCCCGCCATGCGCCGATGTGCCGGCGGCATTGGCGTGCTTCAGCACATCCATGGCGCGATCAAGGCCCGGCCCCTTGCCATACCAGATGCCGAACACGCCATCCTTTGTCGCCTTGGGGTTGAGCGCGACATGCTGCGTGCCCCAGACGGCGGTGGCGCCCAATTCTTCGTTCACGCCGGGAACGAAGTGGATATCCTGCGCTTTCAGATATTGTTTTGCGCGCCACAATTCCTGATCATAGCCGCCCAGCGGTGATCCGCGATAACCGGAGATGAACCCGGCCGTGTTCAGACCGGCGGCGGCATCACGCCATTTCTGCACCAGCGGCAGGCGCACCAGCGCCTGCACGCCCGACATGAACACCCGGCCATCGCGGAAGCGATATTTGTCGTCGAGCGAAACGGGCGGCAAATCGGCGACCATGGTCGCTCCCCACTATCTGATTATTGGGTCAACAATACTGTCCTTTCTTGTCGAGTGCAAGCCGTGACGCTGACCGTCGCCAGTTACAATATCCACAAGGGCGTCGGCAGCGATGGGCGGCGGTCGCCGCAGCGCATATTGGATGTGATGGACGAAATCGCCGCCGATGTGGTGCTGCTGCAAGAGGCGGACACGCGGTTCGGGGTGCGCCGTTCCGTGTTGTCGGGCGAAATGCTGGCGGCTTGTGGCTGGGTGGCGGCACCGCTCGGCGATCATGCGGCGCTGGGCTGGCATGGCAATGCCGTGCTGGTGCGTGGTGCTGCACGGCTGACGCATTGCGCCCCCATCCACTTGCCGGCGCTGGAGCCGCGCGGCGCCGTGCTGGCCGATGTGATGCATGGCCAGATGCCGTTGCGGCTGGTGGGGGCGCATCTCGATCTGTCGGGCCTGTGGCGGGCGCGGCAGACCCGCGCCATGGTGGCGGCCATTGCGAGCGCGCCAGGCAACCCGCCGGAACTGGTGATGGGCGATTTCAACGAATGGCGCGGTCGCGGCGCGGCGCTGGACGAACTGGCGCGGCACTGGCGCGAAATCCGCCTACCCGCCAGTTTCCCGGCGCGGCTGCCGCTCGGCCGGCTGGACCGGGCCTTTGCCAGTCATGCCCTGGATGTGGCCGATGCCGGCGTGCATGCCACGGCCCTGGCCCGCGCCGCATCCGATCATCTGCCGATCTGGGTGCGGTTGTCGGCATGACGGCGTGGATGGCACCATATTGTGCAACGCATGCCGGTCAAAGCGGCGTGCAATTGCTGAGTGATGGCCCGGCAGCGCTGGCGGTGCGGATCGCATTGGTGCGGGCGGCGCGGATCAGCATCGATGCCCAATATTATATCTGGCGTGATGATGTGGCCGGGCGGCTGTTGCTGGACGAATTGGTGGCAGCAGCGGGACGCGGCGTGCGGGTGCGGCTGCTGCTCGATGATTTCGGTTCGCCGCAGGCCGATCGCTGGGCGATGGCGCAGGTGGAACTGCGGCTGTTCAACCCGGCGCGGCTGCGGCGCTGGCGCTGGATGAATGCGCTGTTCGATTTTTCGCGGCTCAATCGGCGCATGCACAACAAGGCGCTGGCGGTGGACGGCATCGCCGCCGTGATCGGCGGGCGCAACATCGGCGATGTCTATTTCGATGGCGGCAACCCAGGGTTGGCGGCCGATCTGGATGTGCTGGCCATCGGCGCGATTGCGCGCGACATGGAGGGCGATTTTCAGCGTTACTGGGATGTTGCCGTGCCGGTGCCGTGGGTGCAGGGCACGCCGTCACCGCAGCCGAGCCCGCTGCGCAACGCCTATCTGGCCGCCGCCGGCAGTCCGCCGACGCTGGCGATGATCGATGCGGCGCAGGATTTCATCTGGGCGCCGGTGCGCATCCTGTCTGATCCGCCCGGCAAGATCAGCGACCGCGTGCCGCAGTCCAGCCTGTTGTTGCCGCAATTGCTGGCTGCGCTGGGCCCGGTGACACAGCGCTTCCTGCTGGTCTCGGCCTATTTCATCCCGACACCGGCGGTGGCCGCGGTGCTGGCGGACATGGCCGGACGGGGGGTGCAGGTCGATGTGCTGACCAACAGCCTGGTTTCCAACAATGTCGCGCTGGTCCACGCCTGGTATGCGCCGTGGCGGCGGCGCCTGCTGGCGATGGGGGTGCGCCTGTGGGAAATGCGCGGGGTGGGCGGCGCGCGCGCCCGGCTGGGCCTGATTCCGCGCCGATTGCGCCGTCAGCCGGACAGAGGCAGCTTTTTCCGCAGCAGCGCGGCGGCCCTGCATGCCAAGACGTTGGTGGTCGATGGCCGCTGGCTGTTTGTCGGATCGATGAATGTCGATGAACGCTCGCTGCGCTTCAACACCGAATTGGGCTTTCTGATCGACTCGCCCGAATTGGCCGGCCGGCTGACGACAGCGCTGGACGCCGGCCTGCCGCGCTTTGCCTGGGCCGTGGAGGCGTGCGGCGACAGCCTGGCCTGGCGGGAGGACGATCGCCTGATCCAGCCGGAACCCGGCACCAATGCGCTGCAACGTCTGGCGCTGCGCCTGCTCGGCTGGCTGCCGCTGGGACAATTTTTCTGAGGGGCGGGTGATAGGTTGCCTGGCTGTGCCCGCCCGATATGATGCGCCGACAACCGGGCGGGGAGCCAAACCATGTCGATCGATTTCGAAATTCCAGCCGAAGCCAAGGCCATTCGTGAGCGGGTGCGGCAATGGGTGAACGACGAATGCCGGCCGGCGGAAAAGGAGCTGCACGACGGCGGTGATTACCAGACGGTGCTGGCGCGGCTGCGGGCCAAGGCGCGCAGCGCAGGTCTGTGGTTGCCGTTCATTCCCAAGGAATATGGCGGCATGGGGCTGGGGCCATTGGCCAATGCGCTGGTGCAGATGGAGTTGGGGCAGTCCCATCTCGGCGCGCTGTCGATGAACAGCCAGGGGCCGGACGATGCGACGATGCTCACCCTGCTGGCGCATGGCACCGAGTTCCAGAAGGAAAAGTTCCTGAAACCCCTGCTGAATGGCGAAAAGCGCGTTTGTTATTCGATGACCGAGAAAGCCGCCGGCGCCGATGCCACCGGCATGCGCACCACCGCGGTGAAGGACGGCAATGAAAATTATGTGCTGAACGGCGAAAAATGGTTCTCGTCGGCGGCCAGCGCGGCCGATCTGGCGGTTGTCATGGCACGCACCGATCCCGATGCGCCGCGCCATCGCCAGTTTTCGACCTTCATCGTCGAACTGCCCAACCCCGGATACATCATCAAGCGCGATATCAAGACCATGGCAATCGAAGGCCCGCTGTCCCAGGTGATGGGCGGCGGCCACAGCGAGATCGAGATCCGGGATCTGGTGGTGCCGGCCGACAATCTGCTCGGCGGCGAAGGCAATGGCTTCAACATGGGGCAGCACCGGCTGGCCTATGGGCGGCTCAGGCACGGCATGCACAATGTCGCCATGGCACAGCGCGCGCTCGATCTGGCCACCGCGCATGTCACCCAGCGCTCCACCTTCGGCAAGCCGCTGCACGAGCGCCAGGGCGTGCAGTTCATGCTCGCCGAATGCGCCAGCGAACTTTACATGGCGCGGCTGATGCTGCTCCACATCGCCTACAAGGCCGAAAAGGGCATGGACCTGCGGCAGGAGAACAGCATCGCCAAGGTGTTCCTGGCGCACATGGTGCACAAGGTGGTCGATACCGCCATCCAGTTGCACGGCGCGCTCGGTTACAGCCAGGATACGCCGCTGGCGAGTTGGTACACCCATATCCGTTCGCAACGCCTGGTCGATGGCCCGGATGAAGTGCACCGCTGGACCGTGGGCCGCAACGTCATCAAGGCCTATCAGGCGCATGGCACGACGGCCTCGGCCGCGGGGGGTGATCTGATCTAGGCGCGCGCTGGCGGCGAGCCGCATGCAGCAGGACGGGGCATGTCCACCGGCCAGTGAGCGCTGCCGGGCCTCAGCTCAGCCCCTCGATCCGGCCTTGCGTATCCAGATGAATCCCGATGGCCGACGGCGTTTTCGGCAGGCCGGGCATGGTGGCGATGTCGCCGGCCAGCGCGACGATGAAGCCGGCGCCGGCGGCGAGGCGGAGTTCGCGGATGGGGAGGTCGTGGCCGGAGACGGCGCCGCGGACCTTTTCATCCGCCGTGAAGCTGTAGGGCGTCTTGGCGAGGCAGACCGGCAGGTTGGCGAGGCCTTCGGCGCGCAGCGCGGCGAGTTGCTTTTGCGCGGTCGGGGACAGGGTGACATGGCCGGCGCGGTGGATTTTCGTGGCCACAAGGGTCAGCGCGTCGAGCACGTCGGTGCCGGTGGCGTAGAGCGGGGTGAAAGTGCGTTGCGGGTCGGTGTTGGCGTCGGCGAGGGCGGCGACGCTGCGGGCCAATTCTTCCGCACCGGCCGGGCCATCGGCCCAATGGCGGCAGAGGTGGGCCGCGACCCCCAACGTGTCGCGGCAGTGGGTGAGCACTTGTTGCTGTTCGTCGGCATGATCGTTGGTGAAGGCGTTGAGGGCGACGGCGACAGGCAGGCCAAGGCTGCGCAGATTTTCGACATGGCGGGCGAGCACCTCGAGGCCGCGGCCCAGCGCAGCCGGGTCGGGCGTGCCCAGATCGGCCAGCGCCATCCCGCCATGATATTTCAGCGCGCGCACCGTGGCGACGACCACGGCGGCAGCGGGCGCCAGCCCGGCGGAACGGCACTTGATGTGGCAGAATTTCTCCGCGCCCAGATCGGCGCCGAAGCCGGCTTCGGTGACGGCGAATTCGCCCAGCGCCAGCGCCGCGCTGGTGGCGATGACGCTGTTGCAGCCGTGGGCGATGTTGGCGAACGGCCCGCCGTGGATGAGGGCAGGGGAGCCATGGATGGACTGCACCAGATTGGGCTGCATCGCCTCCACCAGCAGCGCCGCCATCGCGCCGGCCGCGCCGATGTCGCCAGCAGTGACGGGATTGCCGGCGGTGTCTTTCGCGACGCGTATGCGGGCGAGGCGGGCCTGAAGGTCGGCCACATCTTCGGCCAGGCACAGGATCGCCATCACTTCGGAAGCCACGGTGATGTCGAAGCCGGTTTCACGCAACGGGTGGTTGCCTTGCCCCATGCCCGACACGATCTGCCGCAAGGCGCGGTCGTTCATGTCCAACACGCGCTTCCACGTGATGCTGCGCGGGTTTACGGGCAAGCCCGATGGCATGGCGAGGCCAAAATGCACCGCATTGTCGAGCATGGCGCTCAGCAGATTGTGTGCTGAGGTGATGGCGTGGAAATCGCCGGTGAAGTGCAGGTTGATCTTTTCCATCGGCAGCACCTGCGCCTGGCCGCCGCCGGTGGCGCCGCCCTTGCGGCCGAACACCGGGCCAAGGCTGGGCTCGCGCAGGGCGATCACCGCGCGGCGGCCGATGCGGTTCAGCGCGTCTGCCAGCCCGATGGTGGTGGTGGTCTTGCCTTCGCCGGCCGGCGTGGGGTTCACCGCCGTGACCAGGATCAACTTGCCGGCAGGCTTGTCACGCAGATCGGCCAGCGTCGCGGTCGCCAGCTTGGCGATGTGATGGCCGTGCGGTTCGATGTCGGCGCTGCCCAGCCCGATGGCGGCGGCGATGTCGGCGATGGGGCGCAATGTCGCTGCGCGCGCAATTTCAATGTCAGTCGCCATGATTCCCCGCCATAGGGCCGTTGTTGATCCCGATGGATGCGCCTACACGGCTGCAACGCCGGCGGGAAGGAGCGAACGGACCTTCACATGTTCGATGATATTTCTGCCCTGTCGCTGGCGCGGTTCCAGTTCGCGTTCACCGTCTCGTTCCATTTCATCTTCCCGGCCTTCTCGATCGGCCTGGCGAGCTATCTGGCGGTGCTGGAAGGCCTGTGGCTGAAGACCGGCCGCGATGTGTATCTGCAATTGTTCAAATATTGGCTGAAGATCTTTGCCATTGCCTTTGGCATGGGCGTGGTTTCCGGCATCGTCATGGCCTATCAGTTCGGCACCAACTGGGCGGCCTTTTCCGACAAGGCGGGGCCGGTGATCGGCCCATTGATGGCCTATGAAGTGTTGTCGGCCTTCTTCCTGGAATCGGGCTTTCTGGGCGTCATGCTGTTCGGGCTCGATCGGGTCGGCAAGAAACTGCATTTCATGGCGACCTGCCTGGTGGCGTTCGGCACCACCGTGTCGGCCTTCTGGATCATCGTCGTCAACAGCTGGATGCAGACGCCGCAAGGCTATGCCATTGCTGCCAATGGGCAATTTTATGCCACCAACTGGCTGGAGGTGATCTTCAACCCTTCCATGCCCTATCGGCTGACGCACACGCTGCTGGGCGCCTATCTCACCACGGCCTTGGTGGTCGGCGCGGTGGGCGCGTTCCACCTGTTGAAGGATCGCAAGCTTGGCCGCGCGGCCCAGCCGGCGACGAAGATCATGTTTGCCATGGCGATGGCCATGGTCGCCGTCACGGCGCCGCTGCAGGTGCTGGCCGGGCACGAACATGGCGTCAACACGCTGGCGCACCAGCCGGCCAAGATCGCTGCGCTGGAAGGCCATTATGAAAGCCATGATCGCCGCGCGCCGCTGATCCTGTTCGGCGTGCCCGACGATGCGGCGCAGCAGATGCATTACAAGGTGGAGATCCCGGCCATCGGCAGCCTGATCCTGCAACATGATCTGGAAGCCTCCACCATGGGGCTGGACAAGGTGGCGCCGGACAATCGCGCCAAGGTTGCCCTGCCCTTCTATGCGTTTCGCGTGATGGTCGGGCTGGGCATGCTGATGCTGCTGCTTGGCGCCTGGGCGGCGTGGGGTGCCTGGCGCGGGCGGCTGTTTGAAACGCCGCTGCTGCACCGGCTGGCGCTGGCGATGGGGCCGGCCGGGTTTGTCGCCGTGCTGGCCGGGTGGATCACCACCGAAACCGGGCGGCAACCCTTCACGATCTTTGGCGTGCTGCGCACGGCGCAGAGTGCTTCGCCGCTGGATGCCCCGGCGGTGGCAGCGTCGCTGATGGCCTTCATCCTCGTCTATTTCTTCGTGTTCGGCGTGGGCAGCTGGTTCATCCTGAAACTGATGGCAGGCGAACCGACGCCGGCCGAACAGATGCCCGACCCCGAACAGGCCGCCGACGTGGGGGCTTTGCCACCGGACTCGCCGTTCGGTTTCCAACTGGCGGAATGATCGCATGGCGCCTGATCCTGGATTGACCCTGGTATGGGCCGGCATCATCGGCCTGGCCATCTTCGTCTATGTCATCACCGATGGCTTTGATCTGGGCATCGGCATCTTGTTTCCGGTGATGGCGCCGGGGCCGGAGCGCGAAACCGCGATCGCCACCATCAAGCCGGTGTGGGATGCCAATCAGACCTGGTTGGTGCTGGGCGGCGGCGGCGTGTTTGCGGCGTTTCCGCTGGCCTATGCGATCCTGATGCCGGCGGTTTATGCGCCGCTGATCATGATGTTGCTGGGGCTGATCTTCCGCGGTGTGGCGTTCAAGTTCCGGTCGCGCACCACCCGCATCTGGCTGTGGGATTTCGCGTTTTTCGGCGGATCGACCCTGGCGGCCTTTTGCCAGGGCGTCATCCTGGGCGCGGTGCTGCAAGGCGTGAAGGTTTCGGGGCGCAGCTATGCCGGCGGCTGGTGGGATTGGCTGTCGCCGTTTTCCCTGCTCACCGGCGCATCGGTGGTGGCGGCCTATGCGCTGCTGGGGGCCTGCTGGCTGATCTGGCGCACCGAAGGCGCGGTGCAGGATCACGCCTATCGCATGGCGTGGCGCTGTGGCGCGGCCAGCATTGTCGCGGTCGGCGCGGTCAGCCTCGCCACGCCGTTCCTCAACCATGATTATTTCAGCCGCTGGTTCGAAGCCCCCGGGATCTATTTTTCGGCGCCGGTGCCGTTGCTGGTGGCGGTGACGGCTTTCTTGTTTGTGCGCGCCCTGAAACGCCGGGCCGAAATGGCGCCGTTCTTCCTCGCGCAGGCGCTGTTCCTGCTCACCTTCATCGGCTTGGGCATCTCGATCTTCCCGTGGGCGATCCCGGGGCAGGTGACCATCTGGCAGGCCGCCACCATGGCCAATGCGCAAAGCTTCATGCTGGTGGGTGTCGTCCTGCTGTTGCCGGTGATCCTGGGCTATACCGGCTATGCCTATTGGCTGTTCCGCGGCAAGGTCGGGGCCGAATTCTATGGCTGATCCTCTGGGGGGTGAGCCGGAGGGGGGGCAGCCCGAGGCCACGCCGCGCCTGGCCAGACGGCTGTTCTGGTTCGCCGCGTTGTGGGCCGGCAGTGTCGCCATCGTCGGCGCCGTGTCGCTGCTGCTGCGCACCTGGCTGCTGGGTTGACCCGATTTTTTTGACGATTGTGTCGCCTTGGGCGGCACTTTGCAGAAGCATGTCAAAATGGTTGGGAATTTGCTTGCCAGAATCTTAACGATACGTAAACCTTTGCGTGCGGGGGAACTGAGTCGACCGGCGGGCGAGGGCCTGCCGAGCGATTGGTCGGGAGCAAGGCAATGGCGGCAAGCGCAACGGCGGTCTGGCTCATCTGGGGCGGCTTCGTGTTCCTGTGCGTGTTCAATTTCCTGCCCGCTGCGGTCGCCTATGTGAATGGCCATCCGGACAAGCATCTGCTGGCGGTGCTCAACGTGGTGTCGCTGTTTTCCTTCGCGCTGTGGATCGCGCTGATGGCCTGGGCCGCCACCGGCCGCAACGATCATCCGATGATCCAGCGCTTTGTCGGCACCCCGCAAAAACGCAAGCGGTTGGTGGCATCGGTGGTCGGCCTGGTGCTGGCGGGCTTTGCCGGCACGGCGCTTTCGCTCAATCTCGTCTGACGCGCCGCCCCCATGGTCCAACCGGCTGGCAGCTTGCGCGGCGCCGGCCGTTTTTCTTTCCGCGCGCGCCGCGCCGGGATCGCGCGCGAATATTGACGGGCTTTGTTGCCTTGCGCTGACCGGTCACACTGGTATACGCGTCCGCTTCCAGCCCCGGGTGCGGGCGTGGCGGAATTGGTAGACGCGCCGGATTTAGGTTCCGGTGTTGAAAGACGTGGGGGTTCGAGTCCCTTCGCCCGCACCATTTTTGCCACGGACGCGTGGGGGAATGTTCACTGAATTTGACAGGAAGACGGGTTTTTCGATGCAGATTGCCGAAATCACCAACCAGGGCCTGCGCCGCGCTTATTCGCTGGTGATCCCCGCCGATATCATCGCTGCCAAGGTCGATGCCCGCCTGGCCGAAGTGTCGAAAACCATCAAGATGCCGGGGTTCCGCCCGGGCAAGGTGCCGCCGAACCTCGTCAAGAAGATGCACGGCGCGGCCCTGCGTGGTGAGGCGTTGCAGGCGGCGTTGAACGATGGCGTCAACCAGGTGCTCGCCGATCACGGCCTGCGCCCCGCCACCCAGCCGCAGGTCGATGTGGATGGCGAACTCGCTGATGATGGCGATGCGCGCTTCACCGTCAGCCTCGAAGTGTTGCCGACCATCGACGATGTGAAGATCGACGAGCTGGCGCTGGAAAAGCTGGTGGTGCCGGCTGACGATGTCGCCATGGATGCGGCGCTCGCCCGCCTGGCCGAATCGTCGCAGCGCAGCGAGCCGGCGCCGGAAGGCCATGCCGCGGCTGGCGGCGACACGGTGGTGATCGATTTCGAAGGCAGCGTTGGCGGCGTGCCGTTCGACGGCGGCAAGGGCGAAGGCATGCGGGTGACGATCGGCTCCGGCCAGTTGATCCCGGGTTTCGAAGACCAGTTGATGGGCGCGACCGTGGGCGAGGATCGCACCATCAAGGTGACCTTCCCGGCCGATTATGGCGCCGCCAATCTGGCTGGCAAGGCGGCGGAATTTGCCGTGACCGTGACCGGCGTGGAAATACCGGCCGAAACCGCGCTGGATGATGAATTTGCCAAGGGCTTCGGGCTCGACAGCCTCGATGCGCTGAAAGAGATCCTGAAGGATCAACTGGATAACGAGCTGGGCACCCTGTCGCGCACCCACATGAAGCGCAAGCTGCTCGATACGCTGGCGTCGCGTCACGATTTCGATGTGCCCGAATCGATGGTCGATGCCGAATTCGATCAGATCTGGCAGACGCTGGAAGCCGAAGCCGCCAAGGATGCCGATCCGGAAGGTTCGCGCGCGCAGATCGAAACCGAGCGTGATGATTATCGCCGCATCGCCGTGCGCCGCGTGCGTCTGGGGCTGCTGCTGTCGGAAATCGGCCAGCGCAACGGCATCAGCGTCAGCCAGGCCGAAATGAACCGGCTGATCGGCCAGGAAGCCGGGCGCTATGCCCCGGCCGAACAGCAGAAGGTGGTGAAGTTCTTCCAGGAAAACGCCATGGCCGCCATGCAGCTGCGCGCGCCGCTGTATGAAGACAAGGTGGTCGATTTCCTGATCGGCAAGGCCGATGTGACGGAACGCAGCGTGACCCGCGACGAGCTGGAAGCTGCCATCGAAAGCGAAGACGAATCGCCGACTGGCGCGGCCCATGGCCATCCCGGCCATGTGCATGGCCCGGATTGCGACCATGATCACGATCATGCGCCGGCAAAGCCGAAGAAGGCTGCCGCCAAGAAGGCCAAGGCTGACGAACCGGTTGCCGAAGCGGCTGTCGAAGCGGTCGCGGAAGCTGAACCAGCGAAGAAGGCTCCTGCCAAGCGCGCCAAGAAGGCCGATGCGGAAGCTGTTGCCGAACCTGTGGCTGAGGCTGCAGAGCCGGCCGCCGAAGCGGCGCAGCCCAAGCCGAAGAAGGCCGCCAAGAAGACGGCCTGACGTTCACGTTCGCTTTGCAGGCCCCCGCCGGCACCGCCGTGCGGGGGCCTGTTGTTTTTGGCGGCACTGTGCCCCCTTGAACTTGGCTGGCAAACGTCCGAACTAGGGTGCCAGAGGAGATTCCCATGATTGTTCCGCCCTATGGTCCCAACGCCGGTCTCGTTCCCATCGTCATCGAAAGCTCGAACCGCGGCGAACGGTCGTTCGATATCTTCTCGCGCCTGCTGCGCGATCGCATCGTGTTCGTGAATGGCCAGATCGAAGACGGCATGGCCTCGCTGGTCGTGGCGCAGTTGCTGTTCCTGGAATCGGAAAATCCGAAGAAGGACATCTACATGTACATCAACTCGCCGGGCGGGGTGATCACCTCGGGCATGGCGATCTATGATACGATGCAATATATTCGGCCCAAGGTGGCGACGGTGTGCGTTGGCCAGGCAGCGTCGATGGGCAGCTTTCTGCTCGCCGCTGGCGAGCCCGGCATGCGCAAGGCGCTCAAGCACAGCCGCATCATGGTGCACCAGCCATCGGGCGGTGCACAGGGCCAGGCCACCGACATCGAAATCCAGGCGCGCGAAATCCTGCGCATCCGTGGCATCATGAACGATCTCTATGTGAAGCACACCGGCAAGGATCTGGACGTCATCGAAAAGGCCATGGAGCGTGACAAGTTCATGAGCTCCGAGGAAGCCAAGGATTTTGGCCTGATCGACGAAGTCACCGAAAAGCGGCCGTTGCCGACCGAAGGCGATTCGTTGGCGGCGTGATGGCACACTGCCAAGTCGTGCAAAATTACAGTTAATTGCTGTTGCCCTTGGTGGGGCAGCGTGCGGCTGCCCTTGCGGTCAAGGGCGAATTGCCGTTAAACTGTCATGTCAGTGGCAAATCTGGCGTGTTTGTAAGCCGGTAGGGGCCGACCGGCGTGAGGAAGGACGACCATGACCAAGCTGGGCGGCAGCGACAGCAAAGGCACCCTCTACTGCAGCTTCTGCGGCAAGAGCCAGCACGAGGTCAGGAAGCTGATCGCCGGGCCGACCGTGTTCATCTGCGATGAATGCGTGGAGCTGTGCAACGACATCATCCGCGAGGAAACCAAGACGGCGCTGGTGAAGAAATCCGGCGACGTGCCGACCCCGCGCGAAATCTGCAAGGTGCTCGATGATTATGTGATCGGCCAGTTCCACGCCAAGCGCGTGCTTTCGGTGGCGGTCCACAATCACTACAAGCGCCTGAACCACGGCGGCAAGGGCTCCGAGGTTGAACTGGCCAAGTCCAACATCCTGCTCGTCGGCCCCACCGGCTGCGGCAAGACGTTGCTGGCGCAAACGCTGGCGCGCATCCTGGACGTGCCGTTCACCATGGCCGACGCCACCACGCTGACCGAAGCCGGTTACGTGGGGGAAGATGTTGAAAACATCATCCTGAAATTGCTGCAGGCCAGCGATTACAATGTCGAACGCGCCCAGCGCGGTATCGTCTACATCGACGAAATCGACAAGATCAGCCGCAAGTCCGACAATCCGTCGATCACCCGCGACGTGTCCGGCGAAGGCGTGCAGCAGGCCCTGCTGAAGATCATGGAAGGCACCACGGCATCGGTGCCGCCGCAGGGTGGCCGCAAGCATCCGCAGCAGGAATTCCTGCAGGTGGACACGACGAACATCCTGTTCATCTGCGGCGGCGCCTTCTCCGGCCTCGATCGCATCATCGGCGATCGCATGCAGGGCCGCTCCATCGGCTTTGGCGCGCATGTCGCCGGGCCGGATGAACGCCGCGTCGGCGAACTGCTGCGCAAGTGCGA
This sequence comes from Sandarakinorhabdus sp., assembly GCF_040398665.1. Classification (GTDB taxonomy): domain Bacteria; phylum Pseudomonadota; class Alphaproteobacteria; order Sphingomonadales; family Sphingomonadaceae; genus Sandarakinorhabdus. The sequence continues at coordinate 192,682 of NZ_JBBATQ010000003.1, forward strand.
GCCGGAAGATCTGCTGCGCTTCGGCCTGATCCCGGAATTCATCGGCCGTCTGCCGGTGATCGCCACTCTGGAAGACCTGGACGAACCGGCGCTGATCAAGATCCTCACCGAGCCGAAGAATGCACTGGTCAAGCAATATGCCCGCCTGTTCGAAATGGAAGGCGTGAAGCTCAACTTCAGCGTCGATGCGCTCTCCGCCATCGCCAAACGCGCCATCGAACGCAAGACCGGCGCGCGTGGCCTGCGCTCGATCATGGAAGGCATCCTGCTGGAAACCATGTTCGATCTGCCGGGTATCGAAGGCCTGGAAAGCATCGAAGTCGACAAGGATGTCGTCGCCGGCCTGAAACAGCCGGAACGCCTGATGATCGCCGACAAGGCCGCGTGATTTGGACGAAGCCCAGCGCCTGATCGCGGCGCTGGGCCTGTTTCCCCACCCCGAAGGCGGCTGGTATCGCGAGACTTTGCGCGTGGCCGGGGATGGGCGAGCGGTCGTGACCGCGATCCATTTCCTTCTGGATGCGGGCCAGCGCTCCCATTGGCACACGGTCGACGCCACCGAAATCTGGTGCTGGCACGCGGGTTCGCCCCTGTGGGTGGGCTGCGCGCCGGCCGACGATGCCGCGCCGGTGTGGACCATCCTCGGCGGCGACGTGCTGGCCGGCCACGCCCCGCAACTCACCATCCCTACCGGCCACTGGCAAGCCGCCGAAGCGCGCGACGGCTGGGCACTGGTCAGCTGCGTGGTGGCACCGGGCTTCGATTTTGCGGGCTTCGTGCTGGCCGCGCCGGGGTGGGCGCCTGGAGGTTGAAATTAAAGGAAGATTAGCCTCCGGCGGGCAGGGCCTGAGGCCCTGCACCCACTTTCGCTATCATGCGCGCTGGCGGTCGAGGTGGTGATGCGCAACATAACGGTCTGCTTGCTCCCCAGAGTTTGACGTTCCCGCACGATCGAATGCTTCCCGGAAGCAGCGGTTCGTTCACTTCAAGCCGGTCGCAGCACGATGGCTGGCCATGGGACAATGCCGTCATGTCTGGCGGGGTCGCTGAACGTCTGGTTCTGCCAAGACCCGCCTTTGGGCATATGCCCGCGCGTCATCAATCTGCACGGACGACGCCAACATCAATAATGCTTCGGCTTCCGCCTGCCGATGAACAGCTCGCCGCCGGAGCGTGGACCTGATCACGATGCGCAGGATTCCGGCAGGAAAAGGGGCAGCCGTCGCCGGCCGCCCCTTCCGTCGACGCTCCTGCCTGGTTCAGGCGATGTTGGCGGCAACACGACGGCGGCGCATGGCGGCGCCGGTCAGGCCGAAACCGGCGATCAGCATCGCCCAGCTGGCGGGCTCGGGAACGGTCGCGCCGACATTGTCAAAAACGAAGTTGTCGGCCTGGATAAAGCCGCCAATGCAATCGTAGCCGCAACCGCTTATCGCTCACGACCCGCCTTCGTTGCCGGACTTGATAGGTGGCACTGCGCCGGAACAGCATAAAAGCCTGCCCTGGCGCGGTGCCGCATCAACAAATTACTTCGTGCATTCAGCAGTGGGGAGATTCGGCGAAGGAAGATATGTGCAGGTCGCACCTACAAGCTTTTCTGAAAGTTTTGGGTCAACAACTGCCATCGGGCCGCTCGGGCCAGTGGCAAGTCCAATTAAAGACCTTTTGTTGAGCAAAATCTGTTCCACAACTATACGCCGCCTTCCCGTTTTGCCCGGGACGTTTAAGTTTATCTCTACTTTAACTGTCGGCTGCTGATTAATAGAAGTTACAGTACCGGTATCATTTGATTGTGAGGGCGGAGTACTCGGACAAAGCTGCGCAGCAGTCGGACAAGCCGCCGCAACTTGTGCATGAACCGGCGAGAACGAAGCACTCGCACAAAGCATCGCGGCGAAAGCAATTTTTTTCATATCTATAACCTTTCCGGAACAGCTTCATGGCTTGCCCGCAAATAACTTGCGTGCAGCAATCATAACCGCGAAAGTGAACCGTTTTCACCCGCAGCCGGAGTTGGGATGCCGGCCACCGCCCCATCAAAACGCACCACAACCGATATCTCAATATAATTTACCATCTGCGCGGGCAAGCGGTATCCCGCGTTCCGGGGGAGCAAAAAGCTTCCATAATACCAACTCTGACTGATACTCACCCATGCGCCCATTGGCGCAGTCCGATGGACATGATGCGCCAAGGCTGATCGGTGAGGCGGTTCCATGCGAAGCAGCAATGGTCGAGGATGTCGTCGTAGGATTTGAAGATACGGTTTGACAGCCAGTTGTCGCGCATGAACTGCCAGACGTTTTCGACGGGGTTGAGCTCGGGGCATTTTGCCTGCAGCAGTCGCAGGGTGATGTTGGCCGGGATGACCAGACCCGCCGAGATGTGCCGGCCTGCCTGGTCAAGGATCAGCACGGCATGGGCGCCGGGCGCCACGGCAGCGGATATCTCGGCAAGGTGGAGCGTCATCCCTTCGGTGTTGCAGCGGGGCAGGACGAGCGCAGCGCCCTTGCCCTCGGCCGGACAGATACTGCAAGACAGTGTAGATGGGCTGGCCCAGCAGTGTGTGAGCAATGGAAAACTGATGGGTGCAGTGGGCTCGCCCCTGCCTAAGTCAACCCGGACTTGATCCGGGGCGGAGGCTGCTTCTTGGTTCTTCATCCGCGCCTGCAAGGCCCCGGCGTTGGGTCATGGCGTTCGGCGGGACGACGCGCCGCATCAACTTCGGAGAGACGAGGTCAAGTTCAGGCCACCACTTCCCGGCAGTGCGGGCATTTGTGGCGGGGGGCCAGGATCAGGCCCCTGAGCATCAGGACCTTGGTGCAGGCCGGGCAGCGCAGCAGGACAACGACCAGCAGGCCGATTGCGAGGAACATCAAGGGCAGCAGCAGCGACAGCACACGCAAGGCCTGGGGCCAGGGGATCAGCCAGATCAGCGGCGGCACCAGCAGCGTGAAGGCCAGCACGCGTTGCTGCAAGCCGTAGAGGCCGCGCAGCGGCAGTTCGGCGGTGGGGGTGCGGGTGGGGGTTCGGGCGCGTGCCATCAGTAGCGCCAGCTTTTCAGGTCGGCGCCGGGCGGGGCGGTGGTTTCGATGCGCTTCATCATCTTGCCGACATACATGCTGTTATAACGCAGGCGGCTGATCTTGTTGGGCTGGGTGGGGTCGCCGTTCCAGCAGTGCTCGGCGCGGTCGCCATAGAGGATTTCGCCGGTGAATTTCGGTTCGGCGCTGCGCAGGAAATCTTCGGCAAGATAGACAGCGTTGTTCAGATAATAATTGTCCATGTCGCCGACATAGAGGTTGATCTTGTCCTTCACCTTGGGGCCGAGCGTCTTCCAGTCGCGTTTCATGATGTGGACGAGATCGAAATTCTCGCGCCAATAGGCGGCGACCTTGGGATCGATCACGCCGGTGCGCTTGTCGAAGATGCGCTGCGGATAGCCGTCGGCGCCTTGCGGGGAATAGACGGCTTCCCAGATGTCCCACTGCTGGCCGGAGCGGCTGTGGGTGCCCAGCACCAGTTCGAGCCGCTGTTCTTCCGCGACCGTATAATCAACCTGGCCGAGATAATTGCGGTGCGCCGGGCGCGGCACCTTGTTGAAGGGGCCCTCCTTGAAGAACAGATTCTTCTCTTCATAGAGGTTGATGTTGGTATATTGGCGGAAATCAATGGGATCGGGGCAGGCGGCAAAGGCGCCGTTGAAATCATCCGGGTAGAAAAGCTGCACGGCCAGCGCTTCCCAACCGCCGGTGGAGCCACCGTAAGTGAAGCGCGCCCAGCCTTCGCCGATCCCGCGATATTGTTTTTCCAGGGCCGGCACGAATTCCTTCATGATGGCATCGCCATAGGGGCCGAGATTGGCGGAGTTCACCGCATAGCTGTCGTCATAATAGGGATTGCTGTGGTCGATCTCCACGATGAGCATCCGCGGGAAATCCGGGGACGTCCATTTCTTGTAGAAGTCGTAGGCCTCCTGCGCCTCAATGCGGTTGTAGCACGGTTCCGAGAAGCGCGCGGCGGGCACGCATTTGGCGTTGGGATCGGGCGGCGTGGTGCTGAAACCGCCGAAATCGTCCGGGAAATGCCCGTGGTTGATCACCAGCGGGTAACGCGCTTCGGGGTGCTTGTCGAAATCCTTGGGCACCAATATGTGCCCGGTGATGAACACATCCGTGCCCCAGAATTTGGTCAGGCGCTCCGATTTATATTTGAAATGCCGGATAAATTCGCTGTCCTTCGCCTCGGCGATCGGCGGCAGCACCTTTGTCAGCGGGATGGTGACAATATCCTTGGCCTGCGGATTGAAGCGGATCTTCATCGGCTCCGAAATGATGTTGCCCGGTTCCAGACGCCAGTTCTGCCCGGCACCGCGCGCCGCCGGCAGTTTCACCGTGTGGCCAGTGCTGAGCTTGTAGGTCTGATATTTGTGCAGCACGGCCTGCACCATATAGTCACCGGCCGGCACGGCGCTGAGGGATTCCGCCGGATAGCCGAGCACGCCCGCGCCGATCATCGCGGCGCCGCCGGGTTTCAGCCCATCGACATCGATGCCCAGCACTTGCGGCGCATCGGCGCCGAGCTTGACCTGGAAACGCGGTTCCGACGACGCATCCGGCGTGATCACCAGGATGATGCGGCCATCGGTGCTGGCGTCCACGCCGGTGGCCGGCAGGGTGATGCGGAAATCGGTGGCGTGCGCTGAACTGGCCAGCAATGCCGCCATCGCCGCGATCTGATATTTGCCCCGCATGTCTGCCTCCCCGTTTCGAGACGGTTAGAGCATGGCCAGCGGCCGTCTTCAACCGCTCACGGCTTGGTGCGCAATGGGCGATCATCGCTGGCGGCCAGCCAGATCGCCGTGGTCCACGCGGCGACATTCTGATCGAGCTGGGCGCGGTCCACCTTGTCGAGCGTGTCGTCGGGCGTGTGGTGATAATCGAAATAGCGGGTGCCATCCTGCGCCAGTTCCAGCACGCCGCTGCCCAGCGCCGCCAGCGGGCCCACATCGGCACCGCCACCGCTGTCGTTGCCCGGCTGCGGCTGCACGCCCAGCGGCGCCAACGCGGCGGCGATTTCGCTGAACAAGGGCAGGCCGGTCGCGGCCACGCGCGATTCCACCCGCCAGACGCGATCGGCGCCGAAATCGCTTTCGCCGGCCAGCACGATATTCTCTTGCTTATGGGCTTCGCCATAGGCGCGCCCGCCGACCACGCCGATTTCTTCGGACCCCCACAGCACGACGCGCACGGTGCGGCGCGGTTGCGGTCCGCTCGCCTTGATGGTGGCAGCCGCGGCGAGCGTGATGGCGACGCCGGCGCCATCGTCGAACACGCCCTGGCCGATATCCCAGCTATCGAGATGCCCACCCAGCACGACGATCTCGCCGGGAACGCTGCCGGGGATCTCGCCGCTGATGTTGGCCGATTGGCCGGGCTGGCTGGTCGGGGTGGAGACCAGATGCACCTGCACAGGCCCGCGCGCGCACAAGCGCCCGACCAGCTCGGCATCGGGCAGCGCCAGCGCCACCGCCGGGATGGCCGGTGTGCCGGCGGGGAAGCTCGTGCTGCCCGTGTGTGGGTTGCGGTGGTGATCGGTGCCCAGGCTGCGGATCATCACCGCCGCGGCGCCTTTCTGCGCGGCGACGGCCGGGCCGGCGCGGCGCACGCCGCCGTTGATGCCATAGCTGCTGCCATCCTGCGTGACGGTCATGCGATGATCGATGAAGACGATGCGGCCTTTCACCGCCGCATCGGGGGCGGCGCGCAGGGCGGCCAGCGTATCGAAACAGGCGACCGGCGCGGTGAGGCCGGCGGCCGGCGTCGCGCCCGAATTGCCCAGCGCCGTGATGGCCAGGCTGTGGTTGCTACCCAGCACGCGGGCGCTTTCCTGGCCGCGCTGCCAGAAGGTGATGGGGAAGGCTTCCTCGCGGATGTTGACGAGGCCGAGTTTCTGCATGGCGGCCTTGGCCCAGGCGCGGCCGCGCGCTTCGGCCTCGCTGCCGGCCAGGCGCTGGCCGACGCTGTCGGTGAGATCGACGAGCAGCGGCCAGGCCGGGTTGCTGGCCAGCGCGGTATCGCGCAGCTTGGCCGCGATGGCGATGCGGTCATCGGGTGCGGCCTGCGCCGATGTGGCGAGCGCCAAGGTGGCGGCAATGATGGTCCTGATCGTCATGGCGTGTCTCCCTTGGGCATCGGTTTGGCATTGCCGGGGGTTGCTGCACAAGTGCTGGTTGCAGTTCGGCGTGTGGGGCGGGCAGGTTGTGCGCAGGTTGATCTGCCGGAAACTGCGGCCCCCGGTTTGCGCGCGCGCACGCCATCGGCTAAGGGCTTCACCGTCATTTCCCCACCAATTTGCGACCGGAGCCAAACCGTGGCCTACCAATATGCCTATGTCATGAAGGGCCTGTCCAAGACCTATCCGGGTGCCAACAAGCCCTGTTTCAAGGACATCACCCTGTCGTTCCTGCCCGGCGCCAAGATCGCCATCATCGGGCCGAACGGCGCCGGCAAATCGACTCTGATGAAAGTCATCGCCGGGCTGGACAAGGAATTTCAGGGCGAGGCCTGGGCCGCCGAAGGCGTGCGCGTCGGTTATCTGCCGCAGGAACCGCATCTCGATCCGACCAAGGACGTGAAGGGCAATGTGATGGACGGGGTGCGCCCCGTGGCCGATCTGGTGGACCGCTTCAACGCGATCAGCGCCGAAATGGCCGATCCCAAGGACGATACCGATTTCGACAAGCTGCTCGAGGAAATGGGCACGCTGCAGGAAAAGATCGACGCGGTCGATGGCTGGACGCTCGACAACCAGTTGGAAATCGCCATGGACGCGCTGCGCTGTCCGCCCGGTGACAGCGGCGTGGAGCGGCTTTCGGGCGGCGAAAAGCGCCGCGTCGCGCTGTGCAAGCTGCTGCTGGAAAAGCCGGAAATCCTGCTGCTCGATGAGCCGACCAACCATCTCGATGCCGAAAGCGTGTCGTGGCTGGAAAACCATCTGAAAGAATATAAGGGCATGGTGATCCTGGTCACCCACGATCGCTATTTCCTCGATAACGTCGTGAAATGGGTGCTGGAGCTTGATCGCGGCCGCGCCATTCCCTTCGAAGGCAATTATTCCGACTGGCTGGAAGCCAAGCAGAAGCGGCTTTCCCAGGAAGATCGTGAAGATGCCAGCCGCGAAAAGGCGATCAAGCAGGAGCTGGAGTGGATCCGTGCCAGCCCCAAGGCCCGCCAGACCAAGAGCAAGGCCCGCATCAAGGCCTTTGACGAACTGGTGGAAAAACAGGCCAACCGCCGCCTCGGCGAAGCCCAGATCCTCATCCAGATCCCGGAACGCCTGGGCAACAAGGTGATTGAGGCGACCAATCTCACCAAGAGCTATGGCGACAAGTTGCTGTTCGAGAATCTGTCGTTCAGCCTGCCGCCGGGCGGCATCGTCGGCATCATCGGCCCCAACGGCGCCGGCAAGACGACCTTGTTCCGCATGATCACCGGTCAGGAAACCCCGGACAGCGGCGACATCGTCATCGGTGAAACGGTGAAGATGGCCTATGTCGATCAGAGCCGCGACGCGTTGGCCGGCGACAAGAATGTCTGGGAAGAGATTTCCGGCGGCAACGACAAATTCTATTTCGGCAAGAACGAAGTGCTGACGCGGGCCTATGTCGGCGCGTTCAACTTCAAGGGGCCGGATCAGCAGAAGAAGGTCGGCCTGCTGTCGGGCGGGGAACGCAACCGCGTGCACATGGCCAAGATGCTGGTGAAGGGCGGCAACGTGCTGCTGCTCGACGAACCGACCAACGATCTTGATGTCGAAACGCTGCGCGCGCTGGAAGAAGCGCTGGAAAGCTATGCCGGTTGCGCCGTGGTGATCAGCCACGATCGCTTCTTCCTCGATCGGCTGGCCACGCACATATTGGCGTTTGAAGGCGACAGCCATGTCGAATGGTTCGAAGGCAATTTCCAGGCCTATGAAGAAGACAAGCGCAGGCGGCTGGGCGATGCCGCGGACCGGCCGCATGCGTTGACGTACAAGAAGTTGACCCGATAAATCGCCATCCCCGTCACCCCGGCGAACGCCGGGGCCCATCACCCGCGCGTCGAATCCAACGCGCTCACGGCGCCACCCACGCCCCCACCCAGCCGTCCGCCGCGCTGAACCGCGCCCGGCGATGCCCGCTGTTGGCCAGGTGCAGCCAGTCGATCGCCGTCACGTTCACCCACAGCACGGCAAAATTCGGCCGCGCCGGAGCGACTTGGTCTTCGCTGGGTTGCAGGCCTTCCGCCCAGGCCGGCAGGCCGGAAGCCGGGCCGGGCAGGGGGGTGCCGGGGGCTTGTTCGGCCAGATAACAGCGCCGGGCAAAGGTGGTCGATTGCTGCCAATATTGATCGACGTCGGCTTCATTGCGGCCGACGCGGGCCAGCCCAGCGATGCGCAACTGGATATTCTCACCCGGATGATAGGCCAGCACACTCACCGGCTGTCCATCCAGCTCTGCCACCTTCGGACTGCGCGCGTCGGTGTGGAAGCGCAAGGCCGCCGTCATCGGATCGGCCTTGCGCAGCACCATCACCCGGGCCTGCGGCAGGCCGGCGGCATCGACGCTGGCCACGGCTGGCGTGTGCAGCGGGCTCTTGCGGTCGGCGCCGCCGCGCACCAGCAGGCTCCAGGCGTGGGCGAGGATGGCGGGCAGGTCTTCGCCGCTCATTTCAGCTCGACAATCGCTTCCACCTCCACCGGGATGCCGCGCGGCAGGCTGCCGGCGCCGGCGGCGGTGCGCGGCGCCTTGCCCGCCTCGCCAAAGGCCGTCACCATCACTTCGGAAAAGCCGTTCATCACGGCGGGGTGATCGGTGAAGTCCGGCGTGGCGTTGACCAGGCCCATGACGCGCACCACGCGCTTGACGCGGCTCAATTCGCCAAGCTGGGCCTTCAGCGTGGCCAGCATGCACAGCGCGACGCTGGCGGCGTTGGCCTTGCCGGCGGCGACATCCATGGTTGCACCCAGCTTGCCGGTGGCCTTGACCGGGCATTCGGTGTGGCCGGCCAGGAACAGCAATTTGCCGGACTGCACGGCCGGCACATAAAGGCCGATGGGGCTGTTGGGCGGCGGCAGCCTGAGGCCGGCGGCCGCCAGCCGCTGTTCCGGCGTTTCGCACCAGGCCGGTGCGGCGGCAAGCAGGGCAAACGATATGAAGAGGATGCGCATGGAGGCTCCTTGCCGGTTGCAATGGCCCGGCCTAGCATCCCTGCAACAACAGACCAAGGGGAGGGCGAGGCGTTGCGCCACGCATTGATGATCATGACCATAGCTGCATCGCTTCATGTTCCCGGCCACGCGCAGGATGGCCGCCAAAGCGCAGCCGACACCGATCCAGTGGCGATGGGCTGGATGCAGGGCTTGCCCGTCCCGGCCGACAAGCAAGTGCGCTGGGATGATGGATCGATGTGGCGTTTCCCACAGTTCCGCTGGGGATACAGCCACATGCGCGAACTGGTGCCGACGGCCAACATTGCGCGCGGCGGCCCGGTGGCGGCGCTGCCACGGGCCTTGCGCGCTGATCTGGACAATGTGCCGCTGACCACGCTGGACGGTCAGGCTATGACCTGGCGGGACAGCCTCGCTGCCACCTACACCGATGCGATCCTGGTGATGAAGGATGGTGTGGTCGTGTATGAACGCTGGTTCGGCGCCACCGGGCCGGAGACGCAGCATATCTTGTTCTCGGTGACCAAAAGCTTTGTCGGCACGTTGGCCGAAACGCTGATCGATGAGGGAACGCTCAATCCCGATGCGAAGGCAGAGGTTTATGTGGCTGAACTGAAAGGGACTGGGCTGGGCAATGCCACGATCCGGCAGATCCTCGACATGCGCACCGGCCTGGCGTTCAACGAGGATTATGTCGCCGGGCAAACCGGGCTGACCGATGTGCAGCGCATGAGCATTGCCGGCGCCTGGGGCCCGCGTCCCGTCGACTATGACGGGCCGGATGGCCACCACAGCTTCACCGCCAGCCTGGGCCAGAATGGGCCGCATGGGCAGGATTTCGTCTATCGCACGCCCAACACCAATGCCCTGCAATGGATCATCGAACGGGTGACCGGGCAGAGCCTGGCCGCGCAGATCCAGGCGCGTTACTGGTCACTTCTGGGCATGGAGCAGGATGCGGCGATCGGCGTCGATCGCCTCGGCACGGCCTTTGGCGGCGGCGGCCTGATGGCGTCCCTGCGCGACATCGCCCGCTTTGGCGAAATGATGCGGCTGGGCGGTCGCCATGATGGCCAGCAGATCGTGCCGCCGGCCGCTGTCGAGCGCATCTTTGCCGGTGGCGATCCAGCGGCGTTTGTGGCGACGAAATATCCGGGCAATCTCGATGGCAATTATGGCAGTCAATGGTGGCACCGCGCCGGCGGGCAGACCATGGCCCTGGGTATCCATGGCCAGGCCATCTATATCGACCGCAAGGCCGGCGTGGTCATCGCCCGATTGGGCAGCCACCCGGTGGCCAGCAACCGCGGCAACATGGCGGTGACCGTGCCGGCATTCGATGCCATCGTGGCGGCGCTCAATCGCTAATTGGCGCTGTTCACCAACTGCACGGCGCCCGGTTCCAGCGTGGTGAGCGCGCGCCGTGCGTTGGCCGCCACCAGCGCCGATGGCATGGCGACCATATCGGCCACAATCCGTGTCGCCATGGTGCAGAAACGGCGGCGATCAGGCACGCTGGCAAAGCCGTTATACAGTCGGGTCATCGCCCGGCTGTGGCGATCCTGCCCGGCATTGCCGTGGAGAGCGCGGAACCGACGCTGTTCGGCGGCATAGGCTTCATCCAGAATATTGCGATGCACTTTCAGCATTCGGTTGTAGTTATCAGTAATCAAACGATCCTGGCATAACAAGGCAGCGACATTCAGCCCGCCGCGCAAAGCCCAGACCATCTGGGCGCTGGCTGTTTCGGCCGCGGCTTCGGTGGCAGGCAGCGCGTCGCTGGCGGCCACGGGTGTCAGGACGGCCGGCTTGACGGCGGCCACCGGAACGGGCGCCGTGTTGGCGACACAGCCAGCCACGGCCAGGCCGGCAAGCAGCGAGCCGACGCGGCGGCTGAAGGGAACAAGCGGCGAAAACTGGATCATGGGCGCTCCTTGCTGGGGTCTGCAGGAGATACGCATGCCGCTTTCGGGGGGCTGAACGGGGCTGGCTGCGTCATGTCACCGCAGCAAGCCAGGCGCCAACCGTGGCAAGTTCGGGTGCCACCGCCAGCGCCCGCGCGCGGATCGGCGGCGTGGCCGGCAGCAGATCGGGCACCATGATCACCGGGACGCCAGCCGCGTGGGCCGCGATCACGCCATTGTGGCTGTCCTCCAGCGCCAGGCAATGAGCCGGCGCCAGGCCGAGGCAGGCGGCGGCGGCGAGATAAGGTTCAGGGTGCGGTTTGCCGTTGGCCACATCGTCGCCGCCCACGATGCCGACGAAATGATCGCGCAGGCCGGCGTGATGCAGATGGCGGTGCGCCTGGCGCTGCGCCGTGGAGGTGACCAGCATGGCCGGGATGCCGGCCGCGCGCACCTGTGCCAGCAATTCGGCCGCGCCCGGCTTCAGTGGCCGGCGCGGACCCCACTGCGCCGTGATGCGGGCGGCGACGGCGGCGCGCATGACAGCATAGTCCAGTCCGGCAAAGCGGTCCTGCATCCACAGGCGGATGGCGGCTTCGGGCAGTCCGATCAGCGCAGCGAAATCGCCGGTCGTCATGGCAAAGCCCGTGTCTGCCATCACCGCGATCATCACATCGCGGATCAGCCGCTCGCTATCGAGCAGCAGGCCATCCATATCGAACAGAATGGCGGCGGGGCGGGTGGTGATCATGCTGTGGGTTGCTGTATCGCGCAAACGTCACGGCTGGCGTGACGACGCTTTATGCCAATTGCTTCTCTCTTGCGGCCGCGATGCGGGCGCGCCAGTCGGCCGGGCCGGTCTGGTGGACGCTGGTGCCTTCAGAATCCACGGCAACCGTCACCGGCATGTCCTTGACCTCGAATTCATAAATTGCTTCCATGCCGAGATCGGCAAAGGCCAGAACCTTGGCGCCCTTGATCGCCTTCGCCACCAGATAGGCCGCGCCGCCCACCGCCATCAGATAGGCCGCCTTGTGGCGCTTGATCGCCTCGATGCCCGCCGGGCCGCGTTCTGCCTTGCCGATCATGGCGATCAGGCCGGTCTGTGCCAGCATGGCTTCGGTGAACTTGTCCATGCGCGTCGCCGTGGTGGGGCCGGCCGGGCCGACAACTTCATCGCCCACCGGATCGACCGGGCCGACATAATAGATGACGCGGTTGGTGAAATCGACCGGCAGCGTCTCGCCGCGGGCCAGCATGTCGGTCATGCGCTTGTGGGCGGCATCGCGCCCGGTGAGCATCTTGCCATTCAAGAGCAGCCGGTCGCCGGGCTTCCAGTTGGCGACTTCGGCCGGGGTCAGCGTGTCGAGATTGACCGGAATCGAGGCCTTGTCCGGCGTCCAGTTCACCTTCGGCCAATCGGCCAGATCGGGCTGCGCCAGATAGGCCGGGCCATTGCCGGTGAGCACGAAATGGGCGTGGCGGGTGGCGGCGCAATTGGGGATCATGGCGATGGGTTTCGACGCGGCATGGGTCGGCGTGTCGAGGATCTTCACATCGAGCACGGTGGACAGGCCGCCTAACCCTTGCGCACCGATGCCGAGATCGTTGACCGCATCATGCAGTTCGATGCGCAACTCCTCCAGGGGTGAGGTCGGCCCGCGCGCCTTCAATTCGGCCATGTCGATCGGGTCCATCAGCGATTTCTTGGCGAGCAGCATCGCCTTTTCCGCCGAGCCGCCGATGCCGATGCCAAGCATGCCGGGCGGGCACCAGCCGGCGCCCATCAATGGCACGGTGTTCACCACCCAGTCGCGGATGGAATCGCTGGGGTTCAGCATGGCGAACTTGGCCTTGTTCTCGCTGCCGCCGCCCTTGGCCGAGACGATGATGTCGAGCGTGTCGCCGGGCACCAGTTCCACGTGCACCACCGCTGGCGTGTTGTCGCGGGTGTTGACGCGGGTGAAGGCCGGATCGGCGACGATGGAGGCGCGCAGCTTGTTTTCGGGGTGCAGATAAGCGCGGCGCACGCCTTCGTTGATCATGTCTTCAAGGCTTCTGGTCGATTCCCAGCGAATGTTCATGCCGACTTTCACGAACACCACGACAATGCCGGTATCCTGGCAGATCGGGCGATGGCCTTCGGCGCACATGCGGCTGTTGGTGAGGATCTGCGCGATGGCGTCGCGGGCGGCCGGTGATTCTTCGAGTTCCCAGGCGCGGCCCAGCGCGCGGATATAATCCATCGGATGGAAGTAACTGATATATTGCAGCGCATCGGCGACGGATTCGATCACATCGGCTTCGCGGATCACGGTCATGAACTGGCCCCTGTTGTGGTGTGGCCGCAGCGTCGCGGCAGCGGCATTTGCCAGGCAAGATAGGCTGCGACCGTGGCTGCGTCCATATCGACCGTCGCGCCGGCCTGCACGGCCCTTGCAGCAATTTCCGCCAAGCCCTTGATGCAGAATAGCCGGCCAATTTTCCTGTGGAGGAATCGCCGGGAACAGCGCCGGTCTGGCGCCCGTTACATGGCGTCAAGTAAACTTTTGGCTTGCACGGCAGACCTGCTGTGGCACTATCTGTTGCGTATCGAAACGCTTCAGGCACTAATTCTGGTGGCGTCGGGCGAGGAATGGGCAATGGGCCAGGTCGGTCAATTGTGAATATCGGGGACAAATCACACCGCCACACGTTTGGTGCGTGACCCCGGTTTGTTCTTCTCCTATGATCCAAGGACAGCAGAAGAATGAGCGAATTCAGAATGACAGACAGCAGCGCCGACCTGAACATTGCCGACCGGCCGACCGACGCGCCGGCCGAGGGAACGGAAACGCTGTTCGCAGCGCTGGCCCAAGGCGCGATGGCGGCTGCGCAGGCACCAGCGCCGACGAGGCCGGGCACCAGCGAGGTGCTGCCGTGGCGCTTCCCGGTGACGGTGGATCGCAGCCGCGATGCGCTGCTCACCGATTTCGGCCGGGACACGCTGGATGATCGCTATCTGCTGCCGGGCGAATCCTATCAGGATCTGTTTGCGCGCGTGGCGGCGGCCTATGCCGATGATGCGCCGCACGCCCAGCGCCTCTATGACTACATCAGCCGGCTGTGGTTCATGCCGGCCACCCCGGTGCTATCCAATGGTGGCACCGGGCGCGGTCTGCCGATCAGCTGCTATCTGAACAGCGTGTCGGACAGCCTGGAAGGCATTGTCGGTACCTGGAACGAGAATGTCTGGCTGGCGTCGCGCGGCGGCGGCATCGGCACCTATTGGGGCAATGTGCGCGGCATCGGCGAACCGGTCGGCCTGAACGGCAAGACCAGCGGCATCATCCCGTTCGTGCGGGTGATGGACAGCCTGACGCTGGCCATTTCGCAAGGCTCGCTGCGGCGCGGTTCGGCGGCGGTCTATCTCGACATCAGCCATCCGGAAATCGAGGAGTTCCTCGAAATCCGCAAGCCGTCGGGTGATTTCAACCGCAAGGCGCTCAATCTGCATCATGGCGTGCTGCTGACCGACAAGTTCATGGCGGCGGTGCGCGATGGCACCAGTTTCGATCTGGTCAGCCCCAAGACCGGCGAGAAACGCGCCGAGGTGGATGCGCGCGCGTTGTTCACCAAGCTGGTCGAAACAAGGCTGGCGACCGGCGAGCCCTACATCATCTTCATCGATGAAGTGAACCGCACCATGCCCAAGCACCAGCGCGATCTGGGGCTGAAGGTGTCCACCTCCAACCTGTGTTCGGAAATCACCCTGCCGACCGGCAAGGATCATCTGGGCAACGATCGCACCGCGGTGTGCTGCCTGTCCTCGCTCAACATCGAGACGTGGGACCAATGGCAGGGCGATCCGCTGTTCATCGAGGATTGCATGCGCTTCCTGGATAATGTGCTGCAGGATTATATCGACCGTTCCGAACCGGCGATGCACCGCGCGGCCTATGCGGCGATGCGTGAACGCTCGGTCGGCCTGGGCGTGATGGGCCTGCACAGCTTCTTCCAGGCGCGCGGCCTGCCCTTTGAAAGCGCGCCGGCGAAAGCCTGGAACATGAAGATTTTCAAGCATATCCGCGCGCAGGTCGATCAGGCATCGATGAACCTGGCCGCTGAACGCGGGCCCTGCCCGGACGCCGCCGACATGGGCGTGATGGAGCGTTTCAGCTGCAAGATGGCGATCGCGCCGACGGCAAGCATCAGCATCATCTGCGGCGGCACCTCGGCCTGCGTGGAGCCGATTCCGGCCAATGTCTATACCCACAAGACGCTGTCGGGCTCGTTCGTCGTCAAGAACATCTATCTGGAAAAGCTGCTGATTTCCAAGGCGAAGAACAGCGATGCGGTGTGGAATAGCATGCTGGAACGCGGCGGTTCGGTGCAGCATCTGGAGTTTCTGACGCCCGAGGAGAAGGCCACCTATCGCACCGCGTTCGAGATTGATCAGCGCTGGATGCTCGAACTGGCGGCCGATCGCACGCCGTATATCGATCAGGCGCAGTCGCTCAATCTGTTCATCCCGGCCGATGTCGAGAAATGGGATCTGCTGATGCTGCATTACCGCGCCTGGGAACTGGGCATCAAATCCCTTTATTATCTGCGCTCGATGAGCGTGCAGCGCGCGGGCTTTGCCGGCGGCGTGGAGGCCGACAACACGGCCGAGGCGCCGGTGGTCACCATGGAGCGGCGCGATTATGATGAATGCCTGGCCTGCCAGTGATGGCGGCCAGCGCCTCGGGCTTGCCCTGCCATCCCGCAGGGCAATGCACCGGCCGGGTTGCTGACCGGCCGGAGGGTGAGGGGGCCGGCGCCACGACTTCCACGGCTCGTGACCCCGACCCCCTCCCAAATGCCCCCCTCCCAAATGCCAATTTTTTCAAGACCTTCTGATCAGGATTACCCCCATGTCTCTCCTCAAGGCCTCCAAGAGCTACAAGCCGTTCGAATATCCCTGGGCCTATGATTTCTGGAAGCGCCAGCAGCAGATCCACTGGATGCCGGAAGAAGTGCCGTTGGGCGAAGATTGCCGCGATTGGGCGCAGAAGCTGACCGATCACGAGCGCAACCTGCTGACGCAGATCTTCCGCTTCTTCACCCAGGCCGATGTCGAGGTGCAGGATTGCTATCACGACAAATATGGCAGCGTGTTCAAGCCGACCGAAGTCAAGATGATGCTGACGTCGTTTTCCAACATGGAAACGATCCACATCGCCGCCTACAGCCACCTGCTCGACACGATCGGGATGCCCGAAAGCGAATATAGCGCCTTCCTGAATTACAAGGAAATGCGCGACAAGCATGATTATATGGGCACGTTCGGCGTGAGCAACAACGAGGATATTGCCAAGACATTGGCGATGTTCGGCGGTTTCACCGAAGGCCTGCAATTGTTCGCCAGCTTTGCCATGCTGATGAACTTCCCGCGCTTCAACAAGATGAAGGGCATGGGGCAGATCGTGTCGTGGAGTGTGCGCGATGAATCGCTGCACTGCGAAGGCATCATCAAGCTGTTCCACGCGTTTTGCGCGGAAACCGGCGTGCTCACCAGCCGCATCCGCGACGATATCGCCGACGTCTGCCAGCGCACCGTGCGCTTGGAAGATGCCTTCATCGATCTGGCCTTCGAACAGGGCCCGGTTTCCGGCATGACGCCCAAGGATATCAAGCGCTACGTCCGCTACATCGCCGATTGGCGCCTGCAGCAGCTCGGCCTGCAACCGATCTACATGATCGAGGAACACCCGCTGCCGTGGCTGACGCCGCTGCTCAACGGCGTCGAACACGCCAATTTCTTCGAAGCGCGCTCGACCGAATATTCGAAGGCCGCGACCAAGGGCGACTGGAACGAAGTGTGGAACGCCTTCGACAGCCGCAAGGCCGCCAAGGCGATGAGCGAAACCCCAGCCGCCAACGTGGATGACCGCCAGGGCGGGCTGCTGGGGATGGCGGCGGAGTAGTTAGCTTAGGAACTCGTTGGAGGTTGTCGATTGAAGGCTTCAACAGACCATATTGCGGCGCTCATAGACGAGCGACATTCGGCCATTCGGACAAGTTTTGATCGTCTATTAGATGCTCTGGCGCAAAACGTGCCTGAAAACGTTGCCAAAGCAAATGTCGATCTACTGAAAGACCTTGAAGCGCTGGGAATGGTGGTTGCGCGCCAGGATTGGCCACAGTGGCTTTCTGATCTTGTAAGTAACTGTCGAAATTACGAAACCAATCATAGGAACGGCCTTGCTACCTGGAAAGCTCATTTACTGTCGCTAATTAATAACCGCGACGCCATGTTAAATTATCACTGGTTCGCACCCAAAGATGAGAAAATGTATATTGATATCGATCAAATCGTCGACGATGCAAGGAAAGAGTTCGCGATCGACAGTCTATTTGACAAAATAGTCGCGACATTAGAAAAAATGGTGCTATGCGAAGAACTGGATAGCGTAAAAGTACGTCATGATCTTGAACGAATTATCGGAATGTTAAATCATTCTAGATCTGGAACATTTATTTCAGAAGTTTCGACTTGGCAGTTTGCCAGGCGCTTTATTCCAAATTTGTTATCAGAATTTCTGAAGGATGCGCCAATATTGGGTCAATTTTATAAGGCGTTTGAGCAAACAGCGCAAGAGCTTGATGTAAATTTGGGCGATGCAAAGGACAAAATTGGTCAGGATATTTTAAATGCCGTTTCTGAACAGTTTAAAACCAATGTCACAGACAGTATATCATCAGATCAAATAAAAGCGCTGCCTGATTTTAGTAATATCAAGTAAGGCATAAATTATGGTTTCCCAGCGCGAATTGTTAGTGAACAATTAGGATAGAGCTAATTAGCGATACACTATAATAATTTCTCTTTCATCTTGGTCGCTTCCACGTTCCTTGGAATTAAACCCTTCCACGGGTTGCCATCCGCGCATGCAAAACGCGCGTTACCAAGATTCCGTCGGCATCGGGGCGATAGTAAATCACATGGCTTTCCGCCGAAAAGCGGCGCAGCGGTGGATTGCGGCCTGGCACTTCCGGTCCCATCAACGGGAACGCCAGCAAGGACTGTGCCGTCGCCACCAGCATCGCCGCATAGCGATCGGCGGTGGCTTGACCGAAGGTGACAAAGCCATGATCGTAAATGGCATCAAGATCGCGCCGCGTGGCGGCGGTGAGCCTAAGCCTTGGCAAGGTTGCGCGCGCGGGCTTGGGCGATGATGTCCTCTATGGTGAGGTCGCTGAGCCCGCTGGCCTCGCCTTCATCCAGCGCCGCGTGCAGGGCGGCCAGCTTCTCCACATCGTCCCGGTCGCGCGCCACCAGATCGTTCAGATAGGCCGCTTCGTCCGGCCAGGCGCCGCTGGCGACTTGGCTGGCGATCCATTCGCGCGCCGGTTCGGCGAGGCGGTTGGGCGTGTTGTCCATCGGCCGAATCTCGCCTTGTGGGCGGCAAAAGTCAATTCGCCCCCAGGGTCAGGTCTGCCAGGCTGGCGGCGGCGGCATCATTGGCAACGCGCGGCTTTCCCACTATGGTGGGCATATTCAATGCGCAAGGATGTGCCCATGGCTACCAAGCTCTCTAATGCACCCGATGTTCGGGCCACCCGTCGGCCGACCAATGTGTCGCTTGATCGCGGGCTCGTCGAAGAGGCGCGTGCCCACGGCATCAATCTTTCGCAGGCCTGCGAGCGCGGCATCGCCGAGCAAGTGGCGAAGGTGAAGGCCGAGCATTGGCTTGCAGAGAACCGTGTGGCGATTTCGGCCTATAACGAACATGTTGAACAGCATGGCTTACCGCTGGCTCGTTTCCGCCAATTCTGATGGCTCGATTTGACGTTTATGAAGGGTTTGGCGGCGGCGAGTTCCTGCTTGATTGCCAATCCAACCTGCTGGCCGACATGCAGACGCGGTTTGTAGTGCCGTTGCGACCGGTCCGAAACGCACCGCCGCCCATTCGGCGGCTCAACCCGGTATTCCAGATTGGCGGGGATGAATTCGTGATGATGACGCAGCAGGCAGCAACCATCCCCAAGCGCGAGTGCGGGCCGATCGTGGCAACGCTGGCGGCAGCGGATGCAACCATCCTCAATGCGCTGGACATGCTGATCAGCGGCTACTGACCGGCAAATCCCTATCCCAACTTCCGCCCCACCCACACGACGCGGCCGATCACGGTGATGCTGTCCGGGTCGCAATCGGGCCAGCTTGGGTAGGCTTCGTTGTCGGAACGGATGGTGATGCGCCGGGCGATGGGGTTGAGCGACAGGCGTTTGACCAGCAGGGCGTCGTCGCTGCGCAGCACATAGATGCCGTCGCGCAGGCGCAGGTGGTCGTTCGTGTCCACCAATATCTGATCACCGTGGGCGAGGGTGGGGAACATCGAATCGCCTTCGACGCCCAACACGGCGAGACCTTCGGGCGGGTTGGACGAAAGGTCGCGGATGAAGCCGGCCTGGAAGGCGATGGCGGCGGTGGGCACTTCGACGCCGGGCAGGGCGCCGGGGCCGGCCGAGGCGTTGAGCTGATATTGCGGTACCAGCACATAATCCTCTGCCGCGCGGGCAAGGCCGGGGCGGGGCAGCAGGGCGCGGCCGGGATCCGCTGGTGAGCCGCCGAGCAGATGTTCGGCGATTCCAAAATGTTGCGCCAGCAATTGGCGATCGGATTCTGACAAGCGCCGCGGCACGCCGCGCTTGATGAATTGCTGGATATAGCTGGCGTTGCGCCCAAGCCGCCGCGACAGCGAGGCATAATCCTCACCGCGCGACGTGATCAGCGCGTCCAGCCTCTGCCTGATGGCAATGCTGTCCATGACCCACGGGCCTCCTCTCCTGGCCCGATTTGGACCCTATAGCAGTAGTTTTTTTCCTAGACTAGTAGGATTTTGACTTGGATAAAGTGTCTTGTCAGCCGAATCGCGAGGGATAGGCCGGCAATTAAGCCCAATTCGAAGGGAGTTGACGACATGTGCCTTTTGCCTGTCGTGGAGCGCCATTTGCGCGCCCACGCCATCCCGGCCTCGCGTTTTGGTCGCATGGCCACCGGCGATCCGCGTTTCGTGTTTGATCTGCGTCGTGGCCGGGAACCGCGCGCCGCCACGCGCGATCGCGTGCTGGCGCATATCGCCAGCGCCAGCGCCTCGCCTGTCGCTGCAACCAGGGAGGGGCCGCATGCGACCGCATTGTGATCGCGCCCAGGCCGCCATCTTGCGCGCCGTGGCGGCCATCGCCTTGCCCCATGGGGCCCGCCTGGTGATCGAGGAACTGCGCGCGCGCGATTGGGCCAGCCTGACGCTGGCCGGCGCCCGCCACGAGCTTGATGTGCGGCTCGATGGCCCCGGCGCTGCGGCCGCACTGGCCGCCGTGGCGGCGCAATTGCCGCATGAAACCATCACCATAGCCGGGCAATTGCTGGCGGAACTGCTGGTGGAGCCGGGCAGTGCCGACGACAACGGGGTTTCGCTGACCTTGTGTGCGTTGGTGATCAACGATTGAGAGAAGCGGCCTGCGACCATTCTGAGCAATGCTCAAATATCTTGCGCCACGATGAATGAACGGGCTAGATATGAGTCGGAATCAAAAGCCGGGCAGGGCCAAACATGGCCTTGCCCGGCTCAACCGACCGGGATCGCAGGCACCGCCCATGAGCAATCGAGCATTTGCCCACCAACTTGCCCATCGGTTGGTGCCCTCCGGTAGGGCTCGTCGCCTGCCTGGCGTGATCCTGCTGTCGGTTGCGCTGGCCGCGTGCAGCAGCGAGGCGCCGCCGCCGCCCAAGGCGGCGCAGGCCCTGCCGGTGCGGCTGGCGACGGTGCGCCTGGTCAACGGCAACAGTGTGCTGCTGGTGTCGGGCACGGTGCGGCTGAAGCGCGAGACGCCGCTGTCGTTCAACACACCGGGCCGCATCGCCGCGATCCTGGTGCGCGACGGCGACCGCGTGGTGGCCGGCCAGGTGCTGGCGCGGCTTGATATCACCGCTCTGGGCGCGAACGAGGCCTCGGCGCAGGCTGAAGTGGTGCGCGCCAAATCCGATCTCACCCGGTTGGAGGATCTGTTCAAGAAGGGCTGGATCACGGCGCCGCGCGTCGAGCAGGCGCGCGCCACCATGGCTGCGGCGCAAGCGCGGCAGCGGGCCGCCGGTTTCGATGTCGGGCTGGCGGTGCTGCGCGCGCCATCGGCCGGTGTGGTGCTCAGCCGGCCGGGCGAGCCGGGGCAGATTGCCCAGCCCGGCCAGGCGGTGCTGACGTTGGGCGAGATGGGGCAGGGCTTTGTGCTGCGCGTGCCGCTCGCCGATCGGGATGCCGCGCGGGTGAAGCTGGGGCAACCGGCGACGGTGCGCATTGCTGCGCTGGGCCCGGCGCCCTTTTCGGGACAGGTGAGCGAAGTGGGCGCGCGCGGCGATGATGGCACCGGCACCTTCCGCATCGAAGTGAAATTGCCGGCCAATGCGCGGCTCGCATCCGGCCAGATCGGCGAAGCGGAACTGCTGCTGGGCGCAGCGCATGCCGGCGCGCCGTTGATCGTGCCGGCCACGGCGGTGTTTGCGGCGCGCGCCGATGAAGGCTTTGTCTATGTGCTGGAACCGGTAACGCGCCGGGTGCGGCAGCGGCAGGTGGCGCTGGGTGAGGTGGCAGAGGCCGGCGTGATCGTCACGGCGGGCCTGCAGCCGGGCGAACAGGTGGTCACCACCGGCATCGATCGGCTGCGTAATGGCCAGGTGGTGCAGATCGCCAGCCCTGTGGCGGCAAAATGAACGCAATCATCCGTTTTGCCATCGAAAAATGGCAGATCACTTTGGTGGTGTTTCTGGCGCTGGCGGCGCTGGGGCTGTCGGCGTTTTTCGCCATCCCGCGCTCGGTTGATCCGCATTTCCCGTCGCCGTTCATCAACGTCATCGCCACCGTGCCCGGCGCCGAGCCGGCAGACATGGAATCGACCATTGCCAAGCCGATCGAGGATGTCGTGCAGGGCCTGGACGGGATCGTGAAGGTGCAATCGCGATCGACCGATTCCAGCGCGGTGATCACCGCCGAATTCAGCTGGGATGGCGATCCGGAAAAGAATTACGACGAGGTGGTGCGTGAGGTGAACGCCATCCGCAACAGCCTGCCATCGGCGCTGACCCGGCTGGAATTCCAGAAGACCCGCACCACCGAAGCCGCCGTGCTGCAATTCGCCCTGGTTTCGGACACTGCCAGTTACCGGCGGCTGGAAAAGGTCGCCAAGGATCTGCGCGAGCGGCTGATCCGGGTGCCCGGCGTGCGCGGCACGCGGGTGTGGGCGCTGCCGACGCCGGAAATGCGGGTGGCGCTGGATACCGGGCGCATGGCGCAATTGGGCATACCGGTCACCGCGGTGACCGACGCGCTGCGCAGCGGCGGGCAGGATCTGCCGCCCGGCGCGGTGCAGGCTGGCGACGCGCGGCTGAATGTGCAGGCCGGCGGCGCCTATAAATCGGTGGCGGAACTGGCCGATGAACCGGTGCGCGCCCAGGGGGGCCGCATCGTGCGGGTGAAGGATATCGCCACCGTCGGCTGGGCTTACGAGGAACAACCGCATTTCGCCCGTTACAACGGCAAGCGTGCGGTGTGGGTGACGATGACCCAGAAGGACGGGCTCAATGTGCTCGACATCCGCAACAATGCGGTGAAGGCGGTCGACGCCTATCGGGCGCTGTTGCCGCCGGATGTGCAGATGGTGGTGGGATTTGATCAGAGCGACGATATCGCGCGCAAGCTCGACCAGCTCGGCCGGGATTTTGCCATCGCGCTCGGCCTGGTGCTGATCACGCTGTTGCCGCTTGGCTGGCGCGCCAGCATCGTGGTGATGGTGTCGGTGCCGCTCAGCTTGGCGATGGGCGTGGCGGTGCTCAGCTGGAGCGGTTTCACGCTGAATCAGTTGGCGATTTCCGGTTTTATCATCGCGCTCGGCCTGCTGGTGGACGACAGTATCGTGGTGACGGAAAACATTGCCCGCCACCTGCGCATGGGCAAAACGCGCGGCCAGGCCGCGGTGGATGGCACCACCCAGATTGCGGTGGCGGTGATCGGCTGCACCTTCGTGCTGCTGTTCGCGTTCCTGCCGTTGACCATGCTGCCCGAAGGCGCCGGCAAGTTCACGCGCAGCCTGCCGGTGGCGGTGCTCGGCACGGTGGCCGCTTCGCTGCTCGTATCGCTGACGATTGTGCCATTCCTGGCCAGCCGCATCCTGCCGCGTGAAGAGAAGGAGGAAGGCAACCGCTTCCTGCAATGGGTGAATGGCGGCATCCACCGTTTCTATCAGCCGGTGCTGCACTGGAGCCTCACTCATCCGTGGCGGGCGATGGCGGCGGCGACCGTATTGATCATTTCCGGATTGGGATTGGTGCCGTTCATCGGCTCCAGCCTGTTCCCGCCAGCCGAAACGCCCTATTTCCTCGTGCAGGTGACGGCGCCGGAAGGCACCGCCATTCCGGCCACCGACCGCGCCGTCGCCTATGTGGAAGCTGCGGTGAAGGATGAGCCCGCCGTGACGGGGGTGATGGCCAATGTCGGCCGCGGCAACCCGCAGATCTTTTACAACCAACGCAATTTCGACCAGCGCAGCAACATTGGCGAAGTGCTGGTGGTGCTGAACAAATGGGATGAATTTGGCGGCCCGGCGCTGGTGGAGCGGCTGCGCGCCAAGCTGGATGCCAGCCCGGATGCGCAATATGTGGTGAAGATCTTCCAGAACGGCCCGCCGATCGATTCCCCCATCCAGATCCGCATTGTCGGGCCGGAATTGCCGGTGCTGAAACGGCTGGCCGGCGAAGTGGAAGCGGTGATGCGCGGCGTGCCGGGCACGCGCGATGTGCGCAATGCCGTGGCGGTCGACCAGCCGCGCCTGAATCTGGGGCTGGACAACGACAAGGCCGCGCTGCTGGGTGTGCAGCCGGGCGCGCCGCGCCGGGCGCTGCGGCTGGCGCTGGCCGGTGAAGCGGCCGGGCGGTTCCGCGATGTGGAAGGCGACAGCTACAATGTCGTGGTGCGGCTGCCCTTGGCGGAGCGCCACAGCGTGCGGATGCTGGATGATATCTATGTGCCGGGCAGCGTCGGCCCGGTGCCGCTGCGCGAGATCGCGACACCCTATCTGGATTCGGCGCCGCCGCGCATCAATCGCGAACGCCAGAGCCGTGTGGTCTATGTCGATACCCAGGTGGCAGACGGCTATCTGACCGCCAAGGTCAACAAGGCGGTGGTCGAGGCCATCAGCCAAGTCGAACTGCCCGATGGCTATCGCTTCGACATTGGCGGCGAAGCCGAAACCGCGGCGCGCAGCTTTGGCGGGCTGGGGCCGATCATCGCGCTGGCGGTGTTCGGCATCCTGGCGGTGCTGGTGATCGAATTCGGCCGCTTCCGCGAGACGCTGGTGGTGGCCGGGGTCATCCCGCTCGGGTTGTTCGGCGGCCTGGTGGCACTGTTCCTCACCGGCAATTCGCTCAGCTATACCGCCGTCATCGGTTTCGTCGCGCTGATCGGGATCGAGATCAAGAACAGCCTGCTGCTGGTCGATTTCACGACCCAGTTGCGGGAAAGCGGCCGGGCTTTGCGCGATGCCATCGAGGAAGCCGGCGAGGTGCGCTTCCTGCCGGTGCTGTTGACCAGCGTGACGGCCATCGGCGGCCTGCTGCCGCTCGCCCTGTCCGGTTCCGGGCTTTACAGTCCGCTGGCCTGGGTGATCATCGGTGGGCTGGTGTCGTCCACCCTGCTCAGCCGTGTGGTGACGCCGGTGATGTATCTGCTGATCGTGCAGGGGGACGCCAAGCGGCCGCCGGCAACGGCTGCGGCCTTGCCGGCCGAATGAAGCTGAGCTTTCCCAAGAAAAATCCCATGCTTGATTGCACTGCAACAAAGGCCGCACTATCCCGGACACCATGAAACGAAATGCTGGCCAGAACCCTGAGATTGTGAAGACGTGGCGGCCTGCCACGCAAATGGTGCGTGGCGGCACCATGCGCACCGAAGTGGGGGAGACGTCCGAAGCCATCTTCATGACGTCGGGCTATTGCTATGACAGCGCCGAGGAGGCCGCTGCGCGCTTCCGGGGCGAACGGCCGGGCATGACCTACAGCCGTCTGCAGAACCCCACCGTGGAAATGCTGGAGCAGCGCATCGCCCTGATCGAGGGTGCCGAAGCCGCGCGCGCCACCACCACCGGGATGGCAGCGATGAGCGGCATGCTGCTTTCAACCCTGTCCGCCGGCGACCATCTGGTCGCCGGGCGCGCGCTGTTCGGATCGTGCCGCGTGCTGGTCGATACCATCCTGCCGCGCTTTGGCATCGAAACCACGACGGTCGATGCCCGCGATGTGGACGCCTGGGCGAACGCCCGCCGGCCCAACACCAAGGCGTTTTTCCTGGAAACGCCCACCAATCCCGGCCTGGATCTGTGCGACATAGGCGCGATCGCCGATATCGCCCATGATGCCGGCGCGCTGGTGATGGTCGATAATGCCTTTGCCTCGCCGATCGTGCAGCGGCCGCTGGAATTGGGCGCCGATATCGTCGCCTACAGCGCCACCAAGTTGATGGACGGGCAGGGCCGGGTGCTGGCCGGTGCGGTTGTCGGCAGCGAGAAATGGATGAACGACACCTATCTGGCGTTTGCGCGCCACACGGGCCCGAACCTGTCGCCGTTCAACGCCTGGGTGGTGCTGAAAAGCCTGGAAACGCTTGACCTGCGCGTGCGCCGTCAGTGTGACAATGCCCTGAAGGTGGCGACCTTCCTGGCGAGCCGCGTGTCGAACCTGGTCTATCCGGGCCTGGCCAGCCATCCGCAGCATGATCTGGCCCGGCGCCAGATGAAGGCGGGCGGCACCATCATCGCCATGCATCTGGACGATCGTGCGCAGGCACACGCGCTGCTCGATGCGCTGCAACTGATCGATATTTCCAACAATCTTGGCGATTCGCGCAGCTTGATGACGCATCCGGCCAGCACCACACACTATAGCGTCTCGGAAGCGGTGCGCGCGGAAATGGGCATCAGCGAGGGCATGCTGCGGCTGTCGATCGGGCTGGAAGACCCGGACGATCTGATCGACGATCTCGGCCAGGCGCTCGGCGCTGCCGGACTGTAATCGCCATGATCCGGCAGATTTTCCCGTACGCCGAAACCACTGCCGACATCACCGTGCGGGTGGCACCGCATTATCTGCCCGAACAATCCGATCCGGACCGCGGTTATCATGTGTGGGCCTATCATGTTCGGGTGGAAAATGGCGGCACGCAGGGCGTGCGGTTGTTGTCGCGACGCTGGACGATCATCGACGCGACAGGGCGCATCGAGGAAGTCGTCGGCGATGGCGTGGTCGGTGTGCAGCCGTTGATCGCGCCGGGCGGCGCCTATGATTATGTGTCGGGCTGCCCGCTCGCCACGGCATCGGGGCGGATGCACGGCCGCTATGTGATGCAGGCCGATGATGGGGAGCGCTTCATGGTCGCCATCCCGCAATTCAAGCTGGAATTGCCCGGCGCCCGCCCGGCCGTGCACTGATCGATGAAACGCACCCATCTGCCCTTGAATGCCTTGCGTGTGTTCGAGGCCGCGGCGCGCCACCTGTCGTTCACGCGCGCTGCCGATGAACTGGCGGTCACGCCGGCAGCGGTGGGCCAGCAGATCCGCGCGCTGGAGGAAACGCTGGGCGTCGTGCTGTTTCGTCGCCTGACCCGCAATCTGGAGCTGACCCCCGAAGCCGAACAGGCGCTGCCGGCGCTGCAACAGGGGTTTCTGGCCTTTGAAGAGACGGTGCGGCTGATGCAGGCCGGGCAATCCAGCCGGGTGCTCAGCCTGGCGGCACCGCGCGCGCTGGTGGCGAAATGGCTGGCACCGCGCTTGGCCGATTATGGCCGCCTGTATCCCGGGCTGCGCTTCTCGATCGTTGCCCACGATGCCGGTGAAGTCGATTTCACCCAGGCCAATCTCGATCTGGCGATCCATTATGGCGATGAGCCGCAAGCCGAAGGCATCCACGGCCGCACGCTGGGGGCCGAGCGGCGCATCACCGTCGCAGCACCGGGCGCAGGCGCCGATGCACCGTGCATCGCCCACCCGCTCGATCCCGAAACGCCCTGCGTGGCCAGCGCCTTCACCTTTGCCGATGCCGGCCTCGCCATCGATGCCGCGGCGGCCGGGTTGGGACGCACGCGGGTGCCGGCGCTGCTGGCGGCGGCTGACCTCGCCGCCGGCCGGGTGGTCATGCTGGATGCCGGCGAACCGGCCACTGGCACCTGGTGGCTGACCGCGCCGACGCCGCAATGGCGCCAGGCCAAGGTGCGCGCGCTGGTGGCGTTTCTGGCGGACGACGTACAGCCGGGCGCCGCCTGACGCCGGGATTCAGGCCCCGGCAATCACCGGCCGGCCGATCAATTCCGCCGATTCCAGCGACATGACCCGGCCCTCGCCGGTCAGCGGATCGCCCACGCTCAGCCGTTCCTGATCCAACGCCTCCAGCAGCCACCAATGGCCATCGCGGGTGAGCAGCAGCGCCGGCCGGCGGGCGGCCAGATCGCGCCCGAGCAGCGGCCAGGCCGGGGAGGGTGGGCGGCCGGCTTCCCAGACGATTTCGACCATTGTTTCCTGATCGTCATCATTGGCGTCGGTCCAGGCGCCGGCGACGGCCGCCAGCGCGGCGCGACCGACCTTGCCGCCGATGCGCGCCGCCACCTGCGCCGTCGTGAAGCGCACGCCGCGCGCCTGCCAGCAGGTCACCAGCGCGGCTGGCAGCGCATCGGCGGGCTGCGCCTTCGCGGGCAGGGCCAACGCCAGGGGCAGGACAAGCAGGAGACGGCGATCGATCATGGCCATAGCCTAGCCGCAGCGCGCTTGGCCTGCTAGGGCGCTGCGCATGCTGTCGATCTCCACTGTTACCGTTCGCCTTGGCGGGCGCACCATCCTCGATGGCATCAATGCCACGCTGCCGCCGCGCGCCTGCATCGGCCTGATCGGGCGCAATGGCGCCGGCAAATCCACGCTGATGAAGGCGATTGCCGGGCAGCAGGAGCTGGACGCCGGCAGCATCGACATGCCGCGCGCCACACGGCTGGGCTATATCGCGCAGGAAGCGCCGGCCGGGCAGGGCACACCGTTCGATACGGTGCTGGCCGCCGACACCGAGCGCGCCGCGCTGATGCTGGAGGAAGACGCGCTGGCCGCCAGCGGCGCCGACCCGTTGCGGCTGGCCGAAGTGCATGAACGGCTGGTGGCCATCGACGCCTATACCGCGCCGGCCCGCGCCGGGCGCATCCTCGATGGCCTGGGCTTTGATGCGGCAGCGCAGCAGCGCCCGCTCGACAGTTTTTCCGGCGGCTGGAAGATGCGCGTGGCGCTGGCCGCCCTGCTGTTCAGCCAGCCCGATCTGCTGCTGCTGGACGAACCGTCGAACCACCTCGATCTCGAAGCGGCGATGTGGCTGGAAAGTTTCCTGAAATCCTATCGCGGCACGATCCTGCTGATCAGCCATGAACGCGATCTGCTCAACAATGTCGTCGATAACATCCTGCACCTCGAACAGGGCAAGGCGACGCTGTACGCCGGCAACTACGACAGTTTCGAACGTCAGCGCGCCGAACGGCTGGCGCAACTTGCCGCCGCCCGCGAAGCCCAGGCCACCCAACGCGCCAAGCTGCAGGATTATATCGCCCGCAACTCGGCGCGCGCCTCCACCGCCAAGCAGGCGCAGAGCCGGCAAAAGGCGCTGGCCAAGATGCAGCCGATTGCCGAAACGGCGGTCGATCCCAGTCTGAAGTTCGATTTTCCCTCGCCACCGCCACTCAAGCCGCCGCTGGTGCAACTCGATGGTGCGGCGGTCGGCTATGATGGCACCGCCATATTGACCGGCCTCGATCTCACGCTCGATCCCGATGATCGGCTGGCCCTGCTGGGGCGCAACGGCAATGGCAAGACCACGCTGGCGCGGTTGCTGTGCGGGCAACTGCCGGCAATGGCCGGATCGAAGCACGCGCCGGGCAAATTGCGCGTCGGTTATTTCACCCAATATCAGGTCGAGGAGCTCGACCGCGATGATACGCCGCTGGAGCATATGACCCGGCTGATGCGCGGTGCCAACCCATCGGCGGTGCGCGCGCAACTGGGGCGATTCGGCTTTACCGGCGGCATGGCCGAACAGAAGGTCGGCCACATGAGCGGCGGTGAACGCGCCCGGCTGGCGCTGGCGCTGATCACCCGCGATGCGCCGCACCTGCTGATCCTCGATGAACCGACCAACCACCTTGATGTCGATACGCGCGAGGCCCTGGTGCAGGCGCTGAATGGTTACGAAGGCGCGGTGGTGGTGGTCAGCCATGATCGCCACATGATCGAAGCCAGCGCCGATCGGCTGGTGCTGGTCGATGCCGGCCATGCGCGCAATTTCGATGGCAGCATCGATGATTATGAAGCGTTGATCGTCGGCGGCCCGCCAAAGAAGGCCGACGCCCCCAAGGCACCTGCCGCACCGCGCGAAGACCCGAAGGAAGCCCGCCGCCGCGCCGCCGCCCAGCGCGAAGCCACCGCGGTGCTGCGCAAGGCGTTGAGCGCTGCCGAACAGCGTATTGCCCGGGTGACGGCGGAGCGCGATGGCCTGGACGTGCGGCTCGCGCTGCCCGGAGCCAACAGCGCGGCGCTGCTCAAGCAGCGCGGCCAGATCGAAGCCAGCCTGGCGGCGGCGGAGGCGGAATGGCTGGTGGCCAGCACGGCGCTTGATGCGGCCCAGTCGGGCGGGCCGTCTGGCAAATCCTGAAGCAAACCCGCCCGACCAGCAGACCACAATACGCAGAGGCGATTGCGCGTAAATTGAAGCAGTTAACGCCCTCCCCCTTGCGGGGAGGGCGACTCGGCGCCAGCCGAGCAGCCTGCCCCGGACTTGATCCGGGGGGGTGGGGGTTGCTGCGAATGGCCGCATCCGAAACCCCCACGGGCCTCGCCTTCGGCTCGTCTCTCGCCCTCCCCGCAAGGGGGAGGGAACTGACGTGATTCAACCAAAATGCAATCGCGCCTCAGAGATCGTACATCCGCCGTGTGTTGTCGTCGGCACCTTCCAGCCGGCCGAAGTTGCCGACCTTGATGTCCGAACGCACGACACGGGCGGGATTGCCGGCCACGATCGAACGGGGCGGCACATCATCGAACACCACGGCACCGGCCGCCACGATCGATTCATCGCCCACCGTGACGCCCGGCATGATCATCGATCCGCCGCCGATGAAACAGCGCTGGCCGATGCGGATCGGATTGATGGCGCCGGTGGCCAGATCACGCGCATCCAGCAACGTCTTGAACGCGACCAGCGAATAGGCGCCCACCTGCACGCCGCCCGGCCGCCCGGCCATGAACCGGCTCGACAACGAGATGCTGGCGGTTGGATCAATCGCCACGCCGGATCGCAACTGCAACCAGTGCCGGCGCAGGCCAGTAAGCAGCAAGCGCAGCTTGCGCAAACGGTTGAGGGAGCCGATGGCCATGACATCTTCAAATAACGACCATTTTGGCCGCTTGTAAATGAACTTGGGCCGTGAGATTGCAGCGCCGGCAGGGGAAGGTTCACCATGCGTCGATTGAGTTTGCGGCAGCACTGGCAAAGATTTGTGCGGGATCGCATCTGGGCCATGGACGTGCATCCCACCGCCTGGATCGCCGAGACTGCCCTGATCGATCGCACGTGGCCGCGCGGCGTTCACATCGGGCCGGATTGCGTGATCGGGGAGGAGGTCGTGATCCTCACCCACGATCTGACCCGTGGCATCTATGTGGATACGCATGTCGGCCCCGGCACGCAGATCGGCGCCCGTGCCATCCTTCTGCCCGGTGTGACCGTGGGCCGGAATTGCGTGGTCCAGCCGGGAGCCTTGGTCAACCGGGACGTCCCCGACGATCATGTCGCCACCGGCAACCCGGCGGTGGCGTCCCGGCGGACCTGATATTCCCGCACCTGATTGTCCTGGCGTGCGGTTGCTGTCTGCCATCCTGAATATCCCCCGGATGACGGGATGATTGATCGGATGCGATCGGGATGACAGGCGCCATGCCACCAGTTCGGCAGGCAACGCGCCTGTTGCTGCCATAGATCCATCCAGTTTGGCGGTTTTGCCGCCGTCAGGCGTCCAGTGCCTCGGCGTCGATCGAAGTGGCGTGGCTCTGGATGAAGTTGAAGCGGTGCTCCGGATTGCGGCCCATCAGCCGTTCGACCAGATCGGCCACATCGGCGCGGCCTTCGGCATTTTCGGGCAGGCGCACCCGGATCAGGCAGCGGCTGTCCGGATCCATGGTGGTTTCCTTCAATTGCTGCGGGTTCATTTCGCCCAGGCCCTTGAAGCGGCTGACCTCCACCTTGCTGCGGCTGGAGAACGTCGTGCCCATCAGTTCGGCGCGGTGGGCATCGTCGCGGGCATAGGCGACGGTGCCGCCGGCCGACAGGCGATACAATGGCGGCTGCGCCAGATAGAGGCGGCCATCGCGCACCAGCCCGGCCATCTCGCGGAAGAAGAAGGTCATCAGCAGGGTGGCGATGTGTGCGCCATCGACATCGGCATCGGTCATGATGATGATGCGTTCATAGCGCAGGCTTTCGGGCGTGTAGCGTTCGCGCGTGCCGCAGCCCAGCGCCTGAATCAGATCGCCGATTTCGCTGTTGGCGCCGATCTTGGCGGTGTTGGCGCTGGCCACGTTCAGGATCTTGCCGCGGATCGGCAAGATCGCCTGGGTGTTGCGGTTGCGCGCCTGCTTGGCACTGCCACCGGCAGAATCACCTTCCACGATGAACAATTCGGTGCCCGGCGCATCGCCGCGCGCGCAATCCGTCAGCTTGCCGGGCAGGCGCAACGACGATTTGCTGGTGGCGGTCTTGCGTTTCACCAGCGCTTCCTGGCGGCGGCGCAGCCGGTCTTCCATGCGCTCCAGCACGAACGCCAGCAGCGCCTTGCCGCGATCGCCGCTGCCGGTCAGCCAGTGATCGAAATGATCCTTGATGGCATTTTCCACCAGCTTCGTGGCTTCCGGGCTGGTCAGACGGTCCTTGGTCTGGCTCTGGAACTGTGGATCGCGGATGAACAGCGACAGCATCAGTTCGGCGCCGGAAAACACATCCTCGCCGGCCAGTTCGCCAGCCTTCTTATTGCCGGACAGGGTGGCGAAATTCTTGAGGCCGCGCGTCAGTGCCAGCCGCAGCCCGGCTTCGTGGGTGCCGCCATCCGGGGTGGGGATGGTGTTGCAATAAAAGCTGGCCGAACCTTCCCCCCATTGCGGCCAGGCGCAGGCCCATTCCACCGCGCCCATCGGCTTGCCATCGGCGCCGGCCGCCAGATCGGCGCGGCCGGCAAACAGATCGGCCACCACCAATGGGCGATCATCGAGCCGTTCGCGCAAATGATCGGCGAGGCCGCCGGGGAAGGTGAACACCGCCGATTCCGGCACATCCTTTTCGCCGGGGCCATCGCGCCGTTCGGCCGCGCAACGCCAGCGGATTTCGACACCACCGAACAGATAGGCCTTTGATCGCGCCAGCTTGTACAGGCGGCTGGCGCGGAAGGCCGCCTCCGCCCCGAAGATCTGTGCGTCAGGGTGAAAGCGCACCGAAGTGCCCCGGCGGTTGGCGACCGCACCCAGTTTTTCCACGGGCCCCAAGGGCAGGCCGCGCGAAAAACGCTGCCGATACAGCTGCTTGTCGCGCGCCACTTCGATTATGGTGTCGTCCGACAGCGCGTTGACCACGCTGATGCCGACGCCGTGCAGGCCGCCGCTGGTGGCATAGGCCTTGCCGCTGAACTTGCCGCCTGAATGGAGCATGGTCAGGATCACCTCCAGCGCCGATTTGTCGGGAAAGCGCGGGTGCGGATCGACCGGGATGCCGCGGCCATTGTCGACGATGGTCAGGCTGCCATCGGCCTCCAGGCTGACCTCGATGCGGCTGGCGTGGCCGGCGACGGCTTCGTCCATCGCGTTATCAAGCACTTCGGCGGCGAGATGGTGCAGGGCGCGTTCATCGGTGCCGCCGATATACATGCCCGGCCGCCGCCGCACCGGTTCCAGCCCCTCCAGCACTTCGATGTGGCTGGCATCATAATCGGCGGAGCTTTGGGTGGCGGCAAACAGATCGGACATGGGGGGGGTATAGCAGCTTGGCCGCCGCCTGCCAGTTGCGGCGCAAAGTCGGGCTTTGCCGACTGCGACAATTTTTTGGCCATCTACGCCATTTCGCGCATTGAATTTGGGCGTTGTGCGGTGCAAAAGGGACAGGCCGATATGGCGATCCTCCCCAAGGATTTACTCGGGCCGGAACTCAGGTTCCGGCCCCTTTTTTATATATATGTCAGATATTTGACAGCGTCGGCTTGGGTAGAGCGGGCTGCGCCCCACCGCGCGACGCCTTTGTTGCAGTGCACAATATGGCGCCAGAATGAAGGGTGTTGGGGTGGTTGATTCCCAATGCCGAACGGCCGGCGGCAAAGCCGCCGAGTCCGTTTTGCGTACAAGAAGCAAGAGAGAGGAAGAGCGTGGCGGAGCCGCAATGCCCGCCCCGGACTTGATCCGGGGTCAGACGAGCCAAAAAAAGGGCGGCCTGTTGGGGCCGCCCTTTTGTTGCTCGCTGCCCGAGCGCGACGCGAGTCGGTGGGGAGTGCTGCGCACTCCCCACACGCCGCTTACGCGCTGTAGTACATATCGAACTCGACCGGCGCCGGGGTCATTTCCCAACGCTGCACCTCTTCCATCTTGAGTTCGATGTACGAATCAATCTGGTCGTCGGTGAACACGCCGCCCTTGGTGAACACCGCCCGGCTCTTGTCGAGCGCGGCCAGGGCTTCCCGCAGCGAGGCGCACACGGTCGGCACCTTCTTCAGTTCGCGCGGCGGCAGGTCATAGAGATTCTTGTCCATGGCCGGGCCGGGGTGGATGCGGTTCTCGATGCCGTCCAGGCCGGCCATCAGCAACGCCGTGTAGCAGAGATAGGGATTGGCCAGTGCATCGGGGAAGCGCACTTCCACGCGCTTGGATTTGGCGCCGGTGCCATAAGGAATGCGGCACGACGCCGAACGGTTGCGGCTGGAGTAGGCGAGCAGCACCGGCGCTTCGAAGCCGGGCACCAGCCGCTTGTAGCTGTTGGTGCCGGGGTTGGTGAAGGCGTTGCAGGCCTTGGCGTGCTTGATGATGCCGCCAATGAAGAACAGCGCCATTTCCGACAGGCCGGCATATTCATCGCCAGCGAACAGCGGCGTCTTGCCGTTCCAGATCGACAGGTGGGTGTGCATGCCGCTGCCGTTGTCGTCCTTGATCGGCTTGGGCATGAAGGTGGCCGTCTTGCCATAGGCATGGGCGACCTGGTGCACGACATATTTGTACACCTGCATGCGGTCCGCGGTTTCGACCAGCTTGCCATAGGTCAGGCCCAGCTCGTGCTGGGCGGAGGCGACTTCATGGTGATGCTTGTCGCAGGGCAGGCCCATTTCCAGCATGGTGGCGACCATTTCGCCGCGCAGATCCACGGCCGAATCGACCGGCGCCACCGGGAAATAACCGCCCTTGGCGCGCGGCCGGTGGGCCATGTTGCCCTGTTCATACTGGCGGCCGCTATTGGTCGGCAGCTCGATGTCATCCAGATGGAAAAAGCCTTCGTTGTAGCCGAGGCCGAAGCGCACATCGTCGAACACGAAGAATTCGGCTTCCGGGCCGACGAACACCGTGTCGCCGATGCCGGTGGCCTTCAGATAGGCTTCGCCGCGCTTGGCCGTGCTGCGCGGATCGCGGCTGTACAGCTGGCCGGTCGAGGGTTCGACCACGTCGCACACCAGGATCAGCATCGGGGTGGCCGAGAACGGATCGATATAGGTCGCGTCCAGATCCGGCATCAGGATCATGTCGCTTTCGTTGATCGCCTTCCAGCCGGCGATCGACGACCCGTCGAACATGAAACCATCGGTGAGCATGTCTTCATCGATCACGCCCGACACCATGGTCAGGTGCTGCCACTTGCCCTTGGGATCGGTGAAGCGCAGGTCAACCCACTCGATGTCCTTGTCTTTGATCAGGCTCAAGATGTCTGCGACAGTGGCCATTCGGCTCTTCCCCTGTTGGATGTTGGTTGGTGGTATTGAAAACGTATGTGGCGGGCGGATCAGATCGCGTCGCTGTCGCGCTCGCCGGTGCGGATGCGCACGGCCGATTCGATGGCTGAAACGAAGATCTTCCCATCGCCGATGCGACCGGTGCGCGCCGCGTTGGTGATGGCTTCCACCACGCGTTCGACCTGATCATCGTCAACGATGACCTCCAGCTTCACCTTGGGCAGGAAATCCACGACATATTCGGCACCACGATATAATTCGGTGTGGCCCTTCTGTCGGCCGAAGCCCTTGGCTTCGATGGCGGTGATGCCGGAAACGCCCACTTCATTGAGGGCTTCCTTCACGTCGTCCAGCTTGAACGGCTTGATGACGGCTTCGATCTTCTTCACATCCTTCTCCCGCCCACAAAGCCCGCCAGAACGATCCCGCAACGAACCGTCGTCGTGGTGGCTGAAGGCACCGTCTCTTGCGCCATTTGCCAGGCCCGCGCCACCGTAATTTGGCTTATATGAATCCCGCTTAATGGCCTGAGCTTGCCGGGCAATCGCGCCCCATGCCTTGCGGTTCAGCCGATAAGCGGGACGCTCCCCACCGTCAAACGCCTTATGTTTCAAGGCGACAGCGCCGGGCATCTAAGGGATGTTTTCGGTCGAACGGCGCAGAAGCCTTGGGCGGCCGGCATCGCGGCAGCCATGCATCTGTTGTTGGCCAGGCTGGGCCGACATCGCGCATCTGGCCACCGCACGAACGATGCAACGCAGGCGGCAACAATGCCGCAACGCAGGGGAAGTTGATGACGAGTATCTTTGGCAGACTGCGCGGCCCCGCAATGCTGGCCGGCACAATGCTCATGGCATCGGCACCGGCCTTCGCTCAGGATATGGTGCCGGTTCCCGACAAGGGCGACACGGCATGGATGCTGGTATCCACGCTGCTTGTGCTGTTGATGATCCTGCCAGGCCTGCAGCTGTTTTACGGCGGCCTGACCCGCTCCAAGAACATGCTGGCCACGATGACCCAGATTGCAGCGGCCTCGTGTCTGGCGATGCTGCTTTGGGTGGTGTTCGGCTATTCTCTCGCCTTCGGGCCGGACAGTGCCGGCGCGATGAAGCCGTTCATCGCCAGCCTGGATCGGCTGTTCCTGGCCGGGATCACCGCCGGCTCTACGGCACCGACGTTCACCGACGGCGTGGTCATCCCCGAATATGTCTTCGTCTGCTTCCAGATGACCTTCGCCGCCATCACGGTCAGCCTGGTGCTCGGTTCGGTTGTGGAGCGGATCAAATTCTCGGCCGTTATGGTGTTCACGCTGATCTGGCTGCCGCTGGTCTATCTGCCGATCGCCCATATGGTGTGGGCCTCTTCTGGCCTGTTCTTCGCCATGGGCGCGCTCGATTTTGCCGGCGGCACCGTGGTGCACATCAATGCCGGCGTATCGGCGCTGGTTGCGGCGCTGCTTCTGGGCAAGCGCATCGGCTATGGCAGGGACAATACTGCGCCGCATTCCCTGACCCTCACGCTGGTCGGCACCGGCCTGCTGTGGGTCGGCTGGTTCGGTTTCAATGCCGGTTCGGCGCTGGAGGCCAATGGCTCGGCGGCGCTGGCGATGATCAACACGTTCGTGGCCCCTGCCGGGGGCGCGCTGGCCTGGCTCGCTGTGGAAAAGCTGGCCGGCCACAAGCCGTCGGCGCTTGGCCTGGCCTCCGGTATCGTTTCCGGGCTGGTGGCGGTCACACCGGCCGCCGGCAATGCCGGCCCGCTGGGTGCGATCCTGCTCGGCGCGCTCGGGGCGATGTTCTGCTATTTCGCGGTCGCCGTGCTCAAGCCCAGGCTGGGCTATGACGACTCGCTCGATTCCTTTGGCATCCACGGGATTGGCGGGATTGTCGGCGCCATCGGCACCGGGATCTTCTATTCACCCGCACTGGGCGGCCCCGGCGGCGATGATTTCGACATGGCCAGCCAATTGGGCGTGCAGCTGGCAACGGTGGCCACCACCATCCTCTGGTCGGCGGTCGGCACGGCGATCGCCATTTATGTGGCCAAGGCGGTGACCGGCCTGCGCGTCAGTCGCGATGTCGAGCAGGAAGGGCTGGACCTGGGCGAGCACGGCGAACGCGCCTATAATCCTTGAGGCGCCCGCAGGCGCTCGCCAGCCGCATCACACGGTCGTGGCATAACCGCCATCGACGGTGATCACGCTGCCGGTCATGAAGCCGCTGGCCCGGCTGGCGAGGAACAGCGCGACGCCGGCCATGTCGTCTTCATTGCCCCAGCGCTGCATCGGCGTGGCGGCGCGGAAGGCTTCGCGGAATTCCTCGGCGATGGCGGCGGTCATCTTCGACGGGAAGTACCCCGGCGCGATGGCGTTGACGGCAATGTGGCGCGGGCCAAGGAACTTCGCCATCATCCGGGTCAGGTGCAGCACGCCGGCCTTGGACGCGGCATAGCTGTAGGTTTCCAGATCGGAAACATGCTGGCCATCGATGCTGCCGATGTTGATGACGCGCGCCATCTGTTCGGGGCTGGCGGCGGCGGCGAGGTTCGGCAGCAGTTTCTGGGTGAGAAAGAACACCGACTTCACATTCAGGTCCATCACCTTGTCCCAGCCGATTTCCGGGAACGCATCGATGCCGGCGCCCCAGCTTGCGCCGGCATTGTTGAACAGGATATCCAGCCGCGGAAACCGCTCTGCCACGGCCGCGGCGAAGCGTTCGACCTCGGCCATCTGCGACAGATCGGCGGGCAGGGCGATGCAGGCCGGGCCAAGTTCGGCGGCCAGGGCATCGCAATCACTGGCCTTGCGGCTGGAGATGATGACCGTCGCGCCATTTTCCACCAGCGCCCGCGTGATCATCTCGCCGATGCCGCGGCTGCCGCCGGTGACCACGGCGGTCTTCCCGGCGACGCTGAACAACTGTTCGATCTTCATGTTGTTTCCTTTCAGATTGCCTCGCCAGCGGCGCGCGCCCGGTCGAGCCGGCTGGCCTCGGCGGCGGGCAGCAGACGATAGACCATGAACAAGGTGACGATGGTGAAGGGCGCCATCAGCAACAGCGCCAGCACGCCAGTGGCCAGATTGCCGGTCACCGCCGAGACGAAGCCGGTGAACCAAGGGCCCAGGCCCAGCCCGAACAGGGTGGTGCCGATGAAGAAGGTGGCGGTGGCGGCACCGCGCATGCGCGGCAGCACCAGATCCTGCGTCGTGGCCGCCGCAACCCCCACATACATGGCGCCGAACACGGTGGTGGGGGCAAAGCACAGGAAGAACGTCGCCAGATCGGTCGTGGTATATTGCAGCCAGACGAAGGGCGCCGGCACCAATGTGGCCAGACAGCCGACCATGATGCGGCCCGATGGATGACGCTGCTTGGCCCAATCGCCGAGCACACCGCCCAGGATGGTCCCGACAAAGCCGCCCAGCGCACCGCCGGCCCCCAGGATGAACGCCACGGATTCGCGCGTGCCGTACCAGACCGCTGGCCCGCCGCTCGCCTCGATCGGATCGACAAAGGTGCGCAGGGCATAGGGCACGGCCCAGAAACCGACGGAATAGCCGACGAAGCTGATCGAGCCGAAGCCCAGGATGGTCAGCACGAAGGCCGGCGTGCCCCAGATCATTTCATAGGTCGGCTTGTCACGTCGCTTGATCGATTGGGCCCAGCTGATGACCGCGTAGAGCCCGGTGCCCACGGCAACGAATTGGGGCACTTCGCCAGTGACCGCGACCAGCATGGCGACCAGCCCGGCCACGAGCAGCAGCGCAGCCACATTTTCCAGCAAGGCCCGCCGGCCGAGCAGCGCCATGTTGATCAGCGTGAACGGCGGGATCACGCTGGCCAGGTCGGCGGCAAAATTGCGCAGGATGGTGCGGCCGGGCAGGGCCTTCGGCGGCGGCAGGCCGTCGGCGCGGCCGCGGATGGGTTCGATCAGCGTGGCCACCCAAAGCGCCAGCAGCAAGCCGGGAATGCCCACGGCCATGAATGCGGCCTGCCAGCCGACCAGGCCCAGCGGTCCACCGCCGGGATAGGCGGCGTTCCAGCCCTTCACGATCACCGCGCCAATCAAATAGGATACACCGCCGCCAAGATAGAGGCCGGCGGCGTAGATCGACAGCGCGGTGGCGCGCCGCGCCTTGGGAAACCAATCCGAAATCATCGAATAGGCCGACGGGCCAGCGGTCGCTTCGCCGACGCCGACGCCGACGCGCGCCAGCGATAATTGCGTGAAGCTGCCCGACAGGCCGGACAGCGCCGTCATGCCCGACCACAGGGTGAGGCCAAGGCTGAGCAGCCGGGTGCGCACCCAATTGTCGGCCAGCCGGCCGATCGGCACCCCGAACAGGGCATAGAATACGGCAAAGGCGGTGCCATAGAGAAAGCCGAGCTGGGAATCGGTCAGCCCCAGATCGCGCTTTATGTCTTCCGCCAGGATCGACAGGATCTGCCGGTCGATGAAATTGAACACATAGACCAGCACCAGCAGCGCCAGCACATACCAGGCATAGGGCCCGCCCACCGGCGGCACCTTGCCTTCACTGCCAGCTATGGTTTCGCCGTCCTGCTGATCCATGACCCCTCCCGGCTGGCCGGGGGCATCTGGCGACCCCTGCTGGCAACAGCCGCAATGGCTTATCAGTCGTCCCGGCGCCTGTCACCCGCCCCAGCACCCATCATTTCTGCGCCCATCACATCGGCAAACGACAAATGCCCGTCATACAACGCGCGCACCACCAGCTCGGTGCGGCTGGACACGCCATAGCGCCGCTTGGCGGCCTCAAGATATTTGTGCACCGTGCCTTCGGTCAGGCCGAGCAATTTGCCGGTCACCCAATTGGATTTGCCGCGCGCCGCCAGCACCACGCAATCGAGCTGACGCTGGGTCAGGCGAATGCCGCCGCCCGTGCCGCTGTCATTGGCGGCCAGCTTCAGCCGCCGCGCGGCTTCGAAGGCAAAGCACGCCAGATATTGCGCGGCCGGCAGTGCTTCGGCCGGCAGTTCGCGGCCGCCGCCCATCACGAAGCTGACCAGGCCCGATGCCTGCCCCGGCACATGGATCGGCACGGTATAGCCTTCGGCCAGACCGGCGGCCCGTGCTTGCGCCATGTAAGCGCGGTGGCGATCATTCATGGGCAGCAAGGTTTCGAGATTGCTCCACGCAAAAGGCGCGACGCTGCGCTCGCTGGCCAGCAGCACCGGATCATCGGCGATGCGGCCCTGGCTCACCAACTGTTCCACCCAGGCATCCGGAAAATCCGTCAACCGCACGGGCCCCAATGGCAAATTCATCATGACGGCCGGGCCGGTCACACGCTGCGCCATGGCAAAATGATCAAAATGAAAACTGCGCGTTGCATCCTTGAGGATGAGACCGATATCCGTCAGCGATGGCGACGCGCGCACATCGCGCACGAATGTCTGCACATCCTTGAAACTCCCCACACGCAACACCCCCAACAACACGCAACATGATGCGTCGCATACACCCTGCGACGCGGCACTTAAGCCCGCCCCCCTTGTCGGCGCGATGATGCCAGCCTATCCACTGCCCTGAATGTTGCCGGCGCTGTAACTATATAATCCGGAAAATTACTTTTGACAACGAGGTGGCCATGACGGAAAATATCGCAATATTCGCAGGCGGTTGCTTCTGGTGCACGGAAGCGGTGTTCAACGAACTTCGTGGTGTGGAATCGGTCCAATCGGGCTATATTGGCGGCGCTGTTGATCATCCAAGCTATGAGCAGGTCTGCTCGGGCCGCACGGGTCATGCCGAAGCTGTGCGCATCGAATTCAATATTTCCGAAATAAGCTATTCAGAACTGCTCGACATTTTCTTTTATACCCATGATCCGACCACGCTCAATCGGCAGGGCGCCGATACCGGCACCCAGTATCGCTCGGCGATTTTTCCGCAGAATGCTGTGCAGGCCGGGGAAGCCGAAGCGGCGATCATGCGCAATCAGGCCAGTTGGGACAATCCGATCGTCACCAGCATCGAACCCAATGCG
Source organism: Sandarakinorhabdus sp. (assembly GCF_040398665.1). Taxonomy (GTDB): domain Bacteria; phylum Pseudomonadota; class Alphaproteobacteria; order Sphingomonadales; family Sphingomonadaceae; genus Sandarakinorhabdus. The sequence continues at coordinate 233,859 of NZ_JBBATQ010000003.1, forward strand.
CCCTGGTATCCGGCCGAAACCTATCACCAGCGCTATTTCGAGAAGAATGGCGCCAGCAATGGCTATTGCGCAGCCGTGGTCGCGCCGAAACTGGCCAAGTTCCGCAAGGGCTATGCGGCGCGTTTGAAGGGCCGCTGACGGCCTATTCCACCGTGACGGATTTGGCCAGATTGCGCGGCTGATCGACATCCGTGCCTTTGGCCACGGCGACATGATAGGCCAGCAACTGCACCGGGATGGCGCTGATCAACGGGCTGATGAACGGATCGACCATCGGCATGGCAACAGCCGCCGCGGTGCCCTGGCCCTGCGCCGCGATGCCGTCTGCGTCGCTCAGCAGCACGACCTGGCCGCCGCGCGCCATCACCTCCTGCATGTTGGACACGGTCTTTTCGAACCGCGGTCCCGATGGGGCGATGACGATCACCGGCACATGTTCGTCGATCAGCGCGATCGGCCCATGCTTCAACTCGCCAGCGGCATAGCCTTCGGCGTGGATATAGCTGATTTCCTTCAGCTTCAGCGCGCCTTCCAGCGCCATCGGATAATCCGGGCCGCGGCCGATATAGAGGATGTCGCGCGCCTTGGCCAAATTCGGCGCCAGTGCCGAAATGGCGTCTTCGCATTGCAGCGCGGCGTTCATCGCCGACGGCACTTCGGTGAGCAATTGCACCAGCCGGGCTTCCTCGGCCACGGGCACCTGGCCCTTGGCCTTGCCCAGCGCAATGGCAAAGGCCGCCAGCACGGCCAACTGGCAGGTGAAGGCCTTGGTGCTGGCCACGCCAACTTCCGGCCCGGCATGGGTGGGCAACAGCAACTGGGTTTCGCGGGCCATCGTCGACGTGCCGACATTGACCACGGCGGCCACCATCTGCCCCCCGGCCAGCGCATGGCGCAAGGCGGCGAGCGTATCGGCAGTCTCGCCCGATTGGCTGATGAACAGGCACAGGCCGCCGGCTTCATACACCGGGTCACGATAGCGATATTCCGAGGCATTCTCGATGCTCACCGGCACCCGTGCCAGGGCTTCGATCCAGTAACTGGCGACATGGCCGGCGAGCAGCGCGGTGCCGCAGGCGACGATCTGCACGCGCTTCACGGCCGAAAGATCGAACGGCAGATCGGGCAGTGCCACGGTTTGTGCCAGCGGATCGAGATAGGCCCCCAGGGTCTGCGCCACCACGATCGGCTGCTCGTGGATTTCCTTTTCCATATAATGGCGGTGGTTGCCCTTTTCGATCACCGCGGCGCTGGCCGATGAGGTGATGAAGACGCGCTCCACCGGCTGGTCGGTGGCATCGAAGATGGTGACGCCATCGGCCGACATGCGCAGCCAATCGCCTTCTTCCAGATAGGCGATGCGATTGGTGAACGGCGCCAGGCCCAGCGCGTCGGAACCGAGGAACATCTCGCCGGTGCCACGACCGACGACCAGCGGCGAACCGCGCCGCGCGCCATAGATGGTGCCGGGATGATCCTTGAACAATATGGCGAAGCTGAAGGCGCCGTGCAGGCGCTTCAGGGTCTCGGCCACGGCGGCATCCGGGGTCAACCCGCGCGCCAGCGCCAGTTCGAGCAGATGCGCCACCACCTCGGTGTCGGTGTCGGACGTGAGCGTGCAGCCGGCGGCCAGCACTTCGTCGCGCAGCGGCTTGAAATTCTCGATGATGCCATTGTGCACCAGGCAGACATGTTCGGTGGCGTGCGGGTGGGCATTGTCGGTGGTCGGCGCGCCGTGCGTTGCCCAGCGCGTGTGGGCAATGCCGATGTGGCCGGGCAGGGGGTTCAGGGCCAGTTCGCGCGCCAGATTGGCCAGTTTGCCAGAGGCTCGCCGCCGGTCCATCACGTCATCATGGATCGTGGCGATGCCGGCACTGTCATAGCCGCGATATTCCAGCCGCCTGAGGCCATCGACCAGCCGGTCGGCCACAGGTTCGCCAGACACGATGCCGATGATGCCGCACATTAACGTCTGTCCTTTTTTGCGGCCGCCGCAGCGCGGAAGCGTAGCGCCCAGCCCGGCTTTTCGGTGTGTGCCCCGCGCGCCAGGGCCAGGGCATCGCCGGCAACATCGCGCGTGATGGTGCTGCCTGCCGCCACGATGGCGCCGTCGCCGATCGTCACCGGTGCCACCAGCGCGCTGTTCGAACCGATGAAGGCGCCGGCCCCGATCTGTGTGCGATATTTGAAGAAACCATCATAGTTGCAGGTGATGGTGCCGGCGCCGATATTGGCTGCGGCCCCGATGCTGGCATCGCCCAGATACGACAGATGGCTGGCCTTGGCCCCGGCGCCGAACGCGGCATTCTTGGTTTCGACGAAATTGCCGATCTTCACACCGGCGCCCAGCACGGTGCCGGGCCGCAGCCTGGCGAACGGGCCAATCTCGCAATCGGCGCCGATGGTTGCGCCTTCGATATGGCTGTGGGCGCGGATGCGGGTGCCGCTGGCGATGGTCACGCCCTTGCCGAACACCACGAACGGCTCGATCTCCACATCGGCCGCGATGTCGGTGTCGGCGCACAGGAACACGGTTTCGGGCGCCTGCATGGACACGCCGGCCGCCATCAGCTCGGCGCGGCGGCGGCGCTGGAAGATCGCTTCCAACTGGGCCAGTTCGGCGCGGCTGTTGGCGCCGGCAACCTCGTCGGCATGGGTTTCGATCACGGTGCAGGTGCGGCCATCGGCCAGCGCCAGGCCGACCACGTCGGGCAGATAATATTCGCCAGCGGCATTGTTGTTGGTGACGCGGGCGAGCAAGGCGAACAGATCGGCGGCGCGCACGGCCATGAGCCCGGAATTGCACAGGGTTTCGGCGCGTTCCTGCGCGCTGGCGTCCTTGAATTCCACCATCTTGGCGATGTGGCCGCCCTGCGCGATGATCCGGCCATAGGCGCCCGGATCGGCTGGCCGGAAGCCCAGCACCGCCACCGCGACATCATCGGTCAGCGCGTCCAGCAACCGCGCCATGGTCGCCGCCGGCACCAGCGGCGCATCGCCATACAGCACCAGCACCTTGCCGTCGAAATCGGCCAGCGCGGCCTGTGCCTGCCCGACGGCATGGCCGGTGCCCAATTGCGGTGATTGCACCACCACCTCGCCGCGGCTGCTGACTTCGGTTTCCACCTGTTCGCGCAACGCGCCGACCACCACCACCGTGCGCATCGGGCCCAGGCTGGCCAGGCTGTCCATCAGATGGCGGAGCATCGGTTTGCCGGCGATGGCGTGCAGCACCTTGTGGCGCGCCGATTTCATGCGCGTGCCCATGCCGGCCGCCAGGATGACAGCGGCAAATGGACGTTTCGGGGGTGGGGGCAGATCGGCGGTCACCCGCGCAGCCCTGCCACATGCGCCGTGGCTTGAAAAGTGAAGCTGCGCGCATGTGCCGTGCTTGCAAAGCCGTTGGGCGAAGCGCATCGCTCCGTCGCATATCCGCAACATCGTTCTGGCAAGGATGATCATTCGTGATTTTGCCCCGCACCATCCTGTTCGATCTTGACGGCACCCTGGTCGACACCGCGCCCGATCTGGCCGGTGCGATGAACCATGTGCTCGCCGGTCTGGGCCGCCCGCCGGTTCCGGTCGATCATGTGCGCCACCTTGTTGGCCACGGCGCGCGTGCGTTGATTGCGCGGGGCTTGGCTGTGACCGGTGAGGCCCGGCCCGATCTGGTCGAAGGTGCGATGCCGTTGTTCCTGCAACATTATGCGGCGCATATTGCCGATGCTTCCCGGCCGTTTGCGGGCGTCGAAGCCGCGCTCGATGCGCTGGCGGCAGCCGGCTGCCAGCTCGCCATCTGCACCAACAAGCCCACGGCGCTCGCCGTCGCGTTGATCGACGCGCTCGGCTGGCGCGCGCGCTTTGCCGCCATCGTCGGGTTTGATTCGGCGCCGCGGCCCAAGCCCGATGCCGCGCATGTGCTGGCCACGCTGGCGGCCTGCGGCGCGGAAACTTCGGGCGCCGTGTTTGTCGGCGATTCCGCCACCGATGTCGGCGGCGCGCGCAATGCCGGCCTGCCCATCGTGCTGGTCAGCTTCGGTTACACCGATACGCCGGCCGCTGATCTGGGCGGCGATGTGGTCATCGATCATTATGACCAGTTGCTGCCCGCCCTGGCGGGGCTGGCCGCATGACCAGCACCGGCGAAACGCTGCTGCTGACGCTGGCGATGCTGCTCGTCGGGCTGGTGCTCGGCCGTCTGTCGCGGCCCGATGCCGATGCCGCACCGATGGTGCCGGCCGAAACGCCACCACCACCGCCGGCCCCGCCGCCGCCCGATCGCATCCATATCGACAGTTTGAACGATGCCGTGCTGATCACGCAAGGGTCGTGGGTGGCGGCGGCCAATGGCGCGGCGCGCGCGCTGCTGGGGGATCGGGTGGTGGGCAGCGATCTGCGGCTGACCGTGCGCCACCCGGTGCTGCTCGACGCCGTGGAAGCGGTGATGGCCGGCAAGGCAGTGGAAGATTGCGAGATCAGCGGGCTGGGCAACGCCAACCGCAGTTTCCGGCTGCGCGTTGTGGGCGATGGTGCCAATGGAGTCGGGGGCCGCTGTCTGGTGCTGCTCGACGATGTCACCCAGGCCAAGGTGACCGAGCGCATGCGCGTCGATTTCGTCGCCAATGCCAGCCATGAACTGCGCACGCCGCTGGCAACGCTGACCGGCTTCATCGAAACGCTGCAAGGCCCGGCGGCCGAGGATGAACCCGCGCGGCAGCGCTTTCTGGCGATCATGGCACAGGAAGCCGATCGCATGCGCCGGCTGATCGACGATCTGATGAGCCTGTCGCGCATCGAGCTCGACAAGTTCATCCGGCCCACCCAGGCGCTGGAATTGAAGGGCATCGCCGCCGAAGTCGGCCGCACATTGGCGATCCGGCTGGATACCGATCAGCGCCAGTTGCTGATCGACGAGCCGGCCGATCTGCCGCGCGTGATCGCCGATCGCGATCAGATACTGCAGGTGCTGCACAATCTTGTGTCCAACGCCTTGAAATATGGCCGCGTCGGCACGCCGATCCGCGTGTCGCTGGTGGCCGATCCCGGTGCCGCCGGGCGTGATCCGACGGTGCGGATCAGCGTGGCCGATCACGGCGAGGGCATCGCGCCCGAACATCTGCCGCGCCTGACCGAACGATTCTATCGGGTGGATTCGCAGCGCAGCCGCACCCTGGGCGGCACCGGCCTTGGCCTCGCCATCGTCAAGCATATCGTGGAGCGCCACCGTGGCCGACTGGAGATCGACAGCCGGCTGGGGGAGGGGACAACGGTGTGTTTCACGCTGCCGCTGGTGTGACCGCGCAAGCTTTGCCCGATCATCGGCGTAACAAGAATGTCACAATATCGTCATAAGTCCCTCACCAGCGCCGGCTAGGGCGTGCGCTGCAAGGTTCATCACGGTGATGATTCGTCCGGGCGCAATGCAGGGGTCCAGCTTGACGCAGCATGCACGTCTTCGTGTTACGGCCGGTATCGCAGTTGCGGTGCTGGCCCTGCTCGCTGGTTGTTCGGGGGGCAGCCGCACCCAGATCCGCATTGTCGGTTCGTCAACCGTCTATCCCTTCACCACGGCCGTGGCCGAGCAGTTCAAGCGCAAGTGGCAGCAATTTCCGGCGCCGATCGTCGAATCGACCGGCACGGGTGGTGGCATCAAGCTGATGTGTGCCGGCCTGGGGGCGCAGTTCCCCGATGCCGCCAACGCCTCGCGCCGCATCAAGGCCAGCGAGATCGCGGATTGCCGCAATCATGGCGTGAAGGGCCTCATCGAATTGCAGGTCGGCGTCGATGGCTTGGTGGTCGCACAGGCGCGCAGTGCCGATTTCCCCGGCCTTACCGAGCGCGACGTCTATCTGGCGCTTGCGGCCAATCCGTTCGGCAAGGGGCCGAACCGGGCGACCTTGTGGTCCGATGTCAATCCGGCGCTGCCGGCGATCCGCATCGAGGTGATCGGCCCGCCGCCCACATCGGGCACGCGCGACAGTTTCAATGAACTGTACATGCTGAAAGGCTGCAACAGCGAGCCGGCGATGCAGGCCCTGAAAAAGCAGGACGAAACCGCCCATAAGCAGATTTGCGAGAAGGTGCGCGAAGATGGCGCCTTTGTTGAGGGCGGCGAGAACGACAATCTGATCGTGCAGAAGATTTCTGCCAATCCCAATGCGTTGGGCGTGTTCGGATATAGTTTTGTCGAGGAAAACAGTGACCGCGTGAAGGATGTGCCGCTGCACGGTGTTCGCGCCAGTTATGACAATATCGCCAGCGGCACGTTCCCGGCGTCGCGGCCGCTGTATCTCTATGTAAAGGTGCAGCATGTGCCCGCCGTGCGCGGCATGCGCGAATTTCTGGCCGAATATGCCCGTGAATCGACCTGGGGCCGCAAGGGCTATCTGGCGCGCAAGGGCCTGGTGGCGGCGCCCGAAGCCGTCAGGCGCGCCGGCGAGGCGTTGGCCCGTGATCTGACCCCGATGGATGAGGCCAGCGTGACATGACGCTGTTGATTGCCCTGTTGCTGGTGATTGGCCTGGCTGGCTTCGCCTATCTGGCGGCGCGGGCGCGGGCCGGCAAGATGATCGTCGCGGCTGCCGGCAGGTTCGGCGCCGTGCACAGCCGCCCGGTGTATCACGGCGCCTATGTGGCGGTGCTGGCGCTGGCCCCGGCGCTGATCGTGCTGGCCGGCTGGAGCCTGGTCGGCGAGCGCTGGATCGAGCAGCAGGTGGTCGGCGCCTTGCCCGCGGCCGATCAGCCGGTGGACAAGCTGGACCGTGCCGCGCTGATGAACGAAGTGCGCGGGCTGGTCGCCGGCGATCTGCCGCAGGCGTTCAATCCGGTCGCACCGAAACTGGCGCCGGTTTATGCGGCGGCGGTGGCCAATGGTGACCTGCTGGCCGGTGCGCTGGCCGTGGCGCTGCTGTGCGGCGGCGGCCTGTGGGGCTATGGCCGCATCCGCCCGGATTTCCGCGCCCGCACGGCCGTGGAATCCCAGGTGCAGGCGGTGCTGCTGCTGGCGTCGGTGGTGGCCATTCTCACCACCTTCGGCATCGTGCTGTCGCTGATCTTCGAATCGATCCGCTTCTTCGGCATGGTCTCGCCGGTCGAATTTCTCACTGGCCTGCAATGGAGCCCGCAGACGGCGCTGCGGGCCGATCAGGTCGGGTCCACCGGCTCGTTCGGGGCGGTGCCGTTGTTCTGGGGCACAATCTTCATCGGCGCGATCATCGCCATGCTGGTGGCGATCCCGCTCGGGCTGCTGTCAGCGATCTACCTCACCCAATATGCCGCGCCGTCGCTGCGCCGCTGGCTCAAGCCCGTGCTCGAACTGCTCGCCGGGGTGCCCACGGTCGTCTACGGCTTTTTCGCGGCGCTGACCGTCGCGCCGCTGGTGCGCCAACTGGCGGTGGCGATCGGCATGTCCGATGCCTCGTCCGACAGCGCGCTCGCTGCCGGGCTGGTGATGGGCATCATGATCATCCCGTTCGTGTCGTCGATGGCCGATGATTCGCTCACCGCGGTGCCGCGGGCGATGCGCGATGGCAGCCTGGCGATGGGCGCCACCATGTCGGAAACCGTCAAGAAGGTGATGGTGCCCGCCGCCTTGCCCGGCATCGTTGGCGGTGTGCTGCTGGCCGTGTCGCGCGCCATCGGCGAAACCATGATCGTGGTGATGGCCGCCGGCCTGGCCGCCAATCTGACGGCCAATCCGTTCAGCAGTGTCACCACCGTGACCACGCAGATCGTGGCGCTGCTCACCGGCGATCAGGAATTCGACAGCGCCAAGACCTTGTCGGCCTTCGCGCTGGGCCTGGTGCTGTTCTGCATGACGTTGGTGCTCAACATCTATGCGCTGGCGGTGGTGAAACGCTATCGGGAGGCCTATGAGTGATGGCGACAATTGCCGCCTCCGCTGCCGCGCCGCTTGAGCGCCAGCCGACCGACTGGGCCTCCCCTGAAATGCAGGGCCGCATCGCCGCGCGCTATCGGGCGGAGCGCAATTTCCGGCGGCTGGGCGCCGGCGCGCTGATGGTGGCGGCGGGCTTCCTCGCCTTTCTGCTGTTCACCATCGTGCGCGATGGCTGGACCGGGTTTCTGCGCACCGAGGCGCGGGTGGAAGTGATGTTCGATGCTGCCACATTGGGGGTCGATTCGGCGGCGTTGCGTGGGCCCGGCGCCCAGGCCGTGCTGGCGCGGGCCGATTATGTCGCCCTGATGGACAAGGCCGCGCTGCAACTGGGGCCAGCGTCCGACATGCTGTCCGACGCCGCCTGGCTTGCACTTCGGGATCGCCTGGTCGCCGATCCCACGCTGATCGGCCGCACCGAAACCCTGTGGGTGCCGGTGCGCTCCAGCATCGATCTGCTTGCCAAGGGCAAATATGATCTGGATGCGCCGGCCGACAGCCGCGGTGTGACCGATCGCGAAGTGTCCGATTGGCGCTGGCTGGATAGCCAAGGCCGGCTGCGCACCGTTTTCAACCAGGCCTTCATCGGCAATGCCGATTCGACCGAACCTGAGCTGGCCGGCATCGGCGGCGCGGCGCTGGGATCGCTGTTCACCTTGTTCGTCACCATCGCCATCGCGTTCCCGCTGGGGGTGTTTTCGGCGGCCTGGCTGGAGGAATTCGCGCCGAGGGGCCGGCTTGCGGACATCATCGAATTGTCGATCAACAATCTGGCGGCAGTGCCGTCGATCATCTTCGGCCTGCTGGGCCTGGCGTTTTTCCTCAACTATGCCGGCCTGCCGCGCTCTTCGCCGCTGGTGGGCGGCATCACGCTGGCGCTGATGATCATGCCGGTGATCGTGATCGCCGCGCGCGTTGCCATCCAGGCGGTGCCGCCGTCGATCCGCGATGCGGCGCTGGGCATCGGCGCCTCGCCCATTCAGGTGGTATTCCAGCATGTGGTGCCGCTGGCGTTGCCCGGCATCATGACCGGCACGATCATCGGCATTTCCCGCGCGCTTGGCGAAACCGCGCCGCTGCTGCTGATCGGCATGCGCGCCTTTGTCACCGATACACCGCAGGGCCTGACTGCGCCGGCCACCGTGCTGCCGATGCAGGTGTTCCTGTGGTCGGATGATGTGCAGCGCGGCTTTGTCGAGAAGACCTCGGCGGCCATCATGGTGCTGCTGTTCATCCTCATCCTGATGAACAGCGTCGCCATCTATCTTCGCAATCGTTTCGAGAGGCGCTGGTGAACACCAATCCTGCCCCAAATGCCGCCATTGGCCACAACCATGTGCCCAAGATGACGGCGCGCAACGTCAATGTCTTTTATGGCCAGAAACAGGCCATCAAGGATGTTTCCATCGATGTGTCCCCCGAACATGTCACGGCGTTCATCGGGCCATCGGGCTGCGGCAAGTCCACCTTCCTGCGCTGCCTGAATCGCATGAACGACACGGTGGACGGCGCGCGCGTCGAAGGCCGCATCGAACTGGATGGCCAGGATATCTATGCGCCGGTGATGGATGTGGTGCAGCTGCGCGCGCGGGTCGGCATGGTGTTCCAGAAACCCAATCCCTTTCCCAAATCCATCTATGAAAATGTCGCCTATGGCCCGCGCATCCACGGCCTGGCCCGCGCCAAGGCCGATATGGACAATATCGTCGAAAGCGCGCTGCGCCGCGCCGGCCTGTGGGACGAAGTGAAGGACCGGCTGGGTGAAAGCGGCACTGCCATGTCGGGCGGGCAGCAGCAGCGCCTGTGCATCGCCCGCGCCATCGCCGTCGATCCCGAAGTGATCCTGATGGACGAGCCCTGCTCGGCGCTCGATCCGATCGCCACCGCGCGCATCGAGGAGCTGATCGACGAACTGCGCGGCCGTTATGCCATCGTGATCGTCACCCACAACATGCAGCAGGCCGCCCGCGTCAGCCAGCGCACGGCGTTTTTCCACCTCGGCACGCTGGTGGAATATGACGAGACGCCGGCCATTTTCACCAACCCGCAGCAAACCCGCACCAAGGATTATATCACCGGTCGTTACGGCTGACGCCCCCATCAGCCAGCGGCGCAAAGGAACAGGCCATGCCCGAAGTCACTGCCCACACCGTCAAGAGTTTCGACGAGGATATTGCCCAGCTTCGCGCCGTGATCAGCCGTATGGGCGGCCTGTGTGAAACCCAGATCGCTGATGCCGTCGACGCGCTGATCAGCCGCAACATCGATGCGGCGCGGGTGGTGATCGAAGCCGACAAGCGGCTGGATCAACTGGAGGCCGAAGCCGAAGTGCTGGCGGTGCGCATCATCGCGCTGCGGGCGCCGCTGGCCAGCGATCTGCGCGAAATCGTGGCCGCGTTGAAGATCGCCGGCGTGCTGGAGCGCATCGGCGATTATGCCAAGAATATCGCCAAGCGCACGATCGTGGTGGCGCAATCGCAACCGGTGGGCCCGGCGGTGATCATCCCGGAAATGGCGCGCATCGTGGTGGAAATCATCCGCGACACGATGGATGCCTTTGTCGATCGCGATGCCGTGAAGGCGGTGGGGTTGCTGTCGCGCGATCAGCAGGTCGATGAATTCTACAACTCGCTGTTCCGGTCGCTGCTCACCTTCATGATGGAAAATCCGCACTACATCACGCCATCGACGCATTTGCTGTTCGTGGCGAAAAACCTGGAACGCATCGGCGACCACGCCACATCGGTGGCCGAAATGGTGCATTTTTCCGTCACCGGCCAACGCCCGGCCGAACGCCCGAAGAATGATTTCGCCTCCACCGTCTACAGCCCTGAATAAGCCTGCCCCCTTTCGGGAGAGTATAACATGCGTGCCAAGATCCTTCTCGTCGAAGACGATGCCAGCCTCATCGAGCTGGTGACCTACAATCTTGAGAAAGAGGGTTTCGATGTCGTGCGCACCGGTGACGGTGAGGAGGCGCTGACCCTGGCCGAGGAGGAAAAGCCCGATCTGGTCATCCTCGATTGGATGATCGCCAATCTGTCGGGCATCGAGGTCTGCCGCCGCCTGCGCCGTGCGCCGGCCACCGCCAATCTGCCGATCGTCATGCTGACCGCGCGCGGCGACGAGGCCGATCGCATCCGCGGGCTGGAAACCGGCGCCGACGATTACATGACCAAGCCGTTTTCCCCCCGCGAACTGATCGCCCGCATCCGCGCCGTGCTGCGCCGCCTGCGTCCGGCATTGTCGGGCGGGCAACTGGAATTCGCTGGCATCGCCATGGATACCACGGCGCACCGGGTGATGCGCGATGGCCGCACCGTGCAGCTTGGCCCCACCGAATTCCGCTTGCTGCGGCATTTCCTCGAACATCCCGGCCGGGTGTTCAGCCGTGAACAACTGCTCGATGCCGTGTGGGGCCGCGATGTCTATGTGGAGCAGCGCACGGTGGACGTGCACATCCGCCGGCTGCGCAAGGCGGTCAACGCCGGGCCGACCGGCGACGAGCTGCCGGACCTGATTCGCACCGTGCGCTCCGCCGGTTATTCGCTGGATGCTACCCCGGCGGTGCAGGCGGCCTGAGCCAAAGTTGCGGATTCGCTTTGCAGCCTGCTCCGGCCCGGTTAAAGCGCCAAGGGCTTGGCATCGATTCCCGTGCGCAGGCCGTATGAACATCAGGGCTGGCAACGCGGCCGCATAGCCGCCGCCGACGCCCGCAACAAATTCAGGGGTATGTAGCCAATGTCGCTTTCCTTCGAAGGGCGTGTTGCCATTGTCACCGGTGCCGGCGGCGGCCTCGGCCGGGCCTATGCGCTGGATCTGGCGCGCCGCGGTGCCAAGGTTGTGGTCAATGATCTGGGCGGTGCCCGTGATGGTTCCGGCGCGTCGCTGTCGGCCGCGCAGATGGTTGTCGATGAAATCACCGCCATGGGTGGCGAAGCCATGGCCAATGGCGCCAGCGTCACCGACATGGCTGCGGTCGAGAAGATGGTGGCCAACGTCAAGGAACGCTGGGGCCGCATCGATATCCTGATCAACAATGCCGGTATCCTGCGCGACAAGACCTTCGTGAAGATGACGCTGGACGAGTTCCGCACCGTGATCGACGTGCACCTGATGGGCAGCGTCAACTGCACCAAGGCGGTGTGGGAATTGATGCGCGAGCAGGCCTATGGCCGCATCCTGATGACCACGTCGTCCACCGGCCTTTATGGCAATTTCGGCCAGGCCAATTATGGCGCAGCCAAGCTGGCACTGGTCGGCCTGATGAAGACGCTGGCGCTGGAAGGCGCCAAGTATAATGTCCACGTCAACACCATCGCGCCGCTGGCGGCGACCCGCATGACCGAGGATCTGATGCCGCCGGCCATGCTGGAGAAGATGGGGCCGGAAACCGTGGTGCCAGCCTCCGTGTTCCTGGTGTCCGAAGAGGCGCCAACCAACGTCATCCTGAACGCTGGCGCCGGCGGCATCGAGCGCGCCTATGTGACGCTGACCCGCGGCGTGCATCTGTCGCCGGAAGAACTGACCGCCGAAACCGTGGCGGCGCGCTTTGCCGAGATCAGCGACCGCACCGGTGAGGTCGTGCCCGACAATGGCGGCGCGCAGGCGCAAATGGCCTTGGGCGGGGCGCGTTGAGCCAAGCGTGATCGAAGCGGCCGATCTCGACGCGGCGGTGGCCGCCGGCATCATCGATGCCGACACGCGAGATCGGCTGCTGCGCTTCACCCAGGATTTGCGGCGCGACACGGCTGTGGGGCCGGACGAAGAACAGTTCCGGCTGTTGACCAGCTTCAACGACATCTTTGTCACCATCGCCATCGGCCTGCTGTTGTTTGCGGTGGGCAGCCTGACCAGCCAGATCGTGCCCGTGCTGGCGCCGCCGCTGCTCGCTGCCATCAGTTGGGGCCTGGCCGAATATTTCACCCGCAAACGCCGCATGGCCTTGCCCAGTGTCGTGCTGCTGCTCAGCTTTGTCGGATCGGCGTTCGCCACGGCGATCAGCGTCGGCGGCGGCTCGTTGGACGCCATGGCTGCGACGCCGGCACTGGTTTCCATGGTGGCGGCTGGCGGGCTCGGCATTGCGGCGGCCTGGCTGCACTGGCGGCGTTTCATGGTGCCGATCACCATCGCCGCCGGTGCCGGTGCCGCGGCTTCTGTCGTCGTCCTGCCCGGAACCGCTGGGCTTGCCTGGGCACTCAAGCTCGATTCACCGCCATTCCTGCCGATGATAGCGCTGTGCGGACTCGGCGTGTTTGCACTAGCCATGTGGTACGATAGCCGCGATCTGGCGCGGACCACGCGGCGCAGCGATGTGGCGTTCTGGTTGCATCTGCTGGCGGCACCGATGATCATCCATCCGGTGTTCGCAGCCGCCGGGCTCGCCGATGGTCCACCGGGGCTTGGATCGGCATTGGCCATTGTCCTGGTCTATCTGCTGTTGACCGTGCTGGCGCTGGCGATCGATCGGCGCGCGTTGATTGTCTCGGCGCTGGGCTATGTCATCTACGCCATCCAGGCCCTGATCGGCGGCGGCGGCGACGTGTCTGCGGCCTTCGGCGTCACGGCGCTGATCATCGGCTTGTTTCTGGTGCTGCTCTCGGCCGCATGGCGAACGGTGCGCGGCGAATTGCTGCTCTATGTGCCGCCACGCCTGCGCGCGCGCCTGCCGCAAGCAACGGGCTGAATCAGCTGCTCTCCACGGCCTTCAGCAACCGCCGTTCCACCACCGCGAGCACCCCGGCCAGTTCGTGGCCGCGTTTCAGCACCACGCCGCCTTCGCCATACAACACCCATTCGCCCTGCTTGGCGCGCAGCGCCGGGTCTTTCACCAGCCGCACCTCCGGATTTTCGGCGGAGCGGCGGAAAGCGGAAAAGCTGGCCTGCTTGGCGCCCAGCTCCAGCGCATAATCGCGCCACAGCCCGGCGGCGACCATGCGGCCATACAGCGACATGATCCGATCAAGCTCGATCCGGGTGAAGGCGATCTGGCGGACGCCGGGGGCAATGGCCAACGGGATAACGATGCTCACGCCGCAAATGTGGCGCGCGCAGCGATACAGGTCAACCGGCGCCAGATGCCTTTCTTGGGCGGTGTTCCTCGTCGCGGGTCAGCGCATCCAGCCGGGATTTCAGCACGTCGATCTCGCAGCGCAGCAATTCCAGCTTCTGGGTTTCGGGGTCGAACTTCTGCGCGCAGGGCGTGCCATAAGGCATGAACGGCTTGGCATAATCCTCCGCCGCCATCACCACCGGCTTGGCTGGAATGCCGACCATGGTGGCGCCTTCCGGCACATCGCGGGTCACCACCGCATTGGCGCCGATGCGGGCATTGGCGCCCACGGTGATCGGGCCCAGCACCTGGGCGCCCGAACCGATGATGCTGCCATCCAGGATGGTCGGGTGGCGCTTGCCGCCCCGGCCGCCGGCCGGATCGGTGCCGCCCAGGGTGACGCATTGATAGATGGTAACATTGTCACCGATCTCGGCCGTTTCGCCGATCACCACAAAGCCGTGATCGATGAAGAAGTTGCGGCCGATGCGGGCGCCGGGATGGATATCGATGGCAGTGAGCAGGCGGGCGATATGGTTGACCAACCGCGCCAGAAAGAAGAAGCGGGCCCGGAACAGCCCGTGCGCGATGCGGTGAAAGCCCAGCGCCCAGACGCCCGGATAGATCAGGATTTCCCATCGAGAACGCGGCGCCGGGTCACGATGCTTCACCGAATCGAGAAAGGCGATCAGAGACATGGGCCTACCTGCTGATGGTCGTGCGCCATCGAATTGAGTCAGGCTTAGCCCATTTCAACGCGAAAGGCCAGCCATGCCATTGCATAGCTGGCCTTTCGCGCCTGCGGTCGTCTGACGGCGTTGCAGCCGCTGTCCGTTTACAGCGCCTGAAGCGTCCGCGCCACCGCATGCATCACCGCCGCGATCCGCACGGCGGCCTGGATCTTGTCGGCGCCCACGCCGTGCTGGGCCAGCACCTTGTCGTGGGCATCGATGCACATGCCGCAGCCGTTGATGGCGGAGACAGCAAGGCTGAACAGCTCGAAATCGGCCTTCTCGATGCCCGGCGCGCCGATCACGTTCATGCGCAGCTTGGCCGGCATCGTCTTGTAATCGGGCCGCGACGCCATGTAGGTGAAGCGGTAATAGATATTGTTCATCGCCATGATGCTGGCGGCCGCCTTGGCAGCGTTCAACGCTTCGGGCGTGAGCTTCTTCGCTGCTTCAGCCTCGGCCGCGTCGATCAGCGGCTTGTGGGCGCAGGCATGCGCGACAGCGACGATCGTGCCCCACTTCTGCTGATCGCTCAGCAGTTGCTCGGCCAGCAGGCTGGAGACGTTCAGGCGCAGATCCTTGGCGTAATCCGGCAAGGTTTTCGCGAGTTCAGAGAAAAGCATGGGTCTACCTTTTCCCCTCTCCCCCAGGAATATTCCGGGTGGGAGAGGGAGGGGCCCGCCGCGTGGCGGTGGGAGGGAGAGGGCATGTGAGGAGGGGAGGGGGCACGTGCGGCCAACCCCTCACCCCGCTCGCCTTCGACGTGTCGCCCTCTCCCGCAGGGGGAGAGGGAACAACATCACGCCGCCGGCTTCAGCGTTTCTTCGCCACCCTGCCAGTTGCAAGGGCACAGCTCGTCGGTCTGCAGCGCATCGAGGATGCGCAGCGTTTCGGCCGGGTTGCGGCCCACGTTGAGGCCATTGGCGGTGACGTGCTGGATGATATTGTCCGGATCGATGATGAAGGTGGCGCGCAGCGGCACGCCGGCTTCGGCAACGATGATGCCCAGCGCATTGGCCAGCAGCTTGGAGTTGTCGGCCAGCCACGGGAAATCGCACGCAGCCAGACGCTCGTCGCTCTTGCGCCAGGCGAAGTGCACGAAATCGGTGTCGGTCGACGCGCCGATCAGCACGGCATCGCGATCGGCAAAATCGCCGAGCAGATCGCCATAGCCGATGATTTCGGTCGGGCAGACGAAGGTGAAATCCTTCGGCCAGTAGAACAGGATCTTCCACTTGCCGGGATAGGCCGTGGTGATGTCCAGGGTTTCGCCAGCCGGCAAGGCGGCAACGCCCTGCTGCACCGGCAGAACGAACGACGGAACGGTATCG
Organism: Sandarakinorhabdus sp.; assembly: GCF_040398665.1. Lineage (GTDB taxonomy): Bacteria > Pseudomonadota > Alphaproteobacteria > Sphingomonadales > Sphingomonadaceae > Sandarakinorhabdus. Next base: position 249,867 of record NZ_JBBATQ010000003.1, read on the forward strand.
CCAACAGTAAGAGCCATGTGGTAAATCCTTTGGTCAGGGGTGAAATCTCGTACCGACCGCGCGCCATCGCGCTGCCGACGCCTTGCCTCCTGGTCCGATGCGAGATAGAAATCCAATCGATAATATCTCTATTACAAATCGATTGCATCAATGACAGCCTATCAGCCCACGCTGAAGCAATTGCAGTATCTGACCGCGCTGCACATCCATGGCCATTTCGGCCGCGCGGCGGAAACCTGCTTTGTCACCCAATCGACGCTGTCGGCCGGGCTGGCCGAACTGGAATCGCTGCTGGGGGTGCGGCTGGTGGAGCGCAACCGCCGCGTCGTGCGCTTCACGCCGATGGGTGAGCGGGTGGTGGCCAAGGCTTATGCCGTGCTGCGCGAAACCGATGAACTGGTCGGCCTCACCGTGGGCGGCGACAAGCCGCTCGCCGGCCCGCTGCGGCTGGGGGTGATCCCGACGATCTCGCCCTATCTGCTGCCGCGCATTTCGGCGCATATCCGCCACGGTTACCCGGATCTGAAATTGCATCTGCGCGAAGACATGAGCGGTCCGGCGAGTGAAGCCCTGAGCCGCGGCATGCTCGATGTCGTGCTGCTGGCGCTGCCGTGGGAAACGCCCGGCCTTGGCGTGATGCCCTTGTTCGAAGACCCGTTCTACCTGGTGTTCGCGCCGGGCGATCTGCCCGATCCGCCGCCGGCCGTGGCGCCCGATTCGATCAATTCCGATCATCTGCTGTTGCTGGAAGATGGGCATTGCCTGAAGGATCAGGCACTGTCGGCGTGCGGGCGCCCGGAACTGCGCGCCGATCCGGCACATCGCGGCACCAGCCTGATCACGCTGGTGCAGATGGTGGCCGGCGGGATGGGGCAGACGTTGGTGCCGAAACTGGCGCTGGATGCCGGCATCCTGGCCGGCACCAATCTGATTGCGCGGCCGGTTTCGGGCGATGCGTCGCGCACGGTCGCCCTGGTCTGGCGGCAGGGTAGCCCGCGTGAAGCCGAATTCCGGCTGCTGGGCGATGCAATATTGGCAGGATTGGCGCTGGGCTGACCCGCCGCTATGCTGCAGCCAACGAATGACGGGGAGTTGAGCGATGAAGGCAGTCTTGTGCGTTGAACATGGGGGTCCGGAAAAGCTGGTGGTGGCCGATATTGCCCTGCCCGAACCCGGCCGCGGCCAAGTTCGGATCAGTGTCAAGGCGGTGGGCGTCAATTTTCCCGACACGCTGATCATCCAGAATCTCTACCAGTTCAAACCGGCCTTGCCGTTCAGCCCCGGCGGTGAGTGCGCCGGCATCGTCAGCGCGATTGGCGAAGGCATCACCGATGTGGCGGTTGGCGAGCAGGTGATCGCCATGACCGGCCATGGCGCCATGGCCGAAGAAGTGATCGCCAATCGCGGCCAGGTGGTGAAGATGGCACCGGGCATGCCGTTCGACATCGCCGCCGGTTTCACCATGACCTATGGCACCAGCCACCACGCGCTCAAGCAGCGCGCCAATCTGCAGCCTGGCGAGACCCTGCTGGTGTTGGGCGCGGCCGGCGGTGTCGGTCTGACCGCGGTGGAACTGGGCAAGGTGATGGGCGCGCGGGTGATCGCCGCCGCGTCTTCGGATGAAAAGCTCGAACTGTGCCGGCAGATGGGCGCGGACGAGGTGATCAACTACGCCACCGAGGATCTGAAGGACCGCATCAAGCAGTTGACCGGCGGGAAGGGCGCGGACGTGATCTATGATCCGGTCGGCGATCGTTTTGCCGAGCCGGCGTTTCGCGGCATCGCCTGGAACGGCCGTTATCTGGTGATCGGCTTTGCTGCCGGCGCCATCCCGGCGCTGCCGCTCAACCTGCCGCTGATCAAGGGCGCCAGCATTGTCGGCGTGTTCTGGGGCGCCTTCACCCAGGCCGAACCGGCGCTGCACCGCGAGAACATGGAAGAATTGCTGCGCTGGTATGCGGACGGCAAGCTGAAGCCGCACGTGTCGCGGCACTTCCCGTTGGCCGAAGGCGCCGAGGCAATCCGCTGGATGATGGATCGCAAGGCGCTGGGCAAGATCGTGCTGACCGTCTGACCAATATCAAGGGAGTTCGGGCCATGGCGCTCAGGGATGTCTATCCGCTCTATGTCGCCAACCGGGCCGAACAGCCCAACGCCGATCTGGTGGTGACCGACAAGTTCACCGGAGAGCCGGCAACGCGCGTCGCCATGGCCGATGCCGCCACCATCGATCGCGCCATCGCCGCAGCGGTGGCCGCCAGCGAACCGATGGCGCGCATGGCCAGTTTCGAGCGCCAGGCGGTGCTGGCGCATTGTGTGAACCGCTTCACCGCGCGCTTCGAGGAACTGGCGCATGCGCTGTGCATCGAAGCTGGCAAGCCGATCCGAGACGCGCGCGGCGAAGTCGGCCGGCTGATCGACACGTTCCGCATCGCCGCCGAAGAAAGCGTCCGGATGACCGGCGAGGTGCAGCCGCTGGATATCTCGGCCCGCGCCAAAGGCTATCAGGGCATGTGGAAACGCGTGCCGATCGGGCCGTGCAGCTTTGTCTCCCCGTTCAATTTCCCGCTCAATCTGGCGGCGCACAAGATCGCGCCGGCGATTGCCGTCGGCTGCCCGTTCGTGATGAAACCCGCCAGCCGCACGCCGCTGGGCGCCATCATCATCGGCGAAGTGCTGGCCGAAACCGATCTGCCGGCCGGCGCCTTCGCGATTTTGCCGGCGCACCGCGACGGCGCCGATCTGTTCACCACCGATGATCGGCTGAAATTGCTCAGCTTCACCGGATCGCCCGAGGTCGGTTGGGATCTGAAGGCCCGCGCCGGCAAGAAGAAGGTGGTGCTGGAACTGGGCGGCAATGCGGCGGTGATCATCATGCCCGATGCCGATCTGGATGATGCGGCGGATCGCACGGTGTTCGGCGCGTTCTATCAATCCGGCCAATCCTGCATCGGCGTGCAGCGCATCCTGGTGCATGATGCCGTGTATGATGCGTTCAAGGCCAAGCTGGTCGAGCGCACTGCCAGACTGATCGCCGGCGATCCGCGCGAGGAAGCCACGTTCATTGGCCCGATGATCGACGTGAAGGAAGCGGCGCGGCTGGACGGCTGGATTCAGGAAGCCGTTGCCGGCGGCGCGAAACTGTTGTGCGGCGGCACACGGGATGGTGCGATGCTCGCTGCCAGCCTGCTGGAGGATGTGCCACGTGAGGCAAAGCTGAACACCGAGGAAGCCTTTGGCCCGGTGGCCTTCTTTGCGCGTTTCCACACGTTCGACGAGGCGCTGGACATGGTCAACGACAGCAAGTTCGGCTTGCAGGCCGGCATCTTCACCCGCGATCTGTTCCACATGCTGAAGGCCTGGGACGTGCTGGAGGTTGGCGGCGTGGTGATCAACGACGTGCCGAGCTACCGTGTCGACAACATGCCCTATGGCGGCGTGAAGGACAGTGGCCTGGGCCGCGAAGGCGTGCGCTTTGCCATGGAAGACATGACCGAGATCCGCAATCTGGTGATCCGGCGGCGGCCGCAGGATTTCTGACCACATTTCCCACCCCCGGCCCCTCCCGCAAGCGGGAGGGGAGCAATACGAGCAAGCGCAATCGACTCCCCTCCCGCTTGCGGGAGGGGTTGGGGGTGGGCAGGGCAGACAGCCGCCACTCATCCGGATGTGCGAACCTTCCCCCCGCCAACCCATCCTGCTAATAGGCTGCCATGCCCCGTCTCAATCGCACCGCCATCCTGTCCCTGTCTGCCCTGGTGCTGCTGTCGGCCTGTGCCAATGGCGGCGGCAAGGCCAAGAAGGATCAGCGCTACATCGCGCAGGATGTGGAAACCCTCTACAGCGCCGCGCGGCAGACATTGGACAAGCGCCAGTATCGCCTTGCGGCGGCGCAGTTCGATGAAGTCGAACGCCAGCACCCCTATAGTGTCTGGGCGCGCCGCGCGCAGCTCATGTCGGCCTTTGCCTATTATGTGTCTGGCGAATATCAGGAATCGATCGGCGCCGCGCAACGGTTTCTGTCGCTGCACCCCGGCAGCCGTGAGGCACCCTATGCCTATTACATGGTGGCATTGAGCTATTACAACCAGATCATGCCGGTAACCAAGGATCAGAAGATCACCCAGCAGGCATTGGATGCGCTGGGCGAATTGGTCCGTCGTTATCCCAACACCGATTTTGCCGCCGATGCCCGGCTGAAGATCGATCTGACCCGCGATCACCTGGCCGGCAAGGAAATGGAAGTCGGCCGCTTTTATCAGGATCAGGGCCTGCAGGTGGCCGCGATCATCCGGTTCCGCACCGTGGTCGATCAATATGACACCACCAGCCATGCGCCCGAGGCACTGCACCGGCTGGTCGAAGCCTATCTGGCGATGGGCATTCCCGAAGAAGCGGTGAAGGCGGCCGCCGTGCTCGGCAACAATTATCCGGCCTCCAAATGGTATGAGCGCAGCTATAAACTGGTACAGCGCTTCGTGCCGGATGCGCCGAAGAAGGCCGCCTGATGCTGCTGCCGGTCACCTTGATCACGGCGGGCTGCCTGGGCCTGGTGTTTTTTCTGCTCAGCCTGCGCGTGGTGCAAAAGCGCTTGGCGGGCATGGTGGCCTTTGGTGACGGTGGCGACCAGGTGCTGCTGGAGCGCGTGCGTGCGCACGCCAATTTTGCCGAACATGTGCCGTTCCTGCTGCTGCTGATGGCCGGCGTGGAATTGGCGTCCGGCCATGGTTCGTTGTTGTTGTGGGGCTGTGGCGCCCTGTTGATTGTGGCCCGCATCGCGCATGCCATCGGCATGTCACGCCCGTCACCCAACCTGTTCCGCTCGGTTGGGGTGGTGCTCACCTGGTTGTTGCTGATCGGCTTGTCGTTGTGGGCGCTTTGGTTGGGCATCGCGCCGCCGCCCGGTTCCACCGACTTCGTCTGAACGCTGCCGGATCAGGCGTTTTCCGCAGGGCCTGTCCTACAGGTCCGCGTGCGAGTATGCTGCCGCACAAAAATTGGCGCTCTGCCAACGCAAGATATATCTTCGCGCGCCAATTGTTGGAAAAAAGCGGAACCTTTGTAACCTTGTAAAATACAATTATCGGAAATCAGTTCAGCATCCGATCGGCGACGAAGGCGTTGGACTGGCGCTCGCGGCCGAACGTGCTCATCGGGCCATGGCCGGGCACGAAGGCGGTGGCATTGCCCAGCGGCCAGAGCTTGCTGGTGATCGATTCCACCAGATCGTTGAAATTGCCCTTGGGGAAATCGGTGCGGCCGATGCTGCCCTGAAACAGCACGTCGCCGACGATTGCCAGGTTGGACGGCGCATGATGGAACACGACATGCCCGGGGGTGTGGCCGGGGCAGTGATAGACATCGAGCACCAGTTCACCCACGGTCACCTGGTCACCATTGTTCAGCCAGCGGTCCGGCGTGAAGGCTTCGGCGCCGGCCAGGCCATAGGCGGCCCCTTGCGCCGGGTTCATGTCGATCCAGAATTTGTCATCGATGTGCGGGCCTTCGATGGGCACGCCCAATTGCCGCGCCAGCACGGCGGTCAGCCCGCAATGATCGATGTGGCCGTGCGTCACCAGCAGTTTCTCGATGGTGACGCCGCGGCTGTCGGCTTCGTGCATCAACCGATCGAGATCGCCGCCCGGATCGGTGAAGGTGCCGCGCATGGTTCTGGTACACCAGATCAGCGTGCAGTTCTGCTGCAACGGGGTGACGGGAATGATGACGGCCTGAAGCGGAGCGTTGGTCATGAAGCCCTGTGTGCCGCGCAGCGCGGGCGCATGCAAGCGCAGTGACATTGCCGGTGGGCAATGATAGCCATTGCCATCGCTGAGCCAACGTAACGTTCAGACCGGAGACCAATACAGGATGCAGCCGATCAGCCGCATGTTTGCCAGTTGGCGGCAGGATCTGCCGGCCTCGATCGTGGTGGCGCTGGTGGCGCTGCCCTTGTGCCTGGGTGTGGCGCTGGCGTCGGGCGCGCCGCTGATGTCGGGCCTGGTGGCGGGGATCGTCGGCGGCATCGTTGTCGGCGGGTTCAGCCGCTCGCCATTGTCAGTCGCCGGGCCGGCAGCCGGCCTCACCACCATCGTGCTGGCCGCGATCACTGGCCTGCCCAGCTTTGAAGCCTTTCTGATGGCGGTCGTGCTGGCCGGCGCGCTGCAATTGCTGTTTGCCGCGACGCGCGGCGGCGTGATTGCCGAATTCGTGCCGGGTGCCGTCATCACCGGCATGCTGGCGGCGATCGGCCTGATCCTGATTCTGAAGCAGGTCCCACATGCGGTGGGCTATGATGGCGATCCCGAAGGCGACATGGGCTTCTTCCAGCCGGACGGTGAAAACACCTTCACCACGTTGCTGACGGCCATCCAGAGCAATTTCCTGATCGGCGCCGCGCTGATCGCCTTGATCAGCCTGGCCTTCCTGTTCTGGTGGGACAAGGCCAAGCCCAAGGATGGCCCATTGAAGCTGCTGCCCGGCCCGCTGGTGGTGGTGCTGTTCTCGGTGGCCGCCAACGAAGCCTTTCGCCAGTTCGCCCCCGGCCTGGTGGTGGCGCCCAGCCATCTTGTGCAGGTGCCGGTATCGGCGAATCCCCTCGATCTGGCCGATCAGATCCGGCTGCCGGATTTCAGCGCGATCACCAATGCCGCCGTGTGGACCACCGCGCTGACGCTGGCCATTGTCGCCAGCCTGGAATCGCTGCTGTCGGTGAAGGCGGTGGACGAGCTCGACCCGAAACGCCGGGTGACGGACAAGAATCGCGAGTTGCTTGCCCAGGGCATCGGCAACATCACATCGGGCATGCTCGGCGGTCTGCCGGTCACGTCGGTGATCGTGCGATCATCGGCGAACGTTGAATCGGGCGCGGATTCGCGGCTGTCGACGATGCTGCATGGCCTTTGGATGCTGCTCGGCCTTGCGATCATCCCGTCGATCCTCAACCTGATTCCGCTGTCGGCGCTGGCCGCGGTGCTGATCGCCACGGGCTACAAGCTCGCCAAGCCCGCGCTGTTCGTGCAGCGCTGGAAACAGGGCATCAGCCAGTTTATCCCCTTCGTCGTCACCGTGCTGGCGATCCTGTTCAGCGATCTGCTGATCGGCATCGGGATCGGTCTGGCGGTGGGCATGGGCTTCGTGATCTGGCGGTCCACCGGCAACATCATCACCTATGTCGAATATGGCGGCACGGTGATGGTGCGGGCGCGGCGCAACCTGTATTTCATGCACAAGCCGGCCCTGCAGGAGGCGCTGGGCCGGGTGCCGGATGGCAGCGTGATGTTGCTCGATCTGTCGGGCACCACCTATGTCGATCTGGATTGCATCGATATCATCAACAGCTTCGTGCGCGCCGCGGCCTTCCGCAACATCGATGTGAAGGTGAAGGCCGATCACGCCATGAAATTCGCGCCGATGGTGAAGGCACCATTGTCGCGCGCCCGCGCCACCTGAAGGGTCTGCGATGCAGGAAATCGATCAATTGTTGCTGGCCAACCGGGCCTGGGCTGCTGAAATGCTCAGCGAGAACCCGGAGTTCTTCAACCGCAACCTCAATCTGCAGCGGCCGGTGTTCCTGTGGATCGGCTGTTCCGACAGCCGCGTGGCGCCCGATCAGATGACCCAGGCCGTGCCCGGCGGCCTGTTCGTGCATCGCAACATCGCGAATCTTGTCTATCCCGATGATCGCAACCTGATGGCGGTGCTGCACTATGCCGTGAATGTGCTGGAGGTGGCGCATGTGGTGATCTGCGGCCATTATGGCTGCGGCGGCATCCAGGCAGCGCTCGATGGCACGGTGCAAGGCCCGATTGCCGACTGGCTGGAACATGCCCGCCAGGTGCTGCGCGATCATCGCACCGAAATCGAGGCGCTGTCGCCTGGCGAGGCGCGGGTGAACCGGCTGGTGGAAGTGAATGTGCGGGATCAGTTGCTGCACCTGGCCGGCACGGCGCCGGTGCAGGCAGCCTTTGCTGCCGGCAAGCCGCTGACGCTGCATGGCTGGGTCTATGATCTGCGCGACGGCCATATCAAGCCATTGATGCGCATCGATGCGGGCACGGTGCTGGCCGAAGTGCCGAAACCGGAACGCGTGCTGGTATGACGCAAACGGGCTGCCGGTGGTGCCGGCAGCCCGCTCGTTGTCGCAAGGCGCTGGCTTACTTGGCGGCGATCACCGTCAATTCCACCAGGAAATTCGGGCCGGCCAGGGCGGCGACCTGCATGGTGGTGCGGGTGGTGGTGGTGGGGTTTTCGGCATTGCCGAAAAACTCGGCAAAGCCGGCGTTGAAGCCGTTGAAATCCATCTTGCCGTCCATGCCCGGCGCCGCGGTGAGGAAGGCGTCCATGCGGATGATGTCCTTCATGGTCATGCCCTGGGCTTCAAGCAGCGCCTTGATTTTCTTCAAGGTGCTGATCGTCTGGGTCTTGGTGTCGCCAAATTCGGTCGGCTTGGCCGGATCGATCGGCGAGGCGAGGTTGCCCGATAGATAGACGGTGGTGGCACCGGGCTTGACGACGGCGGTGGTCAGGATGCGGCCGCCGGGCGTGCCGATTTTCTGGACATTCTGGGCCGCGACCGGGGCGGTGATGGCCAGCGCGAGGCCAGCGGCGGCGAGCGTGAAGAATTTCATGACATGATCCTCCGGTTGGTTGAAACGGCAACGGGCGGCAGGATTGCCCTGCCGCCCGTGCTTGGCAAGCGTTAATGCTCGCGCCGCGATCAGAACTTCGCGGTAGCGCGCACGTACCAGAAGCCACCAGCCTGACCCAGCGGCGAGGAGCCAGGGTACAGGGAGCCGTTGGCCTGACCGCCGGTCGACGGATAGGCATTGCGGGTTTCGACATCCGGATAATTGTTGAACAGGTTTTCCACACCGACAGCGAGACGATATTTCTCGGCGAAGGTGACACCGGCTTCCAGATCGATGCTGACTTCAGCACCGAAATCCTTTGGCCACAGGGTCGCCGGATACAGAGCCCGGAACGCCGTCGCATCCACGCCGCTCGGGACCGAACCGATCGGAGCGAAGAAGCTGGTGAAGCTACCGAAGTAGTTCACACGCGCGGTCAGGTCGAAATTGCCATTGGTATAGGCTTCCGACAGAACGGCGCGCCAGCGCGGGTTGTTGCCTTCGATGTTACCGCGACGGGTGTCATCGATCAGGCTCAGCACGCGGCTGTCAGTCGGCCGGATGGTCGACAAAGCAATCGAACGACGGTCGGTGACCTTGGTCTTGTTGTAGTTCACGGCCAGGCTGGTGTTGAAACGACCAGCATCGGTATCCGCGCGGTGCGAAATGACGATGTCGAAGCCCTGCGTGCGGGTGCGGAACCCGTTGGTGAAATAGTTCACCTGGCCAAGATCGAGCGCGGTGGTCAGGCCCAGCGCCAGCAGCGACAGCTGGTCAGCCGGGGTCACGGTCACCGACGAGGTGATGCCGATCCGGTCACGCACGACAATGTTGTAGAAGTCGGCCGTGACATTGAAGCCGCCGCCCGGGGTCAGCACGAGGCCGCCCGAGAAGCTGATCGACTTTTCAGGGGACAGTGACTGGGCGCCGAAATATTGCGCTGAGATGCTGTCCGGACGTGCCGTCTGGGTGGCCACCGGAACCGGGCTGCCGAGCGGGAAGCCGGTCTGCGTGTTCTGCGTGAACTGCTGACCCGGCGTCGGCGCGCGGAAGCCGGTCGAAGCCGCGCCGCGCAGGGCGATGGCGTCGTTGATGGCCCAGCGAGCGCTGAACTTGCCGTTGAAGGTGCTGCCGAAATCGTTGAAGTGATCGTAACGGACAGCCAGACCAAGATCGAGGCCTTCAATCGCTTCGGCTTCGAAATCGAGGTAGGCTGAATAGTTGTTACGGCCGCCTTCAATCACCGAATCCGGACCGAAACCGGGGAAGCCGTTGGCGCCGACAGGCTTGGTCACGTTGAACGTGGTGCCGTCGGCACGGCGCACCAGCTGTGAACCATAGATGCCGGCAACCCACGATTCACGGTCACCCAGGCCCACTTCAAACGCTTCGCGGCGGAATTCCAGACCGGCAGCGATGAACAACGGCTTGAACAGACCAATGTCGGTTTCATAGCTGAAATCGGCGTTCAGGTTATATTCCGTCTGCACAGCCTTGCCGAGATAGAAGTCGTTCGGCGACTGCGGGCCCATCGAGGGGTTCAGCGTGTCATACATGAAGTAGCGGATCTGGTTGCGGCCATACGAGGCCGAAACATCATACTTGATGCCGCCTTCGGTCGCGCCCTTGTACCCGCCGACGATCGACATGTCTTCGATCGACGCTTCGAACACTGGCACGAAACCATTCGGGAAGGTGGTGGTTTCCGTCCAGGTGCGGCCGGCTTCGTTGTAGATCGGACGACCGCTGACGGGATCGACACCAACCTGATCAAGATACCACAGCGTGCCGATCGATTTGCCGAAGGTGCCGGTGCCCGGACGCAGAGGGATGTCAGCTGCCGACACAGCGCGCGGACGGCGGTAGTTGAAGTCGTTCGACTGGCGCTGCCAGCCATAGTTGCCGAACAGATAGACTTCGTCACCATCACCGACCGGCAAAGCAGCGTTCCACACCATGCGATAGGCGCGGTTGGACGGCTGGCCGAGCTGGTTGCCCGTGGGACGCGGCGGCTTGATACCGGCAGCGATCAGCGGAGCGATTTCCGGGCGCGGCACCGAACGGTCGAACACGTTCTGATCGATGAATTCACCGGTGATGTTGAAGAAACCGCCATCACCCAGCTTGAAGCCGGCGTTGCCGCTGATCTGCAGGTCTTCGCCGTCGCCACGATAGGTCTGGCCATAGCGCGCGGCGAGGTTGTAGCCGGAGTCTGAGCGGTTGAGGCCGATGTTGATAACGCCGGCGATGGCGTCCGAACCATACTGGGCGGCGGCGCCGTCGCGAAGCACTTCGATGCGGCTCACGGCCGGCGACGAAATCTGCGACAGATCGGGGCCCTGCGAACCGGCGTTCAGCGAATCGCCGGTCACCTGAACCAACGCCGAACGGTGCATGCGCTTGCCGTTCACCAGCACGAGGATCTGGTCAGCCGGCAGGCCGCGCAGGTTGGGCGGACGCACGAAGGCCGAGGCATCGCCCAACAGGTTGCGGTTCTGGTTAAACGACGGCACCAGTGTCTTCAGGATGTTCTGCAGCTGCGGCGAAGGCTGCGCCTTGAAATCGTCGGCGCTGAACACGTCGATCGGCACGGCGCTTTCACCGACGGTGCGGTCGGTACGGCGGGTGCCGGTCACGATGATGGTGGCGTCTTCCTTGTCTTCCGCGGCGGCGGCGGCCTGAGCGGCCTGGTCCTGCGCGGCCAAGGCCGGTGCGGCCATGCCGGCCAGCATCAACGCCAGCACCGACGTTGCCAACTTGAAATCGCCCGCGCGGGCCGTGTTCTTGCTTTGCGTCATGTCAGTCCCCTGTTTCAGATCAAATTCGGTCGTCTGATCGCATTGGCTTGCGTCTACGCCACACCAACCAATGCGACCCTGCCTGCCGGCAACCTCGCCACGCCAACGCATCCGGCCCTCAAGCCGAAATGTCCAGCGACACCCTGCAGGTGGCAAAACCTGCGTGTTCCGTCGACAAAGCCCTTCTTTCAGCCTTGCAACTTCGCATCGTGTAACCGCTGTTTTTGCCGTTGCCTGACATACGCCATTCGCGCACCTTAAAAAATGATCTCTCTGCTGTGGCTGCAATGATACAGTTGCCGGGCGTGGCCTTTGCGCAACAGTTTGTGCGTCAAACCGCCGCGCCGTGCAGCAATCGATGTTTGTGCATCGGCAGGAACGGCACGGCGACCCCGCCGCAATCCAGGCTGATCGGTGATACTGCCTGATAGCCGTAAGCGGTATAGAAGGGCACGCCGGGCAAGGTCGCCATCAGTTCGGTGCGTGCGAATCCTGCTGCCGCTGCGGCCGTTTCGCAGGCCTTCAGCAACGCCGCCCCCACGCCGCGGCGGGCGGCATGCGGCGCCACGAAGAAAGCGCGCACCTTGGCGGCATCATGCGCAGGATCGAGCAGACCCGATACGCGCCCGGCAAAACGATCCCCGCCAAACAGGGTGGCGCGCCGGCTCCAGCCGCCGCAGCCGGCGATGCCGTCTTCGGTCTCGGCCACCAGATAGGTGCCGTCGCGCACCAGTTCGCTGTCCACCCCGAACACATGGGCGATCGCGGCTTCGGTTTGTGCAGGCGTGTAATGGCCCTGGCTCAGACCGCGTGCCGAGGCAGCGATCAAGGCCTCCAGAAGCGGGATTTCACGGGCTTGCGCCGGGCGGATGGACAGCAACGGGATGATCCTGCGGAAGGGTGACGCCGCCACAATGCGGTCCCGAACAGCGTCTGGCAACAAAGCGCCATGGTAAATCGGTCCTGGCAATTGTTTGTGAACCAATCTGGTGTAATCCACATCCAGATCGCAGTTCGGCAAAGAATATCACTGAACAGTGGCATTGGGGTCAAGCTTTGGAAACCATGGTTAAGCAATTATCAATTGCAAAACTGCTGCTCCGCCTTGCGCGTGATCGGCGGGCCGCTGCTGCGGCGGAATTTGCATTGGTGTTGCCGCTGTTTCTGGTGATGATGTGCGGCACGCTGCAATATGGTGTGTTGTTCTATACATGGAATGTCGCCTTGAATGGTGCGCGTAACGCCGCCCGTTCCCTGGCGGTGGGTAAGGTCAATGCCGAGGGTGCCGAAACCATCATGGTGGACGCCTTGCCCGCTTGGGTAACGGCGGACCCGGATGCCGAAGACGATATCGATGCATCGGCCACCGACAATGTGGTGGGCAGCGACGTCACCGCACAGATCACATTCCCGTCATCACGCGCCACGTTCCTGCCGCTGGCACCGATGCCGGCCAATGTCAGCGCGACCGTACGTATGGTGAAGGAAGCGTGATCCGCGATTTGTGGAACCAGCACCGCCGGCGCTTGCGATCCGGCTCCATGGCGCCGATGTTTGCGCTGGCGTTGCCTGTGCTCACGGCTGGTATCGGCTTTACCGTCGACAGCGCGTCGATCCGGTTGGCGCAGGCGCGGTTGCAGGTGGCGGCCGATGCGGCGGCGGCGGCGGCGGCGCGCAGGCTCGATGCCGGCAGCAATCCTGCCACGGAAGCCCAGCGTGTCGTGGAGCTCAACATGCCGGCAGAAAGCTATGGCACCGTCTTGGCCAGCAGCGATATCGTTGGCGGCAACTGGAACAACAGCACCCGCGTCTTCACGGCCACCAACAGCAACCGCAACGCCGTGCGCATCACCGCGCGGCAGGCTGCAGCCAACGGCAATGCCCACGAACTGATCTTCGGGTCGGTGTTCGGTTTCGACAGCATCGATTTGGCGGCAACGGCCACGGCACTGTGCCCGACGCACCCGTCGCTGTCGCTGATCAGCAGCGGCACCCCCAGCCGCATCGCAGTCGTGACCATGGGCAACCCCTGTTCGGCCGGTTCCGGCCATGCCTCGAACCTCACCTGTTACTGGGCGACGCCGGATGGCAATCCGATCGTGCGCGTCGACAACTGGAACCCCGGGGTCACCACCATCACCGTCCGCATCACATCGCCGACCCAATTCGCGGGCACCTTCGCGTTCACTGCGCCCGGTGCCGGCCAATTCTGGGTGATGGTGCCGAACGTGCGGTTGACGCCGGCCCTGCCCAATGGCTCCACAACCAATATCGTTTTCCGCATTCAATCATCCAGCCCAACCGTGCCGGCCACCCGCATCAACACCACCGGCACCGCCACCTACAACAACCGGCTCAACACCTCGGCCAGTCTGCCGGGCACCGCGCTGTGCGCGTTCTCCAACGTCGCGGCGGTGTCGCGGATCGTCAACTGAGGCGATACTGGCTGCGGCCGTCCACGACCGTTTCGATGATCTTGATATCCTTGATCTTGTCGGGCGCGATTGCGGTCGGATCATCGGCCAGCACGACATAGTCGGCCAGCTTGCCGGCGGTCAGGCTGCCTTTGATCGCTTCTTCCTTGGCGGCCCAGGCGCCGTGCAGCGTGTTGATGCGGATCGCCTCCAGCACCGAGACCTTCTGGTTCGCGCCCCAGGTCTCGCCGTTCCAGCCGGTGCGCGTTACCATACCCTGGATGCCCATCAACGGCGCGAACGGGCCGGGGAAGAAATCGCTGCCGGCGCACACCTTGATGCCGTGATCGAGGAAATCGCGGAAGGCCATGGCATGGGCCATGCGGTCGGCGCCGTAAAATCCGAACTTGTCGCTGTTGTAATAGGCATAGCTGGTGAACGGGGCCGGCACAGCGCCCAGCGCCGCCATCCGCTTCAGCAGACCTTCGTTGACCAGGGTGCAATGGGTGATCTTGGGCCGCAGATCCTTCACGGCGAGCTTGGCCTGCGCCCGTTCGAAGGCGGTCAGCGCCATGTCGATCGCCACATCGCCATTGGCATGGATGTTGGGCTGGATGCCGGCGCGCACGATTTTTTCAACCCAGGCGTCGAGCACGTCCTGCGGTTCGGTGACATTGCCATAATAGGCCGGCGTGCGGCCGGCATAGGGCGTCGAAAGCGCCATGGTGCGTTCCGAAAAACTGCCGTCGGCGGTATGTTCGGCGGTGGCGCCCAGCCGGATCCAGTCATCGCCGAACCCGGTCTTCAGCCCGCCGGCCACCATCTGGTCCAGAAAGGCGCCGCGCGCTTCATAGCTGACCCGGTGGGTGAGCTGCCCGGCGGCGCGCACATCCTGAATGGCGGCCAGATCGCCGCCCTGATGATGCACCGTGGTCAGACCATAACGGCTGAAGGCACCGCTGATGTGCGCCATGCCGGCTCGGGCGCGCTTGGCCTTTTCGGCGGCATCCAGCACCGGGCGCTGGCCCTTTTCCTCCACCAGATCGATGGCATTGTCGGTAATGCGGCCGGAAAGCCGGCCATCGGGCAGGCGATCGAAGGTGCCGCCGGGCGGGTTGGGCGTGTCCTTCGTCACCCCGGCCAGTTTCAGGGCGAAGCTGTTGACGAACACGGTATGGCCACCGCGGTGGCGCACCATCACCGGATGGGTGGTGCTGATCTTGTCGAGATCGTCCACCGTCAGCTGGCGGCCATCCTTCAGCTTGGTATCGTCGTGGAAATAACCGTCCACCCAAAATCCGGCCGGCGTGGTTGCAGCCTTGGCGCGCAGCTTGTCGATGATCGACTGGATGGTGACGAACTCCACCTCATAGGGGTTGCCGACCAGTGTTTCATACAGCAGCACATCGCCGATCGGGTGATTGTGGCAATCGATGAAGCCCGGCACCACGCAGGCGCCTTTCAGATCGATCAGGCGCGTCGCCTTGCCGGCCAGGCCGCGCACGCTGTCATCACCCACCGCCATGATGCGCCCGGCCTTGATCGCCATGGCGGTGGCGCGCGGCCGCGGGTCGTTCATGGTGATCAGCCGGCCGTTGTAGATTATGGCATCGGCATCGCGTTCCTGAGCGGCGGCGCGTGCGGCCCAATTGGCCCACAGCGGTGCGGTCAGGGCCGCAGACATCAAGGTGCGACGGGTGGCGTGCATTGTCATGATCATATCTCCCCGCCCGCATCGTTGCGCCGCGCAGGCGGCGGTGCAAGGGGGAAAACGGCGAGGAAGAAAGCGGTCAAAACGAGAAAGAGCCACAAGGGCTGCGCAGCCCTTGTGGCTCCTTCATCGTCAGGCTGGCGCAGCGCGCCAGGCGTTACTTGATTGCGGCCAGATTGGTCTTCACCGTCGCGATGATCTCGTCGGTGATCGCGCCGGCCGAATAAGGCTGCACTTCGGTCAGGCTCATCGCCTTGAACTGATCGAGGCTCGGGTGCATCGAGATGCCGGGGATCGACGCTTCCAGCACAGCCTTGGCGGCCGGATCGGCCAGCAACTGCTCGATCGGGGTGTTGACGGTGTATTTCGGTGCCGGCGCAGCGGCTTCGACGGGGGCAGCCGGAGCAGCGGGCGGCGCCGCTTGTGCAAACAACGGCGCGGCGATGGTCAGAGCAGCGATGGCAGCAAGATGCTTCATGGGAGACTCTTTCAGGGCAGGGGGTTGAACCGCGGCTCGCCTAACAGCAGAGCAGGGGTGCCGGCAATCCTGCAAGTTTGGACCATGGCGTGCAAACGCCTGCACTAGCGCCGGCACAAGCGCCGGCAGCGGTCTTTCCCCGGCGTTTCCTTCCCAATCCAACAGTTATGTCCGGCGCCAACCGGGCCCACACTCGCCCCATCACATGCGGAGGGATTTGCCGTGGATTTTGCGTTGCCCGAGGATCTGAAGGCCTATCTGAGCGAGCTGGACGCGTTCATCGCAGCCGAAATCAAGCCGCTGGAAGCCAAGGATGACAATATCCGCTTTTTCGATCATCGCCGCGAATGGGCGCGCACCGATTTCGAAAATGGTGGCCTGCCGCGCCATGAATGGGAACTGCTGCTGCGCGATGCGACGATCAGGGCCGACGCCGCTGGCCATTGGCGGTTTTCGGCGCCGAAGAAATATGGCGGCAAGGATGGATCGAACCTGTGGATGGCGGTGATCCGCGATCACTTCGCGGCAAAGGGCCTGGGCCTGCACAATGATCTGCAGAACGAGCACAGCATTGTCGGCAATTTCCCGTTCGTCGCCATGTTCGAAGCCTTTGGGACGCCGGCGCAGCAGGAGGAGTTCATCCTGGGCGGCTTTGCCCGCAAGCGCATCACGGCCTTCGGCCTGACCGAGCCTGACCATGGATCGGACGCCACCTACATGGAAACCCGTGCCGTGCCGGAAACCCGCGATGGCGTGGCCGGTTGGCTGATCAATGGCGAGAAGATGTGGACGACCGGCATGCATGTGGCGACGCACTGCGCCACCTTTGCCCGCACCAGCGGCAACAATGGCGCGGCGCGCGGCATCAGTTGCTTCCTCGTGCCGACGTCCACGCCGGGGCTGAAGATCGAGGAATATCTGTGGACGTTCAACATGCCCACTGATCACCCGCGCGTCAGCTTCACCAATGTCTGGGTGCCGGATTCGACCCTGCTGGGGCCACCGGACGGGGGACTGGCGCTGGCGCAGAGCTTCGTCCACCAGAACCGCATCCGCCAGGCCGCATCCTCGCTGGGCGCCGCAACCTTCTGCGTCGAGGAAAGCGTGAAATATGCCCGGACCCGCAAGCCGTTCGGGGAGGCCTTGTCGAAGAACCAGGCCATCCAGTTCCCGCTGGTCGAACTGGCCACGCAATGCGAGATGCTGCGCCTGATGATCTACAAGACAGCGTGGGACATGGACCGGCTGCCGCATGAAGCCATCGAGAGCCAGCTATCCGACAAGATTTCCATGTGCAATTACTGGGCGAACCGGCTGGTATGCGAAGCCGCCGACCGGGCGATGCAGGTGCATGGCGGCATCGGTTACAGCCGGCACAAGCCGTTCGAGCATATCTATCGCCACCACCGCCGCTATCGCATCACCGAAGGTTCGGAAGAGATCCAGATGCGCAAGGTAGCGGCCTATCTGTTCGGCTATCTGGGGCCGCGCAAGCAACTGTTCGCCGGCCTGTAAGGATCCACCATGACCACACTCGCTGCCCGTATCGGTGCGCTTGCCGAGACAAGTTCACTGCCTGATCATGGCCCGATCGCCGACGGCGAAGCGCGCTTCGCGGTCGAGCAGTTCGCGCTGACGGCGAACAATGTCACCTATGCCGTGCACGGCGAGGATTTCGCCTATTGGCGCTTCTTCCCGGCCCCCGAAGGTCATGGCATCGTGCCGGTGTGGGGCTTTGGCCGGGTGATCGAAAGCCGCGCCGACGGCATTGATGTGGGCAGCCGTTGGTTCGGTTACTGGCCGATGGGCGCGCAGGCGGTGTTGCGACCGGTGGCGATTTCGGCGCATGGCTTCACCGATGGCGCCGCCCACCGCGCCGCGCTGCCGCCCATCTACAATCGCTATGCCCCGGCCAGCAGCGCCTGGGGCATCGATGCCGTGCAATGCCTGTTCCGGCCGCTCTATGCCACCAGCTTCCTGATCGATGCGCTGATGGCGACCCGCCCGGTCGATACGCTGCTGCTGTCGTCGGCCTCGTCGAAAACCGCGCTGGGCGTGGCGCAACTGGCGCGCGGCCGGAACCAGGTGGTGGGGCTGACGTCGGCGGCCAATCGCGATTTCTGCCTGGCCACCGGCTATTATGATCAGGTGTTCAGCTATGACGAGATCGGCGGCGTGCCGGGTCAGACAATCGCGTTCATCGATTTTGCCGGCAATGGCGACGTGCGTCTGGATGTGCACAGCTTGCTGGATGGCCGGCTGGCCGAAAGCCATGTGGTCGGGGACACGCACTGGCAGCAGCCCAATGCGGCGAAGCTGCCCGGCCCGGCGCCGCAACTGTTCTTTGCACCGACCGTCGGCCAGAATCGGATCGCGGAATGGGGGCCGGCCGGGTACGAAGCGCGGCTGAATGCGGCCTGGACGGGCTTTGCCGCCACGCTGGGCTGGCTGCGGGTCGAACATGTGCACGGCGCCGATGTCGTGGCTGCCGCCTGGAAAGGCCTGGTGGAAGGGCGCATCGATCCTGCGGTGGGGATCGTCGCCAGCCTCTGAAGGCTACAGCCCGGCCGCGCGCAGCATTGCCGATGCACCGGCTTCGGCATTGTCGCTGGCGGCGCGGAACAGGGTGAACAGTTCGCGCCCTGTCCCGTCGGCGGAACGATCCACCACAGCGTCGGCGCGCGCGGCAAATTCCGCTGCATCCACGGCCACATCCAGCGCGCCGTCACGCGCGCACAGCCGGATCAGGTCACCATCGCGCAGCCGCGCGATCGGACCGCCGGCCATGGCTTCGGGCACCAGATGGATGGCGGCGGGCACCTTGCCGGACGCCCCCGACATGCGGCCATCGGTAACCAGCGCCACGGCATGCCCACGATCCTGCAACACGCCCAATGCCGGGGTGAGCTTGTGCAATTCCGGCATGCCGTTGGCCTGTGGTCCCTGGCCGCGCACCACCACCACCACATCGCGGTCAAGCTCGCCGGCCTTGAACGCGGCCAGCACGCTGTCCTGATCGTCGAACACGCGGGCAGGGGCCTCGATGGTCCAGCGCGATTCCTCGACGGCACTGGTCTTGAAAATCGCGCGGCCCAGATTGCCCTGCACCAGCCGCATGCCGCCATCGGGCCGGAACGGATGGCTCACCCGGCGCAGGATCGTTTCGTCACGGCTATCCGGCAGGTCGCGCCAGGCCAGCCGATCGCCGTCCAGCATCGGTTCGCGGGCGAAATCGGCGAGGCTGTCGCCACCCACGGTCGGGATATCACCGTGCAGCAGGCCGGCATCGATCAGCGTTCGGATGGTGAAGCCGATGCCGCCGGCCGCATGATATTGGTTCACGTCTGCAGAACCGCCTGGATAGACGCGCGCGATCAGCGGCACCGCGGCGGACAGTTCATCGAAATCCTGCCAATCGATGGCGATGCCGGCGGCGCGCGCGATGGCCGGTAGATGGATGGCATGGTTGGTCGAACCGCCGGTGGCGAGCAGGCCGACGATGGCGTTGACGATGGCGCGTTCATCCACGCACACGCCCAGCGCCCGATCCCCGGCGGTGCCCAGCGCCGCCAATCGGTGCATGGCAGCGCGACTGAGCGCGGTGCGCAATTGGGTGCCCGGATTGACGAAGGCCGCGCCCGGAATGTGCAGCCCCATCACCTCCATCAGCATCTGGTTCGAGTTGGCCGTGCCGTAAAAGGTGCAGGTGCCGGGGCTGTGATAGCTGGCGCTTTCGGCCTCCAGCAGTTCGGCACGGCTGGCCTTGCCTTCGGCGGCGAGCTGGCGAATGCGCTGCTTCTCCTTGTTGGGCAGGCCCGACGGCATCGGCCCGGCCGGCACGAACAGCATCGGCAAATGACCAAAACGCAAGGCGCCGATCAGCAGGCCGGGGACGATCTTGTCGCAGATGCCGAGCAGGGCGACCGCTTCGAACATGCCGTGCGACAGCGCGACGGCGGTGGCCAGCGCGATCGTATCGCGGCTGAACAGCGACAATTCCATGCCGACCTGGCCCTGGGTGACGCCATCGCACATCGCCGGCACGCCGCCCGCCACCTGCGCGGTGGCGCCGGCTTCGCGCGCGAACAATTTCAACTGCGGCGGATATTGGCCATAGGGCTGGTGGGCGGACAGCATGTCGTTGAAGGCGGTGACGATGCCGATGTTGACGCGGGCACCGGCCTTTATGCTGGCCTTGTCATCCAGCGCGGCGGCAAAGCCATGTGCGAGATTCGAACAGGAGAGGTTGCCGCGGTTCATGCCGGCCTCACGCTGGCCGGCGATCAGATCGAGATAGCGGCGGCGCCCGCTCCGACTGCGTTCGATGATGCGATCGGTGACGCGGGCAATGGTGGGTTGAAGAGTCGGCATGTCTGCAGCTTAGTCCGATCTGCGTGGTTTGGGCAGGTGGCGTTGACGGGCAGCAGCTTAAGGGGCAGCAAGGCGCGGGGAGACGGATATGGAAACACCGCAGCGCAGCCTGGGACTGATGGCCTGCATCGCCCTGGTGATGGGCAATATGGTGGGCTCGGGCGTGTTTCTGCTCCCGGCCACGCTGGCGCCTTATGGCTGGTCGGCTATGGGCGGGTGGGTGATTGCGCTTGCCGGCACCTTGGCGCTGGCTGGCTGCTATGCAGCGCTGTCGCGGCAATTGCCCGGGCTGTGCGGCCCGCATGCCTATGTGGAGCGGGCGTTTGGCGGGCAGGCCAGCTATTATGCGGCGTGGAGCTACTGGATTGGCGTCTGGGTGGGCAATGCCGCCTTGGCCGTGGCGGTGGTTTCGAACCTGACCGTGCTTTGGCCGGCGCTGGCGACCGTGCCGGGGCTGGGCGTTGCGACATCCGTGGCGGTGCTGGTTCTGGTGACGCTGATCAATCTCAACCGGGCCAGCGTGGTAAGCTGGTTCCAGCAGGCGACCTTGCTGGCCAAGCTGGTGCCGCTGCTGGCCGTGGTCGGCATTGCGGGCTGGTTGCTGCTGACAAATGGCGCTGCGGCCGTGGTGACGCCGCCGGCGCCGATGGAGGCGGGCGGCGTGATCACCAGTGTGACGTTGACCATGTGGGCGTTTCTGGCGTTTGAATCGGCGACCGTACCGGGGGACAAGGTGATCAGGCCGGAATTCACCGTGCCGGCCGCCACCATCATCGGTACATTGCTGGCCGGGCTGCTCTACATGGCGATTTCGGCGGCGATGATCGCCCTGATGCCCGAAGCTGCACTGGCCAAGTCCAACGCGCCCTTTGCCGATTTCGCAGCGCCGTTCGTCGGGCGGGAAACCGCGGCGCTGATCGGCGTGTTTGCGGCGATTTCGGCCTTGGGGACGGTGAATGGGTTGACGCTGATGGCCGCGGAGTTGCCGCGGGCGATGGCGCTGGCTGGGCAGTTTCCACCGCGCTTTGCCGGGCTGAACCGCCATGGCGCAGCCGCTGCTTCGGTATGGCTGGCCAGCGGGTTGGCGGCGGTGCTGGTGCTGTTCAATGTCAGCCGCAGCCTGGCCGGCCTGTTCGAATTCTTCATTCTGGTGGCCACCTCGGCAATGCTGATCGGCTATCTGGCGGTGGCGTTGGCGGCGGTGAAGCTGCTGGGCGGCGCGCTGCGGCTGGTGGCGGTCGCGGGCTGCGGTTACGCGGTGTTTGCGCTCTATGCGGCCGGGCTGGAGCCCAATTTGTGGAGCCTTGGGCTGGTGGCGGCGGCGTGGCCAATGCTGGCCTACACAAGCGCCCAGGCAAAGCGCCGATCAGACAAGATGGCGCGCGCGGCGTTGTGACCGGGGGCGCCGGTGACGCCGCCGCCGGGATGCGCGCCGCTGCCGCACAGATAGAGGCCAGGCACCGGCATGCGATGGTCGCCGTGGCCCAGCACCGGGCGTGCCGCCCATAACTGATCCAGGCTCATGCGGCCGTGGAAGATATCGCCGCCGACCAGACCGAACTTGCGCTCCAGATCGAGCGGGGAATGGATCTGGCGGGCGATGATGCTGGCCTTGAAATTGGGGGCGTGCGCGGTGACAGTGTCGATGATCAGATCGGCGACCGTTTCGCGCGCATCGTCCCAGCTTTTCCCGTCTGGCAGGCGCGGCGCGAACTGCTGGCAGAACAGGCTGGCGACGTGGCAACCCGGCGGTGCCAGCGTGTCATCGAGTGTGGACGGGATCAGCATTTCGACGATCGGTTTGGCGGACCAGCCATGCGCCTTGGCATCGGTGTAGGCGCGGTCCATGTATTCCAGGCTCGGCGCCATGATGATGCCGGCGCCGTGATGCGCGCCGTGCCCCGGCAGCACGCTGAACTCCGGCAGTTCCGACAGCGCGACATTCATGCGGAAGGTTCCGGAGCCAGTGGCATAGCCATCCATGGCGCGGGCGAAATCAGCCGGCAGGGCAGTGCGCTCGACGAGCTTTCCGAACAGCAGCGCCGGGCCGACATTGCTGACCACCAGCTTGCTTTCCAGCACGCGGCCATCGGCCAGCGTCACCCCACAGGCGCGGCCGTTCGCGATGTTCACGCGGGCCACTGGCTGTTCCAGCCCGATTGACACGCCCGCCGCCGCGCAGGCCTTGGCCATGGCCTGGGTGATGGCGCCCATGCCGCCAATCGCATGGCCCCAGGCGCCCTTGACGCCATTCACCTGACCGAACACGTGATGCAGCAGCACATAGGCCGACCCCGGCGTGTCGGGGCTGGCGAAATGGCCGACGATGCTGTCAAAGCCCAGCACCGCCTTGATCGGATCCGATTCAAACCAGCCATCCAGAAATTCCCGCGCGCTGCGGGTGAACAGGGCCAGCAGATCGCGCTGCTCGGCCATATCCAGGCCGGTGAGCGGCCAGCCCTGCGTGGCCAGTGCCGCCAGCCCGCCCAGTCCGCGCCCCGGCGGGATCTGCAACGCCAGCCGGCGCATCTGATCGGCCAGCACCTCCAGCCGCGCATCATAGGCGGGCAGGGCGGCGGCATCCTTCGCCGAAAAGCGCGCCACTTCAGCCTGGGTCTGCCCGGCGCCGACTTTCAGATAATCGCCGTCCAGCGGCAGGAAATTGCCGAGCGGCCGCAGCACGATCTTCAGGCCATGATCGGCCAGCCGCATGTCGCTCGCCACCTTTTCCTGCAACAGCGAGACGGTGTAGCTGGCGGTGGAATTGCGAAATCCGGCTGCGAATTCCTCGGTGACGCAGGCCCCGCCCACCACATCGCGCGCTTCGCAGATGTGCACCTTCAGGCCGGCGCGGGCCAGATACCAGGAAGTCACCAGGCCATTGTGGCCGCCGCCGACTATGATTGCATCGTATCGCATGGGCATCAGCCTTGCCCATGTGCACCCCCCGTTGCAACTGCCGCCGCATGCGCTATGCCGGAAACCAAGCAACAGGCGGGGAGGCCGGAACTTGGGCGCAGGGTCAGCGGCGGGGGCAGAGGTGATCGATCCGAAACGGGATCGGCTGGTGATTGTCGCCAGTTCCTTGGGCACCGTGTTCGAATGGTATGATTTTTTCCTGTACGGCATCCTGGCCGGGCTGCTTGGCAAGCTGTTTTTCGCCACCGGCAACCCGACCACCGAACTGCTGTTCAGCCTGTTCGCCTTTGCCATCGGCTTCTTCTTCCGGCCTTTGGGCGCGCTGGTGTTCGGCTGGTTCGGGGACAAGGTCGGGCGCAAATATACGTTCCTGATCACCATTGCGATGATGGGCGGTGCCACCGCCTGTATCGGGCTGCTGCCCACCTTCGAACAGGCCGGCATTTTGGCGCCGATCATGCTGCTCACGCTGCGCATGTTGCAGGGCCTGGCGCTCGGCGGCGAATATGGCGGCGCGGCGATTTACGTCGCCGAACATGCCCCGCCCGGCAAGCGCGGCGCCTATACAAGCTGGATCCAGGCTGCAGCGGCTGGCGGCTTCATGCTCACGCTGGCTGTGGTGCTCACCACCAAGGCGCTGATTCCGGAAGACCAGTTCAACGCCTGGGGCTGGCGTGTGCCGTTCGTGGTGTCGCTGCTGCTGCTCGGCATCTCGCTGTGGGTGCGGCTGAAACTGTCGGAAAGCCCGGTGTTCCAGAAAATGAAATCGGCCGGCACCACGTCGAAGAACCCGTTCAAGGATGCCTTGAGTGCCCCTGGCAACAAGGGGCGCCTGCTGGTCGCGCTGGCGGTTTCGGCCGGTTTCACGGTGATCTTCTATACCAGCCAGTTCGGCACGCTCTATTTCCTGCAGAACACCGCGCGCCTGCCGGAAACGGAGGCCTTGCTCTATCTCGCCGTCGGGGTCGCCGTGTCTGCGCCGGCCTATATCTATTTCGGCGCCCTGTCGGATCGCTTCGGGCGCAAGCAGGTGCTGTCGGCCGGCTTTGCGCTGACGCTGGTGGCGCTGTTCCCGATTTTCGATCTGATGGCCAAGGGCGCCAATCCGGCACTGTACGAAGCCATGGCCACGGCGCCGGTCACCGTCGAACTGCCGCCCTGCGAATACAACATCTTCCTCAAGCAGGAGGCCGAGTGCGGCAAGGCGCTGGAATGGCTGACCAAGCGCGGCGTTTCCTATGAGAAGGAAGACGCATCGGTGCTGGCCATGAAGGTGGCCGGCACGCGGCTGGAAGGCTTTGACAAGGCGGCGTGGAATAACGCGCTCAATACCGCCGGCTGGCCCGAAAAGGCCGATCCCGATCGCGTCATCGTCTGGCAATTGCTGCTGGCGGTCGCGGCCATCGGGCTACTCAGTGGCTGGACCTATGCGCCGATTGCCGCCGTGCTGGTGGAGATGTTCCCGGCGCGGGTGCGCTACACCAGCATGTCGGTGCCCTATCACATCGGTACCGGCTATTTCGGCGGGTTCCTTCCGGTGATCTCGCAATATATCGTTGTGTCGACCGGCGATGTGTTTGCCGGCCTGTGGTACACGATCGTCGTGGTGGCAGTGGGCCTGGTGATCATGCTGCTGTTCCTGAAGGATTCGCGCCACATCAACATCAACGATTGAGTTTGGAGCCTGACCATGGCCGGACCCCTAGGAAACGGGCCACTTTCGGGGATCCGCATCATTGATCTGTCGCAGATCGTTTCCGGCCCGATGGCCTGCCAGATGCTGGCGGATCAGGGCGCCGAAGTCATCAAGGTCGAAAGCCCCGGCGGCGATCCGGTGCGCGGCCTGGGGCCGCGCAAGGCCGATCTGTCGTCGATGTTCATCGCGGTCAATCGCGGCAAGCGGGGCCTGTGCCTCGATCTGAAATCGCCGCAAGGGCTGGCCGTGCTGGAACGGCTGGTGGCAACCGCCGATGTGCTGGTGGAAAATTTCCGTCCCGGGGTACTGGCGCGGTTGGGGCTGGATTGGGCGCGGCTGCAGGTGATCAATCCGCGGCTGATCTATTGCAGCATCACCGGTTTTGGCCCCGATGGGCCTTATTCCAACGTGCGTGTCTATGATCCGGTGATCCAGGCCGTATCCGGTATCGCCGCCAGCCAGACCGACAAGGAAGGCACGCCGGGCCTGGTGCGCCATCTGGTGGCGGACAAGGTGACCGCGCTCACCGCCGCCCAGGCCATCACGGCATCGCTGCTGCGCCGCGCATTGGCCGGGGCAGACGCCGTCGGAGAGCGAATCGAGGTGGCCATGCTCGATGCTGCCGTGGCCTTCAACTGGCCGGACGGCATGTACAATGATGCGTTTCTGGATGATGCGCCGCCGCGCGGGCCGGAATATGGCGCGCAGATGCGGCTGTGGAAGGCTGCCGACGGCCAGGTGGCGATCGGTGCGCTGCAGGCATCCGAATTTGTGGCGCTGTGCCGCAGCCTTGATCGCGACGATCTGGCCAGCGATCCGCGCTTTCAGTCGTTGGGCGGGCGCTTGCAGCATCAGCGCGAATGGGCGCCGCAGGTCTCTGCCGAAATCGCCCGCCGCACCCGCGCCGAATTGATGGCCGGCTTTGTGCGCGAAGGTGCGGTGGGCGGCCCGGTGGTGGCGCTGATGGATGTGCCGGATGATGTGCAGGTGCAGCATAATGGCATCTGCATCACGGTCGATCATGATGACAGCGTCGGCCGCGTGCGCCAGGCGCGCCCGCCAGCCCGCTTTGGCCAGGCGCTGGCCACCCCCGGTCCGGCGCCGCATCTGGGCGAGCATAGCCGGCAGATTCTTGCCGCTGCCGGCTATGATCCTGCCGCCATTGCCGCCCTGTTTGCCGCTGGCGTGGTCACGGGCGCTGCAAACACGGGATGAATTTTCTGGCCGGTTCGGCACGGCCCTTGCATCATGCGGCAATAATCTGCGCTGATTCTGCCATTGCGTCCACCGCGGACGCTTCCCATATCAGCCAGGCAAGACGGGTGCAGGCAGTTGCCGGCCCAATGGAGAGATCATGACCAGTCAAACCCTGCCTGTGCTGCCGCTGCGCGATATCGTGGTATTTCCGCAGATGATCGTGCCGCTGTTTGTCGGCCGCGAAAAATCCGTGGCCGCGCTGGAAGCCGCGATGCAGAACGGCCGCACCGTGTTCCTGCTCAGTCAGAAGAACCCCGGCGATGAAGATCCCGGCGCCGATGAACTCTATGATGTCGGCACGCTGGCCACGGTGCTGCAACTGCTGAAGCTGCCCGACGGCACGGTGAAGGTGCTGGTCGAAGGCCAGAGCCGCGCCCGGCTGGTGGCGCTCGATGCCAGCGGCCCGCATCTGATGGCGGAGATCGCCGAGTTGGAGGACGTGACCCGCAGCGAAACCGAAGTCGCCGGGTTGCTGCGGTCCGTGCAGGGCCAGTTCGAACAGTTCATCAAGCTGAACCGCAAGATTGCCTCGGAAATCTCCAGCCAGATCGGCGCCATCGAGGAAGCCAGCCGCTTTGCCGACACGGTGGCGGCCAATCTGGGGCTGAAGATCGCCGACAAGCAGGGCCTGCTCGCCGAAGCTGATGTGGCGGCGCGGCTGGAGAAGCTCTTTGCCTTCATGGAAGGCGAGATGGGCGTGCTTCAGGTCGAGAAGAAGATCCGCAGCCGTGTCAAACGGCAGATGGAAAAGACCCAGCGCGAATATTATCTCAACGAGCAGATGAAGGCGATCCAGCGCGAGCTGGGCGAGGGCGATGACGAGAAGGACGAAGTCGCCGAATTCGAGGAGCGCATCGCCAAGACGAAATTGTCGAAGGACGCGCGCGAGAAGGTCATTGCCGAGCTGAAGAAGTTCAAGGCGATGGCGCCGCAGTCAGCCGAAGCGACGGTGGTGCGCAACTATCTCGATACGTTGCTCGGCCTGCCTTGGGGCAAGAAGTCCAAGATCAAGAAGGATATCGTGGCGGCGCAGGCCGTGCTCGATGCCGATCATTTCGGCCTGGAAAAGGTGAAGGACCGGATCGTCGAATATCTCGGCGTGCAGGCCCGCACCAACAAGCTGAAAGGCCCGATCCTGTGCCTCGTCGGCCCGCCCGGTGTTGGCAAGACCAGCCTTGGGCGCAGCATCGCCAAGGCGACGGGGCGCGAGTTCATCCGCATCAGCCTGGGCGGCGTGCGCGATGAAGCCGAGATCCGTGGCCACCGCCGCACCTATATCGGTTCGATGCCCGGCAAGATCATCCAGAGCCTGAAGAAGGCTGGCACATCCAACCCGCTGTTCCTGCTGGATGAAATCGACAAGCTGGGCCAGGATTTCC
Organism: Sandarakinorhabdus sp.; assembly: GCF_040398665.1. GTDB lineage: Bacteria > Pseudomonadota > Alphaproteobacteria > Sphingomonadales > Sphingomonadaceae > Sandarakinorhabdus. The sequence goes on from NZ_JBBATQ010000003.1 coordinate 277,517, forward strand.
GCGGCGATCCGGCCTCGGCGCTGCTGGAGGTGCTCGATCCCGAACAGAACAAGGCGTTCAGCGATCATTATCTGGAAGTGGATTATGATCTGTCGGACGTGATGTTCGTCACCACCGCCAACAGCTATAACATGCCGCAGCCGCTGCTCGATCGCATGGAGATCATCAGCCTGTCGGGCTACACCGAAGACGAAAAGGTCGAAATCGCGCAGCGTCACCTGATCGATAAGCAATATGAAGCGCATGGCCTGAAGAAGACCGAGTTCAGCGTGGCGGAATCGGCGCTGCGCGATCTGGTGCGTTATTATACGCGCGAAGCCGGGGTGCGCACCCTGGAACGGGAAATCGCCAAGCTGGCCCGCAAGGCGCTGCGCCGCATCCTGGAAGGCAAGGCGACCAGCGTCACCATCGACGCCGAGAATCTTGCCGAGTTCGCCGGGGTGCGCAAATATCGCTATGGCCTCGCTGATATCGAAGACCAGATCGGCGCGGTGACCGGCCTGGCGTGGACGGAAGTGGGCGGCGATCTGCTGACCATCGAAGCGGTGACCGCGCCGGGCAAGGGCGTCATCAAGACCACGGGCAAGCTCGGCGAAGTGATGACCGAATCGATTTCGGCGGCGCTGTCGTTCGTGCGCGCCGGCGCCCACAATTATGGCATCCGCCCCACCGTGTTCGAGAAAAAGGACATCCACGTCCACGTGCCGGAAGGCGCCACGCCCAAGGATGGCCCTTCGGCGGGCATTGCCATGGTGACGGCGATCATCTCCACGCTGACCGGCGTGCCGGTGCGCCCGGATGTGGCGATGACCGGCGAAGTGACGCTGCGCGGCCGCGTGCTGCCGATCGGTGGGCTGAAGGAAAAATTGCTGGCAGCCCTGCGCGGCGGCATCACCACGGTGCTGATCCCGGCCGAAAACGAGAAGGACCTGATCGAAATCCCTGACAATGTGAAGCAGGGGCTGACCATCGTGCCGGTCAGCCATGTCGATGAAGTGCTGGCGCTGGCCCTGACCAAGCCGCTGGTCGCCATCGAATGGAGCGAGGCCGACACGCTGGCCGTGCAGCCGTCGGCCGTGACAGCCATCGAACCGGCGGTTCGGCATTGATACCGGGCCGTGGACAGCGGGCGGTAAAAACGCGGGCGGGGCTTTACAGCCTCGCCCAAACCGCCTAATCCGCCGCTCCCGACAGGGTGTACCCGCGGACATCGGGGCGCGTAGCTCAGCGGTAGAGCACTGCTTTCACACGGCAGGGGTCACAGGTTCAATCCCTGTCGCGCCCACCATGTCCGCCTTCCAATCCTTGATCCCGGCGAACCCATGTCTGTTGTTCTGAACGCGCCTGACGATTGGCAGCATGAGGCGCGTGCCGCCCGCATTACCACAGCGGCGCTGCTGGCACGGCTGGGCCTGGATGCGGCTGATTTTCCCGCCGGGGTGATTGCCGATCCGGCATTTCCGCTGATGGTGCCGCCGCATTTTCTCGGCCTGATCCGGCCGGGTGATCCCGCCGATCCGCTGCTGCTGCAAGTGCTGGCGCGCGGTGAGGAGGCCTGGCCGCAGCCCGAGCGCCTCACCGATCCGCTGTCCGAAGCCGATTACCGCGCCGCCCCCGGCATGCTGCAGAAATATCGCAGCCGGGCGCTGCTGATGGCCAGCGGATCGTGCGCCATCCATTGCCGATATTGTTTTCGCCGCCACACCGATTATGGCGCCACCATGCTGACGCGCGCGCGGGTGGCAGAGGCGCTGGCATTGATCGCCGCCGATCCTGCCATCGACGAAGTGATCCTGTCGGGTGGTGATCCGCTCAGCTTGCCCGATGCGCGGCTGGCGGCACTGGTGGACGCGATTGCCGTCATTCCGCACATCACCACGCTTCGCTTGCACAGCCGCACCCTGGTGGCCATTCCGGCGCGCGTCACCGCTGCCCTGCTGGCGCTGCTGGCCGGCACGCGCCTGCGGGTGGTGATCGTCATTCACAGCAACCACGCCCACGAACTGTCTGCAGCCGGGGCGGCGGCGCTGGCGCGGTTGCGCGGGGCGGGGGTGATGCTGCTCAACCAGTCGGTGTTGCTGGCCCGGGTGAACGACACTGCCGAAACCATCGCCGCGCATTGCCGGCGGCTGTTCGCTTGCGGCGTGCTGCCTTATTACATGCATCTCACCGATCCCGTCGCCGGGGCAGCGCATTTTGATGTGAACGAATCCGATGCCCTCCGGATCGAAGCGCAAGTGCGGGCGTCGCTGCCGGGCTATCTGGTGCCGCGCTTTGTGCGCGAAGTGCCTGGCGAGGCGGCGAAAACTCCGCTGTTGGCGCTGTAATGCCGGCTGCCAATCTGAACAAGCGATAACAAGTCCGTTCAGGCTGTTGGCAGCCGCATTGTGCGAATCAGGTCTCGTCAACCCGAGGAGACACATGATGCGCAGCCGGATCACCACCGCAATGCTGGCCAGCCTTGGCCCACTTCTTGTGGGCCTGGCCGCCCCCGCTGCGGCCCAGTGGCATGATGCGCCGCAACAGTCCCAAGGCTGGAAAGACGATCGTGGCTGGGATGATCGTGCCCGGAACGATCGCGGTTCGGACAATCGCCACTGGCGCCACCAGGGTCGGAACGATCGTCCGTCCGGCGGGTTCTATGAGCAGGGCCGTTACAATCAGGGCCAGCATGACCAGCGCGGCACCAACCAGAACTGGAACGGCCGTCACGATGGCGGCTGGTGCCGGCGCAGCGACGGTCGCACCGGCACGCTGATCGGTGCCGGGGTTGGTGGTGTGATCGGCAATCAGGTCGCACGCCGCGGCGACAAGGCTCTGGGGACGGTGGCCGGTGCCATTGTCGGCGGTTTGCTCGGCCGGAGCATCGATTCCGGCCGGACGGTTTGCCGCTGAACGAACAACCAAGGAGATACGCAATGACGAAGCTTCCGATCATGATGCTGGCTGGCCTGATGGCAGCCGGCGCGGTGGCCACCCCGGCCCTGGCCTGGGATGGCCCGAACGAACGTCGTGAAGACCGCCGCGACGTGTCGCGCGCCGCCCAGCGCGTGCAGGACGAGCGCCGCGATCTCTTTCGCGCCGAGCAACGCGGCAACCCGCGCGAGATCCGCCAGGAGCGCCGCGAACTGCAGCGGGCCGAGCGGGAATATCAGCGCGAGCGCGCCGATCTGGCGAACAATCGCTATGGCAACCAGCGTCATGGCAATCAGGGCAACGCCAACCCGCGCTATGCCTATGGCCAGCCGGGCATCAATCAGGGCAATGGCCCCGGCTGGCGACAGGATGGCTGGCGCCAGCAGGGCTGGCACGCCGAGCAATTCTATCGCCCCGGCGGCAATTATCGCCCGGTCACGCTCGGCCGCAACGAGCCGGTGTGGCGCGGTTATGACAACCGCTATTATTGCCGGCGCAGTGACGGCACCACCGGCCTGATCATCGGCGGTCTCGCCGGCGGCGCGCTCGGCAATGTGATCGCACCGGGCGGCTCCAAACTGCTGGGCAGCATCATCGGTGGCGGCCTGGGTGCCGTGGTCGGCAACAGCATCGATCGCGGCCCGGTCGTCTGCCAGTAACACACAAGGGAAAAGCGATGGCGTTCTTCGGGAATACCCGTTGGACGCCATCGGCGTTCCGGCGGCAAGGCCGCGTCAACGGAGAGACAATATGGCCAAGAAGAAGCTCATTCCCGCCGATGCCGATATTGATCTGGGCATGCCCGATGCCGACCGGCGCGCCATTGCCGCCGGCCTGTCGCGCCTGCTCGCCGATACCTACACGCTGTATCTGAAGACCCACAATTTCCACTGGAACGTCACCGGCCCGCAGTTCAATTCGCTGCACCTGATGTTCGAAGGTCAGTACTCCGAACTGGCGCTGGCGGTGGACGTGATCGCCGAACGTATCCGGGCGCTCGGCGAACCGGCGCCCGGCAGCTATTCGGCCTATGCCGCGCTGTCGACCATCAAGGAGGCCAGCGGCGTGCCCGAAGCCGCCGAGATGATCCGCATCCTTTCCGACGATCAACTGGCGGTGGTGCGCACGGCACGCAGCATCTTCCCGGTCGCCGACGATGCTCACGACGAGCCGACCTGCGATCTGCTCACCCAGCGGATGCAGGTCCACGAAAAGACGGCGTGGATGCTGCGCTCCACGCTCGGTTGATATCACTGGGCAGCCGGCGCCCCGCGTCGGCTGCCTGCCAGCACGGCAACCCCGGCCATGGCCGCGATCACGCTGCCGGCGATGATGCCCAGCTTGGCGGCGTTGTCCCGTGCACTGCCTTCGCCGAACGCCAGCCCGGCGATGAACAGGCTCATGGTGAAACCGATGCCGCACAGCAGCGACAGGCCCCAGATCTGCCGTGTGGTGGCGCCGGCCGGCATGGTCACGACGCCAGAGCGCACCAATGCCATGATGGCGCCGAAAATGCCGATCTGTTTTCCCAGCACCAGCCCGGCGACAACGCCGATCACCAGCGGATCGAGCGCAGCCGACAGGGTCAACGCCCGCACGTCGACACCAGCATTGAAAAACCCGAACAGCGGCACGATGGCAAAGGCCACCACCGGCGCCAGCGCATGTTCCACTTGCAGCAAGGGACTTTCGCGATGTTCGGGCACGCCGCGGCTGCGCGTGATCGGCAAGGCCAGCGCGACGATCACGCCGGCCAGCGTGGCATGCAGCCCCGACAGATACACCGCCACCCACAAGGCCGCCCCCACCAGCAGATAGGGCCAGGCCGCAGCCACATTGCGGGCGTTCATCACCGCCAGCACCGCGCCCAAGGCTGCGGCCGCCGCCAGGGCCGCCACCTCGACGCCGGATGTATAGACAGCGGCGATCACGACGATCGCCCCCAGATCATCGATCACGGCAATCGCGGTCAGCAGCAATTTCAGGCTGCCCGGCACGCGATTGCCGAGCAAGGCCAGCACGCCCAGGGCAAAGGCGATATCGGTCGCGGTGGGGATCGCCCAGCCGTTGCTGTTGGCCGGCACTTCACGATTGACCGCCAGAAACACCAGGGCCGGCGCCGCCATGCCCGCCAGTGCCGCCACGCCGGGCAGGATGCGGCGCGGCCAGGTCGCCATTTCGCCATCGACGAATTCGCGTTTGATCTCGCAGCCGACCAGCAGGAAGAACAACGCCATCAGCGCATCGTTGATCCAGTGCAGCAGGCTGAGCGGGCCAAGCTGCAGATGCTGGAGATGAACATAATCGGCGGCAAGCCCCGAATTGGCGACCAGCATGGCGATCGCCGCCGCGGCCATCAGCACATAGCCGCCGCCCGCCTGGCTGGCGAGCAGTCGCCTGATGGCTGACAGGCGCAAACGGGGGGTGAGGCGGGGCATGCCCCTGATTACCAGCGGGCCGCCCCTGACAACAGCAAAACCGGCCGGCGTCGGGGAGCGTCAGGCCCGCGCTGCGTAGTTGGTGGCGACCCAGTCGCGATAGCTGCCGTCCATGATCGCGCGCCACCAGCCTTCGTTGGCCAGATACCAGCCAAGCGTGGCGGCAAAGCCCTGCTCGAACGTCCGTGCCGGGGCGTAGCCCAGTTCATTGCGGGCCTTGGTTTCGTCGATGGCATAGCGGCGATCATGGCCGGGGCGGTCGGTGACGAACGTCTTCAGGCTGGCGGTGGGCAGGCCCTTTGCCGCCGGTGCGTCGGGGAAGCGCGCCGCCAGCGCCGGATCGGCCGCAAAAGCAGCATCCACCGCCGCGCATAGCGTGTCGATCACGGTCAGGTTCGGCAGTTCGGCACCGCCGCCGATGTTATAGGTTTCCCCCACGCGGCCGCGCGTCAGGCAGGCTTCGATGCCGCGGCAATGATCCTCGACATGCAGCCAGTCGCGCACTTGCTGCCCGTCGCCATAGATCGGCAGCGGCCGGCCATGCAGCGCGTTGATCAGGAACAGCGGGATCAGTTTTTCGGGGAATTGATACGGGCCATAATTGTTCGAACAATTGCTGGTCACCGTATCCAGACCATAGGTGTGGTGCCAGGCGCGCACCAGATGGTCGCTGGCCGCCTTGCTCGCCGAATAGGGGCTGTTGGGGGCATAGGCCGTTGTCTCGCTGAACGCCGGGTCGTTGGGGCCGAGCGTGCCATAGACTTCATCGGTGGAGACATGGTGGAAGCGGTGCGGCCGCCCGCTGCCCGCCAGCCACACGCTGCGCGCCGCCGTAAGCAGGCTGAGCGTGCCGAGCACATTGGTGTCTACGAATGCCGCCGGGCCGTGGATCGATCGGTCGACATGGCTTTCGGCGGCGAAATGCACGATGGTGTCGACGGCATGATCGCCGAGCAGCCGTTCGACCAGCGCGGTGTCGCGGATGTCGCCATGTTCGAACACGACATCATCCAGCCCGGCCAGATTGGCGCGGTTGCCGGCATAGGTCAGGGCATCGAGCACAACGATGGTATCGCCGGCATGATGCTGCCGCCAGTAATGCACGAAATTGGCACCGATGAAGCCGGCCCCGCCGGTGACGAGCATATTGGTCATGCGGCCTTGTCTTTCGCGATCTCGTGCAGGCAATCGATCAGTTCGTGGCGCCAGTGCCGCGCCGGGCCGGTGACGGCCCAGCTGCTGGTTTTGTCGAGCACGCTCCATGCCGGGCGGCGCGCCGGGGTGGGATAATCTTCCGTGCGGATCGGAATCACCGGCACGGCCCGTGTCAGCAAGCCCAGCGCCACCGCCTCATCCTGGATGGCGACGGCAAAATCATGCCAGCTCGCCACGCCGGCATCGGTCCAGTGGAACATGCCGCTGTGCCCTTGCAGAGCCCAGATGGCGCGGGCCAGGCTGGCGGCGTGGGTGGGCGATCCGATCTGGTCTCCCACCACGCGCAGTTCATCGCGCGTTGCCATCAGGCGCAGCATGGTGTGCACGAAATTGTTGCCGGCGGCTGCATAGACCCAGGCGGTGCGGATGATCAGCGGCGCCGGATGCAGCGCCTGCGCCGCGCGTTCGCCCGCCAGTTTGGTGCGGCCATAGGCACTGGCCGGGGCCGGCGCGGTATCGGGCGCATAGGGCCGAAAGGCCTCGCCATCGAAGACATAATCGGTGGACACCTGCACGAAGCGTGCGCCGGCGGCTGCGGCCGCGCCTGCCAGATGGCCGACCGCGGTGGCGTTGACCGCCAGCGCCGCGTCTTCTTCGGCTTCGGCCTTGTCCACGGCGGTCCACGCCGCGGCATTGATCACCAGATCCGGGCGGGCAGCGGCGACCACGGCGGCGACCTGATCGGCGTTGCAGATATCGAATTCAGCCTCTGGCGGCGAAACCAGCGTGACGCCGGCTGGCACGCTCGCGCCAAGCGCGCGGCCCAATTGGCCGCCACTGCCGGCCACCAGCACCCTCATGCGAACACCTCCGCGTCGGCCAGCAACGGCGCGACCGCATCCTTGCCGGACAGCAAGGGGGCAGTGCCGGTTTCGGGCCAGGTGATCCCAATCGCCGGATCGTCCCAGCGGATGCCGCGATCGCTGCCGGCATCATACAGGCTGGTGCACTTGTACACGAAGTCTGCGACCTCGCTCAGCACCACAAAACCATGGGCAAAGCCCGGCGGAATATAGAGCATGTGGTGATTGCTGTCGGACAGTTCATAACCCACCCACTGGCCGAAATGCGGCGAGGACCGGCGGATATCGACGGCGACATCATAGACAGCCCCGCGCGTCACCCGCACCAGCTTTCCTTGCGGATTGACCATTTGATAATGCAGGCCGCGCAGCACCCCGCGCGCGGACCGGCTGTGATTGTCCTGCACGAAATCGAGATCGAGACCATTTTCGGCAAAGCTGCGGGCATTCCAGCTTTCCAGGAAAAAGCCGCGGGCGTCGCCGAACACCTTGGGTTCGATCAGCACGACGCCGGGCAAGGCGGTTTGGGTCAGCTTCACCGGCCGTGCTCCAGTTGTTCGAGCAGATATTCGCCATAGCCGGATTTGCGCAGCGGTTCGGCAATGCGGGCCAGTTGTTCGGCGTCGATGAAGCCCTTGCGCCAGGCGATTTCTTCCGGGCAGCAGATCTTCAGGCCCTGGCGTTCTTCGACGATGCGCACATAAAGCGCCGCATCGAGCAGTGAGCCATGGGTGCCCGTATCCAGCCAGGCAAAGCCGCGGCCCATCAGTTCCACATCCAGCGAACCGGCCTCAAGATAGAGCCGGTTCAGGTCAGTGATCTCCAGTTCGCCGCGCGGCGATGGCTTCAGATCACGTGCCATGGCCACGGCATTGCCGTCATAGAAATACAGGCCGGTGACCGCGAAATTGCTTTTGGGCTGGGCGGGCTTTTCCTCGATGGTCAGCGCGCGGCCATGGCCGTCGAACGACACCACCCCGTACGATCGCGGGTCTTTCACATAATAGCCGAACACAGTGGCGCCATGGTCGCGTGCATCGGCCCTGGTCAACAGCTCCGGCAGGCCATGGCCATAGAAGATATTGTCCCCCAGGATCAGCACCGACGGGTCGTTGCCCACAAAGTCAGCGCCGATATGATAGGCCTGCGCCAGCCCTTCCGGGCGCGGCTGCTGGGCATATTGGATATTGAGGCCCCATTGGCTGCCATCGCCGAGCAAGCCGTGGAACGCCGGCGCATCGGCAGGGGTGGTGATGATCAGGATATCGCGCACGCCGGCGAGCATCAGCACCGACAGCGGATAATAGATCATCGGCTTGTCATAAACCGGCATCAACTGCTTCGATACCGGCTTGGTCAGCGGATACAGCCGCGTGCCCGAACCACCTGCCAGAATGACCCCACGGCGCATGTTCAATCCCTTGATCCTGTTGTCACCCGGCTCAGCCAAGGCTGGCCAGCCAACGCCACCCGGATCATGCCACCGTGAGAGAAGCCTTGCCGACGACGGTTACCCGCCGCCTGATCCTCACTTCGCCGCTGGCGCGGCGGGTGCCGCAGCCGCCGGTGGCTTGGCCGGTGCCTTGGCGCTGCCGGCCTTGGCCCGCGCATCCTCGGCGGCTTTTTGCTTCGCCACGGCCTCCGCCTGCTTGTCAAGCTGTGCGGCGATCTTTTCGGGCGTGTCGAGGCCGTTGGCATAGGTGATCTTGCCCTTGACCGCTTCGCGCAACTTGGTGAGCTCGGCCTGCAGACGGCGGGCGATTTCCTGGCGCTCGATCAACTGCTGGGCATAGGCGATGGCGCGTTCACCGGTGAACGGCTCCACCTTCATGTTGCTGACGACGTTGACATAGACGATCGGCGCCGGCGCCCCGGCCGGCTGATCGGTGAACATGAACGGTTCGCCATTGGGGCCCTTGGCCATGCGGATGACTTCGGTGCTCAGCCGCGGATCGAGGATGAGCGAATCGAGCTGCTGCGGCGCGCGGCGATATTCGATGTTGGCGTCGAGCAGCACCCGCTCCACCGCCTGCATCGATTTGGCGTCCTTCAGCGGCAAGGCGCCGAAATTGGGCGGTTGCAGGAACTGGATCTGATCGAGGGTCAGGATGCGACGATCACCGAAGATCACCGGATTTTCCTCGACGAACTTCTGCGCCTGTTCCCGCGGTGTTTCGGCCACCTTGCCGGCCACTTCGGCCTGCAACGCCTGCACCAGCAGATTTTCGTCATTGCGGGTCTTGGCCAGCACGAACTGCGGCGATTGGTCGAGCTTGCGGTTGCGGGCTTCCTGGGCGAGCATCTTGCGCTCGATCACCCGGGCGAGGCCAACGGCTTCGACCAGCTTGCGCGGCGCGCCCTGCGCCTGCGCGCCCAGCGAGGAAATCTCCTGGTTCACTTCGTGAATGGTCACATCCCGGCCATCGATCTTGGCCACAACCTGGCCATCGGGCTTGTCCGCATCCTTGGAGCAGCCGGCCAGCAAGGCGGCGGTTGCCGCCATCACCAACAGCGATGTGCGTTGCATGTTCATCCCGAAGTCTCCTCTTGAAGTCCGCGCCTGACCGTGCCAGGCATCGAATGATTTTCGTTTGTTGCTGTTGCTGTTGCCGAAGCGACAGTCAATGCCTCCATGGAGGTGGCCGTGTTGGCATCATCTACGCATCGGCGACATGTCATGGTTTCAGGCCCAGCGCTGCGCGGGCGATGGCGTTGGCATGCGCCGGTTTGCGCCGGATCAACCGGCGCAGCACCAGCGCCCAGCACAGCGCCCAATGCCATGGCCACAGCAGGCGGGCGAACCGCCAGATGAATTTCAGCCGCGATCGGGCCAGCCAATACTCCGAAAACGGCGAGCGCGCGCTGCGCGCGCTGCTGGACCCGATCGAGCTGCCGGCCTTGTGGAAAACCGTGGCGCCATGGGCAAAGGCAATCTCGAAGCGGTCACTGCCAAGGCGACGGTTGCGCCAGGCCCAATCCGCTTCTTCAAAATAGAGGAAATAGGCCTCGGCCATCGGGCCGACGGCATCCAGGAAACCACGGCTGACCGCGAGGCTGGCGCCGAGCACATAATCGGTGGCGTCGGCAACATCCTGCGGGCTGTATGTCATTGTTGCCGGCTCTTCGCCGCCCAGTGATCTGCCCATGCCTGTCCACAGATTGAACGATGACCCATTCAGGGCCTGCAGGCGACTTGGCTCCCAATAATGGCGCACCACCGTGCCGCACATGCCAACGCGCGGGGTGGCTAGCATGCGGATCAGCAACGCGCCCGGCGATTCCGGGGTGACGACCGTGTCGTTGTTGAGCAGCCAGAAGGCCGTCAGACGCGGATCGGAGCGCAGATGGCGCAGGCCCAGATTGTTGCCGCCGGCAAAGCCCAGGTTGTCGGGCGAGACAATCATGCTGAGCGGCGCGATCGGGCCCTTGCCGATCGCGTCGGTGGTCACTTCGGCCATGGCGATCGGTTTGGCCATCGGCGGTGTCGAAAAGCCGGCCAGTTCGGCCGATTCGGCCACTGATGACACGGTTCCGGCCGCCCATCCCCGCAATCTGGCCACGCTATCGTCGCCAGACCCATTTTCAACCACGACGATCTTCATCTGCAGCGGGCAACGCAGCAGGCTTTCGAGACATTCGATGGTGTCGGCGGCGCCACGGAAATTGACGATCACCACTCCCAAGATGGGCGACAATTTTGGCGCTGCCATCAGCTTTGATCCTGCCAGGCGGCGCGGGCATCGCTGCGCCCCGCCAGCAGGATTCGCAGCATCTCGCGCATGCGCATCATGCGCACCGACGCCAGCACCTGGACACCGCCCCAGCGCCGCGCGGGGGCGGGCAGGCCGCGTTCCTGCCGCGCCAGCAACAGACGCGTGCCATCCACCAGAATCGATGGCGGCATCATCAGGGCGCGCAGCAGCCACTGCCAACGCGGCCGGCCTTCGGCGATGTGGCCTTCATAGAAATGCGCGATGTGGCGTTGCCATTTGACCAGCAGGCTGGCCAGGTCCGGCCGCGCCGGATGGTAGACGACCATGTTGTCGACAAAGCTGACCCGATAACCCGCCGCGGTGGCGCGTCTGCCCCAATCAACATCTTCGGCATAGGATATGCCGACGAACGGCCCGACCTTTTCATGGACATCGCGGTGCATGGCGAGGTTGCCGGTGCCCGAATAGCCATGCTGTTCGATATACAGGCGCTGGCGATAGGCAAAAAACGCTTCATAGACTTCCAAAGCGGTCGGGTTGCTGGTGTCATCGATGTCGATACAGACGTCTCCACCGACAACACCGCGATTTTCCCGTGATTCCACAGCGTTGACCGCTGCATTCAGCCAGCCCTGTTCAGCGCGGCAATCGGCATCGATGAACACCAGCACCGGTGCCCGGGCCGCCCGGACGCCCGTATTGCGCGCCGGGCCGGGGCCTGGCGTCTTTTCAGACAACAGGCGAACCTGCGGAAACTCGACCAGCGCCGCCTCGGGCGTGATCTTGGATCCATTGTCGACAACGATGATTTCCACTGCGCCGTCAAAAGCCTGGCTGGTGATCGACCGCAGGCAGCGGGCCAGTGCATCCGGCATGTTATAGTGCGGGATGATCACGGTTGCACGCGGCGCCGCCATCGATGCCGCAAGCGGGTCTGCCTTGTCAGGGCCTGCAAATGGACTGTTCATTGCACCGATCCGGTTGAAGGGCGTCAAAGCGCCGCGCGGGCCATCGCCGAGGAGATGATCAGCAATGCCGCAACGCCGGGATAGCCAAAGCGGAAATGCGGATCGCCCGGCCCTTCGCGGCGTTCCAGCAGATCGACGTTGTTCACGAACAACTTCAGATCGCGTTCGATCACCAGCGGCGTCAGCGCGCCGCCCATTTCGGTGTACACATCGTCGACCGTGAACCAGCCATCCGCCGAGTTGCCGGCGCGGGCTGCGGCAACCAGAAGATCCACGTGGGTGCGCGCCTCTTCCCGTGCCAGATTGGCCTGCACACGGCGCGGCAAGCTGGCCTGCCAATCACTGATCACCCGCTCGATGGCGTTGCCGGCGTCGGTTTCGGTCACCCGATCACGGCCGGCGTTTATGGTGTTGATCCCGGCCTGGTGGCCGAGCAGACGCACAAGATAGGGCGAACCGGCCGACATGCGCGATATCAGCGCCACGGCTGCTTCGCTGAAGCTGATATCGGCGGCGCGCTCGCCCATCCGCAGCAAATCAAGCACTTCTTCGGACGACATCGGCCGCATCGGCAGGCCGGCAACGTTGCGTCTGATCGACGGGGCATAGCCGATGAGCTCATCAAGGTTGAGCGCAACCCCGGTGATCACCAGTTGCACGCGGGCCGCGCGATCAGACAGGTTCTTGATCAATTCAGCGACTTCACGGCGGAAGTTCGGATCAACCACGCGATCATATTCGTCGAGGATCACCAGGACCCGCGTACCGACAACGCCGGCGAGGATTTCGGCCAGCTCGCGCGCGCCGAAATCGCCGGGAGGCAGCATCGAATCGAAGTTTCCGCCCTTTTCGGCTTCGCTGGAATTGGGCAGCACCGTCGCGTGGTAGATGTGCGGGATGAGCCCCAGCACACTGCGGAACATTTCCGGAAAAACCGCCGCCGTGCCGCAACTGGCATAGATCACATGGTAGCGCGCTTCGCGGGCCGTCTGTGTGAACACGTGGACAAGGCTGGTCTTGCCGATCCCGCGCTCACCGTAGATGACCACATGGACCCGCTGTTCCTCAATGGCGTTGATCAGTTGGGCCATCGCCTCGTGGCGGCCGGCAAAGGCCTCGCGGGCCGTGACCGGCTGGGACGCGCCCAACGAATCACGCAGGGCCAATCGGCGGCGGGCAAGGGCGCTCGTGGTGTCGCTTTCGACGTCGTCGGAAGCGCTTGCGATGAACTTGGGCAGCATCGGGCCCGGCTCGAAGTCCGTCTGGCGCCACAAGGCCATTTCGGATGTCACCACGTCGTCGCCGGGCAGGCCTTCTCCGGCGGTGTAGGCCGGGGGCAGCCCCACAGGATCCTGAAAACGGGTCGTGGCCGTGTCCGTCGCTGCCGGTGTGTCCGAGCCTGCGCTGTTGTCGGCACCGCTCCGCAATTTGCGCTTCCAGATCATCGCTACCTCTGTGCCTGCGTGAAACAACGCCCGTTTCCGTGAGCGCTCGCCGCCATTTACGGCACGACGCGCGAAACAGGTTCATTATGAACGGAGCCTCTGCCACGAAGTCCGGCCTGAAGCGAGGGTCAAAACAGCCGCTGCCCGGCTGAATCTGTCGAAAATCGGTTTTGCCGGCGGATGCACGGTTGCCGGTTTGCTTGCCTGCGTGTAGCAGGCGGCCATTGAAGCTTAACTGACCAATCTTAACCGACCAATGACGTGAATTGGCTGGAAACATGAAACTAAGGATTGACGATCGTAATGGCGCGACAAGAAATCGATGGGGCGAGCAAGCAGCCAACTGACAAGGCGCGCGTCGCATTGGCCAGTGCCTTTTTGATCGGTGCTGCGATCGCCGCCCAGCCTGCCTCAGCTCAGATCAATCCGGCGCAGCAAACTGTCCGGCCAATGGCCAGCAACAGTGATGATGGCCCGGTGCGGTCGGGCGCCAGGGTGCCTGGCGTGGCGGGCTTCAATGGCCGCGGCCTGGCCGTTACGGCATCGGTTTCCAACCGTTATGAAACCAATTTCTCAAGGCTCCCGGCCATTGACGACGCTGTGCGTTTCCTGCCGCAGGTTTCGGCCAGCTATGGCCTTGGCAGCAAGCGCTTGGGGCTTTTTGTCGACGGCAGCTACGGTCGCGACATCGTGCTTGGTAACCAGTTGATCAAGGGCGGGGATCGCAGCAGCTTGTCGGGCGGGTTGGATTTTGTCTTGTCCAGATGCTCTGGCCAACTTGGGGGCTCTTTCCGCAAGAGCTTGAACCTTCGCACGGACGCAGGGCTGTTCGGTGGCTTTCAGCAACAGACTGAAACACTGGGAACGGCGGCCAATTGCCAGATCGGCAACGCGCTGTCGGTGAACGGCGCCATCAGCAAGAGCAAAGACAAGAACGTCGCTGGTGCAAGCTTCGCGCTGAACACCGATCGGTTGGATTATTCGGCCGGCCTGGGTTTCAACGCCAGTGGGCTCGGGCAGTTTTCGCTGGGCGGCGCCATCTCGGATGTGCATTTTCCCGGGCGTTTTGTGGTAAGCCCCAACGGCATTGTCGAGGACAGTTTCAAGCAGCGGTCGCTGCGGGTGGGTGTGTCGAGGGCGTTTGGAAACCGGATAACGGCGACGCTGGGAGCTTCGGCGATCGATAACAAGCCTGGCACGGAATCAACAGTGATCATCGTTGATGGGCTGCCGCAGATTGTCGATCGGGCCGGGTTCTCGGGGATTGGCTATGACGGGGCCCTTGCTGTCACCCTGTCATCGCGGCTTGCATTTGAGGTCTCCGCCGACCGCACCGTCAATTCAAACCCCTTCGTCGGCGCCCTGCTGACCATCAGCAACACTTATGCGGCGTCGGCAAACGCCAAGCTTGGCCAGTACACGGTTACAGCAGGGGGGCTGTTCAGCCGTAATCGCTATCAGGGTGGTTTCGTATCGCAATTTGATCCGGCCGCGCGCCGGTCGGACCGCTTCGAATCTTACTTCATCAATGTCGGGGGCAAGATCGGTCAACGATTGCGAGCCAGCGTGGAAGTGAACCATGTGAAGCGGATTTCGAACCCGGATCTGTTCAGTTTCACCTCAACAGGTGCCGGTCTCAACCTCAGTGTCGCATTTGGAAGGGGTAGTTGATGATCCACAAACTCAAGATGGCGATGCTTGCGGCTTCGTTGGCGGTCAGCGCGCAGGCACAGGATGCCGGATACCAGGGTTACCGCCTTGGACCGGACGATACGGTGCAGGTGATTGTCTATGGCCAGGCGGAATTCAATGTCAGCACCCGCGTGAAGCATGATGGCACGATCGTGATGCCCTTGATCGGCATCGTGAAGGCCGAAGGTGAAACCAATATCAGCCTGGCGCGGCAGATCACCGACAAGCTGGTGGCCGGCGGCTTCCTCAAATCGCCTTTGGTCAACATTGAGGTCGGCGCCTATGTTTCGCGTTCGGTCAATGTCGCCGGCAATGTTGGCCAATCGGGCATCTATCCGCTCGATCGTCCGTATCATGCTCTGGAGATCTTGCTGAAGGCGGGCTGGGTGCGGGTGGATGCGGCAAATTTTGTGTATCTGCGTCGCAGTGGCCAGCCGGTGCGCACCTTGCAGGTGGACGATCTGGTGAAGGGCGAGCGTGACAGTGATCCGCTGCTGGTCCCGGGCGATACCTTGTTCGTCCCTCCCGCGGAAACATTCTTCATTTATGGCGCCATCAATGGTCCGGGGATGAAGGCCATCTTGCCGGGGATGACCATCCGCCAGGCCGTCGCGCTATCGGGCGGTGTGTCGGCTTCGGGCAATGCCAACAAGGTCGGACTGATCCGGGGTAATGCCAAGGAAGTCGACGCCGATCTGTCACAGAAGGTGTTGAACGGCGACATATTGGTGATCAAGGAACGGTTGTTCTGATTCTTGGATCGACTGGCATTGCGCCAATTGATCCGTAGGTCTGCACAACATCAACAAAGGCTGACGACAGGCGATGAGTATCATTCAATTGCTACGTATCCTGATGGCTCGTCGGTGGGTCGTCTTGATCGCTGTATCCCTGTCACTGACTGTTGCGGTTGGGGTGGGCCTGATCCTGCCGGCCCGTTATCCTGCCAACGCTCGCGTGCTGATGGACAATTTCAAGCCTGACCCGGTGACCGGCCAGGTGATCAATGGCAATGGCTTGCGGCAGTTCATCAGTACGCAGCTGGAATTGATCAAGGATTATCGCATTGCAGGTGAAGCGGTTGACCGCCTTGGCCTGACCGGCAACGCGGCCTTGCTGGCCGATTGGCAGGCTGAAACCGGTGGCTATGGCGATTTCCGCCGCTGGCTGGCTGACCGGATTGTCAGAAGCGTGACCGTGAATGTTGTCGAAGGCAGCAACATCATGGAAATCAGCTATGAGGCGAGCAATCCCGAGGTTGCCCGCCGCACGGTGAATGCGCTGCGCGATTCCTATATCGTCAACAGCCTCAAGTTCCGCACCGACAGTGCCGGGCGCACCGCCGAATGGTATCGCGAACAGGCCAACCGTGCCCTGCGTGCCCTCGAAACCGCGGAAACGGCCAAGAACCAGTTCGAGCAGGAAAATGGCATCGTCATGACGGCTGAAGGCGAGGTCGAAACGGTTCGGCTTGCCAGTCTGCAATCGGCCCTGACCGCTGCCCGCAGCAACCAGGGCCTGCAACAGTTCGAAGCCATGCGCCAGGCCACGGCATCGAGCCTTGTCGATCAGCTCAAGCTCCAGTTGTTGACGTTGAATGACCAGATCGAACAGGCATCGGAAAAGCTGGGCAACCAGCATCCGACCTATCTTGGCCTGATCGCGCGGCGGACCGAACTGACGCGCCAACTGGCGCGCGAGCAGACCGGTGCGCGTGCGGCCGGTGCGGCCCAGCTTGGCGCCACCAGCAGCGGGATTGCCCAACTGGAAGCGCAGTATACCGCCCAGCGCGGCAAAGTCTTTGCCATGAAGGACAAGCTTGATCGTCTGACCCAATTGGTCAGCGAAGTGTCACTGCGGCGCCAGCAGTATGAACAGGCCGCCAAGCGGACCAGCGAATTGCAACTGGAAGCCAATGTGGCTGATTCCGGCCTGGTCGTGCTGGGTGACGCGACGGTTTCCAACTCGCCGTCGTTCCCGGTCTGGCCGCTGATCATCACTTTGGCGCTGGGGGCCGGGCTTTCGCTTGGTGTGGTGATGGCGATGATCATCGAATTGGTGAACCGTCGTGTGCGGGGCGGCGAAGATCTGGCCTTTGCCGCACGCGTGCCGGTGTTCACCGTGATTGCGGATCGGCGTCGCCCTGAATGGCAGCAGGCCTTGAAGCGCATATTGTATAGACGCGGTCGTAACGCGCCTGGTTGGCAGCCGGCCCAATGATTGGTGAACCAATGGACAATATCGAAAGCGAAGTGCAGGCGGTGGAAGTCGCTGGCAGTGTGGTGTCGGGCGGCAGCTATACCTCGAACACACGCTATGATGCACCGATCCGCGATGTTCTGACCCGGTTGGGCTATCTGACCGACGATCAGGCGGCACGCGTGGCTGGCCATGCCAGTGAACGCGCGCTGGATTTCGATCAGGCCGCGCTTGAACTGGGCTATATCACCACAGAAGATCTTGATCGCGCCCGTGAACAGCTGATCACCAGCATGGCGTTGCAGGATGTGGCGCGCCGCCCGGTTTCGGATGAACTGGTCGTCTTGTCCGATCCTGCGTCGGTGCGGGCAGAATCGATCCGCATGCTGCGCACGCAAGTGATCGCCCAGCATATCAAGAACGGCCGCCGCGGCCTTGCGGTGGTGGGTTCGGCCGATGGCCATGGTTGTTCGTGGGTGGCGGCCAATCTTGCCGTGGCGATGTCACAGGTCGGCTTCAAGATCCTTCTGGTCGATGCCAATATGCGCAGCCCGCGCCAGGATCAGATCTTCGGCCTTGATCCCAACGCGCCGGGCCTGTCCAATTTCCTTTCGTTGCAGGTGGCCCGCCCCGAACGCGTGGTGAATGCCAACGTGTTGCCCGGATTGGCGCTGATCACGGCCGGCCCGCCAACCAGCCGCCCGCAGGAATTGCTGTCGGGCAACCGCTTTCGCGACGGGGTCAACGCCTTGCTCCGCGAATATGATCTGGTGCTGTTCGACACGCCGGCCGCCAACACCAGCGCCGATGCGCTCAATATTGGTGCAGCGGCAGCTTATGCGCTGATCGTCGGCCGGGCCAATCACAGTTTTTATAAAGATATCAGTACGATGGCCGATCAGTTGGCGGCTGCGCGCTGCGCAGTGGTTGGCGCGGTGTTGAATGAATTCTGAACCCGCGCATCGCGCCGATATGGCCAGCACGGCACCCGTGGCCAGCCTCGACTGGCGGCGGTTCCTGACCGGGCATTGGCCTTTGGCAATTGGCATGGCGGCCCTTGCCGGGCCGACCATCGTCAGCCTTGGCCAGGGGCCATGGCAGGAGGAATCCGGTGTTCACGGCGTGATCGTGCTGGTGACCGGCATCTGGCTGATGCTGCGCCGGTGGGATGATATCGTGGCCATGCGGTCCATTGGGCAACCGCTGATCACCGCGGCACTGCTGGCCGTTGCGCTGCCACTCTATGTGGCGGGACGGGCGTTTGAATTCATCAGCATCGAAGCGGCCGCGCTGCTGCTGGCGATGGTGGCGGTGATGCAGCAATATTGGGGCATGGCGGTGGTGCGCATGCTGTGGTTCCCGATCCTGTATCTGGGCTTCGTCGTGCCGATCCCCGGCTGGCTGCTTGATACGGTGACATTGCCGTTGAAGGTGCTGGTGTCGGAACTGGTCACCGGCGGCCTGGCGAATCTGGGGTTTCCGGTCGGGCGGCTCGGCGTCACCTTGTATATCGCGTCCTACCAGTTGCTGGTGGAAGATGCCTGCGCCGGGTTGAATTCCCTGGTCAGCCTGTCGGCGATCGGTTTGTTCTATGTCTATCTCATTCGTGGGTCCAATCCGGTCTATTCGCTGTTGCTGCTGGCCATGGTCATCCCCATCGCCATCGCGGCCAATTGCGTGCGTGTGGCCGCACTGGTGCTGATCACCTATTATTTCGGCAACGCCATGGCGCAGGGTTATCTTCACAATTTTGCCGGCATGGTGACCTTTGTGTCCGCCCTTCTGTTCATCTTCCTGCTGGATTGGCTGCTGACACCGCTGCGCAATGTGCTGGAACGCCGGAGTTCGGTCACATGACCCACCCCAGCCGCCGCGATGTTCTGATGGGGGGGGCGCTGGTGGCCGGTGCCGGCGGGGCGTTGGCGATGACGCCGCGTGGTCGGCTCACCCTGATGCTGGCAGGCCACCAACTTGAAACCATGGTGCCGAAACAGCTTGGGCCTTGGACCTATGCGCCAAGCGGCGGGATCGTGTTGCCGCGGGATGAAGATGGCCTGACGGCGAAGCTTTATGGCCAGGTGCTCAGCCGGGTCTATTTCTCGCCATCACGCCTGCCGGTGGTGCTGGTCATCGCCTATGGCGAAGTCCAGAATGATCTGTTGCAGCTGCATCGCCCGGAAGTCTGCTATTCGGCGGTCGGGTTTGATATCACGGAAATGCAACGCGCCGATATCATGCTTGCCCCTGGGGTAAGCATGCCGGCCCGGCAACTGGTGGCGCGCAACGAAGAACGGGTGGAGAGCATCACCTATTGGACCCGAATCGGGGATGACCTGCCCACAAGTGGTACCGAACAGCGGCTTGCCAAGCTTGGCCAGCAGCTCGACGGCTATATATCCGACGGCATTCTGGTGCGCATGTCTTGCCCGGTGGCCCCAACGCCGGCGGTTCGCGAACAACTGGCCGAATTTGCACGGGTGATGGTCCATGCGATGCCGGCCCCCGATCGGCCGGCCTTGCTGGGGCGGCCCCTGGCCACACGCATCGCATGAATAAAGCAGACCAATTGCATGGCCACCGGCGGCGGGGCGCGCGATCAGCCTTGGCTGAAGGGTTGCAGCACACGCCAGATGAAGGCGATCGTGGCCGCGAACAGCGCGATGGCACCAGCGTGCAGCAGCATTTCGCCAGACTTCAAGGCTTCGTTGCCAAGGAAATTGGTAGCAGCGCATCCTATAGCTGCAATAAGATACTGCCAAAGATGGTCACGCGGTTCACCCTGGCTGCGTTGCAGGAACAACACGATCAGGCCGGCAAATGTCATTACAGTCAGCCAATCGTAGGGCGTTTCCATTCCATTCACTCCTTCGCGCCGCCGTATATAGCAAGATACGACGTCTGCACCATGTTGTTTGCACAGTTTGAGAAATTCCGTGGCGGGATGCCGGGCGCCGCATCGGTGCGCCTGACGTGAATTCGCAGCATCCCCTGCAGGCGCCGACGGTGCCACCTTTGCGGGTGCCCGCCAAAGGGCCCGACATGCCGCTTGGAGCGGCCATTCTGCTGGTGCGCGTGCTGGAATTTCTTGTGGTCGGTTTGGCTGGCCTGCTGCTGGTGTGGTTCGGGGCATTCGAACTCGATGGCAACCTTGCCATTTATGGCCGCGTCACCCTGATCGCGGCGCTGGCGTTTGCCGTTCTCGCGGAAAGCCTGGGCAGCTATGATATCGAAGCGCAGTTTTCGCTGCGTCTGGGCTGGCGCCGGGTCACTCTGGCCTGGGCGATGACGGCCCTGTTCCTGATCACCATGGGTTATCTGCTGAAAGCGTCGGATGCGGTCTCGCGCGCCTGGGCGATCGGCTGGTTCCTCTCCGGCGGCGCATCCTTGTTGCTGGCGCGCGCCTTGTCGACGATGTGGGTGCGCCGCTTGAAGAACAACGGCACGTTCAACGAACGGGTGGCGATTTTCGGCGCCGGCCCGCAAGGCGTGCGATTTGCCGAATATGTTCAGGCGCATGATCGCCTGACCATCTCCCTGGTTGGCCTTTTCGACGATCGCAAGGCTGATCGATTGCCCGTGGAGGTGGCCGGCGTGCCCTTGCTCGGCAATCTATCGACCCTGATCGGCATGATCCGTGAAGGGTTGATCGATCAGGTCGTGGTGGCCCTGCCGTGGGCCGCCGAACGCCGCTTGCAGGATGTGGTCAGCCGCCTGGCGCTGACGCCAGTGAAGGTGCGATTGGCACCGGATCTGGTCAGCTTCACCTTCTCGCGCCGCCCTGTGGTCATCCTGGGTGATGTGCCGGTGATGACACTCTTCGACAGGCCGATATCCGGCATGTCGGCGGTGATGAAGGATTTCGAAGACAAGGTGCTGACCGGCATCATCCTGGCGCTGAGCTGGCCGGTGTTGCTGGCCATCGCTGTGGCGGTGCGGCTCGATTCGCCCGGACCGATCCTGTTCCGGCAGCCGCGCGAAGGCTTCAACAACCGCCCGTTCAACTGTTACAAGTTCCGGACGATGTATCACAACCGTCTGGAGTACAAGAATATCACCCAGGCCAGTCGCGATGATCCGCGCGTGACCAGGGTTGGCCGTATCCTGCGACGCACCAGCCTGGATGAACTGCCCCAGTTGTTCAATGTCATGATGGGGGACATGTCGTTGGTTGGCCCCAGGCCACATGCGCCATCCACGCGCGCTGGTGGCCGGCTGTTTTCGGATGTCGTGCAAAGCTATGCTGCCCGCCACAAGGTAAAGCCCGGCATCACCGGCTGGGCGCAGGTGTGCGGTTGGCGGGGCGAGACGGATACCGAAGAGAAGCTGGTCAAGCGCTTCGAGCATGATCTCTACTATATCGAAAACTGGTCGCTCTGGCTCGATCTCTACATCTTGCTGCGCACGGTGGGGGCAGTGTTGCTGCCGCGCAATGCCTTTTGACCTCCCGGTCGTTTCAGCCGGTCTGACCGGCGCGGTCCAGGCAGGACAATCTGTCGCAGCATTAAAAATGTCCGCTGAAGACTTGTAAGAGACATAATATTTCACTAGAGCCCGGCTCATTCAAAATTTCCTGTCCGTTCGCTCGCGCCGGTGGTGCCTGTCTGACGGCCGGCATGAGGCAGACCGACCATGTATGATCCCGCCGCTCCCTTCCGCCCGCCCGTGCCGGCGCCGCAGTATAATCCGGTACGTGACCGCGCCGATTGGGATGCGATGCGCAGTGCCGTGTTGGCCGATCCCGGCGCATTTCATGGCGAAATCGCCGCGTGCAACCTGCACTGGTTGGTGGACATTGCCGGCCGCCCGGTTTGGCTGAGCCGTTCGGCCGACGGACATTGGGCCGGGTGGGATGCCGAAACCGCGGCGCCGGTGTCGGCCGATCTGCCGGCAGGCTTCGCGCCGTGGGACCGTGCCTTCAATGCCGATGCTGCGCCCAACTTCCGTTGGTTCGAAGGCGGCCGCACCAACGCGGCATTCAACGAACTCGATCGCCATGTGCTGGCCGGCCATGGCAGCGAAGCGGCCTTCATTTTCGAAGGCGATCGCTGGGATCTGGCGGCTGACAACGGCCGCGGCGCGCCGGTCGATTGCGTCACGGTCTCGCGGCGCCAGTTGCTGCTGGAAGCGGCGAAATGCGCGGTGGCGCTGCAGCGTCTCGGCCTGAAGGCCGGTGACCGCATCGCGCTGAATATGCCCAATATTCCGGCGCAGTTGTATTGGACGGAAGCGGCCAAGCGCATCGGTGTCATCTACACGCCGGTGTTCGGCGGCTTTTCCGACAAGACGCTGTCCGACCGTATTCACGATGCCGGCGCGCGCATCGTCATCACGGCCGATGGTGGCTATCGCAACGCGCAGGTGGTGCCGTTCAAGACGGCCTACACCGATCCGGCGCTCGACAATTATGTGCCGGTCGATGTGGCGCTGCGCTTGTTGCAGGAACGGCTCGATGCCGGCGATCTGGGCCTGATCGATTCCACCCGGGATGCGATGGTCGGAATCGTGACCGCGTCGCTGAAGGGCGAAGTGACCGTCGAACGCGGCGACGTGATGCGCGGCCTGGGCCGCGCGCTCGCCGAGCTGGGCAAGGAAGCCCTGGTCGATGCGGCGCAGTCCGCCCGCATCCGCATCGCCATTGCCGAGGCACTGGTTTCCACCCCGCCGCGCGTCGAGGCGGTGATCGTCGCCACCCATGTGCAAGTGCCCGATATCGTCTGGCGCGATCGCGACGTGTGGGGCCATGATCTCACCAATGTCGCGCTGGCCGAGATTTTGGCCGCTGCCGGCCTGGCCGATGAAGCTGCGCTGCATGCGCTGGATGACAATGCGTTCGTGCGGGCGATCTGGGCGGCGTCCAAGCCGCTGCCGGTCGATGCCGAATTTCCGCTGTTCTTCATCTATACCTCCGGCTCCACCGGCAAGCCCAAGGGCGTCGTGCATGTCCATGGCGGCTATGCCAGCGGCATCATGGAAACCATGAAGGTCGCCTTTGATGCACGGCCGGGCGATGTGATGTTCGTGGTGGCCGATCCGGGCTGGATCACCGGTCAGAGCTACATGATCGCCGCCTCGCTGCTGTCGCGCGTCACCACCTTGCTGGCCGAGGGCTCGCCGGTATTTCCGCACGCCGGGCGCTTTGCCGCGATGATCGAGCAGCACGGCGTGACCATCTTCAAGGCCGGCGTCACCTTCCTGAAGGCGGTGATGACCGATCCGCAGAACCTCAAGGATATCGAGGCTTACGACCTGTCGGGCCTGCGCGTCGCCACCTTTTGCGCCGAGCCTTGCTCGCCGCCGGTGCAGGCGTTCGGCATGGAGCATCTGACGTCGCAATATATCAACAGCTATTGGGCGACCGAGCATGGCGGCATCGCCTGGACGCATTTCTATGGCAACGGCGATTTCCCGCTGGCGGCCGACGCGCGCACGTTCCCGCTGCCGTGGATCGTTGGCGACGTGTGGGTAGAGGATGAAGCCGGCGACCGCGCGGCGCGCGTGTTGTTGCAGCGCGACGGCAGCGATGGTGTGTCATGGCGCAAGGCCGGTCGTGGTGAAAAGGGCGAAATCATCATCGCTGCGCCCTATCCCTATCTGGCGCGCACCGTGTGGGGCGATGCCGGCAATTTCCAGGTGGAAGACGGCCGCGTGGTCGGCGGCTGGGCCGGCGATGCCGGGCGTTGGCGCGATGGCTATTGGGGCCGCTGGCAGGGCGTCTGGGCCTATACCCAGGGCGATTTCGCCGTGCAGGGCGAGGATGACGGCTTCTCGCTGCATGGCCGTTCGGACGACGTGATCAACGTGTCCGGCCACCGCATGGGCACCGAGGAAATCGAAGGTGCCATCCTGCGGGACAAGGCGCTGAATCCGGAAAGCCCGGTCGGCAATGTGCTGGTGGTCGGCGCACCGCACCGCGAGAAGGGCCTGACTCCGCTCGCTTTCATCACCCCGGCGCCCGGCCAGATCATCACCCGCGACGATGAACGCCGCCTCGCCGATCTGGTGCGCAGCGAAAAGGGCGCCGTCGCGGTGCCCGGCGATTTCATCACGGTCAGCCAGTTTCCGGAAACCCGCAGCGGCAAATATATGCGCCGCATGGTCCGCGCGCTGGTGGAGGGTACGCCGATCGGCGATGTCACCACGCTGAAGAATCCGGAAAGCCTGGACGAACTCAAGCGCGTGATCGGCGCCTGGGAACGCAAGCAGCGCCTGTCGGCCGATCAGGATATTTTCGATCGCTATCGTTATTTCCGCATTCAATACAACACGGTGGCGCCGGGCAAGAAGGTGGCGACGGTGTTCATCACCAACCCGCCGGTCAACGCGCTCAACGAACGCGCCATCGATGAACTGGTGATCGTCGTCGAGCATCTGTCGCGCCGCGACGATGTCGCTGCCGTGGTGTTCACCGGCGATGGCACCGCCAGCTTCGTGGCCGGCGCCGACATCCGCCAGTTCCTCGACGAAATCCACACCGTGGAAGAAGCCCGCGTGCTGCCGGCCAACGCGCAATTGGCGTTCGGCAAGATCGAGCAGATGGGCAAGCCCTGCATCGCGGCCATTCAGGGCGTCGCGCTGGGCGGCGGCATGGAATTCGCGCTGGCCTGCCATTATCGTGTTGCCGAAGCCCATGCGCGCTTTGGTCAGCCGGAAATCCGCCTGCGCCTGCTGCCGGGCTATGGCGGCACGCAGCGCCTGCCGCGTCTGCTCGCCGATCGCCGCGGCCATGAAGGCCTGCTCGATGCGCTCGATCTGATCCTGGGCGGGCGCAGTGTCGAGGCGCAAGCCGCGCTCACCATGGGCGCTGTCGATGCCGTCGCCGATGGTGCCACCGACGCGCTCAGCCTGGCGCATGCCGCCGTGCGCGAGTTCGTGCGGTTGGGCGATACCAGCCATCTTGGCCGCGCCTGGGCGGAACGCCGCAAGGCCGCCAAATCGGTTTGGCAGCAACCCGGCCATGTCGATCTGGACGAAGCCCTGTCCGACGATTTCGTGCAGCGCATCCTGCGCCAGCTCGATTGGGCCGGCCGCGGCCGCGCCGGTGAGCGCGCCATCGCCGCCATTCGCACCGGCTGGACCGACGGCATGACCGCCGGTCTCGCCCGCGAAGCCGAGGAATTCGCGCAGGCCGTGGTTGATCCCGATGGCGGCAAGATCGGCATTCGCCTGTTCATGGACAAGAAGGCGCCGCCGCTGCCGGTGCGCCGCAATGGCGTGCATATCGCCGCCGAGTTCGAAGCGCGCGCGCAGCATCTGGAAGCGGCTGGCGATCTGCTGCCGATCGGCGCGCCGTTCTTCCCCGGCATCACGCCGATCCCCGGCCATCAATATGGCTTCGGCATCGCGCGTGATCCTGATACCGGCGCTCCGCAGTTCGGCCCGCCCGCCAGCCACGAAAAGCCGCTGATCGTGCCGGTGCCGCAACCGGAACCCAACGAGGCTTTGGTCTATCTGCTCACCTCGGAAGTCAACTTCAACGATATCTGGGCGTTGACCGGCATTCCGGTGTCACCGTTCGACAATCACGAAGAAGATGTGCAGTTGACCGGTTCGGGCGGTCTCGCGCTGGTCGCCGCCTTGGGCAGCGAAGTGCGCGGGCAGGGCCGGGTGAAGGTCGGCGATCTGGTGGCGGTCTATTCCGGCACCTCCGATCTCCTGTCCCCACAGGCTGGCCGCGATCCGATGTATGCGGATTTTGCCATCCAGGGCTATGAAACCAAATCGGGCAGCCACGCGCAGTTCCTGACGGTGCAAGCGCCGCAGTTGCACGGCGTGCCCGGCGATCTGACGCTGGAACAGGCTGGTTCCTATATCCTCAACCTCGGCACCATCTGGCGCTGCCTGTTCACCACGCTGGAAATCGTCGGCGGCAAGACCATCTTCATCGAAGGGTCCGCCACCGGCACCGGCCTGGATGCGCTGAAATCCGCCAAGTCCAGCGGGTTGCTGGTCACCGGACTGGTCTCCAGCCCGGCGCGCGCAGAATTCGTGCAAAGCAAGGGCGCGGTGGGGTCGCTCGATCGCACCGATCCGCGCTTCAAGAATCTGTTCACCTCGGTGCCGGATGGCGACAAGGCCGATTGGGCCGCCTGGGAACAGGCCGGCGAAGCATTGGTGGATGAATACAAGGCGATGAACGGCGGCAAGCTGGCGGATTATGCCGTCAGCCATGCCGGCGAAACCGCCTTCCCGCGCTCGTTCCAACTGCTCGCCGATGGCGGCAAGTTGGCCTTTTACGGCGCGTCGTCGGGCTATCACCTCAGCTTCATGGGCAAGCGTGGCGGTTCCGATCCGGTGACCATGCTTTCGCGCGCGGGGGCGAGGGGTGGCGAGGCGGTGCTGATCTTCTACGGCCCCGGCACGCGCACGCTCGCCGATGAAACCGGCCTTGAAATGATCGAGGCCACCCGTGCGCTGGGCTGCCGCATCGTGGTGGTCACCAACACCGATGGCCAGCGGGAATTCATCCTGTCGCTGGGCTTTGAAGATGCCGTGGCGGGCGTCGTCAGCCTGGAAGGCATCAAGCGGCGGGAAGGCGGCAATTTCGATTGGCCCGATACCATGCCGCGCCTGCCGGTGGCGCGTGACGATATCGAAACCTTCCGCGAAGCCGTGCGCCAGTTCCAGGACAAGACGCTCAAACCCTTCGGCAATGCGGTCGGCAAGCTGCTGCGCAGCCCAGACAATCCGCGTGGCAATCCGGATATCGTGCTGGAACGCGCCGCGCAGGATACGCTGGGCGTGACCACCGCGATGGTGAAGCCGTTCACCGGCCGCGTGGTCTATTGTGAAGACATGGCCGGGCAGCGTTACAATTTCTACGCGCCGCAGGTGTGGACTCGTCAGCGCCGCATCGTGATGCCGACGGCCGAAATCCGCGGCACTCACTTGTGCAACGCCTATGAAGTCACGCGCATGAACGACATGATCGCGGCCAGTATCCTGGATGTGACCGAACCGACCGTGGTGCCATGGGAGGGCTTGCCCGAAGCCCACCAGGCGATGTGGGACAACCGCCACACCGGCGCGACCTATATCGTCAACCATGCCCTGCCGGCGATGGGCCTGCGCGGCAAGGATGAACTGTATGAAGCCTGGGCATCTCTGGGAGCAACCCAGGGTGCCGGCGAGAATGGGGAGCAGGGTTGATGACCGCCACGACCAAGACCAAAGGCGACAAGCCCGTTCCCGAGACGCAAGCCGGCCGCCTGTCCGGCAAGGTCGCGCTGATCACTGGCGCGGCCGGCAATCTGGGTGGCAGCATCGTGCGCCGTTACCTGAACGAAGGCGCCACGGTCGTCATGTCGGGCCGTGATGCCACGCGCACCACGGCGGCACTGGAGGCCGCGCTGGCCGATACCGGCGCCAATCCGGCCAATGCCAGCATCGTCACCATGGACGGCGCCGACATCGAATCCGTGCGCGCCGGCATTGCCGAAGTCGTCGCCCGTCACGGCCGCATCGATGTGCTGGTCAACAATGCCGGTTCGGCCGGCCCCAAGCAGGTGCTCGGCGATCTGCCGCTGCTGCCGGGTGAACTGGACGGCACGCCCGACAGCGAGACGGTGGGCGATGCCGCCCGCAACATCATGGTGGTGGCCTGGAATCTCGTGCGCGCCGCCGCGTCGGCGATGGGCGAGGGCGGCAGCATCATCAATGTGTCCACCATCTTCAGCCGCACCGATTATTTCGGTCGCGCCGCCTACACGGTGCCCAAGGCCGCGCTCAACATCCTGTCCAAGGGCCTGGCGCGCGAGCTTGGCGTTCGCGGCATCCGCGTGAACCAGCTTTATCCTGGCCCGATTGCATCGGAACGCATCCGCACCGTGTTTGCCGCGATGGACAAGTTGAAGGGCGACGAATCCGGCAGCACTGCCAATCACTTCTTCAACCTGATGGCGCTGGAACGCAGCGTTGGCGGCGAACCCAAGGCCAAGACCTTTCCGACCCCGGCCGACATTGCCCATGCCTGTGTGTTCCTGGGCAGCGATGAATCCGCCGCCTTTGCCGCCCATGATTTCGAAGTCACCCACGGCATGGCGGTGCCGCTGGAATCGCGCAGCGAATTCCTGCACCGGCCCGATCTGCGCGCCATCGATGGCATGGGCCACAATATCCTGATCAGCGCCGGCAATCAGCTGGACGACGCGCTGGCCATGGCCGGGCTGTTTGCCGGGCAGGGCGCGCGCGTGCTGGTGGGGTTCCACGCGCAGGCGGCGCTTGATGATGCCATGGAGCGGCTGCCGCCCGGCGTCGCAGCGGCGCGCTTCCCGCGCCACGATCACAACAGCATGGACGAAGCCCTGGCCGAATTCACCGCCAGCAACGGCCCGATTGACAGCGCCGTGATCCTGCCGACGCGTGGGCCGGGCTATTTCACCGGGGCACTGGCCGAGGCCGGCGATGCCTTTGTCGAACGCTTCGTTGACGATGAACTGGAAGGGTCCATCGCCGTCGCGCGCACGCTTGATCGTTATTGGCAGGCCCCGCACGATCTGCCCGGCGACCCGCGCGTGCTGTTCATCACCAACCCCGATGATGGCGCCGGCAATGGCTGGGCCGATGTCGGCCGCGCCGCCATCGAGGAACTGCTGCGCGTGTGGCGCGATGAAGCCCGCGTGGCGCTGGAACAGGCCCGGTCCCCACGCGCCGTGTGGGGCAATCAGATCGTGCGGTTCGGCAATGCCGAGCCGGAGAACCGCGATTTCGCCGCCGGCCATGCCGCCCGCCTGTTGATGGGTGGCCGTCGGATCGAACCGATCAACCTGTATATCCCGGCCAGCATTGCCAAAGCCACCGGCGCCCGCCGCGCGCTGGCCGGCACCGCCGAGAACATCACCGGCCTGCATCTGGGCAAGGTGGCGCTGATCACCGGCGGTTCGGCCGGCATCGGCGGCGCGCTGGCGCGGTTGTTGGCGCTGGCGGGCGCCAAGGTGATGATGGTGGCGCGTCGCGCGTCTGAACTGGATGCCGCCCGAGAGCGTATTGTGGGCGAATTGCAGGATATCGGCTTTGCCGGTGTCGAACGACGCGTGCGCACGCTGGCCAACATCGATGTGGCCGACATGAAATCACTGCAGCATGCGGTTGATGAAACCGTGCGCGCCTTTGGCCGCATCGATTATCTGATCAACAATGCCGGCGTGTCGGGTGCCGAGGAAATGGCCGTGGACATGGACATCGCCGCCTTCCGCCACACCCAGTTTGCCAACCTCATCTCCAACTATGCGCTGATGCACATGGTGGTGCCGATGATGCGGGCGCAGGGCTCGGGCTATATTCTCAACGTGTCGAGCTATTTCGGCGGGGAGAAATATCTGGCGGTATCCTACCCCAATCGCACCGATTATGCCGTCTCCAAGGCCGGACAGCGGGCGATGGTTGAATCCATGGCGCGCCATCTGGGGCCGCAGATCCAGATCAACGCCATCGCGCCGGGCCCGGTGGATGGCGACCGCTTGGCGGGCCTGGGCGGCAAGCCCGGCCTGTTCGAACGGCGCGGGCGGCTGATTCTGGAAAACAAGCGGCTGAACGCCGTGCACGCTGCGGTGATCCGGTCGGTGCGTGCCGGCGGATCGGTGGCGCAAATC
The DNA here is from genome assembly GCF_040398665.1 of Sandarakinorhabdus sp. Lineage (GTDB taxonomy): Bacteria > Pseudomonadota > Alphaproteobacteria > Sphingomonadales > Sphingomonadaceae > Sandarakinorhabdus. Next base: position 307,493 of record NZ_JBBATQ010000003.1, read on the forward strand.
CTGGGGCGGCTGGCGCGCAACGATTCGGTGCAATTGAGCCACGACCGGTCCAATCCGCAGCCGCTGCGCGATCTGGCGCTGGCCTGTGCCCGCGAAGGCGACGAAAGCTGCTGCTGGGATCGTTACATCCTCACCCCGCCGCTGGCAGCCAAGCTGTTGAAGCGGCTGCGGCTGGGCGGTTGGTTGATCGGCACCGATTGGCAGACCCGCGACGCGGACTGGCTGCTGCGCGTGCCGCCCGATGATGTGCCGTGGCTGCCGGTGGCACAGATCGGCCGTGAAGCCGCCAAGGTGCGCGGCGGCGTGCTGTCGCAACTGCATCTCGGCAAGATGCCCACCGAAACCGAAGTGGCGCAGGCCACGGTGTTCTTCCTCGCCGATCGGGCGGTTTCGGGCGAAACCTTCATGCCGTCGGGCGGCCTCAACGTCGAACGCTCGCACACCGAACGCGAATTGTTCGGTAGCCCCAAGGCTGAACGTCTGGCGCAGATGGGCGGCAAGACGGTGTGGCTGGTCGGCGAACATCTTGCCGACTATCTCGGCGCGGCGGCGCAGGGCTTCCTCGATTGCGACGTGGCCCGCGTGGTATTGATCACTGCAACCGCCGCCGGTGCCGATGCCATCCGCCGCCATATCGGCGAGGGTGGTGACCGCGTTGTCTCGCTGGTGATCGATGGCGATATCGAGGTCGCGATCGACACGGCGCTGGCGAATTGGGGCCACCCCACCACCATCGTCTCGACGCCGTTGAAGGCCTTGCCGGATCAACTGTTCGATGCCGATCGGCCGCTGGATGGCGACGGCTTTGCCGATGTGGTGGACAGCAACCTGACCCATCATTTCCGCATCGCCCGCAAGGTGTCGCTGTTCGATGATTGCCAACTGGTGCTGGTGTCGCCGGATGTGCCGATGGGGGAAGGGGCCAAGGGTGCGTTTGCGCTGGCCAATTTCGTCAAGACGACGCTGCATGCCTTCACCGCGACGATTGCGGTGGAAAACGAGCGGTTGGTGCATGAAGTGGCGGTCAACCAGATCAACCTCACCAGACGGGTGCGTTCGGAAGAGCCGAAGAACAGCGCCGAGCACGAAGAAGAGGTGCGCCGCTTTGCCCGCGCCGTGCTGCTGGCCGGCGCGCCACTGCCGGATGCCGAGGACAGCCGTTATCGCAGTCGCATCTATCGCGGCATGTCGTTGACGGTGTGATGATTGTGGAGCGGTCGCTGGCTATCCGGCCAGCCGCCGCTCCACATCGGCCCACAGGCCACTGACGGCGCGTGCGGCCGGGCTGCCCGGACCGGCCAGGATCGGGCGGCGACTGGCGGCCATCGCTTCGATGGCGCTGGCATAGGGGATCATCGGCCAGCCGGGCTGTGCCGCCATCGCCGCCTTGTGCAGGGACTTGCGGCGATCGGCGAGGCTGAACACCGGCATCAGCGGCGGCGGGTTTTTCATCTCTTCGGCAAGATGCGCCTGCAACTGCGCCAGTGCGCGCGTCGACAGCGGCGACGGCACCACCGGCACCAGGATCAGATCGGCTGCCCGAAACATCTGGTCGGCCAGCTCGGTCAGGCCGGGCGGGCAATCGAGGATGACGCGATCATAGCGCTCCTCCAGCGGCTTCAGCGCCCTTTTCAGCCATTTTTCGCTGTCCTGCCCGGCCAGATCGGCCTCCAGCCGGCGCAACGAGCGATCGGCGGGCAGCACATCCAGATTGGGATAGGCGGTCGCCTGGATCAGATCGTCCAGTTCGCCGCCACCGAGGCGCTTGCGGGCCTTGGCGCCGCCGCGCGGTTCCACTTGCAGCAGCCAGGTGGCGGCGCCCTGTGGATCGAGATCGACCAGCAACGTCCGCCTGCCGGAGATCGTTGCTGCGGCATGGGCGAGATTGACCGCCAGCGCGGTCTTGCCGACACCGCCCTTGGCGCTGAACAGGGCAAGAACCCGCATCCGCCTGCTCAGGCCGCCAGCGCCGCAGCCAGCCGATCGCGGATGGCTTGCAGGGCGTGAAGGTCAGCGGGACGTGGCGGTGCAGGCTGGGGGGCGGCGGGGTCGATCCGGGCCGCAGGCGGCACGGCCTTGGCTTCCAGCGCCAGCGCCGCGCCACGGATGGTCAGGCCCTGATCATGCAGCAGGCCCTTGATCTGGCGCAGCAGCGCCATGTCGGCCGGTCGGTAAAATCGCCGCCCGCCGGCCCGCTTCATCGGCTGCAATTGCCCGAAGCGGGTCTCCCAGAACCGCAGGACATGCGCCGGAACGCCAATATCGTCAGCGGCTTCGGAAATGGTGCGAAAGGCGCTGTCCGATTTTTCGGCCACGACTGTGATCAGCTGCGATTGATGGCTTCGCGCAGCAACTGGCTGGGACGGAAGGTCAGCACGGTGCGCGGTTCGATCGGCACTTCCACCCCGGTCTTCGGGTTGCGCCCTACACGCAGGCCCTTGTCCCGCAACACGAAGCTGCCGAAACTGGAAATCTTGACATTGTGGCCGGCCACCAGCTCCTCGCTGATCCGGTCCAGCACCTGCTCGACCAGATCGGCCGATTCGGTGCGCGACAATCCGATTTCGCGATGCACGGCGTCAGCCAGATCGGCCCGCGTCACGCTACCGGCGGCAGGTGTGTTGGTCATTCATCCCCCCTTTGCCGCACACATGCGACATTTCAACCAATGGAAAAACACAACCTGTAGCGGCTCAGTCTACGCAGCTTTTGCCGATTCGCTACAAGATAGTGCGTGGGTCCGGCAAAGCCACTGCTGCGCGAGGGTCTACCACCGGACGGCAGCGGCACCCCAGGTGAATCCGCCGCCCATCGCCTCCAGCAGCAACAGGTCGCCGGGCTGGATCCGCCCGTCGCGCACCGCCGTGTCGAGCGCCAGGGGCACCGATGCAGCCGAGGTGTTGGCATGGCGATCGACGGTGACCACCACCTTGTCGGGCGACAGATCAAGCTTGCGCGCCGTTGCCTCCAATATCCGCAGATTGGCCTGGTGCGGCACCAGCCAGGTGACATCGGCCGGGGTCAGGCCGGCCGCTTCCAGCACTTCGCCCATCACGCTGGCCAGATTGACCACGGCGTGCCGGAACACTTCGCGGCCCTTCATGCGCAGATGGCCCGTCGTGCCCGTGGAGCCGGGGCCGCCATCGACATAGAGGAGATCATTGTAGCGCCCGTCGCTGTGCAGGCGGCTGGCCAGCACGCCGCGGTCGGCACTGCCGCCGGTTTGGGCCTGCGCCTCCAGCACGACCGCGCCGGCGCCATCGCCGAACAGCACCGCCGTGGCGCGATCTTCCCAATCCAGCAACCGGGAGAAGGTTTCGGCGCCGATCACCAGCGCGCGGGCATAGGCGCCGTTCACCAACAGGGCATCGGCCACGGTGAGCGCATAGAGAAAGCCGGAACAGACCGCACCGACATCGAAGGCGACGCCGTGGGTCATGCCTAATTTGTGCTGAATCACCGTGGCGACCGCCGGGAAGGTCTGATCCGGAGTGGCCGTGGCGACCACGATCAGATCGATATCACTTGCGCTCAGGCCGGCGGCATCGAGCGCATTGCGCGCGGCGGCCGCGCCGAGATCGGAGGTGAACTCGCCTTGCGCGGCGATATGGCGGCGGCGGATGCCGGTGCGCTCAACGATCCAGGCATCGGACGTGTCAAGCCGGGCGGCCAGATCGTCATTGCTCAGAACGGTCTGCGGCAGATAGCTGCCGGTGCCGATGATCACGGAGCGCCGTGTGCTCATGCTGCGTCAGGCTCCGGCTGATGATCGCGCGCCTTGGCGACGCCGGCCAGATCGGCGCTGATCCGGCGGCCGACATCATCCAGCACGAGATCGTGGGCGACACCGATGGCGTTGGCGAGACCGCGCGCATTGGCGCTGCCATGGCTTTTCACCACCAGGCCATTGAGGCCCAGAAACACGGCGCCATTATGGGCATTGGGATCGAGATGCGCGCGCAGCGATTCCAGCGCGCCGCGCGCGATGAAATAGCCGAGGCGCCCCCAGATCGATGAGCGGAACGCATTGCCGAGCAGGCCCGTGACCAGCCGGCTGGTGCCTTCCGCGGTTTTCAATGCGATATTGCCGGTAAATCCGTCGGTCACCACCACATCGATGTCACCGGTGCCGATCTTGTCGCCCTCCACGAACCCGACGAACTGCATGGGCAGCGTCGCCGCGCGCAGGATGCCCGCTGCCTTGCGGATCTGTTCGGTGCCTTTCAGCTCTTCCTCGCCGATGTTGAGCAGCCCGACGCGCGGCCGTTCCAGCCCCAGCACGGTTCGCGCAAAGGCTGCGCCCATCACCGCGAACTGCACCAGATTATTGGCATCGCATTCGGTGTTGGCGCCCAGATCGAGCATCACTGATTCGGATTTCAAGGTCGGCAGCAGCGCCGCCAGCGCCGGGCGATCGATGCCGGGCATCGTGCGCAATCCGAACAGCGCCATCGCCATCAGCGCGCCGGTGTTGCCAGCCGACACGGCCGCCTGGGCCTCCCCGCGCTTTACCGAATCGATGGCCATGCCCATTGATGTGGTGCGGGCGCGGCGCAGCGCGTGCGCCGGCTTGTCGGTCATCAGCACGACATCTTCACTGTGGACGATGCGCGCGCACGCGGCCAACCGCGGCCAACGCGCCAGTTCGGCTGCAATCTCAGCCTCGCGGCCGTGCAGCAGGAATGAAAGACGGGGATAGCGCTCGGCGGCGATATCGGCGGCCGCCACAGCAGCGGCGACGCCGGCCTCGCCGCTCATCACATCAAGTGCGATCACCGGGCCAGGGTTGGGTGAGCCGGTCATGAAGTCTGGACGGGCTGCAAACGCCTGGATCGGGCCTGAAATCAGGCTTCGACAGCGACGACTTCGCGGCCGTTGTAGAAGCCGCACGCGCCGCACAGATTGTGCGGCAGCTTCAGTTCACCGCAGTTCGGGCATTCCTGAAACTGGGTTGCGGTCAACGCATGGTGACTGCGACGCATGTTGCGGCGGGAAGGCGAAGTCTTGCGCTTGGGAACGGCCATGAGGCACCTGTATCCATCATTGAAACGGGCAATTTCCGCCAGCCGATACACGCTTGCTCGTTTTTGAGGCGACCATTAAAAAAGGCCGGAACAAACCCGCATCGGAAGACGAATGAAGCGCCGGGGTATAGGCGAATTTCGAGCAGTTGCAAGCAGGGATTGGCGTTGCGTCCATCGCTGCAATTACCCGGCCCCGGATTGAAATATGCGCTCGCACGGCCCCGGGGCAATCGGCTAACAATGGCCGCGTGCTTACCGCGCTGGCCATTCACAATGTCGTGCTGATCGAGGCTTTGGCCATCGATGTGGCACAGGGGCTCGTCGTTCTGACCGGAGAGACGGGCGCGGGCAAATCCATCCTGCTTGATGCGGTGGGTCTGGTGCTCGGCAACCGGGCAGACGCCGGGCTGGTGCGCGGCGGCGCCGACGCGGCAAGGGTGGTGGCGGAATTTGATCTGCCGGCCGCTCATCCGGCCCATGCGCTGCTCAGTGAAAACGGGCTTGAGGCGGACGGGCCGATCATCTTGCGCCGGCAGGTAAAAGCCGATGGCGGCAGCCGCGCCTTCGTCAACGATCAACCGGTGTCCGCTGCCTTGCTGAAGGAACTGGGCGGCCTGCTGGTGGAAATCCATGGCCAGCATGATGAACGCGGCCTGCTCAGCGCGCGCGGACACCGCAGCCTGCTCGATCTGTTCGGCGCGCTGGCACCGCAACTGGCCGAAACCCGCACCGCGTGGGCGGCATGGCGGACGGCGCAAGACAATGCAGTGGCGGCGCGCGCGCGGCTGGACGCGGATCAGCGTGACCGCGAATGGCTGGATCATGCGGTTGCCGAACTGGTGGCGCTTCGCGCTGAGCCGGGGGAGGAGGCCGAACTGGCCCTGGCGCGCGCCGCGATGCAAAAGGGCGCGCGTCTCGCCGATGATCTCACCAGTGTCGCCGATCAACTGGCAAATGGCAGCGCGGCTCTGGCCCAGGCTGCGCGCCGGCTCGATCGCATCGCTGGCGAACATGCGCTGCTGGCCGCGGCGCTCGAATCGTTGGATCGGGCGCTGGTGGAGGCGGGCGAGGCCGAGAGCCAGTTGGCGGGGGCCACAGCCGCGCTCGATGCCGATCCGGCGCGACTGGAACAGGTGGAAACCAGGCTGTTCGAGCTGCGGGCGCTGGCGCGCAAGCACAAGGTGGATGCCGATGCGCTGCCCATGTTGGCGCAAAGCCTGCAAGCCCGCGCTGCGGCGCTGGCGGCCGGCGAAGACGCTCTGGTGGGCCTGGATGCCGTGGTGGCGAGCACTCACGCCGTCTATGCCAGGGCAGCAACCGCGCTGGGCAAGGCGCGTCAGGATGCAGCGGCGCGGCTGGATGCGGCGGTTGCGGACGAACTCAAGCCGTTGAAGCTTGATTCCGCCCGCTTCCGCACCCGCATCACACCGTTGGCCGAACCGGAATGGGGGCCCGAAGGCCGGGAACGCGCCGAATTCGAAATCGCTACCAATCCCGGCGCCGATTTCGCCCCGCTGATCAAGATCGCCAGCGGCGGCGAACTCTCCCGCTTCATCCTGGCGCTGAAGGTGGCGCTGGCCAGCGCCGGCAGCGCCGGCACGATGATCTTTGACGAGATTGACCGCGGCGTCGGCGGTGCGGTCGCCTCGGCGATCGGCGAACGGCTGGCGCGGCTGGCGGGCGGCGCGCAGGTGCTGGTGGTCACGCACAGCCCGCAGGTCGCGGCGCGCGGCAACAGCCATTGGCGCATCGAAAAGGCCAGCGACGGCCAGAGCGCGCGCACCAAATTGACCTGGCTTGATGCCAGCGCCCGAAAAGAAGAGATTGCCCGCATGTTGTCGGGCGCAGATGTTACCCCGGAAGCGCGTGCGCAGGCCGGTCGTCTTATTGAGGGAAACTGAACCATGCAGACTGTTGATCGCCGTCAGATGTTGCAGGCCGTTGCGCTGGCCGCCCTTGGCGCTGGCATTGGTTCCGGCCAGGCCGCGGCGCAATTGCCGATGCGTCGGCTGGCCCCGCTGCGCCATGATGCGGTGCAGGGCCTGATCGACAATTATGTTGCGCAAGGCCGGGTGCCGGGCGCGGTGGTAGCCTTGGTGGAACCGGGCCGCCACAAGCCGGTGTTTGTTTCGGCCGGGGTGACTGCCTTTGGCGGCACCACCAAGGCCACGCCCGATACATTGTGGCGGCTCTATTCGATGTCAAAGCCGATCACCGGCATGGCCATCATGCAGCGCGTGGCTGCCGGCGAATTGAAGCTGGATCAGCCGATCGCCGACATCCTGCCCGAATTCCGCGACATGAAGGTGTTGATTGATCCGGCCAAGGGCCTGGAATCGCGGCCGGCCGCGCGCCCGATCACCATCCGCCACCTGCTCACCCACACGGCCGGTTTTTCCTATTCGATCAACGGCAATGGCCCGTTGGAACGCGAATACAAACGCATGGGCATCCAGCCGGGCAGCGTGCCGGCCTTTCTGCAACCCGGCGAAGGCGCGTTGCCGGATCTGCAAGTGATGGCAGCGGCGCTGGCTGGCCTGCCGCTGGCGCTCGATCCCGGTACGGCGTGGAAATATTCGGTCGGCCTGGATGTTGCCGGTGCGTTGCTGGAGCGCCTGACCGGCATGAGCTTTGACAAGGTGCTGGAGCAGCAGATTTTTGGCCCGCTCGGCATGGCGGATACCGGCTTCTGGGCGAAGGACAAGCCGCGGCTGGCGGCCAATTATCTGTGGACGGCGCCCGGCACGACCACGGTGCTGACCAAGCCGCTGCCCATTTCCGTGCTGGAAAAGGATGGCTTCACCACGCGGCCGAAACTGCTTTCGGGCGGCGGCGGGCTGGTGGGTTCAGCGCGCGATTATGCCCGCTTTGCGCAGTTCGTGCTGAACGAAGGCGAATTTGACGGCCGCACCGTCCTGCCGCGCGGCACCGCCAGGCTGGCGTCCAGCAATCTGATGCCGCCGGGTGTGTTCTTCGATGGCAGCAACGGCTTTGGTGCCGGTGGCCGGGTGACCTTGTTCGATACGCGCAGCAGCGGCGCCAGCGCCAGCGGTTGGGGTGGCGGCACGGCCGATGCCTATGGCTGGGGCGGCGCCGCCGGCACCTTGTTCATGACCGATCGCGTGCGACAGTTCGGCGTGGTGCTGATGCTGCAAACCATGGCGGATTCGCGGCTGAAGCGGGATGTCGATCTGGCCGCGGCGCTGGCCGCCGATGCCGAAGGCCGGTGAACCGGGACAGCCTGGCACGTCGCATCGCCCGCCTCGTGCTGGCGCTGGCCTATCTGGCAGTGGGCATCGTGCATCTGCGCAGCCCTGAAGGCTTCCTGCCGATCGTGCCGGATTGGGTGCCTTTTCCACGCGAGGTGGTGCTGGCCACGGGCGTGGCCGAGATGGCCGGCGCTATCGGCCTGATGATCCCGCGCCTGCGCCATGCGGCGGCCTGGGGGCTGGCAGCCTATGCGGTGTGCGTGTTTCCGGCCAACATCAAGCACGCCATCGAAGGCATTGCCGTTTCGGGACAAGTGCTGGGCTGGGGCTATCATGCGCCGCGGCTGTTGGCACAGCCGGTGATCGTGTGGTGGGCGTTGTGGGCAGGCGGCATCACAGACTGGCCGTGGCGGGGACGCGCCGCGCGCTGAACGGCGTCAGCGCGGTGCCAAGCCGTGCGCGATCAGGGCGTGGGCGGCTTCGGCAATGGCTTCAACCGGTTCGGCGTCTGACCACACACCAAAGCGCAAGCCCAGAAACACGTTCATGCCCATGATCGCCCAGGCGCGCACCATCTGGTCACCATCGCCGATCTCGCCGCGCCCGAAGGCCTGCGTCAGGCTGTTGGCATAGCCTTCGGCCACGTCGACATAATGGCGGCGATAGGCGTCTTCGGCGACGAAGGCACTTTCATCGATGATACGATACAGCGCCTTGTGGGTGCGCACGAATTGCAGAAACGCGACCATGCCGGCGCGTTCACCCGCCAGCCGATCGGGCGCCGCCAGGATGTGCGGCACGACATGTTCGCGCACCTGCCGGCTCATGTCCGCCACCAGCGCGCGGAAAACCGCCAGCTTGCTGTCGAAATAGGTGTAGAAACTGCCGATGGCCACGCCGGCGCGCTGGGCGATGCGGGCGATGCTGCCGTCATGATAGCCGCGCTCGCCGAATTCCTCCGCCGCCGCATCGAGGATCAGGCGCAGTGTGCGCTGGCCCCGCGCGGTACGCGGCGCCTTGCCAGAAACTTTGGCCTTGGCTGGCGAGTGTGGCGCGGCAGTCACAGCGGGTTCCCAATCCCTTTGCGCAACGCCGGCGAGGCCGGGTGCATGATGATCCGTAGTTGAATAGTGGTTCAGGTTTCAGTATTGCATCGGCAAAGCAGACACAAGCCCGGCCAGCGCAGCCTGTTGCCGCGCCGATCGGGCACTGAATGGGGAGAAGACCAAATGATCCTGCACGCCCGCACCCGCAATGTCCTGCTGGCCAGCGCCAGCCTGATGGCCGCCATCCCGGCCTTCGCCCAGCAGCAACCAGCGGTTGCCGCCGCAGCCGCCAGCGATAGCGTGGAAGCCTCTGAAATCGTGGTGTCGGCCCGTCGCCGGGACGAACGGTTGATCGATGTGCCGGTCGCCGTGACCGCCTTCAGCCCGCTGGAACTGCAAAAATTCCAGGCGATTGATCTGTCCGGCATCCAGGGCGCGGCGCCCAATCTCAATATCGTGCAGGGCCGCGGCTCGGCGGCCAGCGCCAATATCTTCATCCGCGGCCTCGGCCAGCCCGATGCGCTGCAAACCTTTGATCCGGCGGTCGGCATCTATGTCGATGGCGTCTATTTCAGCCGCATCCAGGGCGCCTTGCTCGGCCTGTCCGACGTGGAACGCATCGAAGTGCTGCGGGGCCCGCAGGGCACACTTTATGGCAAGAATACCACGGGCGGTGCGATTTCCATCGTCTCGCGCAAGCCGGATTACGCAAACACCCGCGTCGAAGCCTCGGCGCTGTATGGCAGCTACAACCAGATCTTGCTGAATGGTTATGCCTCCGCGCCGTTGATCGCCGATCGCCTGGCGCTGTCGCTGGCCGCACAATATGACAAGCGCGACGGCCTGGTCACCGATCCGCGCACCGGGCGCGAATATAACGACCGTGATTCGGTGACCGTGCGCGGCATATTGCGCGCCAAGCCCACGGAAAGCCTCGAAATTCTGCTCTCCGGCGACTATAATCGTCAGCGCAATGCCCTCACGCTGGGCTATGCCACCGCGAACCTGACGCAGACCGATTTTGTCACTGGTGCCCGCACGCTGGTGCCGGCGGAGCCTTATGGCGTCTACAATTATCGCGCTTCGACCAGCTTCCGCGGCAACGAAGGCCAGCGCCTCGATCATTGGGGCGCCAGCCTGACCGCCAACTGGCAATTGTCCGACGCGATCACGCTGTCGAGCATCACCGCCTGGCGCAAGCTCGATCCGGATCTGTTCATCGATATCGATGCCACCCAGGCCGAGCTGGGCGATGTGTTCGTTGGTGTGAACCAGCGCCAGTTCAGCCAGGAAGTGCAGTTGAAGTGGAACACGGATCGCTTCTCCGGTGTGTTCGGCCTGTTCTACCTGAACGAAAACATCACCTCGCATCAGGAGGCCTATGCCGATGATCTGTTCACGCTGTTTGGCGGGCCGATCAGCTTCACCCGCCTGATCGACGACGCGCAGAACACCAAGAGCTATGCCGCGTTCGGCCAGGCGACTTACAAATTGACGGACCGACTGAGCCTCACCGGCGGCCTGCGCTACACCCACGAAGAGCGCAGCTATGACCGGTTCACCGTCACGCAATCGTCCTTTGCGGCGCTGAACAACATCAGCTTCCGCTTCCCCGGCAACCTGCCGGCGCCGCTGAACCTGGACAACAAGGCCGAATTCAACGCCTGGACCCCCAGCGTCACGCTGTCATTCAAGCCTTCGGACGATACCACGCTCTATGCCTCGGCTTCGCGCGGCTTCAAATCGGGCGGCTTCAACGGCCGCGCCAACTCGACCGCCGATCTCACCCTGGTGGTGGGCGGCGTGCCGACGCTGGTGACGCGCTTCAATCCGGAAACCGTGTGGACCTATGAAACCGGCGCCAAGGGCAGCTTCCTTGATGGCCGTGTCTATCTGTCGGGCAACGTGTTCTACAGCGATTTCAAGGATTTCCAGGCACGGGTTGGCGGCGGCACCCTGGGTGCGACCGGCGTGTTCCCGGTGCTGAACGCCGGGCGCATGTCGATCTGGGGCGCTGAAGTCGAAATGCTGGTCAAGCCGACCAAGCATTGGAACGTCAAGGCCAGCCTCGGCTATCTTGATGCAAATTATGACGAATTCAACGATGGCCGCCGCGTGCCGCCGCAATCGTTCAGTTGCAACCCCACCGGCAATCGCGTGACCTGCGAGCCGGCCTTTGCGCCGCCGATCAGCTTCACGCTCGCCACCGACTACCGCGTGCCCGTCGGTGCCGGCACGCTGAGCTTTGGCGGCGATGCCCGCTTCATCGACAAGCATTTCCTGTCGGTGGACAACCGCCCGGCGCTGACCGAGCCGGGTTACTGGCTGGTCAACGGCTTCGTGCGCTTCGATGCCGGCAGCGGCCGCTGGTATTTGCAAGGCGGGGTGAAGAACCTGACCAAGACGCTGTATCGCACCGACGGCCAGGAATTCTCGTCCGTCGGCAATATCCAGACGGTCTATTTTGGCGACCCGCGCACCTTCAATGCGATGGTTGGCTTCCGCTTTTAAGCCCCGTGAACATCTCCAAGGAGAGGGCGGCCGCAGGGCCGCCCTTTTTTTGGCTGCGCGCCACTGATACACGAATGGGATGACCGATCTGCCGCCCGAAGCCCTGACCGAAGCGCAAGCCGCCACCGAACTGGCGCGGCTGGCCGAGGAGATCGCCCGTCACAGCAGCGCCTATTATCAAGAGGATGCGCCGAAGATTTCCGATGCGGACTATGACGCGCTGGTGCAGCGCAACACCGCCATCGAAGCGGCGTTTCCCCATCTGCTCCGCGCCGATTCCCCCAGCCGCAAGGTCGGTGCCAAGGCGGCGTCCGGCTTTGCCAAGATCATCCATGCGAAGCCCATGCTGAGCCTGGACAATGTGTTCAGCGATGATGAGGCGCGCGAGTTCGTCGCCCGTGTTCGCCGCTTTCTGGAATTGCCGGAGGATGCAGACGTGCGGCTGCGCGCCGAGGCCAAGATTGACGGCCTGAGTTGCGCGCTGCGCTTTGAGGATGGCCGGCTGGTGCATGGCGCCACGCGCGGCGATGGCATGGTTGGCGAAGAGGTCACCAGGAATCTCGCTGCCGTGACCGGATTGGTGCACGAATTGGCGGGGTTAGTCCCCTCCGTCACCGAAATCCGCGGCGAGGTTTACATGACCAAGTCCGGCTTTGCGGCGCTCAATGCCCGCCAGGCCGAAGCGGGGGCCAAGATCTTCGCCAACCCGCGCAATGCCGCCGCCGGTTCGCTGCGCCAGCTCGATCCCGCCATCAGTGCCAGCCGCCCGCTGGCCTTCATCGTGCACGGCTGGGGCGAGATGAGCAGCCTGGCCGGCAGCACACAGACCGAGATGATGGCCGCCATCGCCGGGTGGGGCTTCGATACCGGCCGCCTGGCGTTGGGCGATGCGACGATTGATGAATGCCTGGCCTTCACCGTCGATCTGGAACGCCGCCGCGCCGATCTGCCGTTCGATATCGACGGCGTCGTCTACAAGGTCGAGCGGCTGGATTGGCAGGAACGGCTGGGCCAGGTGGCGCGGGCGCCGCGCTGGGCGGTGGCGCACAAATTCCCCGCCGAACAGGCTGAAACGTTGCTGGAGGCCATTGATATCCAGGTCGGTCGCACCGGCGCACTGACGCCGGTGGCGCGGCTGGCGCCGGTGACAGTGGGCGGGGTCGTTGTCACCAACGCCACGCTGCACAATGAAGACGAGATTGCCCGGCTGGATGTGCGCGTGGGGGACCGGGTGCGGGTGCAGCGGGCGGGGGATGTGATCCCGCAGGTGCTTGGCGTGGTGCCGGCTGATGGCCCGCGCGGGGCGCCGTTCGCGGTGCCCGATCATTGCCCGGTCTGCGGATCGACCGCGGTGCGCGAGGAGGATGGCGCGGTGCGGCGCTGCACCGGCGGCCTGACCTGCCCGGCGCAGCGCCACGAGCGGCTGCGCCACTTCGTCAGCCGCAGCGCCCTCGATATCGAGGGGCTGGGCACGGAGCGGCTGGAATTGTTCGCGGCCCAGGGCCTGATCGTGCAGCCCGGTGATATCTTCCGGTTGCGCGACAAGCGCGATGCGCTGCTGGCGCTGCCGGGTTTCAAGGAAAAGTCGGTCGACAAATTGCTGGCCGCGATCGATGAGCGCCGCGGCGTCAGCCTCGATCGCTTCCTGTTCGGCCTGGGCATCCGCCATGTCGGGGAAACGACCGCGCGTGATTTGGCACGGGCGTTCGGCAGCGCGCCGGCGGTGGCCGATGTGGCCAGGGGCGACAACGCGACCAATTTGTTCAGTGCGGTCAAGGGCATCGGCAGCGTCGTGGCCGAAGCCCTGATCGATTTCTTTGCCGAGCCGCACAATCAGGACACGCTGGCCGATTTGCTGGGGCAGGTGTCACCGACGCCGCTGCCGCCGATCCTGCAGACCGGCCTGTCGGGCAAGACCATCGTGTTCACCGGCGCGCTCGAGAAGTTCACCCGCGACGAGGCCGAAGCCGAAGCCGAGGCGCTGGGGGCGAAAGTTTCGGGAAGTGTGTCGGCCAAGACCAGCATCCTGGTGGCCGGGCCGGGTGCCGGATCGAAGCTGGCCAAGGCGCAGGCGTTGGGCGTGACCGTGCTGGATGAGGATGGCTGGCTGGCGTTGGTCGCAGAGATGGGCGTGGCGGAGCTGGGTACGACCGAATGAGCGTTCAGGCTGCATGCAGAAAATGCATGGCTGGGGTCAAGTCTGCTGCACTGCACAATCAAACTGAGTCGAACTAAATAGCCTCCTGTCAGCCGGAAATGGTTCCGGTGACAATCAGGAGCGTACCCCAATGAAGGTCATCCCGACTGAATTTGAACCGCAGGTGCGCGTTGTGACCACTGGCGAAGCCCAGGCCATCGACCGCCCCCTGCAATCCATGATCAAGCGTCGCCGCCGCGTGATGCTGAATGGGTTCACCACGGCCGTCCCGCTGTTCCACGCCGCCTGAGGCGCGTCGAACAGGGGCAACCTCATCTTAACGCAGCGTTTTCCTTGCCAACACCAGGCAGGGCCACTCGCTGGCCAAATCTATCGCACCGGCCGGGATCATCCCGTGCCGGCGATAGGCATTGGCGACGGCACGCTGTTGTGACCCCAGCAGTCCGGCCATCACCAGATGCCCGCCGGGCGCGATCACGGCCGATAGATCGCGCGCCAATGCGATCAGCGGCGCCGCCAATATATTGGCCAGCACCAGATCATAGGGCGCGCGCTTGCGCAGGATTGGCGCATGCACACCGGCTGCGACCGCAAGAGCGATGCGCCCAGCGCATGCACCTGCGACAAATTGGTTCTGCGCCAGATTCTCCGCCGCCACGTCGATGGCAATCGGATCATTGTCGCTGGCCACGACACGCGCGGCGCGATTGGCGCGCGCCGCTGCCATCGCCAGCACGCCGGTGCCGGTGCCGATATCGGCGATATTGGCGAATCGGCGCTGCTTGCCCAGCCGCACCAGCGCATGCAGGCAGCCGTGGGTGGTGGCGTGCTGGCCGGTGCCGAACGCCAGCCCGGCTTCGATCTGCAGCGGCCAATCGCCGGGGCGGATGGCGTCGCGATGATCGGCGGTGTGCACCAGGAAGCGCCCGGCGCGCACCGGCTCCAGCCCGCGCTGCGACATGGTCGTCCAGTCGGCCTCGGCCAGTTCCGCAACTGCAACCTCTTGTGCTGAAGGGAAAAACCCGCTGATCAACGCCACGGTCGCGTCATCGGGCGGTTCGTTGAAATAGGCGGTCATCAGCCAGTCATCAGGCTGCGATGGCTCCGGCTCCTCGACATTCAGGGTCGGTGCGTCATCGAGCAGATCGGCCAGGTCGGGCAGATGCGGCAGGCTTTCCGCATCGGCGCGGTTGCAGCGCAGGGTGAGAGTCCAGCTCATGCCGGCTGCACGGCGCCATTGGCCCAGACATGGCTGCACCGCATGGCCGCCGCGTCTTCATCGGCCAGTGCCGCCACGGTGATCCAGCCGTCCCTGCGCAGTTGCGCCGCCGCAGCGGCATCGGTGTTGACCGGCAGCAGCACACGGCGCGGCGCATCCTGGCCCAGGCCAAGATCGACCAGCCCATCGACATAGAGTGAAAAGCCCACCGCCGCTTCGCTGTGGCCGGCCGGGTGCGGCACCTGATAGGCGCCGCCGCGGCCCACCTCCGCCATCAGCCCGGCGCCGAACAGCGAGAAGCCGAGCCAGGTCTGATATTCAAAGCCGTGGCGTTCGGTGGGATCGAGCGTGACAGTGACGCCCTGCAGGCCAGACGCCAGCGCGGCGATGGCATCGAGCCGGTTCAGCACCGCATCGGGCAGATCGAGCTGCTTCAGCGCCGCAATGGCTTGGCGCACAGGCCCGGCGGCGGCAATCAGCGGCACATAGGCATCTGCGCCGGCAGACCGTAATGCGCCGATATCCTTGCCATCCAGCCAGGCCTGCACCTGCGCCAGCGTGGCACGGCCCAGCGGCCAGCCGGCGTCGGCCAGATCGGCCACCAGAGTCGGCATGGTGAGATCGACCGACAGGCCGGCAAGCCCGGTGGCGGCCAGCGCCTCGATGGCGACCGCCAGAATCTCCGCCACGGCCGCGCTGGCATCGCTGCCGATCAGTTCGGCGCCGGCCTGGGTGCGTTCGCGTTCGGGGCTGAGTTGATCGCCGCGCACGCGCAACACCGGCCCGGCATACATCAGTCGCAGCGGCCTTGCGGCGCTGGCGAGGCGGGTGACGGCGATGCGGCCGACCTGGCCGGTGATGTCGCTGCGCAGCGCCAGCGTATGTTGGGAAACCGGATCGGTGAAGCGCAGCCGTTCCCGGCCTTCACCGCTGGCCAGGCTCGATTCATACTCGGCCAAGGGTGGCGCGACGCGTTCATAGCCGTGCGCGGCACAGCAATCGGTGAGGGTGCGCACCAGGCTGGCAAGCGCCCGCGCCTGCGGCGGCAAGCGGTCCCGCAAGCCTTCGGGGAGGAGGCCAAAACTGGTCATGGGTAGCGGGTTAGCGGCTTGGGCAGGGGGCGGCAAGGGCTTGCCCCGGCAAAAGGCCGGGGGCGATGCTGATGATGTGCCTCCTCATTACAGGAGCAAGTCATGCTGGCGCAGGCCAGCATCCATGGTGGGGCGGGGGCCGGTTGCGCCTTGATCGGCCCCGGCGGCGCGGTGGATGCTGGCCTGCGCCAGCATGACTGGGATTTTATGAGATATTGCGTTTCCCGCTTCGATACTTCGGCTCCTCCCCTTGCAGGGGGAGGAGCCAAGGATCACACAAACGCAAGCCCGCTCGCCACCTTCACGCCGGGCAGGGCGCGGATCGTGGTGAGCAGCTCTGCCGGGATCGGGCTGTCCACCGACAGCAGCAGCACGGCCTCATTCCCCGTGTCGCGGCGGCCGAGGTGGAAGGTGCCGATATTGACGCCGGCGCTGCCCAGCGCCGAACCAAGCCGGCCGATGAAGCCCGGCTTGTCTTCATTGCAGATGTACAGCATCGGCCCGGCGAGGTCGGCTTCCACGGTGATGCCGAAGATCTCGGTCAGCCGCGGCTTGGTGTTGCCGAACAGGGTGCCGGCCACCGATCGCGGGCCGGCGGCGGTCTGGACCGTCACGCGCAGCAGCGTGTGGTAATCGGTTTCACGATCGTGGCGCACCTCGGCGATGTCGATTTCGCGCTCGCGCGCCAGGAAGGGCGCGTTGACCATGTTGACCGTGTCTGAGTGGGTGCGCATCAGCCCGGCGAGCACGGCGGCCGTGATCGGTTTGATGTTCAATTGCGCGGCAGCGCCTTCCACTTCGACGCGCACGGATTTGATGCCGTCGTGGTCAAGCTGCCCAACGAGGCTGCCCAGCCGTTCGGCCAGGGCCATGTAGGGCTTGAGGCGCGGGGCCTCTTCGGCCGACAGCGACGGCATGTTGAGCGCGTTGGTGACGCCGCCGGTGAGCAGGAAATCGCTCAGTTGCTCGGCGACCTGGATGGCGACATTGACCTGGGCTTCGTCCGTGCTGGCGCCAAGGTGCGGCGTGCAGACGAAGTTGGGTGTGCCGAACAGCGGCGAGGCCTTGGCGGGTTCTTCGGCAAACACGTCCAGCGCGGCGCCGGCGATGTGGCCGCTGTCGAGCAGTTCCTTCAACGCCACTTCGTCGATCAGGCCGCCACGGGCGCAGTTGACGATGCGGATGCCGGGTTTGGCCTTCAGCAGATTTTCACGGCTGAGGATATTGCGCGTGCTGTCGGTCAAGGGCGTGTGCAGGCTGATGAAATCGGCCTGGGCCAACAGTTCGTCGAGCGTCACCTTGGTCACGCCCATATGTTCGGCGCGTTCCGGGGTGAGGAAGGGATCAAAGGCAATCACCTTCATTTTCAGGCCGAGCGCGCGATCGGCAACGATGCTGCCGATGTTGCCGGCACCGATCAGACCGAGCGTCTTGGCGGTGACTTCCACGCCCATGAAGCGGTTCTTCTCCCACTTGCCGGCCTGGGTGGAGGCATCGGCTTCGGGCAGTTGCCGGGCGAGCGCGAAGATCAGTGCGATGGCATGTTCGGCAGTGGTGATGCTGTTGCCGAACGGCGTGTTCATCACCACGACGCCGCGCGCCGAGGCGGCGGGGATATCGACGTTGTCAACGCCGATGCCGGCGCGACCGACCACCTTCAGGTTGGTGGCGGCGGCCAGGATGTCCTTGGTCACCTTGGTGGAGGAGCGGATGGCGAGGCCATCATAGTTGCCGATGATCTTGATCAACTCGTCCTTGGACAGGCCGGTGATTTCATCGACCTCCAGGCCGCGTGCGCGGAAGATTTCGGCGGCCTTGGGGGACATTTGATCGGAAATGAGAACGCGTGGCATTGGATTATTCCTTCTCCCCTCCCGCTTGCGGGAGGGGCTGGGGGTGGGAATGGCACGAAGACGGGAAAGACGGCTCAGGTGGGCAGACCCACCCCCGACCCCTCCCGCAAGCGGGAGGGGAGAATCAGGCCGCCGTGACCTGCGCGTAGGCCCAGTCGAGCCAGCCGGTCAGCGCCAGCACGTCGGCGGTATCCACCGTGGCGCCGCACCAGATGCGCAGGCCGGGCGGGGCATCGCGATAGGCGCCGATGTCGTAGGCGGCCTTTTCCTTTTCGAGCAGCGACACGATGGCCTTCACCTTGTCTTCGGCAAGACCCGGCAGGACGAGACAGACCGAGGTGTTGGAGCGCGAGGCGGCGTTCTTGGCCAGATGTTCCACCCAAGGCGTCCGCCGCACCCAGGCATCAAGAGCCGCGGCATTGGCATCGGCGCGGGCCATCAGCGCGGTGAGGCCGCCGATGGACTGCGCCCATTCCAGCGCATCGATATAATCTTCCACCGCCAGCATCGATGGCGTGTTGATCGTCTCGCCGGCGAACACGCCTTCGGTCAATTTGCCTTTGGCGACGAGGCGGAAGATCTTCGGCAGCGGCCAGGCCGAGGTGTATGATTCCAGTCGCTCCACGGCGCGGGGCCCGAGGATCAACATGCCGTGGCCGCCTTCGCCGCCGAGCACTTTCTGCCAGCTGTAGGTGAGCACGTCGCACTTCGCCCAATCGACGGGCTGCGCAAACACAGCACTGGTGGCATCCGCGAAGGTCAGGCCTTCGCGGGCCTCGGGCACCCAATCATAATCGGGCACGCGCACGCCGGATGTGGTGCCGTTGGCGGTGAACAGCACATCATGGCCGAAATCGATCGCCGCCAGATCGGGCAGTTCGCCATAAGGCGCGGTGATGACGGTCGGGTTCAGTTTCAACTGCTTGACCGCATCGGTCACCCAGCCTTCACCAAAACTCTCCCAGGCCAGCGCGGTGACCGGCCGGGCGCCCAGCATGGTCCACATCGCCATTTCATAGGCGCCGGTGTCAGACGCCGGCACGATGGCGATGCGGTGGGTATCGGGCACACCCAGGATCTCACGGGTCAGCGTGATGGCGTGTTGCAGCCGCGCCTTGCCGAGCTTGGACCGGTGCGAGCGGCCGAGCGATTCGGTGGCGAGTTGTTGGGGTGTCCAGCCTGGCCGTTTGGCACATGGCCCGGACGAAAAATGGGGCCGCGCCGGAAGCGCGGTAGGCTTGTTCGTCATATTCTCTCCTCACAGAGAGCGCGCGCCGCGTTGGGACGGCGTGGCCCGTTGCCGGCGATAGGCACTTGGGCGCGGGGGTCAAGCGAATTCGCAGGTTGGGCTCTTGTGGTGAGGCCCACCCCCAGCCCCTCCCGCAAGCGGGAGGGGAGCAGAACGGCCGGGCACAAGCGGCTCCCTTCCCGCTTGCGGGAGGGGCTGGGGGTGGGTTTCAGCCCAGCGACTCGACGATCGCCCGGCCCAGCGGCACGAACTGGCGGTTGCGCTCTTCCAGTTCGGATTTCGCGGCAAACAGATAGGCGGCCAGCCAGATCGGCGCGCGGTTCGGCGGGGTGATGATCGAAACGATGTTGCGCGCATGCCAGGAACCAGCGCCGGTCTTGTTGGCCTCAACCCAGCCCGGCGGCAGCGCGGCGCGGATCATGGTGTCGGCGGTGCGGCTGGCGGCCATCCACGCCAGCAGTTGCGCGCGATTGGCGGCGTTCAGCGGCCCAGCAGTGAGCAAGCGGCGGCAGGTGGCGAGCATTGCGGCCGGTGTGGTAGTGTCGCGTGGGTCTCCGGGCACTTCGTTGTTCATCTCCGGCTCGTTGCGGTCGAGCCGCGTGATGCGATCCCCGATCGACCGCAGCCAGGCGGTCATCGCCGCCGGGCCGCCGACGCGTGCCAGCGCCAGATTGGCGGCGGGATTGTCGGACAGCACCACCATGGCCTCGGCCATTTCCAGCAGGCTTGCGCTGCCGCCGATGCGCGTCTGGCTGAACGGCGCGTTGTTCAGCATATCGGCGCGGGTGATGGCCAGGCGGTCGGCCATTGCCCACAGCCCGGTCTGCGCCCCGTGCAGCAGCCGCGCGGCGAGCAGCAATTTGAAGGTCGAGCACAGAGGGAAACGCTGGTCGGCGCGGTGCATGAAGCGCGCGCCGGTGGCGGTGTCGATCAGCGCGAGGCCGATCGGGCCGCCGGCGGCGCGCTCGATGCCGGGGATGGCGCGGCGCAAGGGGGCGAAGCGGTCCGCAGCCAGTGCGGGCGCAGCGAGCAGCGGCAGGCTGGAGACGAGCAGGCGGCGGGTGATCAGCATCCTAATCCTCAAGCGTGTTCAGCATCGGCGCATGGCCGGCGGCGCGGCGCACATGCCATGCACCCCATGCCAGCGCAAAGGTGCCACCGATCAATATCAGCGACGGCCGCCCGGTCTCGCTGTCGTTCCAGAAGCTCTGCACCGCCGCCAGGGTGAACAGCAGCGCCAGCAGCGGGATGATCGGGTGGGCCGGCGCCTTCCACAATGTCGCTTCGCCGCGCTGGCGGGCGATCAGCAGCGCGATGGCGACCAGCGCATAATCGGCGACATTGCCGCTGGTCAGGATCAGCAGCCAGCGTTCCCCCAGCCCGATGGTGGCGGCCGACGCCACGGTGATCAGCAAGGTCGCCCCCCACGGCGACTGCGTGCGCGGCGACACGCGCGCTGCCAGCCGGCCAAGGGCGCCGGGCAGCACACCATCACGGCCCATGGCATAGACCAGCCGGGCAAAGGCCATGATGGTGACGATCTGCGCGTTGAACACTGCGGCGATCACCCCGGCCGATACTG
This sequence comes from Sandarakinorhabdus sp., assembly GCF_040398665.1. Lineage (GTDB taxonomy): Bacteria > Pseudomonadota > Alphaproteobacteria > Sphingomonadales > Sphingomonadaceae > Sandarakinorhabdus. The sequence continues at coordinate 328,435 of NZ_JBBATQ010000003.1, forward strand.
CCTGCGCCACCGCCGGGCTGGCCTGGGCATCCAGAAAGGCCGCGATCGGCGTTTCGGATTGGAACAGCGCCGGCGTGACCGCCAGCGCCGGCACCAGCAACAGCATCGGCAGCGAAATGGTCAGGGCGCAGATCGCGCCGGCCCGCGCGGTGAGCGGTCCCAGCGCCGCGCGGCCACCGCTGACCTCTTCGGCGAAATACAGCATGTAATTGGCACCGCCGCTCCAGAACAGGCCGCCGAGTGCGGCGATGCCGAACAGGCTCCAATCGATGTTTTCGGGCAGCAGCAACGGCAACAGCGGCACGGTTGGTGCGGTGGCGGCCACCCAGCTCAGGATGGCCAGCGCCAGCAGCTCCACGCCCAGGAACATGCCGGTCACCAGCGCCGAAGTGCGGATGTTGAGCATGGCAATGCCGGCGGCCAGCGCCAGGCTGATCAGCGCCACCGGAACGGTGGGCAATTCCGGCCCCAGCACCTTCAGATAGCCGGCCAGTCCCAGCGCGGTGTAGGCATTCAGGGGCAGGGCGGTCAGGATGGTCATGAACATATAGCCATGCGCCACCCCCGGCCCGATCAGCCGCGCCAGGCCGGGATAGATGCCGCCGGCCCCCGGTTGCCGCACGCCCAGCTCGGCATAGAGCAGCGCAAACAGCGCCGCGAGCAAGCCGCCGACCAGAAAGGCCAGGGCCGCCGTGGTGCCCGACAGGTGCAGCATGCCCGATCCGCCGACGAACACCGACAGCACCGGAGAGGCGGCAGACAGCACCAGCAGCAGGACGGCGCCTGGTGACAATGCGCGATCAAGCGATGCTTCGGCCAAACCCGCGCTCCTCCCTGGGTTGACGTCGCATTGGCGATGGCGTCTCGTCAATGCGCGATTGCCGGAGATCGCGTCGGGAGTGAAAGCATGATCGACTGGACGGGCCAACAGGTGCTGATCACCGGTGCGGCCAGTGGCATCGGGCGGGCGCTGGCCATTGCCCTGGCGGCGCGCGGCGCGCGCGTGACCGGGGCCGATATCAATGCGGCCGGCGTCGCCGAAACCGCAGCCCTGTGCGGCGGGGAGGCGTTCACCATCGATCTGGCCGATGGCGCGGCCGGCGCACAAGCGGTGGAACGGCTGGTCGCGCGCCATGGCCGGCTGGATGCCGTGTTCGCCAATGCCGGGATCGGTTATTCCCGGCGGCTGTTGAAGGCCGATCTGGATGATCCGGGCCTGGCGCGGCTGTGGGAAATCAACATGCTGGGGCCCACCAGGCTGGCGCAGGCGCTGGTTGCGGCAGCGGAGGCCGGCGGCTGGCGCGCGCGGCTGGTGATCACCGGATCGGAAAACAGTCTGTCGCTGCCGCCGTCGATCCAGAATTTCGGCAATGGGCTGTATGCGGCGTCAAAACATGGCGTGCTGATTCTGGCCGAATGGCTGGCAACCGAATGCCGCAACGCTCGCAAGCCGATGGACGTGCACATGTTGCTGCCCGGCGGCGTCTATACCGGGCTCACGGCCCCGGGGCTGGGGCCTGACCCGGCGAACTGGCCGGCCGCCATGGGCATCATCCAGCCGGAACGCGCGGCGGAACTGTGCCTGGCTGGGCTGGATCTGGGCCTGTTCTATATTCCCACCCACCGGCATCTGATCGACGACATGGCCGCCCGCCAGCAGGGGGTGGCGGCGGCTACCGCGGCGCTGGGCTTGCAACAAAGCGCGTGACAAGCCGGCGCAGCGCGCCTAACGCCGCCCGCCGTTCTTCCGTCGCGTAACAGTTGAGAAGGCCACCCATGACGACAGCGCCGCAGATCCCGCCCAGCATCTTCCCCAGCGCCGAAGCCGACGCCCGTCGCGGCAACACCCCCACCGCGGTGCCGCAAACCGAACATCCCGCCTATCGGCTGGCGTTCCAGGATGATGAATTCCTGCTGCGCGCCGACCTGCGGCCGGTGCGGTTTCAACTGGAATTGCTGAAAACCGAACTGCTGCTGGCCGAAGCCGGCATCGATTCCACCTTCGTCTTCTATGGCTCGGCGCGCATTCCGTCGCCTGCGGAAGCGCCGGCGCTGCTGGCGGCGGCGACCACGCCCGAACAACAGGCCGTGGCGCAGCGGCTGGCCGACAAGGCCAGATATTATGACGTGGCGCGCGATCTGGCGCGGCTGGTGTCGAGCGACTGCAAGGATGGGGAGCGCTGCTTCACCGTATGCTCCGGCGGCGGGCCATCGATCATGGAAGCCGCCAACCGCGGCGCCTGGGAAGAGGGTGCGCCGTCCCTGGGCCTGAACATCGTGTTGCCGCACGAACAGGTGCCCAACCCCTATGTGACGCCCGGCCTGTCGGTGCAGTTCCATTATTTCGCGCTGAGGAAGATGCATTTTCTGATGCGCGCCAAGGCGGTAGCGGTGTTCCCCGGCGGCTTCGGCACGTTCGACGAACTGTTCGAACTGCTCACCCTGGTGCAGACCGGCAAGGTCGCGCCGCTGCCGATCCTGCTCTATGGCCGCGATTTCTGGAGCCGGGTGGTGAATTTCGAGGCGCTGGCCGAAGAAGGGGTGATCGCGCCGGATGACCTCAAGCTGTTCCACTTCGTCGAAACGGCGGAAGCAGGCTGGGCCATCGTGAAGGCGCATTACGGGCTGTAAGGCCCCCCGGCCGGTGCCTCATGCCGTCTTGCGGTTGACCACATCCCCGCGCGTCGGCGCGTCCAGCCGCTCGCGGGTCTGCCCGGTGCCTTCTCGCTCCGCCTTGAGTGACGCCATGTCGATGACATGCCGAAACCGCACGTCCCTAGCCTTGATGCGGGCGAACGCATCGTTGATCCTGGCAATTTTGATCATCTGGATCTCTGGCCTGATGCCGTGTTCGGCGCACAGATCCAGTACCGCTTGCGTGTCGGATATGCCGCCGATCAGGGAACCCGCAACGCTGATCCGGTTGAACACCAGCGGCCCCGGATTGAAGGCGGCGAACGCCATCATGTTGCCGACCACAACCAGGGTCGATCCCGGCTTCATGAGGCCGAGATAATCGCCAAGATCATGCGGATAGGGAATGGTGTCGATCATCATGTCGAGCGACAGTGCCGCGGCCGCGACGGCTGCGGCGTCATCCATCACCACCACATCATGCGCGCCCAGCGCCGTGATGGCTTCAGCCTTGTCCGCCGACGTGGTGAACGCGACCACGGTGGCGCCCAGCGCCCTGCCGATCTGAATGGCCATGTGACCGAGCCCGCCGATTCCGGCGACGCCAAGTGTCTGGCCCGGCTTGAGGCCGAAATATTTCATCGGCGAATAGGTTGTCACCCCGGCACACAGGATCGGCGCGGCCTGCGCCGGTTCGATCACGCGAGGGATGCGCAGCACGAACTCCTCACGCACGGTGATGCTGTCGCTGTAACCGCCATAACTGTTGCTGCCGTCGGGCAGCTTCGGGCCGTTGTAGGTGAAGGTGGCGCTCATCGGCCCGGAACAATATTGCTCCTCTCCGGCGATGCAGGCCGCGCACACGCGGCAACTGTTGACCATGCAGCCGACACCGACCGTATCGCCGACTGCGAATGTCGAAACGCCTTCGCCAAGGGCCGAGACCGTGCCGACGATCTCGTGCCCCGGAACGCAGGGCCAGATGGTGTTGCCCCAATCACCGGTGCATTGGTGGATATCGGAATGGCAGACCCCGCAGAATGCGATGTCGATCTCGATCTCCCCGGCCCGCAGCGGCTCGCGATCGAACATCACCGGTTGAAGCATTTGATCTGCGCCGAGGGCGCCATAGCCGATGACGGTCATGGGGGTCTTTCTGCTGTTCTGGTTGACAGCAGGAGAACGCAGCGGGGCGGGTTTGGATGCCTGAGGACCAAAACAGGTGCAGAAATCCCGCCAGTAAGCCTGTTCACAAGGCTGGAATCGACCGGCGCAGAGCCTGCGATCCGGCTGGCAGGCACCCCATCGTCCTTGATCAGCGCCTATGAAAAAGGGGCGGCGGTCTCAACAGGCCACCGCCCCTGAATTCCAGGTGAGATGCTTATTTGGCGGCCGGGTCAGCCGCCGGTGCCGCTTCTGCTTCGGCTGCTTCCGCAGCCGGCGCAGCGTCTTCCGCCGGGGCGGCTGGCAGTGGCAGCGGGCTGGCGCTTTGCGTGTTCAGCCAGGCGATGACGGCGGCGCGGTCTTCGGGCTTGCTGATGCCGGCGAAGCTCATCTTGTTGCCGGCGGCATAGGCCTTCGGGCTTTTCAGCCAGCCCCACAGAGATTCGAAATCCCAGTTCTTGCCCTTCATGCCGCCCAGCGCGTCGGAATAGTTGAAGCCGGGGTGGCTGGCGATGCCGCGGCCGACGACGCCGTGCAAAGCGGGGCCGGTGCCGTTGCCGCCGCCGGCCGCCGCATTGTGGCAGGCACTGCATTTCTTGAACACCGCTTCGCCCTTGGCGACATCGGCAGACGCCAGATAGAAAGCGGCGGGCTTTTCGGCCTCGACGGCAGCGCCGCCATCGGCCGGGGCTTCTTCCACGCCGGCCACTTCATAACCGGGCTTTTCTGGCAGGTGGCGGGTAAACATCATGTCGCTGGCGATCGATACGCCCAGCAAGGCGACCAGGCCGGCGAGCAAGCCGCCAAAAATCTTGTTCCACTCGAAACTGTCCACGACGCGGCTCCACGGGTTTGGGCCGGCGACGAGCATGAGCCCAAAGCGGCCCCGGATGGCGCACCGATTAGGAGGTTGCACCGCCGCCCGCAAGCATTTGCTTGTTGCAGCGCACTATCATATCGAACGGCCCATGAGCAGCAGCTACCCTCCCTTGGCGCAAGCGCTAGTCGATACGATGGTCAGCGCTGCCGACGGCGCACCGGATCGCGCCGTCGCCTTCCAGGGCGCTCCGGGCGCCTACAGCCATCAGGCGGTGCGCGAAGCGTTCCCCGATGGCCTGCCACTGCCGTGCGCCGGATTCGAAGATGCCATCGAGGCCGTACAGATCGGCCGCGCCGGCTGCGCGGTGATTCCCATCGAAAACAGCCTGCATGGCCGCGTTGCTGACATGCATTTCCTGCTGCCGGAATCGGGCCTGTCCATCGTTGGCGAACATTTCGTGCGGGTGCGGCACTGCCTGCTGGGACTGACCGAAAGGGCTGACCTGCGCGAAGTGAAGAGCCATCCCCAGGCGCTGGGCCAGGTCCGCCGGCATTTGCGCGCGTGCGGAATCGCACCGGTGCAGTTTTTCGACACAGCGGCAGCGGCCGCCGCCGTGGCAGGGGAGGGCGATGCCCGTGTTGGCGCCATCGCCTCGCGGCTGGCCGGTGAGCTTTATGGGTTGAACATCCTGGCCGAAGGCATCGAAGACGCCGATCACAACACGACCCGGTTTGTGGTGTTGTCGCGCAATGCCGTGTTGCCGGCCGCCGACGTGCCGGTGATGACCAGCTTCAATTTCGAAGTGCGCAGTGTGCCCGCCGCGCTTTTCAAGGCGCTGGGCGGCTTTGCCACCAATGGCGTCAACATGACCAAGCTGGAATCCTACCTGCGCGATGGCAAGTTTGCACAGGCGGAATTTTATGCCGAGGTCGAGGGCGGTCCCCACGATCCGGCGGTGGCGCGGGCGCTGGAAGAACTGGCGTTCTTCACCAATTGGGTGCGGGTGATCGGAACCTATCCGAAGGCGCGGGATCGGGCGGCTTGATCCTCTCCGTGCAGGACAGGGGGACCCGCCGCAGGCGAGCGGGATGGTGTCACCTTTGACCGCGCGAGCACGCCCTTCCTTCCTCTCCCGCGAGGGGAAAGGGGTCAGTCGGGCGCCCGCAGCAGCCGGACCCGTGCCTTGCCGAAGCGGCGGTCGACCAGCACCTCCCAGTCCAGCGCCAGTTCTTCCTTTGCGGATGTCTCCACGCTGATCAGCGCGGCGGGCGCGATCCAGCCTTTGGCATGCAGATGCGCCAGCACCGGGTCGGCGAACCCGGATTCATAGGGCGGATCGAGAAACACGACATGATGGGCGCGCACGGAAGTGCCCAGGCTGGAAACGGGGGATTGGCGCACATCGCCCGGATAATTCATGCCGGCCAGATTGGCCTTGATGGCCCGCACGGCCGCTGCATCATTGTCGATGAAGCAGGCGCGACCCGCGCCGCGCGACAGCGCCTCCAGCCCCAGCGCGCCGGTGCCGGCAAACACATCGAGCACGTCCAGTCCTTCGAAGCTGCCGAGCCGGCTGGTGAGCATCGAGAAGATTGCCTCGCGGGCGCGGTCGCTGGTTGGGCGGGTGGCCTGCCCAGGCGGCGCGATGATGGCGCGACCCCGCCAACGGCCAGAAATGATGCGCATTATTTCTTCGCGGGTTTGAGTGGTTTCAATAGCGCCATCAGCGCCTGCACGTCTGACTGCGGGATTTCGTCGGCACCGCGTGGCGGCAGATCATCCAGGCCGATCGGGCCATAGGCCACGCGTATCAACCGGTTGACCTGCAAACCGATATGTTCGAGCACGCGGCGCACTTCGCGGTTCTTGCCTTCGCGGATGGTGACGATCAGCCAGAGATTGTGGCCGGTCTTGCGCTCGATATCGGCCAGCACCGGGCCATAATGCATGCCATCGATGGTGGCCCCGTCGGCCAGGCTTTCCAGCGCGGCCTGGGTGACTTCGCCAAAGGCGCGTACGCGGTAGACGCGCGGGATGTTGGAGGATGGCAGTTCCAGCGCCCGCTTCAACTCGCCATCGGTGGTGAGCAGCAGCAAGCCTTCAGTGTTCATGTCCAACCGGCCCACCGGCACGACGCGCGGCAGATCGGGCGGCAGGATATCCATGATGGTCGGGCGGCCGGCGGGATCGCGCGCCGCCGTGAGGAAGCCGGCTGGCTTGTGGAAGCGATAGAGGCGGGTGGGCGCGATCCCGGCCACCGCCTGGCCATCCACCGTCACGCCGCGCAGCGAGGTGATGTTGAGCGCCGGCGAGGTGAGCTTGGCACCGTCGATCTCGATGCGGCCTTCGGCAATCATCCGCTCGATATCGCGGCGCGAGGCGACACCGGCGCGGGCGAGCGCCTTGGCGATGCGCTGCGGCGCGACTTCGGTAAGGCGTTCGGGCGGCGGCGCGCGTTTGACACGCGGCGCGGCGGCGTCTGCCGGCCCGGGCTTGCCGGCACGGCTGGGGCGTGCGCCGGCGCGCGGCGGGCGCGCATCACCATCGGTGCGCGGACCGCGCGATTGACGCGGATCACCATCGGTGCGTGGACCGCGTGGCGGGCGGTCATCTCGCGCGGTGCGTGGCGGGCGCTTGTCACCGTCGGCGCGCGGACCTCGTGGCGGGCGCGAGCCGCGCTCGCTTGGCGGCGCGCGATCATCGAAATCGATGAAGCGATTGCTTTGCGGTGGCCGACCGCGCGGAGCCCCCGGCGCGTTGGGACGCGCCATATCCGGACGTGCCGCGTTGGGACGCGCCATATCGGGACGTGCCGCGTTGGGACGCGCCATATCCAGACGTGCCGCGTTGGGACGCGCCGTATCCGGACGCGCCGCGCCGGTGCGGGTGCCAGAGGCCTGGTCGGATCGCGAACCGGATCGCGAACCTGAGCGGGGATCGGCGCGGGGATCGGAGCGGGGGTCGGAGCGGGGGTCGACTGGGCGGCGGGGGCCGCCGTTGCCGTTTCGGGGGGGGCGCATTGGAAAGCCTTGCCGGCTGGCCATGGTGAAGTCCAGCCAAAAGCGCAGGTCAACCACCTGCACTGTATGGTGTTTCTATGACAGATATCAGACAGTTTGTCGCAATGTGCGTTACATTTCTGCAACAGCGCCGTCGATTCTGGCGGCAATCGAGCGGCGGCGCCCGCAGGCCGTTGTGATGAGCCGCGCCAAACTTTAGGTCCGCGCTCTCGATATGTCTTCGAGGGGGGGGGATTCCTGATGAAAATTGTACGCCTTTTGGGCGCGACCGCGCTTGCGTCCGCGACTCTTGCCGCGCCGTTGATCGCGCAGACTGCTGCTCCTGCTGCTCCTGCGGCTTCCAAGCCTGCCGCCACGGCGGCTGCGCCGGCTGACGAAGCTGAAAGCTCGATCATCGTCACCGGGTCGCGCATTCCACGCCCGGAATATCAGGGCACGCTGCCGGGTGTGCAGGTCAATGCCGAACAGATTTTGGCGCGTGGCTTCATCAACGCGCTGGAAGCGATCAACGACATTCCGTTGATCGGCCCTGGTGCCAGCCCACTCAACGGCAACAACGGTGGCCAGGCGGCCAGCCTTGGCGCTGCCTTCATCGACATTCTTGATCTTGGCACCCAGCGTACGCTGACCCTCGTTAATGGCCGTCGCTATGTTTCGGGCAATTCGGCTTCCCTGTTCGTCGATGCCAACGCCTCTGGCAGCCAGGTTGATGTCAACACCATCCCGTCCTCGCTGATCAAGCGGGTGGACGTGGTGACCGTGGGCGGTGCCGCGGCTTATGGCTCGGACGCCATTGCCGGTGTGGTGAACTTCGTGCTGCGGGACGATTTCGAAGGCCTGGAAATGCGCGCCCTTGGCGGCATTTCCGGCGAGCGCGACGCGAACCAGTATCAGGTGAACGTGACCGCCGGCAGGAACTTTGCCGATGGCCGCATCAACGTCACGTTTGCCGCCGAATATTCGCGCAGCGACGGTTTGCAGGCCGACAGCCGCTGGTTCCAACGTGATCGGTACAACTCGCTCACCAACTTTGCCAACGGGACCAAGCGCAACACCGCCTTTTCGACGACTGCGCCGTCAATCATTGACATCACCAACCTGAACAACGGCGCTTTTCTGCGCAACAGTGACGACGGCATCCCGGCGTCGGGCTTGTTGGCGGGATCGGTGAACCAGTCGATCAGCTACAACGGCACCGTGCTGTTGCCGCGCGTCTCCACGTTCCCAACCCCTTATGTCGTGTCGCCGGCAACCCGCCCGTCGGCCAACAGCTCGGCGGCCCGGTATATCCAGCTGCAGAACGGTCTCTCACTGGTCAACAACGTGGTGGCCGCCGGTTTGCCCAATGCTCTCAACCAGACGTTCTTCAATACCGGTCTTCAGGTCATCAACGGGCTGCCCGGTGTGACGGATTCGCTTGGCAACTTGTCCGGCAACGGTCTGAATGGCCGCACGACGCCGATCGCCAACCTGCCGTTCACGACCTTCGCGCCGACAACCTTGCCTGCCGGCGTGACCGCTGCGCAGGTGTTCACGCAGTTTGGCGTCACCCCACCGGCAGGCGCGACGGCTGCGCAGTTGACGGCGATCGCTGTCAACGTGCTGCAAGCCAGCCGTCCAACCCAACGCGAGTTCTTTGCCCAGAACCCGAACGTGCCGCTCAACTATTTTCTGGGTACCTTCAACCCGAACATGCCGCGCATCGCCAACACCGACACCACATTGGTGACGGTGGCCGGTGTGCAGGTGCCGGTGAACCAGGTTCTGCCGTTCGTTGCGGTGCCGCTGGAATTCAACGCCGATGGCACGCTGCGCAATTATAACGCCGGCACGATTGCACGGGGTGGCCAGGGCGCGATCGGCGGCCTTGCCGGTGGCGACGGTGGCAACTTGCGTGGCCTGGAAAACGGCGTGCTGCGCACGCAGCAGGACCGTTTCATCGGCAACCTGATCGCCAAATGGGATCTGACCGACAACATCACGCTGTTCACCGAAAATCTCTATGCCCGCGTCAGGAACGTGTCGCTGCGCAACGGCGCTTCGGCCAATTCCGTTTCGACGTCGGATGAAAACGCGGCCTTGCTGCTCAACGTCAACAACCCGTTCCTGACGGCCCAGAATCTGCAGGCACTGGATGCGGTGGGCATCAACGCGGCCAACCGCGGCGGGTATTTCACCTTGACCCGCACGAACCAGGATCTTTTTGGTGACAACTCGTTCACCAACACGTCCGACACCTATCGTCTGGTCGGCGGCGTGCGGGCGAAGTGGGAGATGTTCGGCCACGCCTGGTCGTCGGAGTTCTCGGCCACCTACGGCAATTCGAAGCAGGTCACCAATACGACCAGCATCAAGGATATCGAGTATCAGCTGGCGATCGATTCCGCGCGGGACAACACCAACACGATCCGTTGCCGTGCCCAGTTGTTCCCCGCTGATTATCTCGGCCGCACGCCCAACGGTACGGTGACCAACCTGTCGCGTCTGCCGGGTGCTGACGGTGTGCCGACCGACCAACTGATCACACCGACCATCACGCAAGCGATGATCGATGGGTGCCAGCCGCTCAATCCCTTCGGCTACAACAACATGTCCAAGGCCGCCAAGGACTATGTCCGCGCCGAAGTGCAGTTCACCAACATCTCCAAGCAGACCTTCCTGCAAGGCAGCGTCACCGGTGCCTTCTTCAACCTGCCGGCCGGTGAACTCGCGCTGTCGGGCACGGCGGAGTATCGCAAGGAGGAACTGGATTTCTCGTCCAATTCCATCAACCAGCAGGGCCGCACCCGTTCCGCGCCGTCGGCGCAGACGCAGGGCTCGGTCGAGGTGCTCGAATTCGGTGGTGAAGCCCGGATCCCGATCTTGGGGCAGGATTTCCTCGGCGCCTTGGGCGAACTGGAAGTGTCGCCGTCGATCCGCATCTCGGAGCAGAACGGCAAGGCGCCGTCGTTCCGCACCTTGCAGGGTGCCCTATTGACGCAAAGCGCCAATGGCACGCCGCAGACGATCTGGTCGATCGCCGGCACATGGCGGCCGTTCCGGGATATCCCGGTCGTCCAGGATCTGCTGCTGCGCGGCAACATCACCCGCTCCATCCGTCAGCCGGGCATCGTCGAACTGTTCCTTGGCGGTCAGCCGTCGTTCTCGGTGACGACCGACGTTTGCGGCCCAGCGGCGATCGACACGGGCTCGCAGCGTGTGAACCGCCGCAGCAATTGCCGCCAGGCGCTGATCGGTGCTGGTCTGGCCGCCGACAACGCGGCTGCCGACGCCTTCTTCGCCGCCTTCCAGCCGAACAACGTGTCGATCCCCGGGACATTCTCGGGTGCCTCGACCTTGCGGCCCGAACGGGGTCGGTCTTGGACGGTGGGCGCGGTGTTCACGCCGCGCTTCATCCCGGATCTGCAGGTTTCGGTTGATTACATCAGCCTGGACCTGCGCGACACCATCGCGCCGACCACGCCGAGCCAGGCGGTGCAGTTGTGCTATGACAGCAACACCTATAACAACACGTCGGCGGCGACGGGCGTCAATACCTGCAGCTTCTTCAGCCGCGGCAGCGACTTCCAGATCCAGCCAGGCTTTGTTTCCGGGTATATCAACCTGGCGGCGACGAAGATCCGGGCGTTCAATATATCGGCAAACTACAAGCTTGATCTTCCGTGGAAGCTGGGCGGCCTGGCGCTCTATGCCAACGCTTACAACCTGCGGAACTTTGACACCTCGGCGCTGGGCAACTTCACCGACATCATCAGCTCGGCCGGCACGTTCAGCCGTCCGAAGTGGGAAGTGCAGAGCCGCGCCCGTTACACCACAGGCGATGTCTTCGCCCAGGTGGTGTGGAACTGGCGCGCGCCGACGCGGATCTTCGCCAGCGGCCTGCCGGCAACAATCGAGCAATGGGCCGACACCCGCTTTCCGTCGACCAGCGTCTTTGACCTGGCGATTGGTGGGGACATCAACAAGAATATCCGCGTCCAGTTCAACGTCGCCAACCTGACGAACAAGTATTTTGCTGGTCAGAATGGTTTGGTCCAAGGCGCTTTCGTCGACCAGATCGGTCGCCGCTTCCAGGCGTCCGTGACGTCGAAGTTCTGAGCTGCAGCCACAGCGCAGACATGAAAAGGCCGCCCTTCGGGGCGGCCTTTATCATATGCGCGCCAGGCTGCTGGCAGCCGCCTCGGCCGAATGATAGCCATCATGAAGACGGGCATTGAACTATCGGCGGCCTTGCGCTAACCCCCGCTCGCCTGCCCCTGTGGTGAAATTGGTAGACGCGTCCGACTCAAAATCGGATGGAGAAATCCGTGCTGGTTCGATTCCGGCCAGGGGCACCATTTTTTCAAGCTAAAATACTGAAATTGCGGGGGAATAGACTTCCTCTGCTTTCTTGTATCCACCCAATTATCCACCTTTTGCGGCGTGATGGGGGCTATTCGTTGCCCGCAGCATTAGCCAGCAGCCGGAATATGATCAGCAATGGTTGGGCGATGTCGTTACCGCCCTTGGTTTCCAGTTCGCTTGCAGCGGCTGGAGGGCCAACATGGGTGTGTCGCAAGAAAAAGCGATGACTGGCCTTGCATGGCCCAGCCGCCGATTGATTCCTAAGCCTGATTGGATAATCCTTGCAGCATCGCCGGGTAATCTCTGATGCCCCGGCTGAGGGGTGTTGCGCAAACGGGATCATAAACGGCTTAGGGGGATGTAAAATGTCTGTCGGATTGATGACTAAACACCGTTTGCTTTTTCCGGCTCTCTTGTCCGTCTTTGTTACAGGATGTGCACAGACGGTAAGCATGTTCCCAACGGCAGGGCCGCTAAAGAATCAGACGCCGCTTCCCGTGCTGCAAGCAAAGGCAGATAACATCACATCAAACAGTGGAAAGTTCAGTGTGACTTATCCGAATGGAGATAAGTGTGTAGGCCGTTGGTCGTCTGTTGCGCCGCAAATGACAAGTGTCAGCTGGGGGTCTTTATTTTCTCAGTATGGAGCAATATCAGGCGTTGCCACGTCGGTGTCAAACTTGCCTGGGATTAATCGCGGTGAAGCTGTCGCGGTGTGTGGCAGTGGAAATCAATTGACGGTCGAGTTTTATACCGGCAGCGGAACGGCAAATGGTCTTGGAGTTGCCAAAGACGAGCAGGGCAATATTTTTAAACTGATATTCTGATTCGGTTTAAGGTCACAGCTTCACGTCGATCGGGCTGATGTAGAGCACATTGCGCTTTTCATCGTAGTCCCTGCGCGTCTCAGCGTCGTCCACGTCGATTATCATCCGAACAACAATAATCGGCCCGCGGTTAGCGTCGCAGGCTTTTGCCTCCAATGCCGCTAGCCGCTGACGTGCACCCCTGAATTGGCGCCATTTTTGGGTAGAGTCCGTTTCTTGAGGA
>NZ_JBBATQ010000004.1:0-89387 GCF_040398665.1 Sandarakinorhabdus sp.
CGCCGTCGCAGGCCCGGCCCATCTCGAACGTGAACTCGATCGCGCGCGTCTGCTCAAGTACGACATGGTGAAGAGCTATGTCCGCATGCCGGACATTTACCAGCGTCGTATCGTTGAAGCCGCCCACCAGATGGGCGTTCCGGTCACCGGCCACGAAATCTACCCCGCAGCCTACACCGGTGTCGATGCAACGGAGCATCTTGGTGCCACCAGCCGCCGCGGCTACTCGCCCAAGCAGGCCCCGCAGGGCCGCGCCTATGAGGATGTCATCCAGCTCTTCGGCAAGAGCCAGCGCGTCCTCACCCCCACCAATTTCGGTGCGCTCCTTGGGCTTTTCGAGAAGAACCCGAGCTTCAGGGACGATCCCCGGCTGAGCCTTTATCCGGGCTGGGCGCAAAAATCGGTCAAGGAGCAGAATTCGGCGCTCGCCGGTCTGCGCGCCGCGACCTTCGCCGGCAGCCTCAAGTCGCTGAAGGCCATGCATGATGCCGGCACCAAGGTCACCGCCGGCACCGACACCACCATCGCCATCAATCTTCACGCCGAAATAGCGTCGTACGTCGACGCAGGGCTTACACCCTTTCAGGCCCTGCAAGCCGCCACGGTCGTATCGGCTCAGGATCTGAACCTCGACGCCGGCACGCTGGAAGCCGGTAAACTCGCCGACATCGTGCTCATCCAGGGTGATCCACGGGCCAACATCGCCAACACCTTCAATGTGCGAACGGTCATCAGCAACGGGGTTCCCTATACCGTGCAACAGCTGATCGATCAGGCGAGAAAACCTGATTAACGAAGGGTGCCGCCGAACGAAAAAGGGTCCCGACGGAACGTCAAGCCGTTGCGCATGGGCGCGGCGGCAGGTTTAGCGGAGCGCTTTGCATGCAGGCCAGCGTGCCCGGCGCGCCTGCGCACTGTCAGTCCTTCCCCGGTGGAGGGGCGCTGGGCTTTCTTGCGGTTGCCCGTCCATTTCTGGAGGCGCTGACGGGAGTTTGCCGGCTGGGCCGGAAACGCCCGATTGCGGAGCGGCCGACGTAGGCGCGCGCAAATTCATGTAGTCCGAAGGGCTATAGACAGCCTTCTATCCTCCTGTGACAATCTTACTGACTCGGGGGCCCGCAACGACGTTTCGCACCGCAGGGTGGTGGGTTGGTCCAATGGTTGTCGATTGCGTCCAAGGAAGGAAGTTTTATCATGAAGAAAATTGCTATTGCCGTGGCGCTTTGTGCGAGTGCTTCATTCTCGCCGACCCTTGCTCAAATTCGAGTTCGAACTGGAAACATTGTCGGTACTTACTTTAGCCATGCGAAGGTTCCACCTTCTTCTACAAGTACGATGGTTCCACCTTATACAATAAGTCTAATTATTGAGGGGGGAAAAATGCAGACTTATTATGTGCGTAAATTTCGCCATAACGGACAAGATGCAGACCCGATGGCACGTTGGACCATAATTGCACTCAAGGACGCAACATGTGAAGTGACCCCTGATGTTGCAGCTGTATGCTACAAGGGGGGGCGCAACCAGTAAAGCGTACCTTGAGGGTTCTACAGCTATTTGCACCAAGTAAGCCAGTCATGAGGTACTGCGCCGGGGCATGCTTTTGTGCTGCTCCGGCGTAGGATGCTGCGCTGACAAAACAGGCCATCGGAACGCCGGCATGGTGCTGAGCGTGGCAGGGGTCTCGTGCCCAAGGGCTGTGTGCAGCTTCATCGTCGCTCACTAGATTATCGACATAATCGATCACTGATGCTAATTGCGAAGCGCATTTTGATTAATACGATCGGCGCGCCTGCGCACTCTCAGTCCTTCCCCGGTGGAGGGGCGCTGGGCTTTCTTGCGGTTGCCCGTCCATTTCTGGAGGCGCTGACGGGAGTTTGCCGGCTGGGCCGGAAACGCCCGATTGCGGAGCGGCCGACATAGGCGCGCGCAAATTCATGTAGTCCGAAGGGCTATAGACAGCCTTCTATACTCCTGTGACAATCTTACTGGATCGGGGGCTCGCAACGACGTTTCGCACCGCAGGGTGGTGGCTCGGTCCAATGGTGGATTGCGTCCAAGGAAGGAAGTTTTAACATGAAGAAAATTGCTATCGCAGTGGCGCTTTGCGCGAGTGCTTCATTCTCGCCGGCCCTTGCTCAAATTCCAGCGCCCACAACGTCCACTACCGGCACTTTCGTGAGATATAATAGTCCTGTTGATAAACTGCAAATGACCGTAAATGTTTCGGGGAGCACGCGTAGTATGGAAGTGAGGAGGATTGCGCTTAACGGAACATTTCTATTTGGGCCGACGGGGCTTAATACGAACGCCGCTAATCTGCTTACCGGCGCAACCTGCACAATTTCTGGCCCTAGTGATTACCTCGTGGCTAATTGCACCAAGTAACCAGTCATGCGGCACCGCGCCGGGGCAGACCTTTGTGCTGCTCCGGCGCGGTGTATGTTGCGCTGACAAAACAGGCCATTGGAACGCCGGCATGGTGCTGAGCGTGGCAGGGGTTCGTGCCCAAGGGCTGTGTGCAGCTTCATCGTCGTTCACTAGATTATCGACAAAGTCGATCACTGATTCTAATTGCGAAGCGCATTTCGATTAATATGATCGGCGCGCCTGCGCACTCTCAGTCCTTCCCCGGTGGAGGGGCGCTGGGCTTTCTTGCGGTTGCCCGTCCATTTCTGGAGGCGCTGACGGGAGTTTGCCGGCTGGGCCGGAAACGCCCGATTGCGGAGCGGCCGACGTAGGCGCGCGCAAATTCATGTAGTCCGAAGGGCTATAGACAGCCTTCTATACTTCTGTGCCAATCTTACTGGCTCGGGGGCCCGCAACGACGTTTCGCACCGCAGGTTGGTGGCTCCGTCCAATGTTGGTTGATTGCGTCCAAGGAAGGAAGTTTTAACATGAAGAAAATTGCTATTGCCGTGGCGCTTTGTACGAGTGCTTCATTCTCGCCGGCCCTTGCTCAAGCGATCCCAGCGACCACTACCGGCACTGTCACAAGCGCTAGTGTTATTACAACTGTGGTAATCAATGTAAATACTCCGGGGGGAGCGCGGAGTGTGTCAGTGTCACGTGTTACTCTTAACGGAACCGTTTTACTTGGCGCTGGTGCTGCTGCTGTGGATCCGGATCTCGTAAATAAGCTTAGAGGTGCAAACTGCACAATTCAGGTCTCGGCTACTTGCACCAAGTAAGCCAGTCATGAGGTACTGCGCCGGGGCATGCTTTTGTGCTGCTCCGGCGTAGGATGCTGCGCTGACAAAACAGGCCATCGGAACGCCGGCATGGTGCTGAGCGTGGCAGGGGTCTCGTGCCCGTTGCGCGCGGCAAGACGGAACTGTTGCCGCGCCCCAAACGATGATCGCCCGCCCCACGCAGAGGCTGGCTGCAGGGACGGGAATATCAGGGCCTACAGAGGGAGCGCACAGCTTTCCGTGGGCAAATTCGAGGCCCATGGAGGCCCCCAAAGACAATTTGGCGGAGCGGACGGAAGACCAACCAACTTTGGCTCCAGCTATTCACTTAGCTACTTGTATATCTTAATCGCTGCACCAGATGCTGTGATTGTCTCGAATTGCTGGCCCGGCAAAATTTCAGCACTTTTTCCTGTGATGAAAAAACCACCTAAAATCCCTACGCCAGTTGCCATGCCAGCAATCGCCACACCCCCTGTAGCGGCAGTACTGCCAGAGCCACTCTGACGAAACTTGCCCGCGAGAGGAATCAACTGCCCCCTTACGTCAACGTGACGCATTTCAAAATCAAACTTCCCTGATTTTCCAAAAACCCCCTTACCCGTTCTCCATGTAATCTGAGCCATCACAGCCGAACCTCTTGGAATTGTAACAACACCTTCAACTGTAACGTCATAAACAGTAGTAAGATAGAAGCGATCCCCCAGTTCAGCCTGATGATTTTTTGTTGTTATTCTTGTATTGTTGCTTACAACCAAAGGAGTTCCAGCGGGAACATATACCTCTTTCTGTTTTGTCTCTTCAGATGCTGGCGAAGAATTCGTTTGCGCAATGGCTTCAAATTGAGCGGTCGCCAAAATGACGACTACAAGAGTTTTGATTGTTTGGTGCACGTGTATCCCCCCCTTGGCAGCCTTGCTGCGGTTCTGACGCGCCTCAGCTCGATGCTCAGGTACTGCTGCATGTTCAAAATTTGTAAGAAACGCAAGTTAGAATTTGGAGCTTCACAGACCTGCCTACTGTGCGTCCAAAACAGTATGTAGGAAGGAGGCTCGGGTGCCATTTCTGTGAAACGGGGGGCGCCCCTGGGGTAGGGTCTGACCGAGCAAGGATTTGAATGGCAGCGTGTCCTTGTCGCTCCACACGCCCCCATAGGCCGGTTTCAAAGGTGCGTCGAAAGGCGCGTATTACCCTCACCCTTCTTCTAGACACACTTGCAGTTTGATTGAAGCACATCGGCTCCCTTCCGCTTGAGGGGAGGAAGAGAGACGCCGCAGGCGGCCCGTGGCTGTCCCGCCTGCTGTGACCAAAGGGGGGACCCCCACGCCGCTCGCGCCAAGGGGTGCGAGTCGCCCTCCCCGCAAGGGGGAGGGAGTCAGGCGCTTCAAGCTGAACGCAATTGAATCTAGGACATTGAAATTATTGAAGATGTGGCGGAGCGGGAGGGATTCGAACCCTCGATGAGCTTTTGACCCATACACACTTTCCAGGCGTGCGCCTTCGACCACTCGGCCACCGCTCCGCACCTGGCAGGGGGCGGCGATAGCAAGTGTAGGGGGGCTGCACAAGCAAAAGGGGGGCGCGCATGGCAAAAGGGGCGGCGCCTTGCGGCACCGCCCCCAGACGAGGCCCCTTGCCCGCTTGCGCGGCCACGGGGATTGGCCCTCCCTCGTCTTACTGCAGCAGCTGGGTGACCTGGCTGGCAGACTGGTTGGCCCGTGCCAGCATCGCCTGCGCGGCCTGGCCCAGCACCTGGTTCTTGGACAGGTTCGTCGATTCCTGCGCAAAATCCGTGTCCTGGATCCGGCTGCGCGCCGCTTGCAGGTTGGTGCTGTTCGACGAAAGATTGTTCACCGCCGCTTCCAGCCGATTCTGCACGGCACCGATGTTGGCGCGATCGAGGTTGACGCTGCCCAGCGCCTCGTCGATCGCATCCAGCGCTGCGGTCGCCCCTTCCACGCTCGACACATCGACTTCGGAAATGCGCAGGCCGCCCTTGTTGGTGCCATAGGCATTTTCTTCAAAGCCGAGGTTGCCGAAATTGGAGGTGCTGCCAAAGGCCAGGCTGCCGGCGCGGACATCGATGGTCCTGGCCGATTCCAGCCGCACCGTGCTGTACGCCGTCTGCACGGCCGATGCCGACAGGTCGGTCGGATCGGTGACGCCCACCACGGTAAAGGCCGTGCCGGTGCCCTTGATGGTGGCGCCGCCCAAACCGAAGTTGACGGCCGCGCCTTCATCGCTGTCGAAATAGACCGTCACATTGCGGCCGTCCTCGGCGGTGAGGTCAAGACCGCCCAGGCCGTTGTCCTTGGCCATCACCCCGGTCAGGCCGGTGTATTTGTTGATTTCCCTGGCGACATTGTCCCGGGTTTGCTGGGCAGTGTGGTTCTGGTCCAGCGTGATGTCCAGCAAGGTGCCATTGATGCCCAGCGTGGCTGTGGCCGTCGTGCCGATCACCGTGGTGGTGGTGGACTGGATGGTCTGGCTGTTGGCCTTGGCCGTCACGCCGGTCTGGTCACTGGCCGCGTTGATGGCATTGGCGATTGCGATGGCGCTGCCGGCCTTCACCGACGATGGCGCCGCGGTCGAGCTGTAGGTGTCATCATCGCCATTGGCGGCGCGGATGGCGACGCCGTTGATCGACAGATCACCGCTGTTCAGCGTGCGGGCGTTGGCCGCACCGGTGGCCACGGCACGGACATCCGACGAAACGGTCGAAACGCCGCGATCGAAGCTGCCGGCCGCCAGCCCCGACCGGGTGAGACGCGCAGTGGTGCTGTTGTTGCTGCCGATGGTGATCTTCTGGCCATTCAGGCTTTCCAGGCTGAACGAACCGGACTGGGCGCCGGCTTTCAGGCCGGTCTGCGCTGCGGTCAGCGTATCGAGCGAGACTTCGATGTTGCGGCCATCGTCACCTTCCAGGCGCAGGCCGGCATTGTTGTCGCCGGTGTCCACTGCGCGCACACCGGTCTGGCCGGAAATGGCGTTGATGGCATCGCGGACGATGCGGCGGCTGTCGGATGCGTTGGCGGTCGTGGTGATCGAGGCGGTGGTGATGCCGTTGACCGTCACCGTGCCGGTGGCGGCGCCGGCGGTCATCGCCGTGCCGGTCATCACCGTCTGGCCGACAACGGCGCGCACGCCGGTCTGCGCGGTGGCGGCATTGATGGCGGCGGCCTTGGCCAGCGCCGATGCCGATTTGTTGGTGGACGACACATTGTCGTCATCCGCCGACGAAGATCCGATCTGCACGCCGTTGATCACCAGATCGCCACCCTGCAGGGCATGGTTGGTGGCCAGGTTGGCCGCGGTGCCTTCGAAAGCGCCAGTGGCGGTGAGCGCCGGGCTGGCGCCCAGGCCGAGATCGCGCGCCCGGGACGAACCCAGGCTGAACGACACGGTTTCGCCGGCGCGGCTGCCGGTTTGCAGCTTCACCGAACGCGCCGAGCCGTCGAGCAGATTCTGCCCATTGAAGTTGGTGCGCACGCCGATATTGTCGATTTCGCCGACGAGCTGCTTGACTTCGGCCTGCAACGCGGTGCGATCGGTGCCGGTGAGCGTACCGTTGGCCGATTGCACCGAAAGTTCACGCATCCGCTGCAGCATGTTGGTGACTTCGCCCATGGCGCTTTCCGCGGTTTGCGCCATGCTGATGCCATCGTTGGCGTTGCGCATGGCGACCGCAAGGCCGCGGACATCGGCCGTCATCTTCTGGCTGATGGCGAGGCCGGCGGCGTCGTCTTTGGCGCTGTTGATGCGCATGCCCGTCGACAGACGTTGCATGGCGGTGCCCATGGCAGTGTTGGCAGTGCGCTGCGCATTCTGGGCGGTCAGCGCGTTGATGTTGGTGTTGATCACGGTCATCTAGGATACTCCCGCTTCCCGCCGCCGCAAGAGATGCGGGGCGCAGCCAAGGAAACGGCACGCGGTGAAGATGGCTTAAACATGATTTGAAAAGGCAGACAAATGAACGCGTTGGCGTTTCCCTTCCCGATCCTGCACCGCGATGCCGACGTGGCGGTGATCAACAAGCCGGCCGGGCTGGCCGTGCATCCGGGGCCACGCACGCCGGCCAGCCTGGAGGATCATCTGCCCCTGTTGGCAGTGCGCCGCTTTCGCCCGGTGGCGGCGCACCGGCTGGATCGCGACACGTCAGGCTGCCTGGCGGTGGCGCTGTCGCGGCGCGGGGTGAAGGCGCTGGCGGCGGCCTTTGCCAGCGGCGGCGTGGAGAAAATCTATTGGGCGGTGCTGAATGCCCTGCCCCCCGAACCGGCCGGGCTGGTGGATGCGCCGCTGGCCAAGATTTCCAGCGCCGAAGCCGGGTGGCGGATGGTGGTGCGCGGCGATGGCAAGCCGGCGCGCACACACTGGCAGGTGCTGGATGCCGCGACGCGCCTGGTGGAATTCCGCCCCGAAACCGGCCGCACCCACCAGATCAGGGTGCATGCGGCACATATCGGCGCGGCCATCATCGGCGATCCGGTTTATGGCGACGGGAATGGCCCGATGCGGCTGCATGCCCGTGCGCTGGCGATCCCGCTGCCCGACGGCACGATCATTCGCTGTCTGGCGCCGCTGCCCCAGGATTGGCCACCCCAGGATTGGCCCCCAATGTCCGTCCCTGGCCTCGAACTTGCAGCGCCCGACCCTGAAAGCCGATGAAATCGCTGTAGTTTTCCGCCAGAAGCGCCAGCCGTTCGTGAACCAGATCAGGCCCGATGCGCTGCACGACTCCATCCACCAGCAGATTGAGCAACGAAGCCAGCGCGGTGTTCATGTCCCAGAAATGCCCCAGCGCCACTTCGGCGGTGAGGATATGGGGCGTCAGGTCGCGGGCCCAGGGGCAATAAGGATCGGTGATCACCACCAGCGGCCGGCCGGTCGCCGCGACCTTTTCGGCGAGCACCCGAAACTGCCGCGAATAGCGCCGCACATCCAGCGCCACGAACACATCGCTGGCCCCGGAATCAAGCACGACGTCATGGATGCCGGCGGCACTGTCGACGGTGCCGACATGCGGGCGCACGTACGACAAGTGGCGGGCAAAGCCGGTCGCGAGCCCGGCCTCGGTCTGAAAACCGGCGACATGGACATGCGGGGCGTGCGCAAGCAGGTCGACCACGGCGGCCCATTCGGCGGTTTCAGCCTGTGCATAAACGCCGGCAATCGCCGCGGTTTCGGCCTGCAACCGCACATCGGCCGACGGCGCCGGCCGGGTGAGCAGCCATGGCGCATCGCGGGCATCGCCGCGCAGATCATCCTTCAACGCGGCGAGATTGGCATAGCCCAACTGCTTGACCAACCGCGCCACGGTCATCGCCGACACGCCGACCCGCGCGCCGATGGAGGCAGCGGTTTCGAACGGCAGTTGATCGATATTGTCGGTCAGCCAGCCGGCGATCATCCGCTCCGAAACGGTAAGATGTTCATATCGTTCGGCAAGTTTCCGGGAAACGCGCGATGTCATGTGGTGTGGATATCATGGCTGCAACCACGTGCAAGCGGTCACAAGGCACAAGGTTTCAAAAATCCACCGTCTTCCATTCCTCACGCACAAACAGCGGCGCCTGATCCGCATAATGCGGGCTGCTGCGGCGGATGGTGGCGGCACCGAACTGGTGGATCGACCGGGACGTCACCGCCCCATCCTTCGGCCATTCCACCAGCATGATGAAGCCATCGCCGTTGTTGGCCACGCGCCGGCCATCGGGCGCAACCTTGGCATAGATGGCGCGCAGCGTGTCTGGCCCGCCGAACACCGGCAGATCGGCACCGCCGTGGCGCAAGCGCTGATAATCGGCCAACGGCACATCGAGCCGGCCGAAACTGGCCAGCAGGGCCTTCACGACTTCGCGCAGCTTCGGCGCGGCCGGCGGCAGAGCTTCCCCGGCATAGACCTCGCGGCCAACGCTGGCCATCACCGCCACGGCCAGGCTGTCGGCTTCGCCGCGGCCGTCCGCAGTCCAGTCCCATCTGGCCAGCAGGCGCTGGGCCGCCGCCAGATCGGCCTGGCCGGTGCTGTCCACCGCCAGCACCGCCGCCATCCACTGCCCGGCCACCGAAGCGCGGCTGTAGCCCTTGTCGAACTTGATGCGCAGCAGTGCATCGCGGCTGATCGGGCCGTTCACGCCGCCGAACAGCTCGACAAAGCGGTGCATGCGATTGGTGGTGTAGGTCTCCAGGCCCAGTTCGGGCGCGAAATCCGTGGCCTTCAGATTTTCATCCGGCGCGGTTGCCACCGTGGGCATGTTGTTCGAATTGGCCACCCAGCCGGCGCGCGGATCGACCACCATCGGAATCGCCGCCCATGGCTTGTAGCCGTTCCACAGCGTCGCCGAGGTGTCGCCCGGCAGCACGCCCTTCCAATCAAAGCCCGGCCGGCGATCGGGGAACAGCGCGTTGTAGAACATGCCGATATGGCCGGCCTCGTCGGCATAGACGAAGTTGGTGGCCGGCACCGCCTGCATCGCCATCACGGCCTTCCACTCGGCGAAATTGCGCGCCTTGTTCAGCCGGTAATATTGTTCCACCTGCCGCACATCGCCGATGCCGGCGTGGCGAATGGCAAAGCCACCCAGATCATTCAGGATCACCGCGCCGTGGCGGCTGCGATAAACCATGCGCGGGATCGGCAGGATCAGCGGCCCCAGCCGCACGCGCAGCCAGATGCGCTTGGCCTCCAGCGGCAGCCATTTGCCATCGAAACGATACTGGGTGCGATCGGCATTCAGCACCAATTTGTAGACATCGATGAGATCGGGGCGGTTGACCGTGTTGGCCCAACCGAGATGGCGATTATGCCCCAGCAGCGGAAACGGCGCGCCCGGGAAGTTGGCGCCGGCGAAATCCCAGCCTTCATCCGAATGCACCACCAGTTCCCACCAACTGACCCCGCCTTCCCACGGCTGGTGGCTGTTGATGATCAGCCGCGTCGTCGCGTCGTCCGACCGGGCGGCGGCGACCGCAAAGCCGTTGCTGCCACGCTCATCGGGCGGGCCGCTGTCGCGCGGCGGCAGCCTGCCTTCGGCCAGCGCGCCCAGCACCCGATCCATGCCGAAGAAAAACGGCGAGCGCAGCGCAAAGCCGGCCACCACATCGCGCCCGGTAACCGGGAACAGGCCTTGCAGGCGAATTTCGCCGGGGTGGCGGCGGGCATAATCATTCAGCCCCTGGGCATAGGCCTCCACCAGCGCGCGCGTGGCCGGCGACAAGCCCCCATAGCCGGCATCCGCCACGGCGCGCGCATCAATCAGATGGCCGACATAATCGAGCTTGGCGCCGTCTTCACCCAATATGGCCCCGGCCCGGCCGCGCACGGCGGCCAGCACTTCTTCCAGATTGCGGAAATCATCCTCGGCATGGGCAACCGCGATGCCATAGGCGACATCGGCATCGGTGTGGCCGTGGATGTGCGGCACACCCCATTGATCGCGATCAATGCGCACGTTGCGCTTCAGCACCGGATCGGGCTCGGGCGGGCTGGCGATCAGCGCGTCCCAACTGGCCAGGCCGACCACCAGCGCCGCCACGGCGATGCTGGTCCAGAACAGGGCGGTGAACCAGCGCGGCATGTCAGCGCCCAACCTTGCCCATGGCGTCCTTGACGACCACGCCGCCCTTCACCACCGCCTTCACATCGCGCAGCAGGGTGACATCCCGGGTCGGATCGCCGGCGACCGCAATGATGTCGGCATGGCGGCCCGGTGCGATCTGGCCGACATCGCTGCGGCCCAGCGCTTCGGCGGCGCGGATGGTGGCGGCGCGGATGGCATCGATCGGCGTCATGCCCCATTCCACCATCTTGGCGAACTGGCGGGCATTGTCACCGTGCGGATAGACGCCGGCATCGGTGCCAAAGGCCATTTTCACGCCGGCCTTCCATGCCGCCTGAAAGGTCTGGCGCTGTTTCAGGCCGACTTCGCGCTCCTTGGCCAGGCTTTCTTCCGGCACGCCGTTGGCCGCGCCCTCGGCCAGGATATAATCATCGTTGTAGATATCCATGGAAAACCAGGTGCCGGCCTTTTTCGCCATCTCCATGGCTTCGGCATCGGCGAAGCTTACATGCTCGACCGTATCGACCCCGGCGCGGATCGCGGCCTTGATGCCATCATTGCCGTGCGCATGCGCTGCCACCTTCAGGCCCAGCATATGCGCTTCTTCGACCAGCGCGTTCATTTCGGCTTGGCTATATTGCTGCGCGCCGACGCTGGTGCCGATCGAGAAGACCCCGCCAGTGGCGCAATATTTGATCACTTCGGCGCCGCGCCGGTGCAGTTCACGCACCTTCTGGCGCACGCCTTCAGGGCCATCGGCAATGCCGGGGCGATCGAAGATATAATTGGCCGGCAACTCGTTGCTGTCGCAGTGGCCGCCGGTGGCACCGATCGAATAAGTGGCGGGCACGATGCGCGGGCCGGGGATGGTGCCGCGCTCGATCGCCAGCTTCAGGCCGATATCGGCAAACTCCGCCGATCCGACATTGCGCACCGTGGTAAACCCGGCTTCGATGGTGCGTTTGGCCATGCCAACACCAATCGCCGTCCAGAAACTGTTCGGGTAACGCAGCGCCTGCATCCCCGACAGGGTGGGATCGCTGGTCAGATGCACGTGCATGTCGATCAGGCCGGGCAGGATGGTGTGATTGCCCAGATCGATGCGGCGCGCGCCCGCGGGCACGGCAAGCGCGCCCTGCACGCCCACCGCCGTGATACGGCCATCGACGGCGATCACCAGCGGGCGTTCGCTGATACGGCCGCTGTCCACATCCAGCATGCGCGCGGCACTGATCGCCACGGTTTCGGCCGCCACCGGTGCGGCGCCGGCCAGCAGCACCGCCATCATCATCACTGTCCGCATCTGTTCGCTCTCCCCTGTTGGTGCAGGGATAGGGCCGCGCATCAGCCGCCGCAAGGGCAGCCGCCAACAGATGTTCCGCCCGCCAGTTCAGGCCACAAGGGGGGCGCGCAGGGCCGGCAGCATCGGCACCGGCGCGCCGTCGCCCATCACCAGCGCCGCCAGAAACTGATCGACGCAGGCATCCCAGCCATAGCGCCGGCCGGCGGCCACGCAATCCGATCGGCGGGCGCGGGCCGCCTGGTTCATCGCCACCGACAGATCATGCGACACCGCGCCGATCCGCCCAGACGCACGGCCATCGGCGCCAAAGCCATCCTGGCCGATGATGTCGAGCGGGCCTGGCACCGGATAGCCGGCGACCGGGGTGCCGCAGGCCAGCGCCTCGATCATCACCAGCCCGAACGTGTCGGTGCGGCTGGGGAAGGCCAGCACATCGGCAGCGGCATAAGCGCTCGCCAATGCCGGACCATGCAGCGCGCCGAGGAAATGCGCGCTCGGATAGCGTTTCTGCAGACTGTCCAGCGCCGGGCCATCGCCCACCACCAATTTGTCACCCGGCCACGGCGCGCTCAGAAACGCCTCGATATTCTTTTCCACCGCAACGCGCCCCACATGCAGGGCCAGCGGGCGCTTCAAGCCGGCCGCGGCCGGATGCGGCGCGGCATCGGGCCGGAACAATTCGGTATCGACGCCGCGCGACCATGGCATGGTGTGGGTGAGGCCATGGCTGGCAAGTTCGGTGGCCAGCCGCGGCGTGGCCACCATCACGGCGCTGGCCTGGCCGTGGAAACGGCGCAGCACCCGCCAGACGCGATCGGGATTGATGCCGATGCGCGCCGCGACATAATCCGGAAAACGCGTGTGGAAGCTGGTGGTGAACTTGAAATTATTGGCCATCGCCCAGCCGCGCGCCAGCCAGCCCAGCGGGCCTTCGGTGGCGATGTGCAGGGCATCGGGGCGGAATTCGCGGATCATGCGCGCCACCCGGCGCCGCGAGGTCATCGCCAGCCGGATTTCCGGGTAGGACGGCATCGGCAGCGACCAGAATTGATCCGGCGAAATCACCTGCACGCGCACACCACGTTCGGCCAGCAGGCGCACCGTCGTCGCCAGCGTGCGCACCACACCGTTGACCTGCGGTTCCCAGGCATCGGTGACGAGGGTCAGCTTCATCATCGTCCCTTACGCCATCGCCGGCACGGGCGTTGCCGCGGCGACCCGGGCTTGCCCCAGGGCGGCCGTGCGCGCGGCCCAATCGAGGATTTCGATGCGGCCATCGCCATGTTCGACCAGCGCGGTGCAGCTTTCCACCCAATCGCCATCGTTCATGTAGGTGATGCCGGCGAAATCGCGGATCTCCGCCGAATGGATATGGCCGCACACCACGCCATCCACGCCGCGCATCCGGGCGGCATCGGCGACCGTTTCTTCAAACTTGCCGATGAAGGCGACGGCGTTCTTCACCTTTTTCTTGATATGCGCCGATATCGACCAATAGGGCAGGCCCAGTTGGCGCCGAACCGCGTTGTAATGGACGTTCAGGCGCAGCAGCAGCGAATAGCCAATGTCGCCCGCCCAGGCGAGCCAGCGGTGATAAAGCACCACGCCATCAAATTCATCGCCATGGCAAACCAGCAGGCGCCGGCCATCGACCGTGGTGTGGATCGCTTCCAGCGCGATCTCCACGCCGCCAAAGCCCAGCCCGGCATAGGGCCGCAGCATTTCATCATGGTTGCCGGGGATATAGACCACGCGGCAGCCCTTGGCCGCCATCTTGAGCACGCGGCGCACCACATCATTGTGGCGCGGCGGCCAATACCAGCCGCGCTTCAGCTTCCAGCCATCGATGATGTCGCCCACCAGATACAGGGTTTCCGGCTGCACCGATTTCAGGAAATCCAGCAGCAGATCGGCGTTGCAGCCCTGCGTGCCCAGGTGAATGTCGGAAATCCACACGGTGCGCAGCTTGAGCTTGCCAGATGGCGTGCGCTCATCCGAACGATCATCCTCGTCGAACAGCCAGGCCGGCGGCGCTGCCGGTGGCGATGGCGCGCGGCCGCGAATGTCCGCTTCGCGGAACATCAACGCACCAGCAGCAAGCGGCAATGAAGCCATTGAAGCCCCCGTTTCAACCCCAGCATATCATCTCAGGCCCCTGCCCTTGCCCGGAGGCCCTAGGCCCGGGACATGACAATCGCGTGTCGGATTGGTTGCACGGGCGTGGCAGTCACAACTTGTCCACAGTTTCATCAACAGGCCCGGCCGATGCAGCGTGGCGACTGGCCCAAAGCAAAAGGGGCGACCTTGCGGCCGCCCCTCCTGCTTGCCTTGTTGGTGGCTGTGATCAGAACTTCAGGCGGACGCCGAAGCGGACACCCCACAGCGAGCCGTTGAGCTGCACCGCTTCGGCCGGTGCCGTGATCGGGCGTTCGGTCGCGGGGGTGCCAGCGAGGTTGTTGAACTGGAACTGCTGGCAAGCCTGGGCGTTCGTCGCCGTGGCACCGCCCGGCGTCTGCAGGCAGGTCACGTTCACCAGTCGGCCATAGTAAGGGAAGCCGACCTGGCGGATCGTGCCCCAATCCTTGTTGATCAGGTTGAGCACGTTTTCCACGTCCGCCAGCAGCTCGATCTTGCCACCGAACACGAACGGCACTTCCTGGCGGAACGACAGGTCGAGCTTGTTGTAGCGCGGGGTCTTGCCGATGTTCTTCGGCGCGATCTGGCCCTGATACTTGCTCAGTTCGCTGCCCTGAACCAGGTTCTGGAAGCCGGCGAAATCGAAGCCCGGTGCATAGCTGACGCGCGGATCGGCGGTGGCCGACGACACGTTCGGGACATACATCAGGTAACGGTTGTTGGTGCCGGTCACACCGAACACCGCCGAGCGATTGCTGCCCGACGCCTGGTCAGCCATGGTGTAGCTGAAGCGCTGGCCGGACTGCGAGCTGAAGAACAGTTCGATGCGGGTGTTGTTGTCGCCGAAGATGTTGGCGTCATAGCCGGCGGTCAGGCGATAGGTGTTGTCGCGCTGATAATTGCCGGTGCCATAGGCGGCGTTGTTGGGATCGATGCCCGCGGCGGCGTTGGTGTAGTTGGAGAAGGCCACCGAAGAGGTGCCCGAGCTGACTTCCTTGGCGCGCTGGAGGGTATAGGCACCGCGCAGATACAGGCCGTTGGTCCAGCGCTTGGCAAAGCGGCCCACCACGTTCCAGCTGTAACCCTGATCGGCGTTGGTCAGCAGGATGTCGGTGTTGGTGGTGGTGCCCTGGCCGGGCAGCACCTGATAGCGCAGACGGCCATCGGGCAGCGTGCCGTTGGGCACCGAACGCAGATCGATCCAGGTCAGCGCATCCTTGGTGCGGCTCCACACCACGTCGGCACCGAGCTGCCAATCATCGCCCAGGAAGCCGAGGTTGGCGACATACTCGAGCGAGCCGGAGACGCGCCATGTCGACGGCACCTTGAAATCGGGATCGAGCGCGTTGGTCGGCGCCGTGGCCGTACCGGTGGAACGGATCGCATTGAGCAGCGTGGTGGGCACGCCGGTGCCACCCGACACATTGTTGAGCGTGGCAGCGCCGATCGTGTTCTGATCGGCGGCCGACAGGCCCGGAATGGTCGAGATGGTGAACGTGTCGGCAGCGCCGGCGACGCCCGGCACACGCCGCACCTGGACGCGGCCCAGCGTCGGGCCCGGGTTGGAATAATTGTTCGAAATCCACACGTTCGGGCTGCCGCCGCCGAACAGGCCCGCCGAACCGCGCACCTGCAGACGATCCGACACCTTCCAGTTCAAGCCGACGCGCGGCTGGAACAGCGAACGGCCATTCAGCGTGCCGTTGTTGGCATAGCCGAAGCGGGTGATGAAATCATTGTTCAGGAACGGCGCATCCGGCGTGTCGAACAGATCATAGCGGAAGCCGGCAATCACGGTGAGCTTGTCACCCAGATCGACCGTGTCCTGCAAACCGAAGGTCCAGCTGTTGTTTTCGAAGAGCGCGGTCACCGTATCGATGCCGCCGCGCAGCGGCACGGCGAGATCGACTTCGCTGGCGCGGCGCGCCTGCAGATCGGCGATCGAGTCGAAATACCAGCCGCCCGACACGCGCTGGGCAAACAGGTTGCGGATGTTCTGGGTGCGGCGCTCGACAATGGCCTTCACCGTGTGGTTGTTCATCTTCAGCGTGGCGTTGAATTCCACGTTGAACTGGGTCGATTCCAGTTCGTTGGCCTGGCGGCTGATATCCGGACCGAACGTCAACTGACGCACACCCGACGGGCAGGTCAGCGGCGGCGTGCTGGACACGGCATCAAGGCAGACGCGGAATTCGCCGAAGTTGGCGGCCCCGAACGGCTGCTGCAGGCGGACGTAATCAGCGTAGGAGGCACGCACCTGGGTCGAGAAATTCTCGCTCCACTGATCGTTCAGTTCAAAGATGCCGAAGTGGTTGATGGCACCCTGGTTGTAGTTGTTCGAAAACAGCTGGAAGTTCGGGTTGGTGGCGGTCACCTGGCCAATACCGGTCTGGCCGGCGATCACATTGCCCTTGTTGTAGATGTAGGTGAAGGCCGCGCGGTGGCCATCGGCGATGTTCAGATCGAACTTCGCGACCAGCTTGTCATCGCTTTCCGGCACCGCGGTGGCGACGCCCTGCGTGTCGAAGCTGTAGACGCTCTGGGCGATCGTGCCGATCTGGCTGATCTGCGCATCGGTGATGCCCAGCGCCGAGGGCGCAATCGCCGACGGCACGGTGTCACGCAGGCGCTCATAGGTCACCGCGAAGAACAGGCGATCCTTGATGATCGGGCCGGTGGCTTGCGCCGTGTAGATCTGCGATTCAAACGCGCCGGTACGGATCACGCCGCGGGCGTTGGTGCCGCGCATGCTGTCGTCCTGGTAATAGGCGCCGCCCAGGAAGCTGAAATTGTTGCTGCCCGACTTCAACTGGGTGTTGATGGCGCCGCCCTGGAAGAAGCCCTGGCGGATATCGACCGGCGCGACTTCCACCGAGAATTCGCCGATGGCATCCAGCGGCACCGGGCCGCGGGTGGAGACCAGGCCGCCGGCTTCCAGGCCGAACGGGTCGCCGAAGGCCACGCCGTCCACGGTGAAGCGGTTGAAGCGGTTGTTCTGGCCGGCGATCGAGATGGCACCGCCGTTGGTCGGATCGAGGTTCACCAGCGGATCGCGCGCCGCGAGGTTGCGGATGTCGCGGTTGACGTTGGAGACGCCAGCAATGTCGCGCGCGCTCAGCACGGTGGCCGCGCCCGACGCGATGGTGATGGCGCTGCGGTTGCGCGCTGCGGTGACGGTGATGGTCTTGCCGGCCGCGGCCAGCATCACTTCCACGCGCTGCGGCGTGCCGGCGGTGAGGCCGGTCAGCGTGTCGGTGACCGGATCGAAGCCAGCCGCTTCAACGGTGATGGCATAGGGGCCGCCCAGACGCAGGCCGGTGGCGTTGAATTCACCGTTCGCACCCGATTCCTGCACCATGCGCGTGCCCGAGGGGGTGTGGATGATGGTGATCTTGGCACCGGCAACCGCCGCGCCCTGTTCATTGACGATCGCCCCGCGGATGGCCGAGGTGGTTTCCTGGGCCGAAACAAGGGCCGGAACGGCAAGCGCGACAAGCGCAACACCAAGACGAAGATGACGCATGGGAAGGACCCCCTGGGGCTGGTGAGACGTGAAGACGGCACGGGCAGCCAGAATCGACTGCCCATCGATGACATGCCAATGCCGGCCATTTGTGACGTTTATGTTACAGGTTCATGGACTGTTCATGACGTGCGGCTGTTGCCGGCAGATGGGCGCCGGGTGTTGCGATGCAGCAACACCGCGCGACCGGGCGGGCAAGCCGGGCGCAACACGGGTTGCCCGCCGCACGTGCCGGAGCCGGCAAAGCGCTGCGCTGTTTATGCCCCCGGCTGCATGGTGGGCGGTGAGGGTTTCGAACCCCCGACCCTCTCCGTGTAAAGGAGACGCTCTACCGCTGAGCTAACCGCCCGCCGCGCCTTCGCCTAGCGCCGCGCCAGAAGCGATGCAAGGTTGCACGCCCGCGCCGCCGCTGCCAAAGTCGCGCCATCAACATCAAGGAAGGTGTGCCGCATGTTTTCCCGGCTTTTCCTCGAACACCCGCGCTGCGTGAACGAGACCTACACCGAACATATGGGTGCTGCCTGCGGTGTTGGCGGGCGCCTGCTGGTCGCC
The DNA here is from genome assembly GCF_040398665.1 of Sandarakinorhabdus sp. Classification (GTDB taxonomy): domain Bacteria; phylum Pseudomonadota; class Alphaproteobacteria; order Sphingomonadales; family Sphingomonadaceae; genus Sandarakinorhabdus. The sequence goes on from NZ_JBBATQ010000004.1 coordinate 18,262, forward strand.
AGCTTCAAATGCTTCGTGCACGGGCTGGTGCCCGGGCTCTACAAAACCGCTGGTTCGGATGCGATCGTCGCGCTGTACACCGAAATCGCGCCGCGCAAATTCGATCAACCGACCTTCTGATTGCGGCAACCGGGGACCATGCCATGACCGATAATGCCGCAGAATTGGGCCTGTCCCCCGAACGCCTGGCGCGGCTTGATGCCTTGCTCGCCGCGCAATATCTCGAAACCCGCCGGCTGCCGTGCACGCTCACGATGGTTGCCCGCCATGGCGAGATTGCCCATATCGGCGTGCAGGGCCTGGCCGATGTGGAGCGCGGGATTCCGGCGCGTGAAGACACGATCTTCCGCATCTATTCGATGACCAAGCCGATCACCTCGGTCGCGCTGATGATGCTGGTCGAACGTGGCCTCATCGCGCTGGATGATCCGGTGCACAAATATATCCCGGATTGGAAAAACCTCGGCGTGTATGTCGCCGGCACGCACCGCACCGGCTTCCAGACGCGCAGCCCGGCGCGGCCGATGCAGGTGGTCGATCTGTTCCGCCACACCGCCGGCCTCACCTATGGCTTTCAGTTGCGCACCAATGTCGATGCCGCCTACCGCGCCGAAAAGATCGGCGAGATCGAAAAGGCCGGCACACTGGAAGGCATGATCCAGGCGCTGGCGAAATTGCCGCTGGAATTCTCGCCCGGTGAGGCCTGGAATTATTCGGTGGCCACCGATGTGCTGGGCTGGCTGGTGCAGGTGGTGTCCGGCCGCCCGTTCGAGCAATTTCTGGACGAGGAGATTTTTGCACCGCTGGGCATGGTCGATACCGGTTTCCATGTCCGCGACGGGCAGCAGCACCGCTTCGCCGCCTGCTATCAGCCCAAGCGTGACGGCACCATCGAGCTGCAGGATGATCCGACCACCTCCGCCTTTCTCAAGCCGCCCTCGTTTGTTTCCGGCGGCGGCGGGCTGGTCTCGACGGCGCAGGATTATCTGCAATTCTGCCGGATGCTGCTGAACGGCGGCACGCTGAACGGCCATCGCCTGATCAGCCGCAAGACGCTCGATCTGATGACCGCCAACCACCTGCCCGGCGATGCCGCCATTTCCGCCATGAGCCGCAGCCTGTTTTCCGAAGCCGCCTATGATGGCGTCGGTTTCGGCCTCGGTTTTGCCACCACATTGTCGGCCCACAAGACACTGATGCCCGGCAGCAACCGCGATTATTTCTGGGGCGGCGCCGCCAGCACCTTCTTCTGGGTGGACCCGGAGGAAGATCTGATCGGCATCTTCATGACGCAATTGATCCCGTCGTCGACCTGGCCGGTGCGCAAACAGATGCGCACCATGGTCTATGCCGCGCTGGACGATTGAGGGGGCGACACGCGGGAACCGGGAGCACATGCTGACCGCCCATCGCGTAGCGGATCGCTGCTGACCTCGGAGCCTGTAGGGCGCTCGTCTCGACAGAGAGAAAATTGCCTCCGGCGGGCAGGGCCTGAGGCCCTGCACCCACTTTCGTTTTTAGGCGCGCCTGCCGCCCAGGCTCACCCGTCACCCCGGACTTGTCGGCAGCCCCTGCAAGCCACTATGCATGAACGTGAACGCGCGGGGCAGCACAGCAATGGAAATCCAAGCCTATCTGTCCGAAATCCGCAGGCTTCACGCCAGCGGGCAGAGCACCGAACACAGCTTCCGCCCAGCATTGTCGCGCCTGTTTGCCGGCATCGACAAAGATATTGCTGTCATCAACGAACCCAAGCGGCTGACAGATGTTGGCGCGCCGGATTTCGTGTTCAACCGGAACGGCATTTCCATCGGCTGGGTTGAAGCCAAGGATATCGGCAAGGACGTCCGCAAGTTCGCCGCCAATGATTACAGCAAGGAACAAAAGGCCCGTTACGCCAAGGGCCTGCCCAACCTGATCTACACCAACGGGCTGGATTTTGAATTCATCCACAAGGGCGAGAGCCGCGCCTTTGTCACCATCGCCGATCTGATCCCCACGATGCCGGCGCGCCCGGAAAGCTTTCCCTTGCTGGAAAGCCTGCTCAGGGATTTCGTGGCCGCCACGCCGATCAGCATCGGCACCGCCAAACAGCTTGCCGAAATGATGGCCGGCAAGGCGGTCATCATCAAGGATATCATGGGTCGGGCGTTGGCAGCGGATATGGCGGCTGGACGACTGACCGAACTGACCGGGCAATATCAGGCGTTCAAGGCCAATCTGATCCACGATATTTCGGTGGCGGATTTTGCTGATATCTATGCGGAAACCATTGCCTATGGCCTGTTTGCGGCACGCCTGCATGATACCTCACTGGATACGTTCAGCCGCATGGAGGCGCTGGAACTGCTGCCCAAATCGAACCCGTTCCTGCGGTCGCTGTTTGGCTATATCGCCGGATATGATCTGGATGACCGTATCCGCTGGGTGATCGATGATTTGTGCGAGGTGTTCCGCGCCGCCGATCTGCACAGCATCCTGAAGGATTTCGGCAAATTCACCGCCCGCAACGATCCGTTCCTGCATTTCTACGAAACCTTCCTGGCCGAATATAACCCGGCCAAGCGCAAGGCGCGCGGCGTCTGGTACACGCCGGAGCCGGTGGTGAACTTCATCGTGCGGGCGGTGGATGATGTGCTGAAAACCGAATTCGGCCTGGCCGATGGCCTGGCCGATACCAGCCGCGTCACCATCGATTGGGATACCGGGCAAACCAACCCCAAGAACGGCCAGCCGGTCACCATCCGCAAGGATGTGCACCGGGTGCAGATTCTCGATCCGGCCACCGGCACCGGCACGTTTCTGGCCGAAGTCATCAAGCTGGTGGCAGGCCGGGTACAGGGCATCGCGCCGGGGCAATGGTCGAACTATGTCGAAAATGATCTGATCCCGCGCCTGCACGGCTTTGAATTGCTGATGGCCAGCTATGCCATGTGCCACATGAAGCTGGACATGATCCTGACCGAACTGGGCTATCGCCCATCCGGCAACCCGCCCCGGCTGGGCGTCTATCTCACCAATAGCCTGGAGGAAGGCGAACGGGTGGAACAAAATCTGTTCGGGCTCTCATTGGCCATGGCCAATGAGGCAAAGGCGGCCAGCGATATCAAGCGGCAACACCCGATCATGTGCGTGATCGGCAACCCGCCGTATTCCGGCGAGAGCGCCAACAAGGGCGATTGGATCATGGGCTTGATGGAAGCCTACAAGCAGGAGCCGGGCGGCAAGCAGAAACTTCAGGAACGCAACCCCAAGTGGATCAACGATGACTATGTGAAGTTCATCCGCTTTGCCGAACACATGATTACTAAGAATGGCGAGGGCGTGCTGGGCTTCATCACCAACCATGGATATCTGGATAATCCCACCTTTCGCGGGATGCGCTGGCACCTGATGAACAGCTTTGACCGCATCCACGTCATCGATCTGCACGGCAACGCCAAGAAAAAGGAAGTGTCGCCAGACGGCAGCGCAGATACCAACGTGTTCGATATCATGCAGGGCGTGGCGATCATCATCGCCGTGAAGCGCAAGGCTGACAGCCACACGGTCAAGCCTCTGGCCGAGGTGTTCCACGGCGATCTGTGGGGCAATCGGGGCGGCAAATATGGGGCGCTTTGGGCAGGCAGCCCCACCGGCCTTGCTCCAGCCTCCTTGCGGCACAAGCCGCCCGCCTATCCGTTCGTGCCGCGCGATTACGCGGTGGAGGCTGTTTATTCGCAAGGCTTTTCGATTGCCGAACTGATGCCGGTCAATTCGGTGGGCATCGTCACGGCGCGCGACGAACTTACAATCGATATGGACCGGGAGGCACTTTGGAACCGGGTTCAGGATTTCCCAAAGCTGGATGCTGAAACGCTGCGTGCCAAATATGCACTGGGCAAGGATGTTCGAGATTGGACGGTAGCTTTTGCCAAGGCCGATGTAACCGCCAATTTTGGCCAGAAGCACATCGTGCCGATTGCTTATCGGCCCTTTGACACACGTTTGACCTACTACACTGGGAACTCACGCGGGTTTCTCTGCTTTCCGCGCCGCGAGGTGATGCAAAATCTTGCCGACCGGGAAAACCTGGCCATCATGGTTTGCAGGCAGACCATTCAGCCGCACTGGCATCACGTAATGGCGTTCAATCACGTGATTGATGACAGTTGCGTATCGAACCTTTCGCGAGAGCGAGGCTACTGTTTGCCCATCTATTTCTATCCCAACGAAAGGGATCTAGACCAATCCATCCGCGCGAATTTTGAGCCCAAGCTTTTTGCCCGCATCCGCGACGCGGCTGGGTTGTCTGGGCCAACTCTACCACCCGACGGCACCGACGCCTTCCGCCGCGCGACAGGTGATGCCCGCCCCGATGAAGTGCAGGTTTTCGATTATATCTATGGCGTGCTGCACAGCCCGGCCTATCGCGAAACCTATGCCGAATTCCTGAAAATCGATTTCCCGCGCGTGCCGTTCCCGCCGTCGCCCGAAGTGTTCCGCGCCATCAGCGAACAGGGGGAGGCTTTGCGCCGCCTGCACCTGATGGAGCCCGGGGCGATCGGCGACACGCCATTCCCGTTTGAAGGCGATGGCAACAGCGTGGTGGTGGGGCCGCGCCATGAACAGGGCAAGGTGTGGATCAACCAGCAACAGGGCTTTGCCGGCGTTTCCGCCACCGCCTGGAATTTCCATATCGGCGGATACCAGCCGGCGCAGAAATGGCTGAAAGACCGCAAGGGCCGCGCGCTGAGTTGGGATGACGTGCGCCATTACCAGCGCATCATCAAGATATTGGATGAAACCCACCGCATCATGCAGCTGATCGATCTGCCGATGGGGCCGCCTGAAAACTGACGGGTCAAGGGTCTGCGACCCTTGCCGCCGGAGGCCCTTCCCTGTCCTACACGGCCAAAGCCTGTCATTGTGGCTGGCGATAGCTGGGGCGTAGCGGCACCACAGCGGAAATGAATCACAAAAAATGGAATATCCTCACAAAAACAATGCTGAATCCCGCCGCATTGGTCAAAACTGGCAAAACTGGTGACACTGCCCGCCTTGCCGGTGGCCAACAATTTCTCGCCGGTCTGACAGCTTGGCAAACCACCTCCCGATGCGCCACATCAGGGCGGGACGATCAGGAGACACGACCATGACCGACTATGTGCCACCCAAGGTCTGGACCTGGGACAAGGGCTTTGGCGGGCGTTTCGCCAATATCAACCGGCCGATCGCCGGTCCGACGCAAGACAAGGTGCTGCCGGTCGGCAAACACCCGTTCCAGCTTTATTCGCTCGGCACGCCGAACGGGGTGAAGGTGACGGTGATGCTGGAGGAGCTGCTCGCCGCCGGCCACAGCGGCGCGGAATATGATGCCTGGCTGATCAACATCGGCACGGGCGATCAGTTCGGCAGCGGCTTTGTCGAGGTGAACCCCAATAGCAAGATACCGGCGCTGGTCGATCATTCGACCGAAACGCCCACACGATTGTTCGAAAGCGGCGCCATGCTGCTGTATCTGGCGGAAAAATTCGGGGCGTTCCTGCCCACCGAGCATCACGCCCGTACCGAGGCACTGTGCTGGCTGTTCTGGCAGATGGGGTCCGCACCGATGTTGGGCGGCGGCTTCGGACATTTCTATGCCTATGCCCCCACCAAGCAGGAATATCCGATCAACCGCTTTGCCATGGAGGTGAAGCGGCAGATGGACGTGCTCGACCGGCATCTGGCGGCCAATGAATATATGGCCGGCAGCGATTACAGCATTGCCGACATGGCGATCTGGCCCTGGTATGGCGCGATGAGCCTGGGCCTGTTGTATGAGGCCGGCGAATTCCTTGAAGTGGCCGGCTATACCAATGTCATCCGCTGGACGAAGCAGATCGGCGAGCGACCCGCCGTGAAGCGCGGCCGCATGGTCAACCGCCCCTATGGCGAACCATCCAGCCAGTTGCTCGAGCGCCACGACGCATCCGATTTCGATACGAAGACGCAAGACAAGATCGGCAAGACCGCATGAGCGGCGAAACATCACCTCTCCCCACAGGGGAGAGGTCGAGAGACGGCGCAGCCGGCCCGGGAGAGGGGTTCCGCCAACCGCCCGACACGCACCCCGAAGGCACGTTGGGCCACAGCCTGGCCCAACGCCGCATCGTGCGCTTCGATCCCGGCCATGCGGTGATCGAATATGAAGTGCTGCCGGCGATCTGCCATTCCGGCGGCGTCGCCCAGGGCGGCTTTGTCGCCGGCTGGATCGATGCCGCCATGGCCCATGCCGTGATGGCCAAATATGGCTTTGAACGTGTGCCGATCAGCCTGGAATTGAAGGTCAGCTACTTCGCGCCGGCCAATCCCGGCCGCGTGCTGGCCGAAGCCTGGATCGAAAAGGCCGGCGGCCGCACCGTCTTTGCCGAAGGCCGGCTGACCACGCTCGATGGCAAGGTGCTGGCCAAGGCATCAAGCACGATCAGCCTGATCGATGCGGCGAAGGTGGCGGCGAAGATGGTGTGAGGGGGCAATGAAACGGCGGCACCGACCATGGTACTGGCCGATACCGCCGAACTGCAATCGCCAATATACTCAGGCGGCGCGGGTGACCACTTGCCGGCGGCGGACCACGGCGCCCACCAGGCCAAAACCGGCGATCAGCATTGTCCAGCTCGACGGCTCGGGAATGGCGGCCGGGGTGATCGACCAATTGGCAGCGTTATAGGACTCGAAAAAGGCACCACCATAAGCAGGCCCTGAAAAAAAAACAGGGGGCGGAGCAAAAAATCCCGCCGGAACGAACGCAAAGCCGTCACTGGTGCAACCAGAGCTTACCGTGTCAGTCGAGCAAGCGAGGATATTGTTGGCTGACCCATCGAGCGACAATGCTGGGGGACCGGGAATGCCGCCAACAACTGACGACGCTGAGGCCAAAAAAGGCAGGGCAGGGCCCGGCGTGCCGTTGAACTGCAGTCCGCTCAGGCTGGACACGAAGATGGTGTTTGCATCACCCTGAAGCGTGCCATCGATCTGGCCGCTGATCGTGCCGACCGAAGCCACATAGGAAAAATTCCACTGCGCCGCGTCCGCAACCGTGGCGCTGCCAGCGAGAAGCGCCGCAACAAGCAAATTCCGTATCATGACATCTCCCCAGCAAGGACCACCGCAGGCCCGTACTTTGGTTACCAGAATGTCATCGTAGGTCAATATCCTCAGTTTCCCGGCGTGATATCGATCCTGATCTGTACCCACGTCCCCACCTGATATTCGCCATCAACGCGCGGTGGCTTCACGCGGAACTGCCAGGCGGCTTCCTGAATGGCATAGCCCAAGCCGGAACCGGGACTCTCGCCGACGGCCTTGCAATCCTCCACCTTGAAACGCGGGGCGGTGCGGCAGGCAATCAGGCCCCAGGCGCCGGGGCGGCCTTTGCCGCGGATGTAAAACGCCAGTTCGGCATCGGTCGGCTCGCGTTGCCATTCGGCGGCATAAAGCTTGCTGCCATCCGGCGCGATGCCAACCACGGCACTGTCGGGCGGGCCGCCAGCGGCCATCTGCGGCGCGGATTCCGCTTGCGGCACCTTGGAAATGTCAAAGCCGCGCAATTCGGGATCGCCGAAGCTCCATTTCGCCGGCGCGGCATCGGGCGCGGTCACCATCGGTTTGGGCTGCGGCGCTGAGCGCGGGGACGGCGGCCGCACTTGCCTTTGCCGCGGTGTCGGCTTTGCGCGCTGCGGGCTGGGCGCGGCGATGTTCACCGCCACCATGCTCGACACGCCGGGCTTGCCCTTGGGCTGCGGCGGCGCGAGCAGCATGAGCAGCAGGATCAGCAGCACGTGCAGCGCGATGACCACGGCGAGCACAGGCACGCGCCGACGCTGCGGCAGCAGGCCGGTTTCGGGCGCGAGGAAGGAGGCGGTGGGTGCGATCAATCCGGCAACAGCATGGGGGCGGGGAAAGGCCCCCATAGGCCGGGCCAACCCCCGCCGGCTAGTCGAGATTTGGCCGCAGCAACTGTTCGGCGCGTTCCTGGCTCACGCCCAGCCGCTGGGCATAATCCGCCAACTGGTCCGGCCCGATCCGCGCCACGCCGAAATAGGCGCTTTGCGGATGCGCAAAATAGAAGCCGGATACGGCCGCGGTCGGCAGCATGGCGAAACTGTCGGTCAGCGTGATGCCGGCGCGGGCCTCCACATCCATCAGATCGAAGAGATGGTGTTTCAGGCTGTGTTCCGGGCAGGCCGGATAGCCGGGCGCCGGGCGGATGCCGGCATAGCGTTCGCGGATCAGATCCTCGCTCGACATCCGGTTGCCGAGTTCATGGCCCCAGAGCTCGCGGCGCACGCGCTCGTGCAGATATTCGGCGAAGGCTTCGGCCAGCCGATCGGCCAACGCCTTCAGCAGGATATCGTTGTAATCATCATGGCCGCTCTGGAAGCGGGCCAGTTGCACATCGATGCCTTCGCCGGCTTGCACCGCGAAACAGCCGAGCCAGTCGGCCTCCGGATGGATGAAATCCGCGAGGCACATGTTGGCGCGGCCATCCCGCTTGGCGATCTGCTGACGGAGGAACGGCAGGCGGGCGAGCACGTCGCCGCGGCGCTCATCGCCGAACAGCAGCACATCGTCGCCGTCGCGCCGCGCCGGCCAGATGGCGACCACGCCCTTGGGGCGCAGCCATTTCTCGCCAGCGATCTTCGCCAGCATCGCCTGCGCATCGGCGAACAGGCTGGTGGCACTTTCGCCGACCACCGCGTCAGTGAGGATCGCCGGATAATTGCCGTGCAGTTCCCAGGCGCGGAAGAAGGGCGTCCAGTCGATATAGGGGATCAGCATCTCGACGGTGACATCGTCGATGGTGGTCACGCCGGTGAAGTTCGGTTTGACTGGCGGATGCGCGTCGAAATCGGTGGCAAAACCATTGGCACGCGCCTGTTCCAGCGGCACCAGCGCCGATTGGCCGGAGCCAGCGCGCTGGACGCGGATCCTTTCATACTCGGCAGCCGTCTCGTCGACGAAGCCGTCCTTCAGCGTATCCGAAACCAGCGTCCCCGCCACGCCGACCGCGCGGCTGGCATCGAGCACATGCACCACCGGGCCGGTGTACGCCGGCGCGATGCGCAGCGCGGTGTGCACGCGGCTGGTGGTGGCGCCGCCGATCAACAACGGCATGGTCATGCCGGCACGCTGCATTTCGGACGCGACATGCACCATCTCGTCAAGGCTCGGCGTGATCAGCCCCGAAAGCCCGATCATGTCGGCCTGATGCTCACGCGCCGCAGCCAGGATGGTCTGCGCGGGCACCATGACGCCCAGATCGATCACCTCGAAATTGTTGCACTGCAGAACGACGCCGACGATATTCTTGCCGATGTCGTGCACATCGCCCTTCACCGTGGCCATGATGATGCGGCCCTTCGATGATGTGCCGACCTGCTTTTCCGCCTCGATATAGGGCAGCAGGATGGCAACCGCCTTCTTCATGACGCGGGCCGATTTCACCACCTGCGGCAGGAACATCTTGCCGGCGCCGAACAGATCGCCCACCACGTTCATGCCGGCCATCAACGGCCCTTCGATCACATCGATCGGGCGCGCCGCCACCAAGCGGGCCTCTTCAGTGTCGGCCTCCACAAAGGCATCGATGCCCTTCACCAGCGCATGTTCGAGGCGCTTTTCCACCGGCCATTGCCGCCACAATTCCGCGGCCGGATCGGCAGCCCTGGCCGGGCCGCCCTTGAACTTGTCGGCCACGGCCAGCAGCCGATCGGTGGAATCGGCGCGGCGGTTGAGCACCACATCCTCGCACAATTCGCGCAATTCCGGATCGATCGCGTCATAGACGTCGAGCTGCCCGGCGTTGACGATGCCCATGTCCATGCCGGCCTGGATGGCGTGATACAGGAACACACTGTGCATGGCCCGGCGCACCGGTTCGTTGCCGCGGAAGCTGAACGACAGGTTGGACACGCCGCCGGAAATATGGGCGTGCGGGCAGCGCTGGCGGATAGCGGTGCAGGCCTCGATGAAATCGACGCCGTAATTATTATGCTCCTCGATGCCGGTGGCGACCGCGAAGATGTTGGGATCGAAGATGATGTCCTCAGGCGGAAAACCGATGCCGGTCAGCAGTTTATAGGCCCGCTCGCAGATTTCCACCTTGCGCGCAGCCGTATCGGCCTGGCCTTGTTCATCGAACGCCATCACCACCACGGCGGCGCCATAGCGCAGGCACAGCCGCGCCTGTTCGAGGAATTGCGCTTCGCCTTCCTTCATGCTGATCGAATTGACGATGCCCTTGCCGGCGAGGCATTTCAGCCCGGCTTCGATCACGCTCCATTTCGAGCTGTCGACCATCACCGGCACCCGCGCGATGTCCGGCTCGGCGGCGATCAGGTTGAGGAAGGTGACCATCGCCGCCTGGCTGTCGAGCAGGCCTTCGTCCATGTTGATGTCGATGATCTGCGCGCCGTTTTCCACCTGCTGGCGGGCGACTTCCACGGCGGCGGTGTAATCGCCGTTCAGGATCAGCTTCTTGAACGCCGCCGATCCGGTGACATTGGTGCGCTCACCGATGTTGATGAACATCGCGACCTCTCCTGTTGGCGGAGAATCGTTGTTCGATTCAGGCTGCATAGACATGCGACTCCAATCCTGACAGCCGCAGCGCCGGGCGCTCGACTGGCACCACCCGCGCTGGCAGTGCCGCCACGGCGCGCGCCATGGCGGCGATGTGCGCTGGCGTGTTGCCACAGCAGCCGCCGACAATATTCACCAGACCCTCGTCGGCCCAGCCCCGGATCAGCCCGGCGGTCGTTTCCGGCTGTTCGTCATAGGCGCCCATGTCGTTGGGCAGGCCGGCATTGGGGTAGGTGAGGATCAGCGTGTTTGCCACCTTGGCCAGCGCCTGCACATGGGCGCGCAATTCGGTCGCCCCGAACGAGCAGTTCAGCCCGACCGCCACCGGCCTCACATGGCGGATGGAGTGCCAGAAGGCCTCCACCGTCTGCCCGGACAGGTTGCGCCCAGCGAGATCGGTCAGCGTCATCGACAGCATCACCGGCACGTCGCGGCCCAGATCGTCGGCGGCCTCCGCAGCGGCAAAGGCGGCGGCCTTGGCATTCAGCGTGTCGAACACGGTTTCGATGAGGATGAAATCCACCCCGCCTTCGATCAACGCATCAATCTGTTCGCGGTACACGGATTTCACACCATCGAAATCCACCTCTCGATAGCCGGGATCGGAGACGCGCGGCGACAGCGACAGCGTCTTGTTGGTCGGCCCCAGGCTGCCGGCCACCCAGCGCGGCTTGCCATCGGCGGCGATGGCAGCATCGACGCAGTTGCGGATCACCTTGGCGGCGGCCAGATTCAGCGCGCGCACCCGGTCCTCCAGCCCATAATCGGCCTGGCTGATGCGGTTGGCATTGAAGCTGTTGGTGGCCAGCAAATCGGCCCCGGCGGCGATATACTGGTTGCAGATGCCGGCGATATCGTCGGGCCGGGTCAGGTTCAGCAGATCGTTGTTGCCCTTCTGATCATGGTTGCTTGCCATGCTGCCGGCATAATCGCCGGCGTCGAGGCCAAGCGCTTGGATGGCGGTGCCATAGGGGCCATCCTTGATCAGGATGCGGGTTGCGGCGGCGGCGCGCAGGGCTTCGGCAGCATTCATGCGACAAGCTCCCGGGCCGGGCGCACGCCCAGCATGTGACAGATGGCGTAGCTCAGCTCGGCACGATTGAGCGTGTAGAAATGGAAATGCCGCACCCCACCAGCGTACAGGCGCCGCGCCAGCTCTGCCGCCACAGTCGCCGCCACCAGCTGCCGCGCCGCCGGCTTGTCGTCCAACGCCTCGAACAGATGCGCCATCCAGTCCGGCACATCGGTGTTGCAGCTGGCCGCCATGCGCTTCAGATTGGCAAAGTTGGTCACCGGCAGGATACCCGGCACCAGCTCGACATCCAGGCCCGCTGCGGCCACCTGGTCGCGGAACCGGAAGAAGGTATCGGGTTCAAAGAAGAACTGGCTGATGGCGCGACTGGCGCCAGCATCATGCTTGGCCTTCAGCGCCTCCAGATCGGCACTCGGGCTAGGTGCCTCCGGGTGCATTTCGGGATAGCAGCTTACCGAGATTTCAAACGGGTGGCGCCGGCGCAGGGCCTTCACCAATTCGGCGGCGCTGGCATAACCGCCGGGCACAGGCGAGAAGCGGGCTTCGCCGCCGGGCGGATCGCCGCGCAGGGCCACGATGTGGCGCACACCGGCATGCCAATATTCGTCGGCGATCCCATCGAGTTCGGCCGCGGTGGCGTTCACGCAGGTCAGGTGCGCCGCGGCCGGCACCGGCGTCTCGGCGGCAATCCGCGCCACCGTGGCATGGGTGCGTGTCCGCGTCGTGCCGCCAGCGCCATAGGTGACCGAGAAGAACCGCGGGCCCAGCGGCACCAAAGTTTCCACCGCCTGCCACAGCGCTTCGTGCATTGCCGGCGTTTTCGGCGGGAAAAATTCAAAGCTGACCGCCAGATCGCCCGGCAGACCGGCAAACAATGGGCCGCTCAGCGCCCGCGAGGCTTCCGCCATCTGATTGCGACTGAGGTTCATGCGTTCGCCTTTTCACCCAACCACAACGCCACACCAAGCTGATCGACGTCTTCGCCCGGCAGCCGGGCTGCCACTTCGCCCGTCAACCCGGCTTCCCGCATCCAGCCCAGGACCGCATCGTCGGCAAAGCCCAGCCGCACATGCCGGCGTTCCTGACGCAATTCCTCGCGGGCGTGCGGCAGCAGATCGACCACCAGCAGCCGGCCGCCGGGGCGCAGCACGCGCGCGGCCTCCGCGATCACCGCACCGGGATTGTCGGCATAATGCAGCACCTGGTGAAGCAGCAGCGAATCACACGCGCCCGCCGGCAGCGGCAGCGCATACATGTCCCCGGCCTGCACCCGCGCCGACGCCAGGCCACTGGCATCGATGCGGTTGCGGGCCAGCCGCAGCATTTCGGGATTGCGATCCAGTCCCAGCGCCGTGCGGGCCTGGCGACCCAGCAACTCGATCATGCGTCCCGTGCCGGTGCCGACATCCACCAGATCGCCCAGCTCGCCGGCAAGCGCCGCCAGAATCGCCTGTTCCACCCCGGCTTCGCGCGTGTGCAGCGATCGTTCCTGTTCCCATTCGCCGGCATGCGCCGCAAACCATGCATCCACCGCCGCCGCCCGGTCGGCCCGCACCTGCCCCAATCGGGCGCGATCCGCCGCCCCCAAATCCTCGCTGCCATCGGCTTGCGTCGCCAGCGTGTGGATCAGCGCCAGCACCGAAGCGGCCGTCGCCGTCGCGCTCAGCCGCACGAACACCCACGCGCCCTCGCGCACCCGATCGATCAAGCCGGCTTCGGCGAGGATGCGCAAATGGCGCGATACGCGCGGCTGGCTCTGCTGCAACACCTGGGCGATTTCGCCGACGGCCAGTTCCATCCCCTGCACCAGCAGCAGGATGCGCAGCCGGCTGGGGTCGCCCATGGCACGCAGAATGATGAGCAGTTGTTCCATCAAAACGGGACATAAAGCAATCTTTATATCCGTCAAGCAGATTGCCGCCGCGGCTGCTTCGTGCGAAACGATTTCGATGTCGCGCGCGATCCTTCTTGCGCTTTACCTGGCTTTGACCGGTTGTGCCAGCACAGGCAGCACTGATCTGACGCGCGCCGAAGCCGATCCCTGGGAACGCAGCAACCGCCGCGTGCACAATTTCAACAAGGGCCTCGATCGCTTCGTCCTGCGACCGACCACCAAGGTCTATCGCGCCATGGTGCCACCGCCGGTGCGCACGGCCGTCACCAATGCCTATGGCAATTATGGCGAGCCCGCCAATTTCGCCAATGCCGTGCTGCAAGGCAAGCTGGCGCAGGCGTTCCGCACGCTGGATCGCTTCATCCTCAACAGCACGCTGGGTCTGGCGGGCATCGCCGATGTCGCCACCGATCTCGGTCGCCCGCGCGAGCCCGAGGATTTCGGCCAGACGCTGGCGCGCTGGGGCGTGAAATCCGGGCCGTATATGGTGCTGCCGCTGTTCGGCCCGTCCACCTTGCGCGATGGTATCGCCACGCCGGTGGATTTCTTCGTCGATCCCGCCGATTTCGCCCGCAACGCCGCGTTGAGCCCGGCATGGAGCGTGCGCATCGGCATGGCCGCCGGGCGGGTGATCAATTTCCGCAATACGTTGACCGATACGGGCGTGGACAAGTTGTTGGCCGACAGCCTCGATGATTATGCGCTGGCACGTTCGGCCTTCCTGCAGCGGCGGCGACTGCAATTGTTCGACGGCCAGTTGCCCGCCGATGAAGATCCGTTCGCCGATACCGACGCGCCACCCGAGCCGGCGCCTGAACCGCCGGCCGAACCGCCCGCCCCGCCGCCTGCCGAGCCGCCTAAGCTCTGATCGCCGCCGCCATCACCAGCGGGGTCAGCTTTTTCAGCGCGCCGAAGCCATGTTCCTCTTCCTGCACCGGCATCGGATCAAGCGTGAAGCCCGCATCACGAACCAGTTGCGCTGAAGGGCGATTGAGGTTGCAGCCCACGCCAACCACCTTCTGGATCGGGTTCAGCCGATGCTGCCAGCGTTGCCGGTCCGGATCGTCTGACAGCACATGTTCCAGAAACAGGAATCGCCCGCCGGGTTTCAGCACACGCCGCACCTCGGCCAGCACCTGGCCGACATCGCTGACCGAACAAAGCGTGAGACAGCAGACCACCGTGTCGAAGCTGGCGTCTGCAAAGGGCAACCGCTCGCCCGTACCCGGCACCGATGTGATCGGCACCGGCGAGCCGGCGAGATGCGCCGCCGCGCGCCGGTTCATGCCCTCCGATGGCTCCACCACGGTCAGGCTGACCACATGCGCTGGATCATAGAAGGCCAGGGTCGCGCCCGATCCAAAGCCGATTTCCAGCACCGCGCCGCTGGCACCGGCCACCAGCGCACGGCGCCGCGCCATGATATTGGGGTGGCCCAGCGCGCGATCGAGCAGCCAGGGAAAGATGGTTTCGGAATACAGGCCCATGCCGCAATGGTTGCACGCCAGCCGCGCGGCGCCAAGCGGGGGCGACACGACCCATGCGGCCAAACGCGCCGCATTGACCGATACGCACGCTGCTGCTTTGCCGGTTGCAACATTCGCTACGTTGACCGGGGCCGGCATAGTCTGTTGGCAAAAGCCCACGCTTGGAGTTGCCTGCCATGGCCGATGCCGCATCTCTCGACAGTGCCGAACCGGCCGCAGCGCCGGCCCCGCGCCCCGATGCGCGGTTCGCGGCCATCCTGAACGGCCCGATCCTGCCGACGCTGGCCAAGCTCACCACGCCGGTGTTGCTGGTGATTGCGGCGCAACTGTTCGTGTCCATCCTCGAGGCCTATTGGGTCAGCCGGCTCGGCACCGAAGCGGTGGCCGGCGTTGCGCTGGTGCTGCCGCTGTTCGTGCTGATGGGCACGATGAGCAACGGCGGCATCGGCGGCGGCGTCGCGGCCGCCGTGGCGCGCGCCAAGGGGGCCGGCAACCAGGCGCAGGCCAATGCGCTGCTCTGGCATGCGATTCTCATCGCGGTCGGCTTCGGCCTGCTGTTCACCATCGGCGCTGAACTGGCCGGGCCGGCGCTCTATGCGGCGCTGGGCGGCCGCGATGCCACGCTCACCAACGCGCTGGATTTTTCCTTCTGGGTGTTCGGCGGTGCCACCATCGTCTGGCTGGTCAATCTGATCGGCGCGGCGCTGCGCGGGGCCGGCGAGGTCAAATTGCCGGCGCTGATCAATCTCGCGGGTGCCGCCGTGCTGGTGCCGCTGTCGCCGCTGCTGATCTTCGGCTGGGGGCCGGTGCCGGCACTGGGTGTGGCCGGTGCCGGGGTGGCCACGCTGATCTTCTATGCCGGCGCACTGGCCGCGCTGCTGCTCTGGCTGCGGCGCGGCACCGGCCCGGTGGCGCTTGCCCCGCGCCCGATTGATGGCAGCCTGTTCGCCGCCATCTTGCGCGTTGGTCTGGTTTCCGCGGTCGGCACCTTGCTGGCCAGCCTGACCATTGTCGCCATCACCGGATCGGTTGGCCAATATGGCGCGCAGCCATTGGCCGGCTATGGCCTGGCTTCGCGCGTCGATTCGCTGCTGGTGCCGCTGCTGTTCGGGCTGGGCACCGGCGTCGTCACCATGGTCGGCGCCGCGTCGGGTGCCGGCCATCACAGCCGCGCCTGGCGCGTAACCTGGCTGGCGGCCGGCCTCGGCTTTGCCGGCAGTGCGCTGATCGGCGTCACCCTGATGCTGGCGCCCGGCCTGTGGATGGACTGGTTCACCAGCGACCCCGCCGTACACGCCGCCGGCAGCCTGTGGTTCCGCATGGTCGGCGGCGCCTATGGCTTTTTCGGGCTGGGCCTGATGCTGTATTTCGCCGCGCAAGGCTTTGGCCGCATGCAGGGGCCGCTGGTGGCCGGCATCGTGCGCCTGAGCATCACCGCCGGCGGCGCGGCCTGGCTTGCCGCCCAGGCCGCGGCGCTCGATCGAGTCTATCTGGCGGCGGCGGTGGGCATGGTGATGTTCGGGTTGATCAATGCCGCCGCGGTGTGGCGGGCACGGCCGGCTTGAGTTAGGGTGCGCCCATGCGCGCGCTGATGCTTCTCCTCGTCCTCACCCTGGCGGCTTGCTCGAAGGAGGCAGCGACCCCGCAAGGCAATGAACAGGCGGTGATCGACAAGGCCAATGCCGATGTGGCCGCGGCCGAAGCGGCGGCTAAATAGGCCGATCGGTCAGGCCGTCATGGCGCGGCGGCGGCGGGCCACTGCCCCCACCACGCCAAAGCCCATGATCATGCTCAGCCAGGTCGCCGGCTCCGGCACCGGGTCAGCGAATTGCAGCGTGTCCACCTCATAGATGTTCTGCGTGCCATTGGGCGATTGTGAACGATATGGCGAACCAGCCTCGGCGAGCGTATATTCGTCGTTCCACATGAAATTCTGCGGATCTTTCGGTCCACCCTTGGCCGAGCGCATATCGAGATATCCCGACGCGCCGCTGATGATATCCCGCACATCCTGCAGCGTGAAGCCGAGCAGCGAATATCGGATGGCGAACTCTACTTCGCTATGGTCAACCGGGTTCACGCGCGCGAACAGCACGGACGTTCCGCCATCCAGCTTGCCATCCTGGATACGCGCCAGATCAAAGCCATTGCCCACCGCGGCCGAAGCATTGTTGCTCTTGGTGATCGACAGGCCGTTGTTGATGCCCGACCCGCCGACATCGCCATTGGTGTCCTGCTGGCCAAAGGTCTTCAGGGCGGTAAAGCTGGTATTGGGTGACATTTCGCTGCCGCCATTGGCCAGCGACGGTTGATCGGCCCACATCAGCCAGCCATTGGCCCCATCGGCATTCTTGCTGAGGATGATGCCATACCAATAGACCAGCGATTCGAAGGTCGCCACGCCGTTTTCGGTAAGACGGTTGAGGCCGTTCAGCTTGATGGAGATGTAAAGATAATTGTTGTCTGCGCCGGCCTGGCCTTTGACGATATCGAGATTCTGGAAATATTCCTTTGCACCGAAAAACGTGCCGCCGCCCTGCTTGTTCATCACCTCGAAGGACTGGGTGGTGGGCCGTTCGTAGCTTTCATTCTGGTAGGAATCGCAACCGGCGGATACCGACCAGCCGAACTTGCCATCCGTCTTGCTGGTTTGGTTGCTGCCGGTGTTACAGTCCGTCATGTACTGGCTGTACACCGGTGAAATTGCAGCGGCCGGAACCGAACCCCCGGCAATCAACAGCAAAGCAGCCAGCACGCGCATCATCACCCTCCTGATCTTAAGAGAGCATTAGCGTATCCATACATGTAACGAAAGAATTTTATCGTTTCGTTAACCTATAATTCACAAAAATTCACGATGTCCACAAAGGCAGGTTTGCGCAGGCGCGGGCAGCGGACGGCGCCGACGCAGTGCCAGCCTAGACAGGGTCAGCAATAGGACGAACCAAAAAGGGCGGCCCGTTGGGGCCGCCCTTTTCGTGTTCTGGCCGGATTTCGGCGAGCCCGTGGATAGTGCTGCGCACTATCCACGGCCGCCTCAATCTCAGAAATCCATGCCGCCCATGCCGCCCATGCCGCCGCCGCCAGGCGAAGGCTTGTCGTCAGCCGGCAGGTCGCTGATCGCCGCTTCCGTGGTGATCAGCAATGACGCCACCGAAGCGGCATCCTGCAGCGCGGTGCGCACGACCTTGGTAGGGTCGATCACGCCGGCCGCAACCAGGTTTTCATAGACTTCGGTCTGGGCGTTGAAGCCGATAGTGGTGTCATTGCCATCCAGCAAACGACCAGAGACCACAGCGCCATCATGGCCAGCGTTGGCCGCGATCTGCCGCACCGGCGCATAGAGCGCCTTGCGGATGATATCGATGCCGCGGGTCTGGTCGTCGTTGGCGCCCTTCAGGCCTTCCAGCACCTTGGTGGCATAGAGCAGAGCGGTACCACCGCCGGGCACGATGCCTTCTTCGACGGCCGCGCGGGTGGCGTGCAGCGCATCGTCCACACGATCCTTGCGCTCTTTCACTTCCACTTCGGTGCTGCCACCGACCTTGATCACCGCAACGCCGCCGGCCAGCTTGGCCAGACGCTCTTGCAGCTTTTCACGGTCGTAATCGCTGGTGGTGACTTCGATCTGCGCCCGGATCTGCTCCACGCGCGCCTTGATGGTGTCGGCCGAACCTTCGCCATCGACGATCGTGGTGTTGTCCTTGTCGATGGTGACGCGCTTGGCCTTGCCCAGCATCGGCAGCGTGACATTTTCCAGCTTGATGCCCAGGTCTTCGCTGATCATCTCACCGGCGGTCAGGGTGGCGATGTCTTCCAGCATGGCCTTGCGGCGATCACCGAAGCCCGGCGCCTTGACGGCAGCGACCTTCAGGCCGCCACGCAGCTTGTTGACCACCAGAGTGGCCAGCGCTTCGCCTTCGACGTCTTCAGCAATGATCAGCAGCGGACGGCCCGACTGCACCACGGCTTCCAGCACCGGCAGCAGCGCCTGCAGGTTGGAAAGCTTCTTTTCGTGGATCAGGATGTAGGGGTTTTCGAGTTCCACCTGCATCTTTTCGGCGTTGGTGATGAAGTACGGGCTCAGATAGCCACGGTCGAACTGCATGCCTTCGACCACGTCCAGCTCGCTGTCCATGCCCTTGGCTTCTTCGACGGTGATCACGCCTTCCTTGCCGACCTTTTCCATGGCCTTGGCGATCATGTCACCGATTTCGCTTTCGCCATTGGCAGAGATGGTGCCGACCTGGGCAATCTCGCTCGAACCGGCGACCGGCTTGGAACGCGACTTCAGGTCCTCGACCACCTTGCCGACGGCCAGATCGATGCCGCGCTTCAGGTCCATCGGGTTCATGCCGGCCGCAACCGACTTCAGGCCTTCGCGCACGATGGCCTGGGCCAGCACGGTGGCGGTGGTGGTGCCATCGCCGGCGGTGTCGTTGGTCTTGCTGGCGACTTCACGCACCAACTGGGCGCCGAGGTTCTCGAACTTGTCCTTCAGTTCGATTTCCTTGGCGACGGTCACGCCGTCCTTGGTGATGCGCGGTGCGCCGAAGCTCTTTTCGATGAGCACGTTGCGGCCCTTGGGGCCCAGGGTCACCTTCACCGCATCGGCGAGGATATCAACGCCGCGCAGGATGCGTTCACGCGCATCACGGCCAAATTTCACGTCCTTGGCAGCCATGTTCTTTTTCCTTTGAAATTGGTTTCGGTCGCGAAAATCGGGTCAGGCGATTAGCCCATGATCCCCAGGATATCGCTTTCCTTCATGATCAGCAGGTCTTCGCCATTCAGCTTGACCTCGGTGCCCGACCACTTGCCGAACAGGATGCGGTCGCCGGCCTTGACTTCCAGCGCAGTGATGGTGCCGTCATCGGCGCGGGTGCCGGTGCCGACAGAAACGACTTCGCCTTCCTGCGGCTTTTCCTTGGCGCTATCGGGGATGATGATGCCGCCAGCGGTCTTGGCTTCGGCTTCGACGCGGCGAACGAGCACACGGTCATGGAGCGGACGAAATGCCATAATTCCCTCTTTTCGTTTGCGGGCGTGATGCCCAAATCCGGGTGCTGCTGGCACTCTCTTCAAGTGAGTGCCAGCAGCTGGAGGCGATATGGTGGGCCGCCCTGCCCCCGTCAAGGCCTCGCTAGCCACCGCTGCGCCAGGCTGCGGCAAAATTCTTCTGCGGCGCGCTGGACAAGCCGGCCACTTCACCGTCACAACTGGCCCATGAAATTCCTGTCTCGCGTGTCCGGTGTTTCGGCCATGATCGTTGCCAGCCTGTTGCTGCAGGCCTGTGGCGGCGGCGGCTCGGTCGCCCCAACGCCAACGCCAACGCCAACACCCACACCCACCCCCACAACATCGCAATGTTCCCTGCGCGAACGGCAATTGTGGGTCGAAGCGCAGATCCGCGAGAATTATCTCTTCCCGGCCGATCTGCCGGCCAGCCTGGATCCCGCACCCTTCAGCACGGTGCAGGCCTATATCGATGCGCTCACCGCCACAGCGCGCGCGGCCGGCAAGGATCGTGGCTTCACCTACATCACCTCCATCGCCGAGGAAAATGCCTTCAACGCCACCGGCCAGACCGCCGCCTTCGGCATCCGCCTGGACTATGACAGCGCGGCGCGGCGCACGTACATCATCGACGCCTTCGAAACCGGGCCAGCGTTTGCCGCCGGCATCGACCGCGGCGACGAGATCATCGCCGTCGGCACCAGCCCCACCACGCTGGAAACGGTGACCGATCTGTTCGCGCGCGGCGGCAGCGCTGCTGTCTCGACCGCGCTGGGGCCATCGACCGCTGGCGTCACCCGCACGCTGCAATTGCGCAATCGCGGCGATGCCGCCGTGCGCACGGTCACCATCACCCGCGCCGTGTTCGATATTCCGCCCCTGTCGCCGCGCTTTGGCAGCCTGGTGTTCGACGATGGCGGCGACAAGATCGGCTATGTGAACCTGCGCACCTTCATCACCAGCGCCGAGGCCCCGCTGCGCAGCGCGTTCGCACGCTTCCGTGCCGAAGGCATCACCCGTGTGGTGATCGACGTGCGGTATAACAGCGGTGGCCTGGTGCGCACCGCCGAAGTGATGGGCGATCTGCTCGGCGGCAATCGCCTGGGCAGCGACGTGTTCAGCTTCACCACCTTCCGGCCATCGAAATCGGTGAACAACAGCACCCGCCTGTTCCGTTTCACCACCGAAGCCGTTTCGCCGACCGGGTTGGCGTTCATCACCACATCGGCCTCCGCTTCGGCCAGCGAGCTGGTGCCCAATGCCATGCTGCCTTACCTGCGCGAAAATCTGATCCTGGTCGGCGGCAACACGTCCGGCAAGCCGGTCGGCCAGATCGCCGTCGATCGCGCCGCCTGCGATGATCGGCTGCGCATCGTCGCCTTCGCCACCGAAAACGCCAACCGCCAGGGCGATTATTACAACGGCCTGGCGCCGCTGCTGCCAACCCGCGGGGGCCGCACCTGCGCTGCGCCCGATCGGTTCAACGAGCCGTTCGGCCGGACTGAAACGTCGATCAGCACCGCAATCGCCGCGCTGCGCGGCAGCAGTTGTACGGCCATCGCCAGCAGCGGCACCGATTTGCGCGAACAGTCATTGGGCCGGCAGCCGCTGCTGGCCAGCGCGCCAAGCGCGGCACAGCGCGAGCTGCCGGGGATTTTCTAGACCTTCAGCAATTGCTTGCCGAAATTCTTGCCTTCGAACAGACGCCGCAGCGTGGCCGGGCAATTCTCGAAACCATGGGCCACATCCTCGGCGGTCTTCAGCTTGCCGTCGGCCATCAGCTGCGAAAGGGCCGCCACGCCCTCGCCATAACGTTTGGCGAAATCCAGCACGATGAAGCCTTCCATGCGCCCGCGCATCACGGTCAGGTTCATGTAATTGCGCAGGCCCGGCGTGCGATCCTCGGCCGTATCGTTGTAACTGGAAATGCCGCCGCACAGCACGACGCGCGCATTCAGCGCCAGATTGGCCAGCGCGGCATCGAGGATTTCGCCGCCGACATTTTCGAAAACCACGTTCACGCCCTTCGGCGCATGTTCGCGGATGGCCCGGCCGACGCCGCCAGCCCGGTAATCGATGCAGGCATCCGCGCCGGCCTGTTCCACCACCCAGGCGCATTTTTCCGGGCCGCCCGCGATGCCGATCACCTTGCAGCCCAGCGCTTTGGCCACCTGCACCACCACGCTGCCGGTCGCGCCAGCGGCGCCCGAGACCAGCACGGTATCACCGGCATTCGGCTTGCCGATCTCGGTCAGGCCGAACCAGGCGGTCAGCCCGGTGACGCCGAACACGCCCAGCGCCTGTTCCGGCGTGATCCCGGCGCGCAATTTCGTTACCGGCCCGGTTTCGGTCATGCCATCGCTCAGCGCATGTTCCTGCCAGCCGAACGTGCCCTGCACGATATCGCCCACGGCAAATCTGGGATGGCGGCTTTCGACCACCTCGCCGATGCCGCCAGCCCGCACCACGCCGCCGATCGGCACGGCCGGCAGATAGGTATCGCCACCCAACCAACCGCGCTGGGTGGGATCGAAGCTGAAATGGCTGAGCTTGACGAGGAACTGCCCGTCGCCAACTTCGGGCAGGGGCATTGAGACAAGATCGAAATCACGGTCCTGCAAGGCGCCGTGCGGGCGGGATTTCAGCAGCCATTTGCGCGTAGTGGTCATGTCAATCTCCCCAAGGTGTCGCGACAGCATGCCCATCCCCAGCCCCTCCCGCAAGCGGGAGGGGAGGAGTTTGGTCATCGGGGCACAATTGCCCTGCCAGCCCACACGGCGCCCCTCCCGCAGCCAAGAGGGGTTGGGGGGTGGGAACACGCCTATTTGAACAGGCTCCCCAATATCCCGCGCACCAGGCTCTTGCCCAGCGATCCTGCCAATTGCCGCCCGATGCTGCTGGCGGCTGATCGCGTGGCCGCGGCGATGGCCTTTTCGGTGGCGCTGGGCCGGGCGGCGGCGCGGGCGCGCGCGGTTTCCAGTCGAGCCGCTTCCCGCTCGCGCTGCGCGGCCAGCCGCGCGGCTTCCCGGGCCGCCTGCGCCTCGGCCTTCGCCGCTTCCCGTTCGGCCTGTGCGTCCAGCTTGGCTTGCAGCGCTGCCTGCTTTTCGGCTTGCGCCTGCGCCGCGCTGTCCTCGCGCTTCATCACCAGCAGTTCGGCGGCGGATTCGCGGTCTACAGCCTCGTCATATTTGCCGGCGAACGGCGAGGCGTTGATCACGTCCATGCGCTCGCCGGCCGTGATTGGCCCCACACGGCTGCGTGGCGGGCCGACCCGGGTGCGCTCCACCGGCGACGGCGCGCCATCGGGCATCAGGGTGGAGACCAAAGCCTCGCCCACCTTCATCTCGGTGATGACCCTCGCCACATCCAGGCGCGGATTGGGCCGGAATGTCTCGCTCGCCGATTTGATGGCGCGCTGGTCGCGCGGCGTGAACGCCCGCAGCGCATGCTGCACGCGATTGCCCAACTGCCCGGCGACTTTTTCGGGAGTATCGATCGGGTTCTGGCTGATGAAATAGACGCCGACGCCCTTCGACCGGATCAGCCGCACCACCTGCTCCACCTTGTCGAGCAGCGCATCGGGCGCCTCGTCGAACAGCAGATGCGCTTCGTCAAAGAAGAACACCAGCTTGGGCTTGTCGGGGTCGCCAATCTCCGGGAGTGTTTCGAACAGTTCGGAGAGCAACCAGAGCAGGAATGTCGCATAAAGCCGTGGGCTCTGCATCAGCTTGTCGGCCGCCAGGATGTTGACCCGGCCATGCCCGCGCCCATCCAGTGCGATGAAATCGGCGATCTCCAGCGCCGGCTCGCCGAAAAACGCCGCGCCGCCCTGGGTTTCCAGTTGCAGCAACTGGCGCTGGATCGAACCGACACTGGCCTTGGTGACATTGCCGTATTTGCTCGACAGCTCGCTGGCATTGTCAGACACCCAAGCCAGCATCGCCTGCAGATCCTCCAGATCGAGCAGCAGCATGTCGTTTTCATCGGCATATTTGAACGCGATGGTCAGCACGCCTTCCTGCGTGTCGTTCAGCCCCATCAGCCGTGCCAGCAGCAGCGGCCCCATTTCGGAAATCGTGGTGCGGATGGGGTGGCCTTGGCTGCCGAACAAATCCCAGAACACCACCGGGCAGGCGGCATAATCATAATCGTTCATCTTCAGCTCGGCCGCGCGCTTGCCGGTCCACCCCGCCGCCTCGCTGCCGGCCTTGGCCATGCCGGCGATATCGCCCTTCACATCGGCAAGGAACACCGGCACCCCGGCGCGGCTGAAGCCTTCGGCCAGGCCCTGCAGTGTCACCGTCTTGCCGGTGCCGGTGGCCCCCGCAATCAAGCCGTGACGGTTGGCGCGTTTCAGCACCAGCACCTGTGGCACGTCTTCGTCCGAGAGGCCGATGAACAGGGAATCGGTCATGCTTTCTCCTCTTGCCGGCAGTTTCAGCCTGCCGGCCCGAAAACGTCCAGCCGGAACATGTCGGTCCCAAACAGATCAGACCGGGCATAATGGCCGGCCGCGTCGAAATCGAAGCGGGCGCGCACGATATCGGCCAGATCAACCTCGGCGGTGACCAGCCCCTCGCCACCGCGCAATGGCCCGGCCAGCACCTCGCCCATCGGCGACACGATCAAGCTGCCGCCGGCAATCAGCGGGGCATCGTGCGGCCGGTCGATCAGCGTGATCGGTTCGCCCAGCGCCATTTGCGATGGCGGCAGCCACTGGCAGGCGCCCACCAGGAAACACCGGCCTTCATGGGCGATATGGCGCATCGCCACTTCCCACTGCGGCCGGTCATCCACCGTGGGAGCCGCCCACAAGGTCACGCCCTGCGCATAAAGCGCGGCGCGGAAGCGGGGCATGAAATTTTCCCAGCAGATCACCGCGCCGATACGCCCCACAGGGCTGTCGAAGCTGCGCACATCCTGCGCACCGCCCTGCCCCCAGATCAGCCGTTCGGCGGCCGTCGGCATCAGTTTGCGGCGATGCCCAGCCAGCGCCCCATCCGGCGTGAAATACAGCGCCGTGCATTGCAGCGTTGCCCCCTCGCGCACGATCGCACCGGCCACCATGGACGTGCCGATGCGCGCCGCCAGGTCCCCCAGCGCCGCCACCTCCGGGCCATCCAGCTCGACCGCCTGTTCCCAGTAGCTTCGGAAGGCCTCACGCCCCGGCGGCGTGCGATAACCCAGCCGCACGCCGAAATCCGCGCCCTTAGGGTATCCGCCGAGCAGCGCTTCGGGCAGCACCAGCACGTCGGGCCTGGCGTCGATCAGCTCGCTGCGCCGCGCCATCAGCGCGTCCAGCGTCTCCGCGGTGGTCGCCCGGCTGCCGATCTGCAGCGCCGCCAGCCGCGCGGTGCCTGTGGGGATGCTCATGCTGTGCCCTCCAATTGTGCCGTCGCCCAGGCCGCAGCGTCTGCCACAACCGCATCATCGCTGCCCAGATGCGCATGGACGGCTGGCAGCAGCGCCACATCGCCGCTGTTACCTGCCGCATAGAGGCAATTGCGGATGAAGCGCTTCACGCCGATACGCTTGATGGCGCTGCCCGAAAACAGCGCCCGGAACGCGGCATCATCCAGCGCCAGCAAGTCCGCCAGCTTCGGGGCGGTCAGTTCGGCGCGGGGCAGGAACGCCGGCTCCTCGCTCGCCTGCGCGAAGCGATTCCACGGGCAGACGCTGAGGCAATCGTCACAGCCATAGATGCGGTTGGCCATGGGCGCGCGGAATTCCAGCGGGATCGGCCCGGCATTTTCGATGGTCAGATAGGCCAGGCAGCGCCGCGCATCGAGCCGATAGGGCGCTGGAAAGGCATCGGTCGGGCACGCTGTCTGACAACGCGTGCAACTGCCGCAACGGTCAACATGCGGCGCATCCGCCGGCAGGTCGAGCGTGGTGTAGATCGCGCCGAGAAACAGCCACGAGCCGTGTTCGCGCGACACAAGATTGCTATGCTTGCCCTGCCAGCCCAGCCCGGCGGCGGCGGCCAGCGGTTTCTCCATCACCGGCGCGGTATCGACGAAGACCTTCACGTCCCCGCCCGCCTCCGCCACCAGCCAGCGCGCCAGCGCCTTCAGCCGTTTCTTGATCAGATCATGATAATCGCGGTTCCAGGCATAGACGCTGATCACGCCGGTATCGCCCACCCCCGCCAACCGCAGCGGATCGAGCGCCGGCGCATAGCTGGTGCCGAGCATGATGACGCGCTCCACCGCCGGCCACAGGCCCCTGGGCGACGCGCGTTCGTCGGCGCGGCCCTCCATCCAGATCATCTCGCCATGGCAGCCTTCGGCCAGCCATTGGCGCAGCCGCACCCCGGCCTGCGGCACTGCTTCAGCGCTGCACACGCCCAGCGCGGCAAAGCCCAGCCGCGCCGCTTCCTTGCGTAGCGCGGCTGCTAATCGCGTGTGTTCAGCCACCCCGTCACCATGGCGCCGACCTGTTGCTCCAGTTCGCCCCAGAACAGCCAGTGCGGCGCTTGCGCGATTTCCTGATAATCCACCCGGCCGGGCAATTGCCGCGCCGTGGCGCGCGCGATGCCGGGCGGCGTGGTGCGGTCCTTGGCTCCAACCACCACCAGCGCCGGCCGGGTCAGCCGTGCATAATCCACCCGCGTGACATTGCCGAACAGCGGTGGCAGCGCGATTTCGGCCAGCACCCGCCCCGAATCCCACACCAGCGCCGCGGTTTCCGCCGCCGTCACCGCTTCGGGCACACCGTTGAAGCAGCCCCATCGCGCGCCGGCGTCATCGAACAGCGTCGGCTTTTCCCACCAGCCCCATTTGGTCACGACATTCTTCATGGTGCGCAGCGGATCGATGCTGGCCGCCTGCGCATTGGCCGCCGCCGCCGGCGACAGCAGCACCAGGCCAGCGTGCGGCACCTTCATCGCCAGCAGCTGCGCCAGCAAGCTGCCCATCGAATGGCCCAATATCACCGGCGGCTGACCCAAGGCAGCGGCTTCGGTGACGAGATAATCGACGTAAGAGGTGATCGACAGCGTGCCCAGATCGGGCGGCGGCGGCAGGCTGGCAGGCCGGTCGTGCCAGGGCAGCGCCGGTGCATGCGTGGCGTGTCCAGCCGCCTCCAGCACCAGACGCAGCCGAGAGAATGTGGCCGGGGTCGACCACATGCCGTGAACCAGCAGGATCGGCGGCTTCAACACACCACGCCGGTGGCCGCGAGCACGCCCAGCGTGACGATATCACCAGCCGAACTGTTCATCGGCACGATCTGCACCGGTTTCGACATGTTCACCAGCATCGGGCCGACCACGCGCAGGTTCGCGACTTCCTTGATCAACTTGGCCGCGATATTGGCGCTGTGCAGGCCGGGCATGATCAGCACATTGGCCGGGCCTGACAGGCGGCTGAACGGATATTGCGCCCGCATCGCCGGATTGAGCGCGACATCTGCCGACATCTCGCCTTCATATTCGAAGCCGACCTGGCGCTGGTCAAGCAATTCGATGGCGCCGCGCAGATTGTCGACAAACTCGCCGCGCGGGTTGCCGAAATTGCTGTAACTGAGGAAGGCGACACGCGGTTCCTGGCCCAGCCGGCGCGCGACGGCCGCAGTTTCGATGGCGATGGTCGCCAGCGTCTGCGCCGTCGGCCGTTCCGTCACCGTGGTATCTGCGATGAAGATCGTCTGCTGCTTGCCGACCAGCATGTGGATGCCGAACGGACGCTGGCCGGGGATCGGATCGATCACCTGGCGCACCTGACGATAGGTGGTGGCAAAATTGCGGGTGACGCCGGTCAGCATCAGATCGGCTTCGCCCATGGCCACCAGCAGCGCGCCGAACACATTGCGTTCATGATTGACCATGCGCTGCACATCGCGGTGCAGCATGCCGCGGCGCTGCACACGATCGTACAGATAATCCACCATCGCTGGCACCAATGGCGAAATCGCGCTGTTGTGGATCTCGAAACTGTCGGGATCTTCGACCCCCAGCCGTGCCAGCCCTTCGCGCACCGGGGCTTCGCGGCCGACCAGCACCGGGGTGCCGTAACCGCTGTTGCGCCAGTTGATGGCAGCGCGCAGCACGACATCCTGTTCGGCTTCGGCAAACACCGCGCGCCTTGGCCGGCTTTGCGCGTTTTCGATGGCGCCCTGCAGGATCGACGTGGTGGGGTTCAACCGCCCGCGCAATTCCTGGCGATAGGCCTCTTCATCAAAGAACGGCTTGCGGGCGACGCCCGATGCCATCGCCGCCTTGGCGACGGCCGTGGGGATATGTTCGATCAGGCGCGGATCGAATGGCGCCGGGATGATATATTCCGGGCCGAACGTGCGCGCCTTGCCACCATAGGCCGCCGCCACTTCATCGGGCACCGGCATGCGCGCCAGGCTGGCGATGGCGTTGGCCGCAGCCAGCTTCATGTCCTCGTTGATGGCGGTCGCCCGCACATCGAGCGCGCCGCGGAACAAATAGGGGAAGCACAATACATTGTTGACCTGGTTGGGATAATCGCTGCGCCCGGTTGCCACGATCGCATCCTGCCGCACCTTCTGCACTTCTTCAGGGGTGATTTCCGGATCGGGGTTGGCCATGGCAAAGATGATCGGGTTGGGCGCCATCGCCGCCACCATCGCTTCGCTCACTGCGCCTTTTTGCGACAGGCCCAGAAACACGTCGGCGCCCACCATGGCCTCTTCCAGGCTGCGCGCTTCGGTGACGGCGGCATGAGCGGATTTCCACTGGTTCATGCCCTTTTGCCGGCCGACGTAAATCACGCCCGACGTGTCGCACATCAGCACATTCTTGACGCCGTACAGCTTGATGAGTTCGGTGCAGGCAATCGCCGCCGCCCCGGCGCCGTTCACCACCATCTTCACATCTTCCGGCCGGCGTCCGGTCAGGTGCAGGGCGTTGATCAGGCCAGCGGCCGCAACGATGGCGGTGCCGTGCTGGTCATCATGAAAGACCGGGATATTCATCCGCTCCTTCAGCGTGGTTTCGATGATGAAGCATTCCGGCGCCTTGATATCCTCAAGGTTGATGCCGCCGAACGACGGCTCCAGCAGCTCCACGCAGGCAATGAACTTGTCGACATCCTCGGTGGCGACTTCCAGATCGATGCTGTCGATATCGGCAAAGCGCTTGAACAGCACCGCCTTGCCTTCCATCACCGGCTTCGATGCCAGCGCGCCGAGATTGCCGAGGCCCAGGATGGCGGTGCCGTTGGAGATCACCGCGACCAGATTGCCCTTGATGGTATAATCATAGGCGGCATCGGGATCGGCAGCGATGGCGCGCACCGGGGCGGCAACCCCGGGCGAATAGGCCAGCGAAAGATCGCGCTGCGTCGCCATCGGCTTGCAGGCCACGATCTCGATCTTCCCGGCCTTGCCAGAGCGGTGGTAGATCAGCGCCTCGCGGTCGCCGAAATCCTGATCGCTGCCTGTGTCATTCTTGCTGCTCATCGCACACGCCTGCTCAAAACCCCGTCACTCCAGCGATAGGATTGTGGCAGCAAAGGGGCAAGCGCAAATGCCGCCCGGGCACGCAGCGCCCCCTTCACGGCATCCGCCCCCCGCGCTATCGCTGTGTCCGTGACCGCAGCCTCCCCGATGATCGCGCAATATCTGGCCATCAAGGCCGAGGTGCCCGATGCGCTGTTGTTTTTCCGCATGGGCGATTTCTATGAACTGTTCTTCGACGATGCCGCTGCCGCTGCCGCCACGCTCGACATCGCGCTGACCAGACGCGGCGAGCACGCTGGCCAGCCGATCCCGATGTGTGGGGTTCCGGTCCATGCCCATGAAAATTATCTCGCCCGCCTGATCCGCGCCGGCCACCGTGTTGCCATTGCCGAACAGATCGAAGACCCGCGCGAGGCCAAGAAGCGCGGCGGCAAGAGCGTCGTCGCCCGCGCCATCGTGCGCATTGTCACGCCGGGCACCGTCACCGAAGCCGGCCTGCTCGAACCGCGCCGCGCCAACTGGCTGGCGGCGCTATCTGCTCCACTCCCGCTTGCGGGAGGGGCTGGGAATGACCAAGACCAATCCGCCGGACTCGCCTGGCTGGACCTTTCCACCGGCGCCTTCCACATGCGCGCCGGCAGCCTCGCCGATCTGAAGGCCGAACTTGCGCGCCTGAACCCCGCCGAAACCCTGGTGCCCGAAGGCAGCGCCCAGATCGGCACCCCCCGCCCCTCGGCCGATTTCAGCGCCGCCCGCGCCGAAACCGCGCTGAAATCCCGTTTCGGCGTCGTCACGCTGGACGGCTGGGGCCAGTTCACCAAGGCCGAACTCGCCGCAGCCGGCGCGTTGCTGGCCTATGTGCAGGAAACCGCACGCGAAGCAGCGCCGCTGATCCTGCCGCCACGCCGCGAATTGCCGGGCAGCACCATGGCCATCGATGCTGCCACCCGCGCCAGCCTGGAACTGGCACGCGGGCAAGCGCGCCATAGCCTTGAATCCGCCATCGATCGCACCGTCACCGCAGGCGGCGCGCGGCAACTGGGCGAGGATATCGCCGCACCCTTGACCGACGCCGCAGCCATCAATGCCCGCCTCGATCTGCTTGGCTGGTTCGTCGCCGATCCCATCACCCGCGCCGCCACCCGCGACACGCTGAAGGGCCTGGCCGACGTGGCCCGCGCACTGGCCCGCATTGCCATCGGCCGCTGGTCCCCGCGCGATCTGGGCCAGTTGCACAAAGGCCTTGCCGGCGCCCTGGCGCTGAAGCGCGCGCTCGCCGCCAGCGCATCGCTGGCCGGGCCGCCGGCACTGCTGGCCGATACGCTGGCACGCATCGGGGCAGAGGGCAGCCAGATCGGCGCGCTGGTCGAGCAACTGGCGCGCACCCTTGCCGACGACCCGCCGCTGGAACTGCCCGGTGCCATCCGCCCCGGCTTTGACGCCGCACTCGATACGCTGCGCGAAACCGCCCGCGACGGCCGCTCGGCCGTGGCCGCCATGGAAACCCGGCTGAAATCGCAAACCGGCATCTCGGCGTTGAAGATCCGCCACAACAATGTGCTGGGCTATCATATCGAAGTGCCCGCCGCCCGTGCCGATCCGCTGCTGCTGCCCAGCTCCGGCTTCATCCACCGGCAAACCATGGCGGGCGCGGTCAGGTTCAGCAGCCCGGAACTCGGCGATCTGGCCAGCCGCATCGCCAGCGCCGCCGATCATGCACTGGCCGCCGAAGCCGCGCATCTCGAGGAATTGCGCGACGCCATCCTCTGCCAGCAGTCTGCCATCGTGGAAACCGCGGCCGCGCTCGCGCGCATCGATGTCGGCGCAGGCCTGGCCGAACTGGCGGCGTCCGAAAACTGGTGCCGGCCCACGGTCGATCACAGCACGGGCTTTGCCATCCAGGCTGGCCGTCACCCGGTGGTGGAACTGGCCGTGCGCGCCTCGGGCACGCGCTTCACGCCCAATGATTGCGACCTGTCGTTCGACGCCCGGGTCTGGCTGGTGACCGGCCCCAACATGGCCGGCAAGTCCACCTTCCTGCGCCAGAACGCGCTGATCGCCGTGCTGGCCCAGGCCGGCAGTCATGTGCCGGCTGCGTCCGCCCATATCGGCATCATCGATCGGCTCTACAGCCGCGTCGGCGCTGCCGACGATCTGGCGCAAGGCCGTTCCACCTTCATGGTCGAGATGGTCGAAACCGCCGCCATCCTGACGGGGGCGACCAATCGCAGCCTGGTCATCCTGGACGAAGTCGGCCGCGGCACCAGCACCTATGATGGTCTGGCCATTGCTTGGGCCGTGCTGGAATCGGTGCACGATGATCTCCAGTGCCGCTGCCTGTTTGCCACCCATTATCATGAACTGGTGCCGCTGACGGCGAAACTGTCCGGCCTTGCCAGCGTGACAGTGAAGGTGCGCGAATGGCGCGGCGATCTGGTGTTCCTGCACCAGGTGGTGCCGGGCAGCGCCGACAAGAGCTATGGCCTGTCGGTGGCCCGCCTGGCCGGTGTGCCCGCCCCCGTCCTCGCCCGCGCCCGCGCCGTGCTGTCCCGCCTCGAAGCGCGCCGCGACCAGACCGGCGGGATCGCCGCCGGCGTGGACAGCCTCCCCCTCTTCGCCGCCCCCGCCGCTGTCGCTGCCGCTGCAGACCCTTTGCGCGAACAACTGGCCGCCATTGATATCGACAGCATCACCCCGCGCGAAGCGCTGGACCTGCTGGCGGCGCTGCAGGCCTTTGCTGACCCAAAAACGGTGCAAATGCCTTGATACGCTGATCGTATCGGCAATTCAGTCAGCCGCGCTTTGGCCCATGTTGCGCGCGTTCAATGGCCGATATCGCTTCAGGCCGCGGCTTTGCCAACCAGGCGCATTCTGCCACCACGTTGCAGGCGTTCGTCGGCGTCACGCCCCGCTGTTCCGCCGGCTCAGCCTGGAATTTATGGCGCCGTGACCTCCGGTCACGTCATCAACTGATCAGGCGCACCAGGCTGAACACACTCGTCGCGGTCAACACCACACCGACCATCAGCATCAGGCCCCGCACCGGCATCACCCGCACCGCCAGCGCGCCCAGCGGTGCCGCCAGCAATCCCCCCAGCAGCAAGCCGGCGGTGACCGTGGTGAACGCTTCCAGCCCGATGGTGGAAACGAAGGTCGCCGAAATCGCCAGCGTCACCAGAAATTCGGCGCTGTTGACCGTGCCGACCGTGCGCCGCACTTCGGCACCCTGCACCAGCAGGTTGGACGTGACCACCGGCCCCCAGCCGCCGCCACCCGAAGCATCAAGGAACCCGCCGATCAGCCCCAGCGGCGCCACATGGCGCGGGCTGCCCTGCGGCGGCGGATAGCGCAGCGCCTTCACCAGCAGATAGACGCCGATGCACGCCAGATAGGTCATCACGAACGGACGTGCCGCCGATGCATCGATGCTGGCCAGCAGATAGGCCCCCGCCACCCCGCCGATCACCCCCGGCACCGCGATCCGCGCAAACAGCCGCCAATCGACATTGCGCAGCACGATATGGCTGATCCCCGATGCGCCGGTGGTGAAAATCTCCACCAGATGCACCCCCGCCGACGCACGCGCCGGCGGCACTCCCATCAGGCTGATCAGCAGGGTGGAGGAAATGATGCCAAACGCCATGCCCAGCGCGCCATCGACCAACTGCGCCGCAAAGCCGATGCCGACATACGGCAGGATCGCATTCCAATCAAAGCTGGCGATCCATTCGAACAACCCATGTCTCCCCAACGGCCACCTTGCCGCCATCACCCTCCCCCATCGCCCGAACAGCCGCAAGCGACAAAGAATTCCGTCGCCTGACAGCAAAACTTGTGTGCCCGCTCCGCCGGCCCATCCGGCCATTGGCGGCGGAAAGCTGTACTTGGGCTGGCGTGCCCCCCTTGACCGCCCCTGCCCGTCCCGCCACCACAGGGTCGATGGCAGGCTGGCAATTCTGGATCGATCGCGGCGGCACCTTCACCGATATCGTGGCGCTGCGACCCGATGGCGGCTTGGCCACGGCCAAGCTGCTGAGCCATGCGCCGGAACAATATGCTGACGCCGCACTGGCCGGCATCGCGCGGCTGCGGGGGTCTGATGTTGCGCCGATTGCCGCCGTGCGCATGGGAACGACGGTGGCGACCAACGCCCTGCTCGAACGCAAGGGCGCGCCATGCGTGCTGGCCATCACCCGCGGCCACCGCGATGCGCTGCTGATCGGCCACCAGGCCCGTGCGCAGATTTTTGCGCTGCGGATCGAAAAGCCCGAGCCGTTGTACAGCGACGTGATCGAGATCGACGAACGCATGACGGCCGACGGCACGGTGCTGCGGCCATTGGCCGAGGCCGCCACCACTACCGCGCTGCAAACGGCCTATGACGCGGGCTATCGCAGCATCGCCATCGCCTGCCTGCATGGCCATGCCCATCCGGCGCACGAGGCGCGCGTGGCGGACATCGCACACAGCATCGGCTTCACCCAGATTACCGCCAGTCATCAGGTCGGCGCGGTCATCCGGCTGGTGCCGCGCGCCAACACCGCCGTGGTCGATGCCTATCTGTCGCCGCCACTGCGCGATTATGTGAACAGGGTCGCTGCCGGGCTGCCGGGGGTGAGGCTGGATTTCATGCAATCCAACGGCGGCCTGGCGCGTGCCGGGCATTTCCATGGCCGCGATGCGATCTTGTCGGGCCCTGCCGGCGGCATTGTCGGCATGGCCGCGAGCGGGCGCAGCGCTGGCGAAACGCGGCTGATCGGCTTCGATATGGGCGGCACCTCCACCGATGTGTCGCTGTGGGATGGCCAGTATGAACGCGCCGAGGAGGTGATGATCGCTGGCGTGCCGCTGCGTGTGCCGATGCTGAAGATCGACACGGTGGCGGCCGGCGGCGGATCGATCATCACGCATGCAGCAGGCCGTTTGAAGGTCGGCCCGCACAGCGCCGGTGCGGTGCCGGGCCCGGCCGCCTATCGCCGCGGCGGCCCGCTGACCATCACCGATGCCAATGTGCTGATCGGCATCCTGCAGCCTGATCTGTTCCCGGCGCTGTTTGGCCATGATGGCCAGCAGCCGCTGGATGCCGATGCGGTGCGGGCCGGCTTTGCCGCGCTGGCCGCCGAACTCTGCCAGCCGGCGGAACAGTTGGCGGCCGGGGCGCGCGCCATCGCGGTGGAAACCATGGCGCAGGCGATCAGGCGGATTTCCATCGCGCGCGGCCACGATGCGGCGCGCTACACGCTGGCGTGTTTTGGCGGGGCCGGCGGGCAGCATGCCTGTGCCATCGCCGATCAACTGGGGATGACGCGCATCCTGATCCATCCGCTGGCCGGCCTGCTGTCGGCATTCGGTATCGGGCTGGCGGAATGCCGGGTGGTGCGCGAACGCACGCTCAATCTGCCACTGGTGCCCGATCTGGATCTTGCTGGCCCGGCGGCGGCGCTGGCGCAGCAGGCGCGCGCCGCGCTGGCCGAACAGGGCGAAATCGTGGCCGATGTGCAGGTGCGGGCGCGCATCCGCTATGCCGGCAGCGACAGCGGCATCGCCCTGCCCCTGGCGGCGCCGGACGTGCTGGCGCATGAATTTGCCGCCGCGCAAACCCGGCGCTTCGGCTTTGTGGTGGCCGGCGCCGATCTGGTGGTGGACGCGCTGATCGCCGAAGCGGTGGGCGAAACGCCGCTGGTGCCGAACATGGCCGCAACAGTCGGCAAGGGCGCCCCGCACCTCGCCACGCGGCCGGTGTTTCTGGGCGGGGAATGGCGCAACACAGGCTTTTACGCGCGCGCCAACCTGCCGATCGGCTGGCGCATCGCCGGCCCGGCCTGCATCCTCGATGATGCGGGCACCACGCTGGTCGAACCGGGCTGGCAGGCCGAAGTGGACGCAGCGCTGAACCTGGTGCTCACCAAATTCCCCTCTCCCCCCAATGCTTCTGGGCAGGGAGAGGGCGACCCGCCGCCAGGCGAGCCGGGAGAGGGGTCGCCAACCCCGGCCCCCGTAGACCCCATCAAACTCGAACTCTTCGCCAACCGTTTCATGGCCATCGCCGAAGACATGGGCGAAGCGCTCAAAACCACCGCCTGGTCGGTCAACATCAAGGAACGGCTGGATTTTTCCTGCGCCATCTTTGACGGCCAAGGCCATCTCGTCGCCAACGCCCCGCACATGCCGGTGCATCTGGGTTCGATGGGAGACAGTGTGCGCACCGTGATGGCGAAATGGGCCGGGCACACGCGCGGCATCCGGCCGGGCGATGTGTTCGTGCTGAACAACCCGTTCGCCGGCGGCACGCATTTGCCGGATGTGACCGTGGTTGCGCCAGTGTTCGTTGACGGGGCGCTCTGCTTCTGGGTCGCCGCACGCGGGCATCAGGCCGACATCGGCGGCATCACCCCCGGATCAATGCCGCCCGACAGCCGCACGATCAGCGAAGAAGGCGTGTTGATCGACAATATCCTGCTGATCGATGAAGGCAATTTCCTTGAGGACCAGATGCTCGCCCTGCTGGCCAGCGGCCCGTGGCCGGCGCGCAACCCGGCGCGCTGCATTGGCGATCTGAAGGCGCAGGCCGCCGCTTGTGCGCGCGGTGGACAAGCCTTGGCCCAGTTGTGCCGCCTGGAAGGCAGCGCGACCGTCGGCGCCTTCATGGGCCATGTGCAGGACAATGCCGAGGCCGCGGTTCGCGACGCCATTTCGCGCTTGCGCGACGGCGCGATGACCGTGGCCATGGACAATGGCGCGCAGATCAATCTGGCGGTGCGCATCGATCACGCCGCCCGCAGCGCCACCATCGATTTCACCGGCACATCCTTGCAATTGCCGGACAATTTCAATGCGCCCTTCTCGGTGGCGCAGGCCGCGGTGCTGTATGTGTTCCGCTGTCTGGCGGGCAGCGACCTGCCGATGAACGATGGCTGCATGCGCCCGCTCACCCTGATCGTGCCGGAAGGCACCATGCTGCGCCCCACCGCGCCGGCCGCCGTGGTGGCGGGCAATGTCGAAACCAGCCAGATCATCACCGATGCATTGTTCGGTGCACTGGGGGTGCTGGCGGCCAGCCAGGGCACCATGAACAATTTCACCTTCGGCAATGCAAACCACCAATATTACGAGACAATTTGCGGCGGCGCCGGCGCCGGAGACGGGTTTGCCGGCACCAGCGCCGTGCAGACCCACATGACCAACAGCCGCCTGACCGACCCGGAAGTGCTCGAAACCCGCTTTCCGGTGCTGGTCGAAGATTTCAGCGTGCGGCCCGGTTCGGGCGGAGCCGGTCACTGGCCGGGCGGCGACGGCGTGGTGCGCCGCATAAGGTTCCGCGAGGCCATGACCGCCTCCCTGCTCTCCGGCCGCCGCTTGACGCGTCCGTTTGGCCTTGCAGGTGGCGATGATGCCCTGCCCGGCGCAGCGCACGTGGAACGCAGCGATGACCGTATCGAGCAGCTTGCCGCCTGCGCCCGTGCCGAACTGCAGCCGGGCGATTGCATCGTCATCGAAACGCCCGGCGGTGGTGGTTTCGGCGGTGGATATGGAGCGATCCCATGAACCAACCCGATATTCCGGACGGCTTTTCGCCCCACTTGCGGTCAAGCCCTGTCACCGATGCCTGGGCCCCGATCTTCGCGCGCATCACGCCCACGGCCTTCATCCTCGGGCTCCATGTGGCCACATGTCATTGCAACGGGCGCGGGCTGCTGCACGGCGGCGTAATTGCGGCACTGGCCGATAATGCCATGGGCCTGTCGGCCGCGCTGCACGCCAGCCCACCGGCCAGCCCGGTGACCACCAGCCTGTCGATCGATTATTTCGGCAAGGCCGCCCTTGGCGCCTGGCTGACCTTTGAAACCGATCATGTTTCGATTCACGGCCACACCGTCGTCACCCACGCCATGGTGCTGGCCGACGGCGTGGCCGTGGCGCGGGCCAGTGCAGGCTTTCGGCTGCCAAAGGCGTGACGGACGCGACCAATTTCTGGCCGCTGGCCGGCATTGCCATCGTCGTCATCGGATTTGCCTTGCGCGCCAATCCGCTGGCCGTGGTCGTCGCCGCAGCGTTCGGCAGCGGGCTCGGCGCCGGCCTCGGCGTCTCCGAAGTGATCGCCGCGCTCGGCAAGGCCTTTCACCAGAACCGCTATGTCTCGGTGCCCTGGCTGGTGCTGCCGGTGATCGGCCTGATGGAACGCGCCGGCCTGCAGGAACAGGCGCGCAGCCTGATCGCCCGCACGCGCGCGGCCACGGCGTCGCGCATCCTGTTGTTTTACATGGCGCTGCGCCAGATCACGGCAGCGCTGGGCCTTACCCATGTCGCCGGCCATCCGCAGACCGTACGGCCGCTGATCGCCCCGATGGTCGAAGCCGCCGCCATACGGGATGACCCTGCCATCACCAAGGAATCCCGCGAAAAGATCAAGGCGATGGCCGCGGCCACCGACAATGTCGGGCTGTTCTTCGGCGAGGATATCTTCCTCGCCATCGCATCGATCCTGCTGATCAAGGGCTTTCTGGAAGGCGCTGGCATCATCGTGCAGCCGCTGGAATTGTCGGTATGGGCGATCCCCACCGCGATCGCGGCCTTCCTGGTGCACGGGTTCCGGTTGTGGCGGCTGAAATGATCGGTTTGCCCGAACTCTACACGCTGACCGGCCTGGTGTTCGCCGGCTGGGCGGCGGCGACCCTGCTCGATCGGCAGCATCCGCGGCGCTGGCGGGCGGCAGCCTTCTGGGGCGGAATCGCGGCGGAATTTCTTGTCGGCGACCGGTTCGGCGATTTCGGCAATGGCTTGGCTGTGCTGGCCTTGGTGGCGCTGGCGCTGTCCGGCGCGCCTGGCAAGGGGCGTCCGGCCACCAGCACGGAGCCCGAACGCCAGCGGCAAACCGCGCGCTGGGGCAACCGGCTGTTCCTGCCGGCGCTGATCGTGCCGGGCGTGGCCTTGGGCGGCACCTTTCTGCTGCCGCGCCTCGGCGGCCTGGTTGATCCCAAACAGGTGACGCTGATCAGCCTGGGGTTGGGCGCCGTCATCGCCACTGCGGTGCTGCTGATCTGGTTCCGCCCGCCGGCCAGCGCCGCCGTGCAGGAAGGCCGGCGGCTGGCCGAAGGCGTCGGCTGGGCGATGATCCTGCCGCAGTTGCTGGCCAGCCTGGGCGCAGTGTTTGCCGTGGCCGGTGTTGGGGATATTGTCGGCGCGCTGGCACCATTGGCCATTCCCGAAGGCAGTCGCCTCGCCGCCGTGCTGGCCTTCACCGGCGGCATGGCGCTATTCACCATGTTGATGGGCAATGCCTTTGCTGCCTTTCCGGTGATGATGGGCGGCATCGGCCTGCCGGTGCTGGTGGCGGCCATGGGCGGCAATCCGGTGGTGGTGGGCGCGGTCGGCATGCTGGCCGGGTTCTGCGGCACCTTGCTCAGCCCGATGGCCGCCAATTTCAACATCGTGCCGGCCGCCCTGCTGGAACTTTCGGATCGATACGCAGTCATAAAGGCACAGTGGCCGACAGCGGTGGCCATGTGGCTGTTCAATACCGCCATGATCTGGGGGTTTGCGTTCAAATGATCCTGAGTTCTGATCAGGCTGCCCGCATGTCCGGTATCGCGCTGGGCCATGTGACTCGCGAATATCCGCACAAGCTCGATCATGTACTTGCCAGCGACGCCGACGCGCGCAGCCCCCGCGAACTCCACCCGATCTTCTTCGGCAGCTTTGATTGGCACAGT
The DNA here is from genome assembly GCF_040398665.1 of Sandarakinorhabdus sp. Taxonomy (GTDB): domain Bacteria; phylum Pseudomonadota; class Alphaproteobacteria; order Sphingomonadales; family Sphingomonadaceae; genus Sandarakinorhabdus. Next base: position 57,439 of record NZ_JBBATQ010000004.1, read on the forward strand.
TGCGTGCATGGCTGGTGGCTGCTGATGCGGCTGCTGGCGCGGTTTCCGGACCATGCGCGCGCCGCAGACACACGCGCGCTGGCGGCCGCGACCTTCACCGCCGAAAACGTGGCGGCCGAACGCGCCTATCTCACGCGGGCCGAATCCGGCGGCTTCGAACGGCCCTATGGCTGGGCCTGGCTGTTGATGCTGCACGCCCAAATGGCCCGGCAAAACAGCGCATTCGCGCCCGTTCTCGCGCCGCTGGCCGAAGATTTCGCCGCGCGCTGGCGGGCACATCTGCCGCGCCTCACCTACCCGATCCGCACTGGCAGCCATGGCAGTACGGCGTTCGCACTGGTGCTGATCAGCGAATGGGCGCGCGACCATGATCCGGCGCTGCTGGCCCTGATGGCGGATCGAGCCCGCGACTGGTACGGTCATGATCGCGGCGCCCAAGCCTGGGAGCCCGATGGCGACGCGTTCCTGTCGCCTGCGCTCACCGAAGCCCTGGCAATGGCCAGCCTGCTGCCGGACGCCGAATTCCAGATCTGGATCCAAGCCTTTCTGCCCGACATTGCGCAACGGCGACCGGCCAGCCTCTTTACCCCGGCCAGCGTATCCGATCGCAGCGACGGCAAGATCGCGCACCTCGATGGCCTCAACCTGTCGCGCGCCTGGGCGATGCGACGGCTGGCCGCCACGCTGGGCGCCGGCGCGCCGGCCGCGCCCGTGCTGCAAGCCACGGCCGACGCGCATCTGGACGCCGCGCTGCCACACATCGCGGGCGACTATGCCGGGGAACATTGGTTGGCCAGCTTTGCGTTGCTGGCCCTGGAGGCGTGATCGCCAGGCGGTGGCTGTGCGTGGGGTTGGCAGCGGCACTGATCATCGGGTTGACGCTGTGGCAGTTGCAACCGGGCTGGCGCTCCGGCCGGATCGATCTGGGCGCGCCGCCACCGCGGGCCGCTGCGACGCGGATATCCGTGCCGCCCGTGTCCAGCATCGCGCTGCCGGTGCGCCTGCCGCTCAGCTTTCTGGCGCGGGCCATTAACGATGCGGTGCCCGCACAATTGTGGGCCATCGACGAACCTGGCCGCGTCTGTGTGCCGGCCGCTCGGCTGAAATTGTTCAAATCAGACGTGAAAATCACGCCGGACATCAAATGCCGGATTGTCGGCGATGTGGTGCGCGGGCCGATCCGGCTGACCGGGCGCGGGCCGCTGATCCATCTCGAAATGCCGCTGTCGGCCGTGGTGCAGGCGCGCGACATCGGCGGCATCATCAGCCACGAAACCGCCACGGCCGCCGCGCTGGTCACCGCTGAACTGCGCCCAGCCCTCACCGCCGACGGCCGGCTGACGGCGCGCATCCAGCTCGCCTATGATTGGCAGCAGGAGCCAGGCGTTACCCTCATGGGCCAGCGCATCCGCTTCACCGAGAAGATCGATCGCAAGCTGGCGCCGGTGCTGGCCAAGGCCGAAATCGCACTGACCCGCACATTGGCCAATAGCGCCATCAAGGACCAGATCGACGATCTCTGGCGGCAGGGGTTCACGGTGGAATCGCTGAACCGTCACAACCCGACCGCCTGGCTGCGGTTGACGCCGATGGGCCTGCGCGTCGGCACGATTTATGTCGAAGGCGATCAACTGCACATCGATGCCGTGCTGACTGCGATTGCCGAAGTGGCGCTGGGCCCGGCACCGCCGCGGCCCCATCCGACCCTGCTGCCCGCCATCACCCGCGCCAAGGGCGGGCGCGGGGGCGGGCTGGTGCTGCACACCGCCGTGCTGTCTGACTATGCCACACTGGAACCGGTGATCGCCAAGGCGCTGGCGAAGCTGTCCGCCAGAGGCATCACCGTGCCGCAGATCGGCCGCGTGAAGGTCAGCTTTGGCCGGCCGACGCTTTATGCCACGGGCAGCGACCGGCTGGCGCTCGGGTTGGATATCGCCGCGCGCGGGCCATACCAACTGCTCGACACGCGTGGCCGCGTTTGGCTGACTGCGCGCGCCGAAACGGCACCGGGCAGCGAGCGCGTGTTGATCCGCGATCTGCAACTGGTGGCCGATCATGCCGAGGGCATGCAGTTGCCGTTGCTGCTGGCCGTCGCGGTGGCCGATCCGGTTCGCCTGGCGCTTGAACAGGCACTGACGCAGGATTTCGGCCACGATTACAGCAAATTGATGACCAAGATCGACAAGAAGCTGACGGCGGTGAAAATCGGTGATTTCACGCTGGGCGGCGAACTGCGCGATGTCCGCCATGGCAAGATACTGGCGCTGGGCCAGGGCCTTTACCTGCCGGTCGAGGCGCGCGGTTCTGCCCGGATCGATTACGCCGCGCCGCGGTGAGGCGGTTTGCGCGGCGCATGCGGCCGCGCATGCATGGGCGGACGCGGCGGGCGGGGTGCGGGTGGCCCCCCGGCCGGCTCGATGGCGATCTGGTCCTCGGCACTGCGGCCCTGGCGGGTGGCATGGCGCTGCAAGGCGACAATGAAGCGCTCGGCCATATCAGGCGCGATTTCCACCATGGTTTCCGACGGCAGGATGCGGATGCTGCCGATGTCGGGCTTGGTGACGCCGCCGCGCCGGCAAAGCAGCGGGATGATCCAGCGCGGATCGGCATTCTGGCGACGACCGACATCCAGCCGGAACCACACGCCGCCCCCGCCCTGATTGCCGCCCTGGCCATGGCCGACACCCTCGTCGTTACCGCGCCGATCATTGCCCACCCGGCGTTCGCCGGCTTGCGGCCGTTCACGCGATGTCGGGCGTGACTGCGGCTGGCCAGCATCAACCAATTCTTCCACCTGCGGCAGCCGGGCGCGGTGCATGCGCACCAGGGCAGAAGCGATTTCATCGACACCGTGACGGGTCAGCAGTTCCTCGCCCAGGCGCTTGTCATCCTCGTCCAGTGCACCGATGCCTTCACCGATGCTGACCAGCAGGCGATCCCGATCCTGTGCATTGATCGCTTCGGCGGTCGGCACCTTGACCCAGTCGGCCTTCACCCCGGCGCCGCCCAGCATGCGCTCCACCCGCCGACGCGCCTGGTAGGGCACGATCAGCACGGCCGTGCCCTTGGCGCCGGCGCGCCCGGTGCGGCCGGATCGGTGCTGCAATGTTTCGGCATCGCGCGGCACTTCGACATGGATCACCAGGGACAGGCCGGGCAGATCGATACCGCGCGCTGCCACATCGGTGGCAACGCACAGCCGGGCGCGGCGGTCGCGCAAGGCTTGCAACGCCTGATTGCGTTCGGATTGGCTGTGTTCGCCCGACAGCGCCACGGCGGCAAAGCCACGCTCGGTCAGGCTGGCGTGCAGGCGGCGGACATTGTCGCGCGTCGCGCAGAACAGCAGGGCGGTCGGCGGCTCGTGGAAGCGCAGCAGATTGACCACAGCCGATTCGATATCGGCTGGGCTGACGGCGACGCATTGATAGGCAATATCGGCGTGCGCGGTGCTGCGGCCGGCGGTGGCGAGGCGCAGCGCATCCTTCTGATAATCGCGGGCAAGTTCGGCGATGCCCTTGGGCATGGTCGCCGAAAACAGCAATGTGCGGCGGGTGGGCGGCGCGGCATCGAGAATTTCCTCGAGATCCTCACGAAAGCCCATGTCGAGCATTTCATCGGCTTCATCGAGCACGACGACCTTGCAATGATCGAGCAGCAAGGCGCCGCGTTCGAGGTGATCGCGCAGACGGCCCGGGGTGCCGACGACGATGTGCGCGCCCGCGGCCAGGGTGCGCCGTTCCACCGATTGATTCATGCCGCCGACGCAAGTGGCGATGCGGCCACGGGCCGGGGCGTAGAGCCACGAAAGTTCCTTGGCGACTTGCAGCGCCAGTTCGCGCGTCGGCGCAATCACCAGCGCCTGCGGCCGGCCGGGCGGCGCCAGCACCGGGGCATCGCCGAGCAGATCGGCGGCCATGGCAAGGCCGAAGGCCACGGTTTTGCCCGATCCGGTTTGCGCCGACACCAGCAGATCGCGGCCGCGCGCCTCATCGGCGATCACGGCGGCTTGCACGGGGGTGAGTTCTTCGTAACCGCGCGCGGCAATGGCCTGGGCCAGCGGCGGGGGCAATGTGTCCATGTTCATCGCGGGCCTATGGCCGAAATTGCGGCGAAAGGCGAATCATGAAGCGTTCCACCCCCAGCCCCTCCCGCAAGCGGGAGGGGAGCCGCGTGGGCGGATGACCAGCGCTCCCCACCAGCACCGAACGGCTCCCCTCCCGCTCGCGGGAGGGGCTGGGGGTGGGGAGCAGCGCGATCAATAAACCTCGAACAGCCCGGCAGCGCCCATGCCGCCGCCCACGCACATCGTCACCACCACATATTTGGCACCGCGGCGCTTGCCTTCGATCAGGGCGTGGCCGGTGCAGCGTGCGCCGGTCATGCCATAGGGGTGGCCGATCGAGATCGAGCCGCCGTTGACGTTGAGCAGATCGGGATCGATGCCGAGCACATCGGCGCAGTGCAGGACCTGCACGGCAAAGGCCTCGTTCAATTCCCACAGGCCGATGTCGTTCAAAGTCAGGCCGTTGGCCTTCAACAATTTCGGGATGGCATAGATCGGGCCGATGCCCATTTCATCCGGCTCCAGGCCCGCGACGGCCATGCCGCGATAGGCGCCCAGCGGGGTCAGGCCGCGACGGGCCGCTTCACCGGCTTCCATGAGCACGCTGGCCGAAGCGCCATCGGAAAGCTGGCTGGCATTGCCGGCGGTGATCACGCCACCTTCGATCACCGGCTTCAGGCCCTTCAGGCCTTCCAGCGTGGTTTCCGGGCGGTTGCCTTCATCCTTGGTGAGGGTGATTTCGTGGGTGGTGACCTCCTTGGTCTCCTTGTTGACCATCGCCATCTGGGCGGTCATCGGCACGATTTCATCATCGAACTTGCCGGCGGCCTGGGCGGCAGCCGTGCGCATCTGGCTTTGGAAGCCATATTCATCCTGGCGATCGCGGCTGACATTGTAGCGCTTGGCGACAACTTCAGCGGTTTGCAGCATCGGCATGTATACATTGGGGTGCATCGCCACCAGGCTGGGATCGCCCTGCACACGCATCTTGTCGTTCTGCACCATCGAGATGGAATCGACGCCGGCGCCGATGGTGATCTGCATGCCATCAACGATGATCTGCTTGGCCGCTGTCGCGATCGACATCACGCCCGACGAACATTGCCGATCCATCGATTGGCCCGAAACCGTTACCGGCAGGCCCGCGCGCAGCAAGGCGGTACGGGCGATATTGCCCCCCTGAACACCCTGTTGCAGGGCGCAGCCCATCACCACATCATCCACCTCGCCGCCGTCGATGCCGGCACGCTTGACGGCGTGGGCAATGGCATGGCCAGCCAAGGTGGGCGACGGCGTCGCATTGAACGCACCGCGATAGGCCCGGCCGATCGGCGTGCGGGCGGTGGAAACGATAACGGCTTCACGCATGGGAATGTCCTTTTCTCAATCCCCTCTCCCGTTCGGGGAGAGGGAGGGGCCCGCCCCGCTGGGCGGTGGGAGGGTGAGGGTAAGCTCTGGTTTAACCGACGTACTGCAACGTGATCCACTCCGCCGCCAACGCCGGCTTGGTTTCACCGTCGATCTCCACCGCGACATTGGTCGTGGTCTGCCAGGCGCCATCCGGGCGCTGCGTCACGTCGGCAATGGTGAAGCGCCCGCGGATCTTGCGGCCGGATTTCACCGGCGCCATGAAACGCACCTTGTTGAGGCCATAGTTCACGCCCATGCGCGTGCCCTTGATGCCGGGCATCGCCTGATAGGCCATCACCGAAAGCAGGCTGAGCGTCAGATAGCCGTGGGCGATGGTGGTGCCGAACGGCGTTTGCGCGGCCAGTTCCGGATTCACGTGGATGAACTGGTGATCGCCGGTCACTTCGGCAAAGGCGTCGATCTTGTCCTGCGGCACCTCGATCCAGTCCGACACACCCACTTCGGTGCCGGCCAGCGCGCGAAATTCGTCCAGAGTCAGGCTTTTTGCGGCCATGGCCGATCCTTCCCATTGATTGCTTTGGCGCGAACCTAAGCCCCGCTTGACGTGCGCGTCAACCCGGCAGATTCGAGGTTAAGGCGCAACGGTTAACCCTTTGTTGATATTCACGCATTTTTTACCTTGGCGTAACGGGCTGGCCATCAACCCGGCGGCGACCTGCCGCCCTGCCACCAAGGATATCATGATGCGCCCCACCCTCACTGCCGCTTTCCTCGTCGCCGCCTTTGTCGCCCTGCCGGCGACGGCCGCCACCCTGGTCAGCCGGCCCGGCGCGCCCGATCCCGGCCCGCTTGCCGGTGAATCGCGTGTCGTCACCTTCGATGCGGCCAATGCGCCGGGCTTCACCTGGGCCGGCGCACCGGCGACCCGCGCCACCAGCCTGTCGGGCACGGCTGCCGCACCGGCCGGCGTCACCAACCGCTTCGGCTTTGTCTCCACCGCGCAGGGCCAGCCGGCCAGCGCCACCTTGCGGACCCCGGCGCTGCGTTCGATCAGCCTGTATTGGGGATCGGTGGACGGCCATAACCGCGTCACCCTTCTGGGCCGCAACAGCCAGGTGCTCGGCCAGTTCACCGGCAACCAGTTGCCGGCGCAGAACGGCAGTTGGTGGGCCGCCAATGCCAACCGACGCGTCGGCTTTGTGGCGGAGGCGGGGACCTGGATTCACGCCATCAGGCTGGATGCCGGCGGTATTGCCTTCGAATTCGACGATATCGCCGCCAATGCCGTGCCAGAACCAGCGAGCTGGGCCATGCTGATGGCCGGCTTCGGCCTGGTCGGTGCGGCAGCGCGCCGGCGCGAGGCGCGGATGATGAAGGCCGCCGCCGTCTGACACATGTGTAACGGAAGGTGACGCGGGGCCGCCGAGTCCGTAAACGGCAGCAATGAACCGCGCCCACATTGCCACCCGCGCCCTGATGCGCAGCCTCCACCGGGCGCCCGAAGCCGACGTGCTCGCCGGCCTGCTGCCGGCCGCCACGCTGGATGCGGCCACCCGCGCCGGGGTGGAAGGCCGCGCGCTCGGCCTGCTCGCCGATCTGCGCGCCGCGCAAGGCTCGGGCTGGGTCAACCGCTTCCTGCATCAGTATCGGCTCAACACCGCCGAAGGCGTGGCGCTGCTCAGCCTGGCCGAGGCGTTCCTGCGCGTGCCGGATGCCGCGACCGCCGATCTGCTGATCCGCGACAAATTGGGCACGCCCGATTGGTCCGGGCATCTGGGTGATTCCGATTCGGCCCTGGTCAACAGCGCCACCTGGGGCCTGGTGATCACCCGCGCCGTGGTGGGCGAGGATGGCCGCGCCAGCGTGCTGCGCCGGCTGATCGCGCGCGCCGGGGAGCCGTTCGTGCGCCAGGGCGTGGGCGCCGCCATGCGATTGATGGGTCAGGTGTTCGTGATGGGCCGCAGCATCGAGGAAGCACTGGACCGCGCCGCCGACAAGGACAATCGCGGCTTCACCGCCAGTTTCGACATGCTGGGCGAAGCCGCGCGCACCGCCGAAGATGGGACGCGCTATTTCGCCAGCTATCTGAACGCGATCCAGGCCGTGGGCCGTGATGCGAAGACGAATGATCCCATCACCCAGCGCCATTCGATCTCGGTGAAGCTGTCGGCGCTGCATCCCCGTTATGAAACCGCGCATGCGGCCACCTGTGTGCCGGCGCTGATCGCCATGCTCCAGCAACTGGCCGACGCCGCCGCCAGCGCCGGCATCGGGCTGACGGTCGATGCCGAAGAACAGGAGCGGCTGACGATGAGCCTGGACATCATCGCCGCCGTCGCCCGCCAGCCGCGCCCAGGTTGGGGCGGTTTCGGCCTGGCGGTGCAAGCCTATGGCAAGCGGGCGCGCGCCGTGATCGCCTGGGCCGGCGCGCTGGCCGAAGAAACCGGCACGCAATTGACCGTAAGGCTGGTGAAAGGCGCCTATTGGGACAGCGAGATCAAGCGCACCCAGGAAAACGGCCTGGCCGATTACCCGCTGTTCACCCGCAAGGCCGCCACCGACGTCTCCTATCTCGCCTGCGCTCGCGACATGCTGGCCGATGCGCGGCTATACCCGGCCTTTGCCACCCACAATGCGCTGACCGTCGCCACCATCCTGGAATGGGCCAGCCAGTCGGGCAGACGCGATTTCGAATTCCAGCGCCTGCACGGCATGGGCGAAGGCCTGTTCGAGCGCCTGGTGCAAAGCGATGGCTGGCGCTGCCGCACCTATGCGCCGGTCGGCGGCCACCGCGACCTGCTGGCCTATCTGGTGCGGCGCCTGCTGGAAAACGGCGCCAACAGCAGCTTCGTGCACCAACTGGCCGACGAGAATGTTTCCGATGCGCATCTGCTCGCCGATCCGGCGGTGCGCATCGCCGCGGTGGGCGGCGCGCCGCACCCGTCGATCCCGCTGCCGGCCGCGCTGTATGGCGACACGCGCCGCAACAGCGCCGGCCTCGATCTGGCCGATGCCGACGTGCTGGCCGCCACCGCCGCCCATGTCGCCGGCTTCACGCTGCCCGCGCCGCCGGCACCGCTGCATCTGACCAGCGAGGTCGGCGATGCGGTGGCGGCCGCGCACGCCGCCTTCCCGGCCTGGGCACGGCAGCCGGTGGCGGCGCGCGCGGCAGTGCTGGACCAGTTGGCCGATCTGTTGGAACGCGACCGGCTCGATCTGATCGCCGCCTTGGTGATCGAGGCGCGCAAGACCATCCCCGACGCGCTGGCCGAGGTGCGCGAAGCCGTGGATTTCTGCCGCTATTATGCCGCCGAAGCGCGCCGCATCATGGTGCCGATGCTGCTGCCCGGCCCGACCGGCGAGAAGAATGAGCTGCACCTCGCGCCGCGCGGCGTGTTTGCCGCCATCGCGCCGTGGAATTTCCCGCTGGCGATCTTCCTGGGCCAGGTCGCGGCCGCGCTGGTCGCCGGCAATGCCGTGGTCGCCAAGCCGGCGCCGCAAACGCCGGTGATCGCCGCGATGGCGCGCAAACTGGCGCTGGAGGCCGGCGTGCCAGCGGGCGTGTTCGGGTTGGTGACGGGCGACGGCGACATCGGCGATGCGCTGGTGCGCGACGCGCGCATCATGGGCGTCGCCTTCACCGGCTCCACTGCCACCGCGCGCCGCATTGCGCGCGCCCTGCTCGATGATGAATCGCGCCCACTGGTGCCGTTGATCGCCGAAACCGGCGGCATCAACGCGATGATCGTCGATTCGACCGCGCTGACCGAGCAAGTGGTGGCCGATGTCCTCACCTCGGCGTTCCGCTCGGCCGGGCAGCGTTGCTCGGCATTGCGCCTGCTGCTGGTGCAGGCGGATGTGGCGGAGCGCACGCTGGCCATGCTGAACGGCGCCATGGACGGCCTGGTGCTGGGCGATCCGGCCGATCCGGCGACCGATGTCGGCCCGGTGATCGACGGCGGCGCCTATGATCGCCTCGAAACCTATCGCCAGTCACTGCGCACACGCTGGGTCCATGCCCTGTCCGCCCCTGCCGCCGGTGAAATCGTGGTGCCGACCATCATCCAGCTCGATTCGCCGGCCGAGCTGACCGCCGAATGGTTCGGCCCCATCCTGCATGTCGCCACCTGGCCGGCCGGCAAATTGGCCGAAACCGTGGCAGCGGTGAACGCCAGCGGGTTCGGCCTGACCATGGGCCTGCACAGCCGCATCGCCAGCGTCGCTGCCGACGTGACCGCGCTGGCCGAGGTCGGCAATCTCTATGTCAATCGCTCGATGATCGGCGCGGTGGTGGGCAGCCAGCCGTTCGGCGGCGAAGGCCTGTCCGGCACCGGTTTCAAGGCCGGCGGCCCGCATTATCTCTATCGCTTCCTCACCGAACGCACGGTTTCCACCGACACGACCAGCGCCGGCGGCAATGCGTCGCTGCTCAGCATCGAGGACATCAGCTGAACCGACGTTGCAGTTTGCGGCAAATTGCGTAGTCTGGCTCCGCAATGAGTATCATCCAACCGATCGCCGCCCTGCAGCCGCAGGCCATTGTTCGCCCGCGCCGCAACTGGCCGGCGGCCTTTGCGGCGCTGCGCCGGCTGCTGGCCGACAAGGACAGCACCGAGGAGGTGTTCAACATCATGCAGGCGCTGAACGGCGATGCCACCTGGCGCGGCTATCATCGGCTGCTGACCACGGTGGAAGGCGGCCAACTGGCGTATCGGCGCGACGAAATCGCCGCGCTGCTGTCGGATCGGGCCTGGTTGCGCACCCTGCCGCCCGACAGCCTGGGCCGCGCCTATCTGGCGCATGTGGAAGGCAGCAACATCTCGGCCGAAGGGCTGATCGCGGTGTCGTCGCATGTCATGCGCGGCGTCGAGCATCCAGTGGCCTGGTTCGGCCGGCGCACGCGCGATGTGCATGATCTGTGGCATGTGCTGGCCGGATATGGCACCGATGGCCTGGGGGAGGCGTGTCTGGTCGCCTTCTCCTGGCCGCAGACTGGCGGGCTGGGCTGGGCGTTCATCGCCGCCGGCGCCGCCGTCAAAAGCCGCACCGCGCCGGAACGCCATCCCTATGCGCGCGCCATCTGGGAAGGCTATCGCCGCGGCCGATCGGCGCTGTGGCTGAGCCAACTGGATTATGCCGCGCTGTTGCCGCAACCCCTCGATGCCGTGCGGGCCGGCCTCGGCCTCGCGCCGCCGCATGTATATGACAGCATTCCGGCGCACGCACGGATGGGCGCCATTCCCAAGACGCCGGGCTGAGCGCACCATCGGCTGAAGTTGATTGCGTTTTAATTGAAGCACTTCGGCTCCCTCCCCCTTGAGGGGAGGGCGGCTCGGCGCCAGCCGAGCGGGGTGGGGGTTCCCGCCCGCTGTGACCGAAAGGCGGACCCCCACCCCGCTCGCGCCATGGGGCGCGAGTCGCCCTCCCCTCAAGGGGGAGGGAGTTAAATGTTTCAACTTGGGCGCTATCGAATCTAACCGCCCGCCGGCGCCCGCCCCTTGAGGTCGGTGGGATCGATCAGCCGCCCATCCGGCGCGGCGGTGAAGCTGGTTTGCGTCGGATAGGCAAAGTCGACGCGCAGTTCGGCAAAGCGGCGCACGATGGCAAAGCCCACCGCCTGCCGCGCCGCCACCATCGCCGCCAGGTCCGGCACGGTGACGAAGAAGATCAGTTCGAAATCCAGGCTCGACGCGCCGAAGCCGGTGAACGCCGCGCGGTCGAACCGGCACTGCGGCTGGGCGTCGACAATCGCCTGCAAATGGCCGGGCAGCGATTCCAGCACGTCGGGCGGCGTCTGGTAGATGATGCCGAAATTCATCACCACCCGCCGCTCCTCGATGCGGCGCAGATTCGCCACTTGCTGATCGAGCAGCTTGGTGTTGGCCATCACCAGTTGCTCGCCCGACAGGGACCGTATCCGCGTGGTCTTCATGCCGATCTTCTCCACGGTGCCGGTGGAATTGCCATAGGTGATGATGTCGCCCACCCGGAACGGCCGATCGAACAGGATCGACAGCGCCGCAAACAGATCGGAGAAAATGCCCTGTGCGGCCAGACCGATGGCGATGCCGCCCACGCCCAGACCAGCCACCAGCGCGGTGACATTCACGCCCAGATTGTCGAGGATCAATATGCCGGCCAGCAGCCACACCACGACATTGACCAGCACGGTGATCACGCCCATCGCGCTGCCCAACGCACTGTGATCTTCGGCATCGGCCACGGCACGGTGGCGGATCATGCCCAGTACCAGCTCGCGCAGCCACAGCGCGCCCTGCACGGCGATCGCCACGATGAAGAGATTGTCCACCAGCCGCAGCAGCGGCCCCGGCGGCGCCGCAACATTGGTGGCGGCATCAAGCGCGACCGCAAACAGGAACAGTTGCAGCGTGCGATCGACCAGCGCGCGCATCAGGCCGCGCCAGCCTTCCGACGCGGCCGGAAACACCCGGCGCGCGCCGATCAGCACCAGTTGCAAGCCGACAAACAATGCCGCGCCCAGGCCAAGCCCGAACAGCGCCTCGCCGCTGTCCTGCGTCAGCCAGCGCCAGGTTTCCCCGGTGATGGCATCGATCCTGGCGCCAGCACGGCCGACGGGATCGGCCATCACCAGGCCGGCTCCAGCCAGGCCGGGCGGCGGACGGTGACGGCGGCATCGCCCAGAAACAGCGGCCCGGCGGCGGCCTCCAGCCGCAGATGCACGATGGCATGCGCGCCGCGTCGGGTGCGCAGCTTGCCCGTAGCGCGGCCTTCACTGTCTTTCACTTCGACCGCATCACCCGAATCGCCCGCGATCGTCACCGGCACCAGCCGGCGGCGCACCTTGTCGCGGTGGTGCATGCGCGCGGTGTTTTCCTGGCCGACATAACAGCCCTTGGTGAAGCTGACGCCGTCCAGCAGATCGGCACCGGTTTCCAGCCACAACAATTCATCCTCGCCGATATCGGCGCTGTCGGGGACGCCGACGGCATGGCGATGCGCATCATAAGCCTCCGCACCGTCCGGTGCGCTGCCGGCAGGCGCGATCCAGCGCGCGCCCAGCACCGCCGTGCGGGCGTCAGGAGCGTCGGGGGCCGGGTCGGCCGCCGGCCAATCGGCCAGCACCGCCAGATCATCGCGGCGGGCAAGGGTGACGGCCTTGCGCAATTTGTAGAGGCTGAGTCGCTTCAGCAGCGCGTCGGCGCGGGGCGCGGCGATATCGATCAATATGGCATCGTCCCCTGCATGCAGGTGAAAATCGAACAGCGCCTTGCCCTGCGGTGACAGCAAGCCGGCGAACAGCACGCGGCCCGGCGCCAGCAGCGCCACGTCATGGGTGATCAGGCCTTGCAGAAAGGCCTGCGCATCAGCACCGGCCACCGCCAGTACGGCGCGATTTTCAAGGGTTACGATGGTCATGCAAGTCAGATAGGGGCTCGGCCTGCCCGTGCCAATGCCACCACGGCCGGTATGGGCCAGAGCGCTTGACTTTCGCGGCGCGTTTCCGCATTGGGCACGTCTTCGCCGCGCCGGCCATGGTCGATGCGTGACAAACATATTTTGCGGATACCGGAATCATGGCCAAGCCGACCACCATCAAGATCAAGCTCGTGTCCACTGCCGACACCGGTTATTATTATGTCACCAAGAAGAACCCGCGCACCAAGACCGAAAAGTTGCTGTTCAAGAAATATGATCCGGTCGCGCGCAAGCATGTCGAATTCAAGGAAGCCAAGATCAAGTAAGCGCCAGCGCGCTTGCCTGACGGCATGAAGGCCTGGCGGCAACGCCGGGCCTTTTTCGTTGGCGGTTGATCAGCGCGAGCGGCTTTGTGCCGGCCAAAGCGCCAACGCCAGCATTACCACCGCCAGCAGCAACAGCAGCGGATTGGCGGCCGCACCCGGCGCGGTGCCGGCGGTGTGCACTGGCTTGATCAGGCCCAGCCCCTGTCGGCCGGCATATTCCAGGCACAGCAGCAGCCACATCAACGGCACCAGCGCCCGGTAACGCACGGCCACCACCAGCATCACCAGGCCGAGCAGCAATTGCGACAGGCCCCACTGCGCGAACATGGCGATGATATTGGCGCTGGCGTCCGGGCTGTAGCGGCTGAGCGGGATGGTCGCGATCGATTCGGCACCGCCGTCGGGCGCGAACATGTGATGCTGGCTGCGCCACAGGGTGATCGCAGTGACCGGATAGAGCGCCCACAGCGCCAGCGGCCGGCCGGTGAAATCGGCACTGGCGCTGGCCGGCAGCAAACGCTGCCACACGGTCATTGCAGGAAGGCCAGGCAGCCGGCGGCGTCCAGCAGCGGATCGATCCGCGCCCGCGTCGCGGCATCCAGCGCCGCATGGCGGGCGCGCAGATCAGCGAGACATTTGGCCTGATATTTGAACACACCCTGTTCGTACGCCAGGCCATCAATATGCATGCGGAACATGGTTTCGCCGGCTGCGGCAGCGGCGGCATTCGCCAGCAGGAACGGGCCATAGACACGCCCGATTTCGGCCAGCAGCGCCGTGAGAACCGGCGCCAGTGGCGCATCGCCCGCTTGCCATTCGCCATCGATGCCCGACGCATCATCGACATGCAGCAGCCACCGATAGCTGCTGGGATAATCGGCGCGCATCATCGCCTGCGCCGTTGGATCGACGCCCAACTGCGACAATTGCCCATAAAGGCCGAACTCCGCCAGCGATGGCCGCGAGCCAAACAGCCAGTGCTCGTTCACCACATGCGCTTCCAGCGCCGCCAGCACGCGGCGGGTGGAGGCCTCGATCAGGGCGAAATTCTCCCGCGTGCAGCCGACCAGCGCCATCCGCCCGACCTGACGTTCGCGGAACATGGTGGAAAACTGCTCGATGCGCTCGGCGCCGCCGCCCTTGAAGGCATCGAACGCCAGCCAGCGGCTCATCTGCAGCTGGTCGACCTCTTCCAGCCAGCGATAGCCGAACATCGCCTTGGTCAGCCATTCATCGGAAAAATCCTCGATCAGATGCGCCAGGAAGGCGTGACCGGGATCGGGCGGCACGATGCTGCGGTCCGGGTGGCGCTGTTCAAGATCATAGATCAGCGGCGTCGAATCATTGGCGAACTGGCCATCGGGATATTCCAGCACCGGGATCACCGGCGCCTTCACCCTGGCGGTCGCGGCGGCGTGCGTCTTGCCGCCATGCACCCAGACATGCGGGATGTGCCGCGCCCGCAAAACGGCGCGCAGCTTCATCGAATAGGGCGAACCCAGTGCGCCGTGCAGCTTGTACATCCACTTATCCCCACCATTGATCCCGAATGCTAGGCTTGGCCGCCGCGTGCGGCCAGCACCCAACTTTGCGAGGCCGCCCCGCGACAGTGGCAACCGCATGCGCGCGCTTGGCATCTCCGGCCCCGGCGATTAGGGCTTTGCCTGTGCTGCGCGACAAATCCTCCCCCACCGATCCGGCCGTGCTGGCGCTGCAAGCGTTGGCGCATGTGGCCGGTGATGAGGATATGGGGCCGCGCTTCCTGGCGCTGACCGGCATGGACGGCGCTGCGCTGCGGGCCAATGCCGACCAGCCTGCGACGCTGATGGCGCTGCTGGATTATCTGATGGCCAATGAACCCGATCTGGTCGCCACCGCCGACGCGATCGGCGTGAAGCCGGAACAATTGGCGCAGGCCGCGCGCCGGCTGGGGAGTAACTGGTAATGGCGCGCCCGCTGATCATTTCCGATTGCGACGGCGTGCTGCTGCACTTCATCGCGCCGTTCATCGATTATCTGCGCGAAGTTCACGCCCTGACGCTGGCCATGGACAGTTTCGCGCTCACCGGCAACGTGCGGCGCGCCGATGGCAGTGCGGTGGCCCCGCAGGAATTTCCGCCGCTGCTCGACGGCTTCTTTGCCGACTGGATGCACAACCAGCAGCCGATTGCCGGTGCTGCCGACTCGCTGGCCCAACTGGCACGCGATTGCGACGTCGTGGTGCTCACCAACATCGCCGATCATCACGCAACCCGGCGCACGCATGAGTTGGCACGGCTCGACATGCCGTACCGGGTGATCGGCAACAAGGGCGGCAAGGGCGAGCCGCTGAAGAAATTGCTCGATGAGTTTCAACCCAGTACCGCCATCTTCATCGACGATCTGCCGCCCAACCACACATCGGTGAAGGCGCATGCCGATCATGTCCACCGCCTGCACATGGTCGCCGAAATCGAGGTGCGCCACCTGATCCCGGCCGCGCCCGACGCCCATGCCCGCCATGATGACTGGCCGGCGATGCTGTCCCATATCGAAACCATCCTGAAAGGCTGACGTGATGACTCCGGAAGACAAGCTTGCCGCCCTCGGCATCACCCTGCCCTCCGCCGCAGCGCCGGCCGCCAATTATGTGCCGACCGTCACGTCGGGGAATCTGATGCACATCAGCGGGCAGATCCCGTTTGCCGAGGATGGCAGCCTGATGAAGGGCCGGCTGGGCGACACGGTGGATATCGCCTTTGGCCAGGCGGCAGCGCGCCGCTGCGCGGTTGGCCTGATCGCCCAGATGAAGGCGGCGCTGGGTGATCTGAACCGCGTCAAGCGCGTGGTGAAGCTGGGCGTGTTCGTCGCCAGCCACCCCGATTTCACCAGCCAGCCAGAGGTTGGCAACGGCGCATCCGATCTGATGGTCGAGGTGTTCGGCGATGCCGGTCGCCATGCCCGCGCCGCGGTGGGTGTGGCCGTGCTGCCGCGCGGCGTGGCCGTGGAAGTGGACGCGGTGGTCGAAATCGCCTGATGGCCGATGCATGGTCTGTGCGGGTCGTCGGCAAGGCCAGCGAGGTTTCGCTGGCCGACTGGAATGCCTGCGCCGGGATGGGCACAGAAAGGGTGGCCAACCCGTTCGCGCAGGCCGAATTTTTCCGCGCACTGGAGGATTCGGGCAGCGCGTGCAGCCGCACTGGCTGGCAACCCGTGCATCTGGTCGCCGACGGTGCGGACGGTCGCCCGGCCGGCATCATGCCCGCCTATCTGAAAACCCACAGCCAGGGCGAATATGTCTTCGATCATGGCTGGTCCGACGCCTATGAGCGCGCCGGCGGGCGTTATTACCCCAAGCTGCAGGCCGCCTTCCCGTTCACGCCGGCCACCGGCCCGCGCTTGCTGCTGCGCGTGTCCGAAGCCGGCCCGGCGCTGATCGCCGCTGCCGAGCAGATCACCGCCGGCAACGGCTTTTCCAGCGCGCACGCCACCTTCATCAGCCCGGACCAGCAGGCGATGTTCAAGGCCGCCGGCTGGCTGATGCGCGTTGGCGAACAGTTCCACTGGCAGAACGAGGGCTATCAGAATTTCGGCGATTTTCTCGGCGCGCTGTCGTCGGCGAAACGCAAGCAGATCCGCAAGGAACGCGAACGCGCCGTCGCCGGGCTGGAGATCATCCACCTGACCGGCGCTGCCATTACCGAGGCGCACTGGGATGCGTTCTGGACCTTCTATCAGGATACGGGGGCCAAGAAATGGGGCCGGCCCTATCTGACGCGGCCGTTCTTCTCCCTGATCGGCGAAGCCATGGGGGAGCGCGTGCTGCTGATGCTGGCGCTGCGCGATGGCAAACCCATTGCCGGCGCGCTCAACTTCATCGGCGATGAATGTCTTTATGGTCGCTATTGGGGCGCCAGGCAGGATGTGCCATTCCTGCATTTCGAGCTCTGCTATTATCAGGCCATCGAATGGGCGATCCTGAATGGCCGCGCGCGGGTCGAGGCCGGCGCGCAGGGTGCGCACAAATTGGCGCGCGGCTATCGGCCGACGCCGGTGATTTCGGCGCACCATATCCCCGATCCGAACTTCCACCGCGCCATCGCCGATTATCTGGCGCGGGAAACCCGCGCGGTGATCGAGGAAATCGAGTATCTTGATGCGCACGCGCCGTTCAGGCGCGATCAAGACTGATTGCCGTTCAGGCGCGATCAAGGTTGAGCCATGTTATTGTCGTCCATGCGAAATCTTCTTGCCCTGGCGCTTGTGCTCGCCGCTCCGGCCGCTGCGGCTGACGTCGTTCGCCTGACAGCGGCCGAGCGGGACGCCGTGATTGCGGCCGCCGCCAACGGCCCGGAGCGCGCCGCCGTGCTGACACCGGAACAGGCGGCGCGATCGTCGGTACTGGACCGCTCGCTCTACCCGGAATTCTACGGCGAAGGCCCGGCCGTGCGCGACCGCAAGGTGCAGGGTGAAGTGACGATGTTCGCCGGCAGTGGCGGCACCTTCGGCATGTCGGGCACCGCCATCATGCCGGTGGGTGAAAGCGGCACGGCGGCGATTTCGGTGCTGCAAGGCACCAGCAATCGCGGCGGCCTGCAAGGCTTCAGCCTGGGCTATGCCAGCGGCGGCGCGGCGAACGACATCAGCGCGTTCAGAGGCTTTGGCGGTTATGGTTATGGCGGCGGCTATGGCCTGTGGACCAACCCGTGGGGCGCTTCGCTCTATCCCGGCCCGCCGCCGCACCGGCGGCGCTGACCCACCCTACAGCGCAATATTGTCGATCAGCCGCGTCGTGCCCATCATCGCGGCGGCCAGCAGGCGGGCACCCGGCGCTGGCGCACCCAGGCTGTGCAGCGTTTCGCCATCGGCCAGCTCGAAATAATCGACGTGGCCAAAGCCGGCGCCCTTCAGCCGGCGCTCGCCTGCCGCCAGTGCCGCCGCCACCGGCATGCCGGCCATTATCGCCTCACGCGTGGCCAGCAAGGCTTGCGGCAGCGCCAGCGCCCGGGCGCGTTCATCGGCCGACAAATAGGCATTGCGGCTGGACAGCGCCAGGCCATCGGCATCGCGCACGATGGCGCAGCCGACGATTGTTGTGCCGATATCCAGATCGGCTGCCATCCGCCTTATGATCGCCAACTGCTGCCAATCCTTCTCGCCGAACACCGCGACATCGGCCTGGGCCGCGCTCAGCAGCTTGGCAACCACCGTGGCAACGCCGTCGAAATGGCCGGGCCGCACCCGGCCACAGAGCAGATCCGGCAGGCCTGCCACCCGCACGAAGCTGGCAAAGCCCGGCGGATACATGGTGGCGACATCGGGGGCATAGAGCAGGCGGCAGCCCACACGGGCGAGTTTCAGGGCATCGCCGGCCTCGTCACGCGGATAACGTTCCAGATCCTCGTTCGGCCCGAACTGCTTGGGGTTCACAAAGATCGATGCGACCGCGACATCGGCCTGGGCGAGCCCCCTGGTGACCAGCGCCAGATGCCCGGCATGCAGCGCGCCCATCGTGGGCACCAGTGCAACACGCTTGCCTTCGCGCTGCCAGGCACGCACGCGGTCGCGCAATGCGGCAGGGGTGCGCACCACAGGCAGGCCCTTGGGCGGCAAAACATCAGTCATCGGCGCGTCATGGCTTTCGTGCATCTGCGTTGACAGGTGGCGCGCGCTGTGGGCGATACAGGCGCATCCTGCAAGCTTGGCAGTGTGAGGGGGCATGTGAGCGCACATCTGATCGTGATGGCCAATGAAAAGGGTGGCACAGGCAAATCGACCACGGCCGTACACGTTGGTGTCGCCCTGGCGCTGGCCGGGCTTCGTACCGCGCTGATCGATCTCGACAGCCGGCAGCGCACCTCGACGCGCTATCTGGAAAATCGCTGGCTACACGCGCAGCGCCATGGCCTCACCTTGCCAGCGCCCGATGTGGCGGTGGTCGAGGATGGCAACAATGGTGAGGCCGAGTTGGCGCAACGCCTGCAACAGGCCAGCACGCTGGATTTCATCATCATCGATTCGCCCGGGCGGGATTCGGCGCTGGCGCGGGCAGCCATGGCGCGCGCCGACACGCTGGTGACGCCGATCAACGACAGCTTCGTCGATTTCGATCTGATCGGCGAAGTGGACGGCGAGAGCTTCGAAGTCACCAAGCCGAGCTTTTATGCGGAGCTGGTCTGGCAAGCCCGCACCCGCCGCGCCCGAGAGCAGGGCCGGCCGATGGATTGGGTGGTGATCCGAAATCGCCTGTCGGCGCTCGACGCCCGCAACAAGCAGCGCATGGGTGCCGCGCTGGACACACTGTCGAAACGCGTCGGCTTCCGCGTGCTGCCCGGCCTGTCCGAACGCGTGATTTTCCGCGAGTTTTTCCCCCGCGGGCTCACCCTGCTCGATCGTGCGGCGCTCAGCGATTTTTCCTTGAGCCATGTCGCGGCGCGCAGCGAATTGCGCGCCTTGCTGATCGGGCTGAACCTGCCCTGCGGCATCGAATTGGCGGCTTAGGGTCCAAACTCAATGAGAATAGGGGTCGGCATGGCACGGAGAAGCGAAATGGCGAGGCGCGGGCGCGCTGGCGGGGCTTCGCCCCCCGGCGAGCGACCGCAACGACGCCATTTCGCTTCTCCGTGCCACCCTTCGGGCGCTGTCAGGAAGCCCGGCAGAGCGCTCGCTCATTTGCCGGATAGCGCTGCTATCCGTCCGCACTCGCTCACTCCTGCCGGACTTCCTGACAGCGTGACGACCCCTATTCTCATTGAGTTTGGACCCTGATGCTGCTGGCGATCCTGGCGGTGGCGGCACTGGCCTGGTGGCTGCATCGCGAAGGTGTGCTGCTGCCCAATCTGCTGCGGCTGGGCGGCGCGGCGGCGGCCGGCCTGCTGGCGTTCCGGCTGCTCAGCACCGGTCGACCGGTGCTGGCGCTGGTGGCGGCCGGTGTGGGCCTGGCCTGGTGGAAATGGTCGGGCCGGCCGGTGGCGCTGCCCGGCGGTGCCCGCAATCGGCAACTAACGGCGGCGGCACAATTGCTGAACGTGCCGGCCGACGCGGGATCGGATGTCATCTGGCAGGCCTGGCGCCATGCAATGACCACGGCGCATCCCGATGCCGGCGGCAGTGACGAAGCCGCGCAAGCTTTGACCGCGGCGCGCGACCTGCTGATTGCTGCGGCCGACAAGCGCCGCGAAACCGGGCGATGATGCGACCGTAACTTGCGCTGGGCTGCCGAAGCCACAATTGCAATTGTCACACACGGCGCGCATCAGGGCGCCGGTTTGCCGTTGCTGAATCTTTTTGAGGAAACTCGTGTCCCACATTTTTCACCCGACCGCCCTGCGCGAATATGACATCCGTGGCATCGTTGGCGAAAGCCTGACCGAGGCCGATGCCCGCGCCGTGGGCTTGAGCTTTGGCACCGTCGTGCGACGCGGCGGCGGCACGCTGGTGGCGCTGGGCCGCGACGGCCGCGAATCCTCACCGGCCTTGAGCGCTGCGGTGGCGCAGGGCCTGATGGCGGCGGGCTGCGATGTCGTGGATGTCGGCCTCGGCCCGACGCCGATGCTGTATTTCAGCGTGTTCGAGCTTGGCGCCGATGCCGGCCTGATGGTGACCGGCAGCCACAATCCGCCCAACTGGAACGGCTGCAAGATGATGCTGAAGGATCGGCCGTTCTTTGGCGCCGACATTCGCGGCCTGGGGGCACTCGCCGCCGCCGGCGATTGGGAAAGCGGCGCCGGCAGCAGCCGCACGCATTACATCATGGACATTTATGTCCTGGCGCTGGCCGCCGATTTTCGCGGCAAGACCGGTGATGGCGCCTTCACCATCGCCTGGGATTGCGGCAACGGCGTCGCTGGCCCGGTGGTGGAAAAGCTGACCCGCATCCTGCCCGGCACCCACCATCTGCTGTTCACCGAAGTGGACGGCACGTTTCCCAATCATCACCCCGATCCCACCGTGGAGGCCAATCTGGTCGATCTGAAGCGTGTGGTGGCCGAAAAGCGCTGCGATTTCGGCGTGGCCTTCGATGGCGATGCCGATCGCATCGGTGCGGTCGATGGCCTGGGCCGCGTGGTGTGGGGCGATCAATTGCTGGCGATCCTGGCCGAACCGGTGCTGGCCGAACTGCCCGGATCGACCGTGATCGCCGATGTGAAGGCCAGCCAGGCGCTGTTCGATCGCATCACCGAACTGGGCGGCACGCCGCTGATGTGGAAAACCGGCCACAGCCTGATCAAGGCGAAGATGAAGGAGGTCGGCTCCCCCATCGCTGGCGAAATGAGCGGCCATATCTTCTTCAAGCATCGCTGGCATGGCGTGGACGACGGCATATTGGGCGCAGTGCGCCTGATCGAAGCCGTCACGGCGCTGGGCGGATCACTCACCGCGCTGAAGGATGCGATGCCGGCCATGGTCAACACCCCGGAAATGCGTTTCCAATCTTCCGAAGACCGCAAGTTCGAAGTGGTGGCCGAAGTGCTGGCGCGGCTTGGCCAGGAAGGCGCCACCGTCAACGAAACCGATGGCGCCCGCGTGATGCGCGCCGATGGCTGGTGGCTGCTGCGCGCATCCAACACTCAGGATGTGCTGGTCGCCCGCGCCGAAGCCGCCGATGCCGCCGCCCTCGCGCGTCTGGAAGCCGAACTGCGCGCGCAACTGGCCTTGTCGGGCGTGGACGGCGTCACGGTCGGGCACTGAGGGTTCCCGGCTGGCCGGGGTTTATCGCCATAAGATATACGTTCTGAACGCCCTCCCCCTTGTGGGGAGGGCGACTCGGCGCCAGCCGAGCAGCCTGCCCCGGACTTGATCCGGGGGGGTGGGGGAACCCGCCTGCTGTCACTGAAGGCGAAACCCCCACCCCGCTCGCGCCAAGAGGCGCGGGTCGCCCTCCCCGCAAGGGGGAGGGAGCCATTGCGCTTCAATCGCCAATCAATCGGGTCTAAACCGGCCAAGTATGAGCATCTGGGCAACTCTGGCCGGCACCGCCATCGGGCTGGTGATCGGGGGGCCGATCGGGGCACTGGCCGGCGCGGCCGCCGGCAGTGCCGTCGATCTGGCGCGTGCCCGCTTCACCAAACCGGGTCAGCGTCAGGTGGCCTTCACCATCGCCGCCATCGCGCTGTCGGCCAAGATGGCCAGCGCCGATGGCGAGGCCACTGCGGCCGAATTCGCCACATTCCAGCGCCTGTTCCGCGTCGATCCCGCCGAATCGGTCAACGCACGGCGCTTCTATGATCTGGCCAAGGCCTCGACCGCCGGGTTCGAAGCCTATGCACGGCAGGCCGCCGAACTGCTGGGGCCAGGCTCACCGACGCTGGAGGATCTGCTCGATGCGCTGTGGATGATCGCGGCGGTCGACGGCTTCGATGCGGCCGAACTGGCCTATCTCGAACAGGTGGCACCCCTGCTGGGCTTTGACGCGGCGGCGCAGGCACGCATCCGCCGCCGCCACCTGGCGCCCGCCGCTGATGATCATTGGGCGGTGCTGGGCGTGGAACCCGGCGCCGATGCCGCCACCATCAAGGCGGCCTATCATGCGCTGGTGAAACGCTATCACCCCGATCGCGCCGTGGCCGAAGGCGTGCCATCCGAATTCATCCGCGTATCGGAACTGCGCATGGCCAGCATCAACGCTGCGTACGACCAATTGACCGGAAGGCGGCGATGAAACCCAGCCATCTTGCCATGATCCTGGCCATCGACTGCATCTGGGCCTGCAATATCGTGGCGGTGAAGGAATCGGTGGTCTCGGCCGGGCCGCTGGTCACCGTGCTGCTGCGTTATGCCGTGGCCACGTTGGTCTGCCTGCCATTCCTGCGCTGGCTGCCGGGGCGCATGCACATCATCCTGATCACCGGGCTGGTCGCCGGCGCCGGTTTCATGACGCTGGGCGCGCTCAGCTTTGCCGTGGCCGACAATCTTTCAGCGCTGTCGATCGTCGGGCAACTGGGGGTGCCGTTCAGCCTGATCCTGGCGGTGATCTTCATGGGCGAACGCATCCGCTGGCCGCGCATCACCGCCATCGCCATCGCCATCACGGGCGCGGTGGTGATGGGCTTTGACCCCGCCATTGCCGATGAGCGGCTCGGTCTGATCCTCACCGTGGGCGCGGCCATGTGCTGGGCCGGCGGCAATCTGCTGTTCCGATCCCTGGCGGGCGTGCCGGTGCTGACCATCCACGCCTGGCTGGGGCTGATTTCGGTGCCGGTGATGCTGGTGGCGGCCTGGGTGGTGGAGCCGGACCGCCTGGCCGCCATCCCGCAATTGCCGATCAGCACCTGGGGCTGGGTGGCCTATTCGGCGATCATCTCCTCGGTGATCGGCCATGGCGGCATGACCTGGCTGTTCCAGCGCTATCCGGTGGCGGTGGTCTCGCCGCTCACCCTGCCCACCCCGCTGATTTCGGTGGGGGTGGCGATTGCGGTCTATTCGACGCCGATCACCAACCAGATGCTGGTCGGCGGCGCGCTGACCTTCGTCGGGGTCGCCATCATCACGTTGCGCACGGCGCAACGACGCGACACGGATGTCCCGGTGGAACCGCTATGATTACACGCCCAAGCCCGAATTTCGACGTGCGCAAGCTGCCCATCGCCATGCTGGTGCTGCATTATACCGGCATGCAGACAGGGGACGCCGCCATCGACTGGCTGGCCAATCCGGCCTCGAATGTCTCGGCGCATTATGTCGTCGCCGAAGACGGTGCCGTTCTGCAGATGGTGGACGAAGCGAACCGCGCCTGGCACGCCGGGCGCAGTTGGTGGCGCGGCATCACCGACATCAACAGCGCCAGCATCGGCATCGAGATCGTCAATCCCGGCCACGCGTTCGGCTATGTCCCCTTCCCGCGCCAACAGATGGATGCGGTGGTGGCGCTGGCTGCCGAGATCACCGCCCGCCACCGCATCGCGCCGGCCAATGTGGTGGGCCACAGCGACATCGCACCGACCCGCAAGCAGGACCCGGGTGAGTTGTTCGATTGGCCGCGCCTCGCCGCATTGGGCCTGGCCGCCGTACCCGCCCCAAGCCTCGATCCCGGCTGGAGCGACCCCGGCTTCCTCGCGGCGCTGGCCCGCTATGGCTACGATATCACCGCGCCCACCGAGGCGATCATTGCCTTTCAGCGCCGCCACCGCCCTGTCCGGCTCGACGGCCTGATCGACGTGGAATGCCGCCAGATCTTGCGCGGGCTGCTGCTGGCGGAAGGCCTGTAAGAAAAAGGCGGCCAGCCCAAGGGGGGAGGGCTGGCCGCCAGGTTTTCCCGCCGATGGCCTAACAGGGGGGAAGGCCATCAAACAAGCGGTGGCCGGTATAACTGCCGGCCAGCGAAATCGGCATTGCGAGGGGGGCATGCCGATTCGACAGATACGGATATGGTGAACCGATCGAAACATTGCAACTGTGTAATGTTGCCATGGCCGACAGCGGACCAGATTTTGCCACGGTTCAACGCAGACCAATCACGCCGCGGCGCAGCGCGGACCCGTCTTGCCGCGGTTCAGCGCGGGCTGGGCCGCCGCGCTGCCACCGGCAGCTCATGCCCGCCAAAATCCAGCGTGCTATGCGAAAGGATGCTGCCCAGCGCATCGATGATCACCCGCAGCCGGCGCTTGTCGGTGGCGAAGGTCAGCCGGAAGGTGCCGAAATCCTCGTCGACTCCGGCCTCCACCCAGGTGCTGATCTGCCGCCCGGCCAGCATCGGCTGTACGGCTTCGGGGGCGAGTTTCAGCCCCTGGGCAATCACTTCGGCCGGCACGGTGAAGGCCTGGCCCCCGTTACTGATATCGCCTTCGATCTCGATCATGGCGCCTGCTGTGGCGCGAATCGCCGCGAAATGCCATGGGGGTCTGCGATCACGTCGTCGGGCGGCCGCGTCAGGTGCAAATCTGCCGAGGAAAGTCCGGGCTCCACGGAACGCGGTGCCGGGTAACGCCCGGCGGTCTGAGTCCCAGAGAAATTTGGGCAACTCGGATCAGGGACAGTGCCACAGAGAAGAGACCGCCGATGGCTGTTGGCAACAACAGGACAGGCAAGGGTGAAACGGTGCGGCAAGAGCGCACCGCGCGATGGGCAACCAAAGCGGCACGGCAAACCCCACCGGGAGCAAGACCGAATAGGGATGGCGCGCGCATTTCGGTGCGCAGGGCAGGAACCGGCCCAGTCATCCGGGTTGGTTGCTGGAGGCGGCGGGCAACCGCCGTCCGAGAGGAATGGTCGCCCATGGGGTTTCGGCCCCGGGACAGAACCCGGCTTACAGACGTCGCTGATCGGCTGCCCGCAACGCGCAAGCGTTGCGGGCAGACTCGTGTCTGACCGGCCGGGCTGGCTGACGGCCCTCAGGCCGGCAGAACCGCTTCGACGGCGCGGCTTTGCCGCGTTCTTTCTTTTCTTCTTGAAAAGTCCAAGCGGACTCGGCGGCTCCGCCGCCGGCCGCGCTCGCCGCACGCATCGCCCTGAGACACCACACACGCCACCCCTCCGTCTCACTTCGCTCGCCACCTCCCCTTGCAGGGGAGGAACTATGATCCTCCCCTGCAAGGGGAGGTGGCAGCCGAAGGCTGACGGAGGGGTGGCGCACGCGGTCACAGATGCACTCATCCACTCCGCAACAACGCGACCCCCGCATCGCGCTCGAACAGATACAGCAACACCCGCGCGGCCTGCCCGCGCACCCCCGCCAGGCCGCCGTCGCGCTCCAGCAGCAGCCGCGCATCATCGCGCGCCATCGTCACATAGTGCTGCACCCGCCCCGGATCGGCGAAGCGGAACGCCTCCTCGCCGGACTGGCGCGTGCCGAGGATCTCGCCCGGCCCGCGCAGTTTCAGATCGGCTTCGGCAATGCGAAACCCATCATTGGTCTCGCGCAGCAGCTTCAGCCGTTCGCGCGCCGTTTCCGAAAGCTCATCGCCGCGCAGCAGCAGGCAGACGCTGTGCCCCGCCCCGCGCCCGACCCGGCCGCGCAACTGGTGCAACTGCGCCAGCCCGAAACGCTCGGCCGCCTCGATGATCATCAGCGTGGCATTGGGCACGTCCACACCCACCTCGATCACCGTGGTCGCCACCAGCAGGCCCAGCCGGCCGGCGGCAAACTCCGCCATCACCGCATCCTTGTCCGGCCCCTTCATGCGGCCGTGCACCAGCCCGACCTTCCCCTCCCCCAACCGCGCCTTAAGGAAGGCCGCGCGGGTGGTGGCGGCGGCTTCGTCTTCATCCTCATTGCCGTCGACCAACGGGCACACCCAATAGGCCTGGCCGCCGCCATCCAGATGCCGGGCCAGCGCCGCCGTCACTTCATCCAGCCGCGCCGTGGCCATCACCCGCGTGTCGATCGGCTGCCGGCCGGGCGGGCGTTCGTCGATGATGCTCTGGTCCATCTCGCCAAAGCGGGTCAGCGCCAGGCTGCGCGGGATCGGCGTGGCGGTCATCGCCAGCACATGCGGCGGCACGTGGGCCTTGTTGGCCAACAACAGGCGCTGCGCCACGCCGAAGCGATGCTGTTCATCCACCACGACCAGACCCAGATCATGATAGGCCACCGTCTCCTGAAAAATCGCATGGGTGCCGATCAATATGTCGATGCGCCCTTCGGCCAGATCAGCCAGCAGCGCCTCGCGGGCCTTGCCCTTGTCGCGCCCGGTGAGCAGCGCGATGCGCACCGGCAGATTTGCGGCCTGTTTGGTGAGCGTGGCATGATGTTGCCGCGCCAATATCTCGGTGGGTGCCAGCAATGCTGCCTGGGTGCCGGCTTCCACCGCCGTCAACATCGCCATCAGGCCGACCAGCGTCTTGCCCGATCCGACATCGCCCTGCAGCAGCCGCAGCATCGGCTGCGCCTGCGCCATGTCGCCGGTGATCTCGCCGAGCACGCGCCGCTGGGCGCCGGTCAACGGCCAGGGCAGACCCGCCAGCAATGCGGCCGTCAAGCGGCCGTCGCCCGCCAGCGCCCGCCCGCGCCGCGCCCGTGTGTCGGCGCGCACCAGCAGCAGCGCCAGTTGATTGGCGAGCAGTTCATCATAGGCCAGCCGATCACGCCCACCGTCTATCCGGTGCGCAGCCTGCAAGCTGCCGGCAAAATTCTCCCAGCCCGCCCGCGCGATCACTGATGGCTCGATCCATTCGGCCAGCGCCGGCACCCGGCCCAACGCTTCGCCCACCAATTGTGCCATGCGCCGATTGGTCAGCCCTTCGGTCAGCGGATAGACGGCTTCGCGCTCCTGTGGCGGCGCCGGGCCGTCCATGGCCTGCACATCGGGGTGGGCGATCTGCAATTTCTGGCCATAACGGTCGAGCTTGCCGATGATGCGCTTTTCAACGCCGATCGGCAGCCGCGTCTGCGCCCAGGAGGCGCTCTGGCCGAAAAACACCAGGTCCACCCATTGCCCGCCACGATCAACGGCCGCGACGCGCAGCGGACTGCGCGGGCCGCCGCGATCATGGCGCGCCGCGGTCAGCGGCACCACCACCGGCCGGCCGACCAGGCTTTCGTCGAGCGCATCCACCGCCAGCCGATCGATCATCATCACCGGCAGGTGGAAGGCCAGATCGATGGCGCGCGTCAGCTTCAGCCGGCCGAGTTGCCGCACCTGCGACGGCCCGACGCCTTTCAGCGCGGCGACTTCGGCGAACAATGGGTTGAGGATGTCCGGGCGCATGGCTATGCCAACGTCATAGCACCGCGCTGGCCGTTTGAAACGCCGGCGTGGACAACTGCTTTGGGCAATCCTGTTTTGAAGGCCGGGCAACATGAACGACAATCAGCCGGACTCGATGGAATTGCGCCTGCGCCGCGCGCGCTACCGCGCCGACCATCGCGGGACGAAAGAGGCCGATCTGGTCGTCGGCGGCTTTTTCGCGCGCCATGGCGCCGATTTCGACGAAGCGGCCATGGCCTGGTTCGAGGTCGTTTTGCAGGAACAGGATGTCGATATCCTCGCCTGGGCGTTCGGCACGGCCGAAGTGCCGGCGCATCTGGACAATGACTGGATGACGTTGCTGAAAAAGCTCGATTATGTCGAGGTGACCAAGTGAATCCCTCTCCCCTTGCGGGAGAGGGCGACTCGCCGCAGGCGAGCGGGGTGAGGGGTTGCGCAATCGCTGCCACCCCCTCACGAGCCGCGCCTGCGGCGCGTCTCTCGCCCTCGCCCGCAAGGGGAGAGGGATTTAGGTGATCGATCTCCCCCGCTTTGTTGCCGCGTCGCGCACCGTCACGTTGGCGCGCTGTGCCGGCGGTTATCTGCCATGGCTGATGGCCGATGCCGCGCGCGCCACCAAAGGCCGCGCCTGGTTCATCGCCGCCGACGAATCCCAAGCGCGTGCTGTCGCCGAAGCCGCCAGCTATTTCG
The DNA here is from genome assembly GCF_040398665.1 of Sandarakinorhabdus sp. GTDB lineage: Bacteria > Pseudomonadota > Alphaproteobacteria > Sphingomonadales > Sphingomonadaceae > Sandarakinorhabdus. Next base: position 85,911 of record NZ_JBBATQ010000004.1, read on the forward strand.
CGCCGGAAATCGCTGTGCTGGTGCTGCCGGCCTGGGATTGCCTGCCCTATGACCGCGCCTCGCCGTCGCTGAAAAGCGCGTCCGACCGCGTTGCGGCGCTGGCGGCGCTCACCGAAGCGCCGACCGGCGCGCAGCTTGTGGTCACCACGGTCAACGCCATCACCCAGCGCGTGCTGCCCAAATCGCGGGTTGCCAGCCTGGCCGCCCGGCTGAAACCCGGCAGCCGCATCGATCGCAATGCCCTGGCGCTGAAGCTTGCCGCCAACGGCTATGTGCGCGTCGATACGGTGGTAGAGGCCGGCGAATATGCGCTGCGCGGTGGCCTTGTCGATGTGATGTCGGCCGGCGCCGATCATGGCCTGCGCCTCGACTTCTTCGGCGACGAGATCGAAACCATCCGCCGCTTCGATCCCGCCAGCCAGCGCAGCCTGGGGCCTGCGGATGGCTTCGACCTGCTGCCGGTGTCCGAAGTGCTGCTCGATGACGCGCGCATCAAGGCGTTCCGCGCCGGCTGGCTCGAACGCTTTGGCGCCACCGCCACTGGCGATCCGTTGTATGAAGCCGTCAGCGACGGTCGGCGGCTGGCCGGCATGGAACATTGGCTGCCGCTGTTCGAGCCCGGCCTGGTGACGATGTTCGACTGGATCGGCGCGGATGACCTGCTGGTGCGGGATCATGGCGCCGATGGCGCCGCGTCCGATCGCTTCGAAGCCATCGCCGATTATCACGACAACCGCGTTGCCGCGCTCAGCCAGAAAAAGGGCAGCTATCGCCCGTTGCCGGCCGACGCGCTGTATCTGGCGCCGGCGGAATGGGCGGCGCAATTGGTGGCGCACAAGGTGCATGCCACGTCGCCGCACGATGTTGCCGATGGCACGCTGTTCGCCATCGATTGCGCCGCCAACGCCGCCCGCGATTTTGCGCCCGAACGCGTGGCGCAGGCCAATGGCGGTCCGCCGGTCTACACCGCGATCCTGGCGCATGTCGAAGCGCGCCGTGCCGCCGGGGACCGCGTGATCCTCGCCAGCTACTCGGCCGGCGCGCGCGAGCGCTTGCGGGGCCTGCTGGTCGATGAAGGCATGAACCGGCTGGCCATCGCCGATCACTGGCAGGAAGCCCTGGGCCAGGCCTCAGCGGGTGCCGTCGTGCTCACGGTCTTGCCGCTGGATCATGGCTTCAGCCTGGAGGAGCCGCGTGGGCGGCTGCACCTGCTCACCGAACAGGACATGCTGGGCGACCGGCTGGTGCGCAAGGCGCGCTCGGTGCGCCGCGCCGATGCCTTCATGGCCGAACTGGCCATGCTCAGCCCCGGCGATCTGATCGTGCACCGCGATCATGGCATCGGCCGCTATGATGGCCTGCTGGCGATTCCGATCGGCGGCAAGCCGCATGATTGCGTCGCGCTCAGCTATGACGGCGGCGACAAGCTCTATGTGCCGGTCGAGAATATCGACGTGCTCAGCCGCTATGGCAGCGACAGTGACGGTGTCGGCCTCGACAAGTTGGGCGGCGTGGCGTGGAGCAGCCGCAAGGCGCGGATGAAGAACCGCATCCGCGAGATTGCCGGCGAATTGCTGGCGACCGCGGCGGCGCGGATGCTGCGCGAAGGCGAGCCGGTGAGCATCGACGCCCATGGCCTGGCGGCGTTCGTCGATCGCTTCCCCTATGCCGAAACCGATGACCAGTTGAAGGCCATCGGCGATGTGATCGACGATCTCACCTCCGGCAAACCGATGGACCGGCTGGTGTGCGGCGATGTCGGCTTCGGCAAGACCGAGGTGGCACTGCGCGCCGCCTATGCCGCTGCCATGTCGGGCATGCAGGTGGCGGTGGTGTGCCCGACGACACTGTTGGCGCGCCAGCATCACCAGAATTTCCGCGAACGCTTCACCGGCCTGCCGGTGGAGGTGCGCCACTTGTCGCGCCTGGTCACCGCGGCCGACGCCAAGGTGGCGCGCGAAGGGCTGGCCGACGGCACCGCCGACATCGTCGTCGGCACCCACGCGCTGCTGGCCAAGAACATCGAATTCAAGCGGCTCGGGCTGGTGATTGTCGATGAGGAACAACGCTTCGGGGTCGTTCACAAGGAACGGCTGAAAAATCTGAAGGCCGATGTGCATGTGCTGACGCTGACCGCCACGCCGATCCCGCGCACCTTGCAGATGGCATTGACCGGCCTGCGCGAAATGTCGGTGATCGCCACGCCGCCGGTCGATCGCCTGGCGGTGCGCACCTATGTGATGCCGTTCGATCCGGTGGTGATCCGCGAGGCGCTGCTGCGCGAACATTATCGCGGCGGCCAGAGCTTCATTGTCGTCCCGCGCATTTCCGACATGCCCGATCTGGAGGAATTTCTGCGCGAAACCGTGCCGGAGGTGAAGCCGATCTCCGCCCATGGCCAGATGGCGCCATCCGAAGTCGAAGAGCGGATGAGCGCCTTTTACGACAAGCGCTATGATGTGCTGCTGTCGACCACCATCATTGAATCCGGGCTCGATATCCCGTCGGCCAACACCTTGATCGTCTATCGCGCCGATCGCTTTGGCCTGGCGCAACTCTATCAGATCCGCGGTCGCGTCGGTCGCGGCAAGACCCGCGCCTACGCCTATCTGACCACGGCTGACGGCGCGGCAATCACCGAAGGCGCCGAAAAACGTCTGCAAGTGCTCAGCCAGCTCGACACATTGGGTGCCGGCTTCCAGCTCGCCAGCCATGATCTCGATCAGCGCGGCGCCGGCAATCTGCTCGGCGACGAACAGTCAGGCCATATCAAGGAGATCGGCTTCGAACTGTATCAGTCGATGCTGGAGGAAGCCATATTGGAAGCGCGCGCCGAAGCCGCCGGCATGAAGCCGCCCGCCGAAGCCTTCTCTCCCCAGATCACCGCCGAAGTGCCGATCCTGATCCCCGAACATTATGTGCCCGATCTGAACGTGCGCATGGCGCTGTACCGCCGCCTGAACGAGCTGGATGGTCGCCCGGCCATCGATGGGCTGGCGGCCGAGATGATCGACCGCTTCGGGCCGCTGCCGTCCGAAGCCGAAAATCTTCTGTCCGTCATCGAGATCAAGCTGGCCTGTCTGGCCGCGGGCGTCGCCAAGCTGGAGGCCGGGCGCAAGGGCGGCCTGATCAGCTTCCGTGATGACCGCTTCGGCAATCCCGATGGCCTGATGGCCTATATCGAGCGGCTTGGCGCGCGCGCCAAGATCAGGCCGGACCAGAAATTGTTCATTGCCGCCGATTGGGGTGATGATCGCACGAGGTTGAAGGGCGCACTGCAAATCGCGTCGGCGCTGGCCAAATTGGCGGGCGGGGCCACGGTGAAGCCGTCGGCGAAACCGGCGGCCAAGCCGTTGCCGGCCAAGTTACCGGCCGCGAAAGTGCCGATCCGGCCGTCGATCTTCAAATCCAAGCTGGGCCGGCGCTAGGCTTGGTTGTGCCGCGACTGAACTGCCCCTCTCCCGCTTGCGGGAGAGG
>NZ_JBBATQ010000004.1:89487-318845 GCF_040398665.1 Sandarakinorhabdus sp.
CCTCTCCCGCTTGCGGGAGAGGGGGACCCAATCAAAACGAAACCGAATCTAGGCCACGCTCACTTGCGGCCGGCCCGCGCAGAAGGCGGCCAGCCCGGCTTCATCCATCGGCGGGGCCACGCAGAAACCCTGCACCCACTGGCAGCCGGCGGCGCGCGCGGCGGCCATCTGCACATCATCCTCGACGCCTTCGGCGACAACGGCGAGCCCCAGCCGGCGTGCCGTGGCGATCATGCCTTCCACGACGATCCGCTCCCGCTCCGACCCGGTCAGGCCGGCGGCAAAGCTGCGATCCAGCTTGATCGTGTCCACGGGCAGCCGCGCCAGCCGCGCCAGGCTGGAATAGCCGGCACCGAAATCATCGAGCGAAATCCCCACCCCGTCGCGGCGCAGCAGCGACAAAGTGGCGGCGGCCGCGTCCATGTCGTTGATGATGGCTTCTTCGGTCACCTCCACGATCAGCCGGTTCGGGGACAGGCCGGCCTGGATCAGATCGGTGGCGAGCGTTTCGATGAACTGTGGATCGGCAAGATCGGCGGCGGTGACGTTCAGCGACAATTTCAGATTGGCCAACGGCCCGGTCCACGCCGCCGCCGCGGCAATCGCCCGGGCGCGGATGTGGCGGCCCAGCGTGATCGCCAATTCGGCCGATGCCGCCGTTTCCAGCAGCGTGGCGGCAGACAAGCGGCCGTGTACCGGATGGTCCCAGCGCACCAGGGCCTCGGCCCCGGCGACATGGCCATCGGCCAGCCGGGCCAACGGCTGGAACAGCACGGCGATATCGCCATCGGCCAGCGCCCGGAACAGATCGGATTCCAGATCAACGCGCAGCGCCAGCGCCGCCCCGACATCGTCGCGCATGAACCGTGCCACTGCACCCGGCTCCCGGCTGCGCGCATCGGCAAGCGCAATCGCCGCCTCGCGCAGCAGGCCGGCCGCCACGGCGCCGGGTTCGCCGGCCATGCGGCCATCATCCCAAGCGATGCCGGCGCGGCCCGACACATGGATCAGCCGATCATCCACGGCAAACGGCCGTTCGAAGCCGCTGAGCAGCCGGCGCGCCAGTGCATCGATGCCCCGCGCCGCGGCCGCGCCTGACACCCCCAGGGCGAATTCCGCCGCCGTCAAGCGGCCAAGGAGGCGCACTTCACCGCCCTGCAGGCCGGCATCGGCAATTGGGCCCAGACGGGCCGCGATCGCCGCCAGCAGGCGATCCGCCACATCGCGGCCGTGGATGGTATTGATCTGGGCAAAGCGGCCAACCCCGACCACGATCACCCCCGCCGGTTGCCCGGCGGCGCGCTGATCGGCGAGCCAGTATTGGATACGTTCGCCGCTGGCGAGGCCGGTCAGCCGGTCGGCACCCGGCGCATCGTTGGGCAGCGGCGCCGCAGCGGCCGCCGCCAGTCGCGCAGCGTGGCGACCGGCCAGGGCCAGCGCATTGGTGAAACTGTCCGATCCGAAGGGCGAGACCAGCACCGATGTTGCACCCGCCTCGCTGGCGGCGCCGGAAGCATCGGCATCGCTGCGCGACAGCAGCACCAGCATGGCGCCGCGCCGGCTTTCCACCGATGGCCCCAGGGCACGCGCCACGGTCAGTCCAGCCGCAAGCGCGCCGCGGGCATCCACCACCACCACCCGCACCGGCTCGGCGGCAAAACGCGCCGGCGCGGCGTCCGGGCGGCGTTCCAGCCGCGGCACCTTGCCCGCCGCCGTCGCCATCGCCGCCAGATCATCGGCATAGCGCGGCGAGACGATCAACACCGGCTCGTAAGGGACGGGAACCATGAAACGCGTTAACCTGCCTTGAAATCGCGTTACATCATAACCCAAGATAGACCCATTGTCAGCATGTAGATGCCAAATTCACATAAGCAACGCGTTCAGCCCGTGGCCGAATCACTTGCCAAGCCGGCCACGCCTGCCACAGGCTTGGCTCATGTTCGGTGATCGGCCTGCGACCATGCCTCCTGCGGTGCTGCCGACGGCTCCGCATGCTGCGCCGCCGCTTGTTGATCCGTTCGGCCGCGCCATCACCTATCTGCGTGTCTCCGTTACCGATCGCTGCGATTTTCGCTGTGTCTATTGCATGGCCGAAGACATGCAGTTCCTGCCAAAATCCGAAGTGCTGAGCCTGGAGGAGATCGATCGCATCGCCTCGGCCTTCATTCGGCGCGGCACGCGCAAGCTGCGGTTGACCGGCGGTGAACCACTGGTGCGGCGCGGCATCACCGATCTGGTGCACAGCCTGGGGCGCCACCTGAAAACCGGCGCACTGGAAGAATTGACCCTGACCAGCAACGGCAGCCAGATGGCGCGCCATGCGGAAGCGCTGTTTGCCGCCGGGGTGCGCCGGGTCAACATCAGCCTCGACACGCTCGATGCGGAAAAATTCGCGCGTATCACCCGCTGGGGCCGCCTGCCGCAGGTGCTCGATGGCATCGCCGCTGCCACGGCGGCCGGCCTGAAGGTCAAGCTCAACACCGTGGCGCTGGCGCACGAGAACGCCGACGAAATCGAAGCGCTGATGACGTTCGCGGCCCGGGGCGGCCATGATCTCACCCTCATCGAAACCATGCCCTTGGGCGAAATAGGCGAAGACCGTGTGGACCAGTATCTGCCCTTGTCAGCCGTACGCCGGCAATTGGCACAGCGCTACACGCTCACCGATCTGCCGCACCGCACCGGTGGGCCGGCCCGCTATGTCCATGTCGAGGAGCTCGGTCTGCAATTGGGCTTCATCACGCCGCTGACCCACAATTTCTGCGAAAGCTGCAACCGCGTGCGGCTGACCGCGACCGGGCAATTGTACATGTGCCTAGGCCAGGATGACCAGGCCGATCTGCGCGCCGTACTGCGCCGGGTTGGCAATGATCCTGCCGCCATCGATGCCGCCCTTGATGAAGCCATCTCGCGCAAGCCCAAGGGCCATGATTTCGTCATCGATCGGCGCGGCGCGCAGCCGGCGGTGGCCCGCCACATGAGCATGACCGGCGGTTGATACGCAGGCATCTGGCACATCTGGGACAAACGGGGGATTGATTCCATGAAACTCGCACTGCTGGCATCCGACAGCCATGTCGCGCGCGCCGCCGCCGAAACCCTGCGCGCCGGCCATGAATTCGTGCCGGTGCGCGAAGCCGATGTCGTGGTGGCGCTGGGCGGCGACGGGTTCCTGCTGCACTGCCTGCACGAGGCCCTGCAACTGAAAGACCCCAAGCCGATGTTCGGCATGAATCGCGGCACGGTGGGTTTCCTGATGAATGATTTCCGCGCCAAGGATCTGCTGGCCCGCGTCGAGGCCGCCAAGCGCTTCACGCTCAATCCGCTGTTGATGACCGCCACCACGGCATCGGGGCGCTGCGTGTCGTTCCCGGCGATCAACGAGGTGTCGCTGCTGCGCGAAACCCGCCAGGCCGCCAAGATCGGCATCGCCATCGATGGCAAGACCCGCATGGAAGAACTGATCTGCGATGGTGTGCTGGTCTCCACGCCGGCCGGCTCCACCGCCTATAATCTGTCAGCCAATGGTCCCATCCTGCCGCTGGAATCCGATCTGCTCGCCCTCACCCCGATTTCACCATTCCGCCCCCGCCGCTGGCGCGGCGCGCTGCTGCCCGGCGCCAGCGTGATCGAATTCGAAGTGCGCGAATCCCGCAAGCGCCCGGTTTCAGCCGTCGCCGATCAGATGGAGGTGCGCGACGTGGCGCATGTGAAGGTGAGCATCGACCGCGACATCAACCTGACCCTGATGTTCGATCCCGAATATGCCCTGGACGACCGCATCAGCCTGGAACAGTTCGCGAGTTGATCCGCAACAGCCGACCATGCCCGAAATCCGCTTGGCAAGCCCGGCAGGCACCGCTAAGGGAGCGCTCCCACGCTGTTCCTCGGTAGCTCAGCGGTAGAGCAGTCGACTGTTAATCGACTGGTCGCAGGTTCGAATCCTGCCCGGGGAGCCAGCGTGGGCGTTCTCCCGAAAATTTACAGCAATGTCAGCGGCAGCCTGAGAAAGCGGCGGCCCTGCGCGTCGGCGGGCGGTAGTTCGCCGGCGGCAATGTTCACCTGCAGGCTGGGCAGGATCAGCGTCGGCGGCGCCAGCGTGGCATCGCGGGCCTGTCGCATCGCAACGAAGCTGGCGGCATCGATGCCATCATGCACGTGGATGTTGCCGGCTTTCTGCGCGGCGACCGTGGTTTCGCAGCGATAGTCGCTGCGCCCGGCCGGCAGATAATCATGGCCGACAAAGATACGGGTATCGCCGGGCAAGGCCAGGATCTTGGTGATGGAGGCATGCAGGGTCGCGGCATCGCCGCCGGGAAAATCGCAGCGCGCCGTGCCATAATCCGGCATGAACAAGGTGTCGCCGACGAACGCCGCAGCGCCGATCACATAGGTGGCGCAGGCCGGCGTGTGGCCCGGCGTGTGCAGCACGCGGATGGTCAGATCGCCCAATGGCAAGACAGCACCATCCTCCACCAGCACATCGAACTGGCGGCCATCGGTGGCCATGTCATACAGGCCGAATCGCGGCGCGAACACCCGCTGCACCTGGGTAATATTTGAACCGATCACCAACGGCGCCCCGCTGCGATCCCGCAGCCAATGGCCGCCGGCGAGATGATCGGCGTGGGCGTGGGTTTCCATCACCCATTTCAGGCTGAGCCGGCGCTGCGCCACCAGATCCAGCAGGCGCTCAAGGCCGGCATGGGAAACGGCAGCGCCTTTCGGTTCATAATCCAGCACCGCATCGATGATCGCGGCTGCGCCCGTGGCGGGATCGGCAACGAGATAGGTCCAGGTGTTGGTGGCCGCATCGAGGATCGGGGCGACCTCTGGGGCTGGGCGGGTTGGAGTCGGGACCATTGAACGTTCCTCTCCAGTGTATATTAGACCTTGCTAAATTAGAATAAACTCATATATTGATCACATGAACCCGGATGATCTTGCCCGCTTCGAAACATCAGCCGCTGCGGCCTCCCGCCTGTTGAAGGCGATGGCGCATGATTCCCGCCTGCTGGTGCTGTGCCAGTTGGCCGCCGGTGAGCGGCAGGCAGGGCAAATCGCCAGCCGCCTGTCACAATCCGCCCTGTCCCAGCACTTGGCGCTGCTGCGCAGCGAAGGCCTGGTGGCCGCCCGCCGTGACGGGCTGGCCGTCCATTACCGCATTGCCGATCCCGCCGTACTTGCGGTGATCACCACCCTGGCCGGCATTTTCTGCCCGCCTGACCAACAGGAAGACGCCCATGTTGCCGCAAATCTCTCCCGCTGACGCCGCGATGCTGCTGGAACGGGGCAAGGCGATGATCGTCGATGTGCGCGAGCCGGACGAATTCGCCGCCCGGCATATCCCCGCATCGCTGTCGCGCCCGCTCAGCCTGCCCGATGCAGGCCCGCTGGCTTGCGGCACGGATGTCGAACTGCTGTTCACTTGCCAAACCGGCCGGCGCACCGCGGCCAATGACCAACGTCTCGCTGCCCTCGGCAAGGCCGGCCATGTCCATCTGCTGGCGGGCGGCGTCGATGCCTGGGCGAAGGCCGGGCTGGGTGTGGCCGGGCGTGATGCGGCCCGTACGATGCCGCTGATGCGACAGGTGCAGATCGCTGCCGGCGTGCTGGTGCTAGCCGGCGTCGGGCTCAGCCTGGTGGCGGCACCTGTCTGGATTGGCTTGTCGGCCTTTGTCGGGGCAGGCCTCACCTTTGCCGGTGTGTCGGGCTGGTGCGGCATGGCGCGATTGCTGGCGGTGATGCCGTGGAACCGCGTGACGGCCTGATCCGGTGGAGGCCAGCCTTGCACTTGGTTTGCCGGCGGCCGCCGCTGGCGGGGCGCTGATTGCGCTGTTGCTTGGCCTGTTCGGCGGCGGCGGCTCGGTGCTGGCGACGCCCTTGCTGCTGTATGTGGTTGGCATTGCCGATCCGCACGTGGCCATCGGCACCGGTGCGGCCGCCGTGGCGTTGAACGCGGCCGGCAATCTGGCGGTGCAGGCGCGCGCCGGCATGGTGAAATGGCCCTGCGCGCTCAGTTTTGCCGGGGCGGGCCTGGCCGGATCTCTGGCGGGTGCCGCGCTGGCGCAGCAATTGGATGGCCAGGCATTGCTCGGCGTCTTCGCTGTGGCGATGCTGGCGGTCGGGCTGGCCATGCTGCGTCCGGCGCGCAACGTGGGAAATCCCGATGTGCACATTGATGCCGCCATGATCCTCAAGCTGCTGCCAGTCGGGTTGGCCGTGGGCCTCGCCGCAGGATTTTTCGGCATTGGCGGCGGCTTTCTGATCGTGCCGGGCCTGATGGCGGCGACCGGCATGACCCTCGCCAATGCCGCAGCATCGTCGCTGGTGTCGGTGTTGGTGTTCGGGGTGGCAACAGCGGGCACCTATGCGGCGGCCGGGCGCGTCGATGTGCCGGCGCTGATCGCGATGGCGGCGGGCGGCATCATCGGCGTGATCGCCGCGCGCAGCCTGGCGCCGCGGCTGGCATCGCGCGCGGCGCTGGCCCGGCAACTGTTTGCGGTGATGGTGATCACCACCGCGCTCTACGTCGGCTGGCGGGCGCTGGGCTGACGCTGCACCATTGCAACGCGCCTGCAACATTCATGCAGGCGACAGCCGCCCTGTGCGAAACAGAGGCCCTTCTCTGGTGAAAGGCCAATTTGCCGATGTTCCCGCGATCGCTTGCCATCATGCTGGCCCTTTCTGTGGGGGCCTGCGCCTATCCCGGCGAAGTTACCGGCCGGGCACCGGTATATGATGATGGCGATCAGCCGGTGATGGGCGGTTACGCGGCCGATTGGCCGGCGCAGCCCGGCGCACTGTGGGGGCCGGAAGACGTGCCCGGCGTGGACGTTTTCTATCAGCCCTTGGCGCAGCACGGCCGCTGGCTGCAGACGCGCTGGGGCCGGGCGTTTCAGCCGGCGGCGCCGCAGGGTTGGCGGCCGTACGTCAACGGCCAGTGGCTCGACAATCGCTATTGGCTGTCCGCCGATCCCTGGGGCTGGGCAACCGATCATTATGGCCGCTGGGGCTTTGACGAGGCGATCGGCTGGGTGTGGGTGCCCGGCACCAATTGGGGGCCAAGCTGGGTGGCATGGCGCGAAGCCGACGCGGTGGTCGGCTGGGCGCCGATCCCGCCGCAGATCGCCTGGAATGTCGGCGTCGGCTTTGGCGCAGGCTGGGGCTATGACAATTGGGGCAGTTGGTATGGCCCGTCATGGGTGTGGGTGCCGCGCGGCAACCTGTTTGCCGCGCGCTTTGGCGGCCGCATCCTGCCGTGGAATTTCGGCGTGAATTACTGGGGCCGCACGCATTGGCAGCACACGCCCTATTGGGGCTGGAACCAGCCCTGGAATCGCGGCTGGGGCTGGCGCGCGCCGGGAGCCGGGTTCGGTCGGGGCTATGGCCATAACCCGCGTGGTTATCGAGGCGATGGCCGGAGCGGCTGGAACAACGGCCCGCGTCGTGAAGGCTGGAACGGCAACCCCCGTCCGGGCCAGCCGGGCAGCGTGGGCGACGCCATCGGCCGTGGCCTGACCGGCCAACCGCAGCGGCCACCGCAAGGATGGAATGGCAACTATGGCACTGATCCGCGCCGTGATGGCTGGAACGGCGGCCCGCGCCGTGATGGCTGGAACGGCAACCCCGGTCAGGTCCAACCGGGCGGCGTGGGCGATGCCATCGGCCGTGATCTGACCGGCCAACTGCAGCGTCCGCCGCAAGGCTGGAATGGCAATGGTCGCCGTGCCGGCCAACCCGGAACCTCAATGGGCAATGATCCGCGCGGAACTGATATTGGCGGCGATCCGCGCCGCGCTGATATTGGCGGCGAACCGCGCCGCGTTGAACGTGGCGGCGATCCGCGCCGCGGGGGCTGGAACGGTGGCGGTCGTCCGCCGCGGGGCGATCGCCCGTCCGCCGGCCTGTCGGGGGCGGTGGGCGGTGCGATGGCCCCGCCACCAATGCAGGCCCGGCCCGCGCCCGAACCGCGCCCGGTCCGCGATTTCATGCCCCAGCCGCGCAGCGAACCAGCGCCGCGCAGCGAACCAGCGCCGCGCAGCGAGCCAGCACCGCAGCGCGCCGAGCCCGCACAACCGGTGCGCGACAGCTATCGCGAAGACAGCCGTCCCAACCCCTATTGATCCCGCCAATAGGCGAAGGCCCGGGCCTGGCGTGACGCCACAAAGCGGCGCGCGTCGGGCCCGGTCCAGTCGGGCGGTGCATCCCGCCGGCCGACCCACCAGCCCTGCCCCGGCAACCGATCCGATTCGCGCACCACCAGCACCGCCAGTTCCGGCTCCCCCGCCGACCTTGCGTCTGCGTCGATGGCGTCGAGCAGCCGGCACAGGCTGCGCATTTTCGGCCGGCTGAAGCGATACCCCAGTGCCAGCAACATTTCCGAATAAGACAGGTCACGCCCGGATCGCGCTGCGGCGATCAGCAACGCCTTCACCTCCGGCAGATCGGCAGCGGCCACCATGGCCCAGCATAGCGGCAGCCATCACTGGATGACAGGGTCAACCGCCCCTGCTAACGCGGCGGCATGACTGTGTATCTTCATGAAGGGGACCTGCCCGCCGGCGTGCTCGCCCCCGGCCCTGTCGCCGTCGACAGCGAAACCATGGGATTGAACCCGCACCGCGATCGCCTGTGCCTGCTGCAGATCAGCGATGGCCACGGCGACGAACATCTCGTGCGCTTCAGCCCCGGCGTCTATGATGCGCCCAATCTGAAGGCGGTGCTCGCCGATCCGGCCCGACTGAAGCTGATGCATTTCGCGCGGTTCGATATTGCGGTGATCCAGCAATATCTGGGCGTGTGGGCGACCCCGGTGTTCTGCACCAAGATCGCATCGAAACTGGTGCGCACCTACACCGATCGCCACGGCCTGAAGGATCTGCTGCGCGAAACCCTGGGGGTCGATATCTCCAAGCAGCAGCAATCATCGGATTGGGGCGCCGGCGAACTCAGCGAGGCGCAGAAGGATTATGCCGCCAGCGATGTGCGCTATCTGCACCGCGCTCACGCCGTGCTGGTGGACCGGCTGGCGCGCGAAGGCCGCACCGCCATCGCCAATGCCTGTTTCGATTTCCTGCCCACCCGCTGCGAACTCGATCTCAAGGGCTGGCCCGAACAGGATATTTTCGCGCATCTGTAACGGCGCTGCCGAAGGCTCGACGTGACCGCACCCCCCATCCCCGCAGCGCCGCTCCTGTCCCGCCGGCAGCGCGCTGCCCTGCCCGGCAGCAGCCATGATCGGCGCATGACCGTGCTGAAATGGCTGCTGCCGGCGGCGGCTGTCATGATCGGCCTGGCCATATTGATCTGGCCCTTGCTCAGCGTGCAGGAATTTTCCTTCCTGCTTGCCAAGGATCAGGTGGCGGTGTCGCGCGAACGGCTGCGGGTGAACCGTGCCGAATATCGCGGCAAGACCACGGCCGGCGAAGCCTTTGCCATTTCGGCCGGCAGCGCCGTGCAGAAATCCAGCGCCGTGCCGATCGTCGAGCTGACAACGCTGCGGGCCCAACTCGACGGGCGTGATGGCCCGGCGCAGGTGACGGCACCTTCGGGCCGCTATTTCCTGGGCGAAGACCGCCTGGAAGTGGCCGGCCCGGTCGAGCTGCGGTCCGACGGTGGCTACCGCCTTGATGCCGATACCGTGTTCGTCGATCTCAAGCGCCGCCGGGTCAACACGCGAACGCCGGTAAAGGGCAAGCTGCCGATGGGCAATTTCCGCGCCGATCGGATGAGCGGCGATCTGGCCGGCAACCGTGTGTCGCTGGCTGGCAATGTGCACTTGCGCATCAACCAGCGCAGCGGCAGAGGATAGACATGACGCGAGCCCTTTTCTGTCTGTTGCTGATGTCTGCCACGCCGGCGCTGGCCCAGACTTTCGACAGCGCCGCGCCGATCGATGTCGATGCCGCACGCATCGATATTGCCGACAATCAGAATGAAGCCATCTTCACCGGCGCCGTGGTCATCCGCCAGGGCAGCCTGACGCTGAATGCCGATCGCGTCCGCATCAGCTATGCCAAGGACAGCAGCGGCAATCCGCAGGTGCAGCGGCTCGATGCCCTTGGCAATGTGCGGCTGCGGCAAAACACGATGCACGCCACCGCCAACAGCGGCATTTACGATGTGAAGGGCCGGCTGGTGACCTTGCTGGGCAGCGTCAAGATGGACCGCGATGGCAACCATCTCGAAGGCGCGCGCGTCGTCTGGAACCTCAACACCCGCACCAGCAGCTTCGACAATCGCTCCGCCGCCAACCCCGGCGGCCGTGTGACCGGTCGCTTCACCGTCCCGAAGCAGCCGCCGAACTGACCTGCGCAATCGCGTCCCGCACCAGATCCGGGCGTTCAAGCGGCACGAAATGCGTGGTGCCGGCAATGCGGGTGGCGCCAAGGCACGCCGGATGGGCAGCAAAAGCCGCGAGTTCGCCGGTCTGCACGGTGGAGCCATGCTCACCGGCGATCAGGATGAACGGGCAGGTGAGGCTGTGCAGCGCAGCTTCGACATGGGGTGAGACGGCGCGAAAGGTTGCCGATTCAAACGCGGGCGCACATGCCAGTTCCACGCCCTCTGCCGTCTCCACCAGGCCGCCGGCCAGATAGGCATCAAGATCTTCGTCAGCCCAGCTGCGGAAGACGCCGCGGCCATGATAAGCGGCGCGGGCATCGGCGCGGCTGGGAAACAGCCCGCGGCGCTTGGCGGCCTGATCGGCCATCGGATTGGGGATCGCCTGGCCGGCGCGCACCAGCGCCGACACTTCGAAGGGCAGCATCGCCGGATCGACCATCACCAGGCCCGCCACCCGATCCGGGCGCAGGGCGGCCGCGAGCAGCGACACTGCCGCCCCCATCGAATGGCCCGCCAAGATCCAGCGCGCATCACCGTCAATAACGCCCAGCAACATGTCGAGATCGGCGGCAAATTCATCCCAGCTGGTCAGCGCCGCCGGGTCCTTGGGCAGGCCGGTGAAGCCATGGCCGCGCGCATCGCTGGCAGTGATGGCAAAATCCGCGGCCAGCGGCGCCAGCATCCGCGCATAAAGCTGCGCATTCATGCCGGTGGCGTGCGCGAAATGCAGGGGTTGGCCCCGACTGGAGCCTGCGGCTTGCAGCGCCGACACTGGCCCGGCCGGCGTGGAAATGGTGATGCGGTTCATGGGCTGCAGCGATAGCAGACGGCAGCGCGTCAACCAGTGCGCCCTTTTGTCAGCCAGCGCGCCAGGATGGCCGCATTCTTCGTCAGCAGCGCCGGGTCGCGCGCTTCCGGCGCGGTCATGATGGCGGCGTCCAGCACATTATCGATCGGGCTGGGCGGGCGCGCGGCCGGCAGGCTGGCGCACAAGGCGATGATGCTGGCGCGGGCCAGGGCGGCGTTGCCGTGCATCACCGCCATGATGTCGGTGACATCCACATCCGTGCCGTCATGCCAGCAATCATAATCCGTCACCATCGCCAGCAGTGCGTAGGGCAGTTCAGCCTCGCGCGCCAATTTGGCTTCCGGCATCGCGGTCATGCCGATCAGATCACAGCCCCAGGCCTGGTGCAGCCGGCTTTCGGCGCGGGTGGAAAAGGCCGGGCCTTCCATCGCCAGATAGGTGGCGCCGCGGTGCAGCGTGCCGCCAACTTCTGCCACCGCATCGCCGACCAGGCCCGACAGGCGCGGACAGGTGGGATCAGCCATCGGCACATGCGCCACCAGCCCGCTGCCAAAGAAGCTGCCGGGGCGGCCCTTGGTGCGATCGATGAATTGATCCACCAGCACAAAATCGCCCGGCGCCATCGTGGCATTCAGCGATCCCACCGCCGACACCGCCAGCAAATCGGTGCAGCCCAGGCGTTTCAGCGCATCGATGTTGGCGCGCACGTTCAATTCGCCGGGGGCGACGCGATGCCCGCGGCCATGGCGCGGCAGGAACGCCACGTCGATGCTGCCCAGCCGCCCGGTGAGCACAGCGTCCGACGGTGCCCCCCACGGAGATTCCACCGCCACCCAGCGCGCATCGGCCAGCCCGTCGATGGCATAGAGCCCCGATCCGCCGATGATGCCCAATTTCCACATTCAACTTTTCCAGGTCACAGGCTGGATCGGCGGGCATCGATGGCCCAGCGTTCCAGCGCACCATCTTCATCCGCCACGAAAAACGCATCGTGCAAGGCGACCGTGGGATCGACATGGCCGGGTTGCAGCCAGACGATGCCACCTTCGACTGCGCCGCCGGGCGGAATGATCGCGCCATGTTCATCGCCCATTGGCCGATATCCGCTCCCCGCTGGCACCACGACGCGCTGCGCCGGTCCGTTGGGGTGCAGCGCCTTGTGCCCGGCATCGCAGGTGACATGGCTGGCGTGCTGGGCGGAAACCACGCTGGCGGCTAGGAACAGCGCCGGCGCGAACGGCAGATCGCCCAGATCGCCATATTCGACATCCATCAGCGCATAGCTGCCGGCCTGGATTTCCGTGTAGACGCCGGCCGCCAGATCCATCGCCGCCGTGCCGGTGCCGCCGCCGGTCACCTGCGGCGGCGCCAGGCCAGCACTGCGCAGATCATGCACCGCGCCGCGCAAGCGATCGGTCCACGCGGCATGCGCCGCGACGCGTTCGGCCGGCAGCAGATGCTGGTGATGCCCGCAATAGGCCTGTACCCCGGCATAATGCAGGCCCGGCAGGTCGACCAGCAACTGCGCCAGCGCGCCGGCCTGATCGGCGGCCACCCCGGCACGGCCCATGCCGGGATCGATATCGACATAGGCATCCAGCACCGCACCGGCCGCCAGCGCCGCCACGCTGGCTTCGCGGGCCTGAACCGCGCTGTCCAGCACCGCACCGACGTGCGCCAGACGCGCCAGCGCCGCCAGCCGCGGCCAGCCCCACGGCGGCACCGGCGCTGTCACCAGCACATCGTTGATGCCGGCGTGCACATAGGTTTCGGCTTCACCCACCGTCTGGCAACACAGGCCGATGGCGCCGCCCGCCACCTGCAATTTGCCCAGCCGGCTGCACTTGTGCATCTTGCCATGGGGGCGCAGCCGAACGCCTTTTGCGTCACACGCCGTCTGCATCGCCGCCAGATTGGCCAGCATCGCGGCACGGCGGATCACAAGGGCGGGAGTGATGGGCGGGTTCACCAGGCCCAGAACGTCGGCAAGCGGTTGCATGGACCTTGTCTTGCCGCGCCGCAGCGTTTGAGTCAAAGAGCCGCAAGCGCACCGCGAGGGGATAACTTCATGTCGGATCAATCTGTGGTCATCATCACCGGTGCCTCCTCCGGCGTCGGCCTGTGGGCCGCCAAGGCGCTGGCAACCCGCGGCTGGCTGGTGATCATGGCCTGCCGCGATCTCGCCAAGGCCGAGGCTGCGGCTGCCGAAGCCGGCATCCCCGCCGAATCGCGCCGCATCCTGCACATCGATCTGGGCAGCCAGGCCAGCGTGCGGCGTTTTGCCGATGATTTCCATGCACTTGGTCTGCCATTGGACGCACTGCTGCTGAACGCCGCTGTCTATCTGCCACGCGCCACCGAGCCGCAGCGCAGCCCCGAAGGCTTTGAAATCAGCGTCGCCACCAATTATTTCGGGCACTTCCTGCTCGCGCATCTGTTGCTGGATGATCTGAAGGCCGCGCATGGCCGACCAAAGACTGGCGGTGCCGGCCCGGCACGGCTGATCACGCTGGGCACGGTGACGGCGAACAGCGAGGAGTTCGGCGGCAAGGTGCCGATCCCGGCGCCGGCCGACCTTGGCGATCTGGCCGGCCTTGCCGCCGGGTTCCAGGCGCCGATTGCCATGATCGATGGCAAGCCGTTCAAACCCGGCAAGGCCTATAAAGACAGCAAGCTGGCCTGCATGATCATGAACCGGGAATTCCAGAAGCGCTGGGGCGAGACCGGGGTCATCTTCAACACGCTCTATCCGGGCTGCGTGGCCGATACGCCGCTGTTCCGCCACACGCCGCCGGCCTTTCAGAAGATTTTTCCCTGGTTCCAGAAGAACATCACCAAGGGCTATGTCTCCCAGCCGCTCGCCGGGGAGCGCACCGCGCAAGTCGTCGCCGATCCGGCCTTCGCCGCCCAATCGGGCGTGCACTGGAGCTGGGGCAACCGCCAGCAGGAAGGCCGCCAGGCATTCGCGCAGAAATTGTCCGTGCGCGGCACCAACGAGGCGCGCAATGAACGCCTGTGGGATCTGACGATGAAATCGGTGGGGCTGGCATAAATCCTGCCCCACGGTCGTCAGGGAAAGAGCAGCCTCCGGCGGGCAGGGACTGCGTCCGTGCCCGCCGGCGGCTTCTGTGCCTTTACCCTTGCTTCGTTTCGCCCTTTGCCGGCACCAGCCCGTATCGCGCCACCAGTGTCCACACGTGCGGCGGGATCATGTTTTTCATCATCGCCGGCGCTTCGCGGCGCAGATGCAGGATGGTTTCGATCGCCTTCATCTCGACGCGGGTGCGGGCGAATTCCTTGCCCTTGGGGCCGACGATCGGCATCAACTTGCCGACGATGGGCCGCACCCATTTCGGCATCCGGCGCAGCGGCAGGCCGCCAGCGGCGCGTTTGGTGTTGGCCATGAAGCCCTTCACCGGCCCGGCGCGCTTCGATCCATCCGGTTTGCCGTTATCCTCCGGCTCCGACAGCCCCACTTCATCGCCGAGCAGGCCGAGCAATTCGGCGCCGCGATCGTTGCGGACCAGCAGCCATTGTTCGCCGGTGCCGCCCATATAGCCGACCGTGATATCGGCCAGGCTGTTGGTGTAATCCACGCACGTCCGGCAGGTGAGCGGGAAGAAATCCGGCCGCAGATCGGACAGCGGCAGCATCAGGAACGGCACTTCGCGCTTGCCGCCATCCTCGAACCGCAGCTCGACATGATAATTCGCCTTGAATTCCAGATAGGTGATGCTGTCCGGCTTGTCCGACAGCAGGCTGAGGAATTCGTGGAAATTCTCCGTCGTCGTGTTGTCGCTGCACGGCGTGCCGATCACATAGATGCGCTCGAAGCCCAGCTTGGCCTCCAGCCGGCGCAGCGCGTGAATCTGGCAGGGGATACCGATGATGGCGATGCGCTTGAAGCCGGCCGCGCGGGCCGGTTCCAGCAGCGCCAGCAGCGGCGCATAGCCCATGCGCATGCCGCGCACGCTGGCCATGGCCGCCGCCTGCGTGACGATCACCGGACGCGGCCGCCATTTGTCATCCGGGTCCGGCGCCATGGTCAGCACCGCCTCGACCGCGCCGGTTTCCAGCAAGCGCTCGCCCAGCCGGCTGGTGATGCCGGTCCATTGCGCGCCCACCGATGGCTGTTTCAATCGGGCGCGCGCCATGCGCTGGAACGGCCCGAAAAACAGTTCGTCGGGCCGGCTCTCGTCACGGGCGCGGCCATGCACCTGGGTTTCCATGGCGGCATAGTCGGGCTTGATGAACTGGCAGGCGGTGCCGCAATCGTTGGGCGTGGCGGTGCGCGACACGCCGCAATCGGTACACAGGCCACGCGGCGCCGCCGCGGCAAATTCAGGCGCAATCACTGCGGCATGCTGTTCGTTCACAAATTTTCCCCGATTGGCTGCCCGCCGTTCTTCGCGCCCAGCGTTAGCCTGCCCAGCCTCACATCCGCAAGGCTGA
The DNA here is from genome assembly GCF_040398665.1 of Sandarakinorhabdus sp. Taxonomy (GTDB): domain Bacteria; phylum Pseudomonadota; class Alphaproteobacteria; order Sphingomonadales; family Sphingomonadaceae; genus Sandarakinorhabdus. The sequence continues at coordinate 105,098 of NZ_JBBATQ010000004.1, forward strand.
GCCGTACCCGGTCAATTCCAGATAGCCGCGCCCGCCCGTTATGGTGACCGCGCCTTCCCAATACAGCGGCCCGCCGCCCCTGCGGCTGTCGAGTTCCTGGTCCGGCATCAACGGCGTCACCGCGATGCGTTGCCAGCGGCCGTTCAACCGATATTCCACCACCGGCCGCACCGGCCAGCGCGCCTTGCTGCGCGGGCTTTGCCACCAACCCGCCGCCTGCCAGCGCACATCATCGCGGCCCAGCACGGTCAAGTGGCCGCGCGCGTCGCGCAGGCTGCCACCGGCCCACAGCGCGGTGCCATCCACAGCGCGCATGCGGAACAAGGTCAGCGCGCCGCCATCCGTCAGATTGAGACCCAGCCAATCCCAGCCGACGGCGCGCGGATTCATCAACGTGGAGGACCATTCGCGGTCCAGCCAGGCCCGGCCCGTCACCGCGCGCCGGCCGTCACCATCGGCCAACTGCCCCTGCACGTTCAACTGCGGCCAGCTATAATAATGGCTGGCCTCCTTCGGGTCCGGCCCTTTCTGGCTGTAGCCACCATCGCCTTGCACGATCACGCTCTGTGTCGGCGTGAAGGCCAGATCGAGCGCAAAGCCATCCCCGGCCACCTTGGCGTGCAACCGGCCATCGCGGCCCCGAAACAGCCGCCAATCATCGACCGCCACATCCATGTCGCCCACCCGCGCCTGCGCCAGCCCGAATCCGGCCCGCGAAATGCGCGCGGCGTGGCGCAGCCGGCCAAGGCCCGGGTCCGACAATGCGGCATGGGCAAAAATCACCTGCCGCGGCACGAACGCCGACGGATTTGGCGTGTCGAGATCGGGTTTGGTGCGAAAGAAGGTGATCTGAAAGCCCTTCTTCCCCCGCGGCGTATCGAGCCAGCCGGTGATGTACCACCATTCGGTGCGGAAATCCGGGTGCGCGCCATGATCGGCCGGAAAGCGCAGTGGCACGCCCGGCCGCACCGGCGCGAACGTCGCCGCCAGCAGCAGCGGCGCCAGCAGCAAGAGCAAAAGCCGCTTCATCACCAATCCGCCCGCACCGCCAGCAGCGCGCCCTGCCCCAGCGCCCGCCGCCCGGCTACCACCGCCGTGCCCGCCGCGCAGGCCAGCAGTGCCAGCACAAGCCCGCCCAGCACCGGCCACGGCAGCGCCAGATCCATCGTCCAATGGAAACTCTGCGGGTTGATCACCCGCACCAGCACCAGCGCCATCACCAGCCCCAACGTGCAGCCGGCCAGCGCGCCGAGCAGTCCCAACCCGCTGCCTTCCAGCGCCAGCATCGCCAGGATCTGCCGCTGGGTCACGCCGATGTGGCGCAGCATGCCGAACTCGCGCATTCGCGCCAGCACTTGCGCCGAAAAGCTCGTCGCCACCCCGGCCAGGCCGATCAATATGGCAATCGCCTCCAGCGCATAGGTGACGGCAAAGCTGCGATCGAAAATCTCCAGCGCCACCTTGCGCATCTCCGCCGGACGGCCGAACTGCGCCTGCCCCGCCACGGCCGGCGGCAGCGCCTCGTGCAGCGCCTTCTGCACGATGCCGGCATCATGGCCGGGCACCAGATCGAACGCGGCCTCGCTGGCGTGGGCATCGCCGGTAAAGCGCTGATAATCCGCCATCGGCAGCAGCAGCGCGCCCCATTGTCTGGCATAATCGCGCCAGATGCCGGCCACGAACAACGGCCGCTCCACTCCGCCGATCACGACGCCATGCACCGCCCCGACGCGCCAGCCATAAAGCCAGGCCATCGGTTCCGAAATCAGCACCGCCGTGCTGCCCGGCGGGGCCGGCGCATCGGTGCGCGCCACCATTGGCAAGCTGGCCTGCCCGCCTTGTGCCATCAGCATCACCGCCGGCCGGTCCGGATCGATGCGGATCGTCTGCAGCCGCTGAAACCGCACATTGGTGACGCCGGGCACCGCACTCAGCCGCGCCTGATCGGCCGGGGCGAGGCCGCCGGCATCGGCCGCTTCAAGATGCAGATACAGGTCCGACGGCAGCACCGCGACCAGCCAATCATCGACACTCTGCCGGAAGCTCGCCACCATCACCGCCATCGCCACCATCAGCGCGGTGGACGCGACAATGCCCGACAAGGCCAGGCTGGCCGCCTGCGGCACACCCCACAGCCGCCGCACCGCCAGATCGACCGCCGGCACCCCGCTGCCCGCGCGTGCCAGCGGCGCCAGCAGGGCGCGCACCAGCGCCGGCATCAACGCCACCCCGCCAGCCAGCAGCAACGCCATCGCCGCATAGCCCAGGATCGGCAGTCCCCACAGCGGCGGGCCCAGCGCCGCCACGCCGCCAGCCGCCAGCAACGCCAGCCCCGGCCACGCCCGCGGCGGCCGCGCCGGATCGGGGCGTTCGCCCATGCCCTTCAAGGCGGCGGCCGGGCTTTGCCGTGCCGCATTGAGTGCCGGCGCCAGGCTGCCGGCCAGCGCGGTGACAATGCCCAGCGCGCCGAACACCAGCGCCGCCAGCGGCGGAAACGCCAGTTGCGCATTGGCGCCGGAAAAATAACCGCCGCCCAGATCACCGCCGAACTGCGTCACCACCAGGCTGGCCAGGCCATAGCCCAGGCCGACCCCCAACAGCGCACCGGCCAGCCCCAAGGCCAGGCCTTCGATCAGCAATTGCCGCACCAGCCCCTCACGCGGCAGGCCCAGTACGGCCAGCAGCGCGAACTGCGGCTGCCGCCGCGCCACCGACAAGGCCTGCGCCGACCAGACCAGAAACCCGCCAGTGAGCAGCGCGACCAGCGCCAGCATGCCCAGATTGACCCGATAGGCGCGGCTGAGCGCGTCGGCGCGGCTGGCTTCATCCTCCGGCGTCGCCAGCACGGCATCGGCCGGCAGGGCTGCGGTGATGGCGCGACGGGCGGCGTCGGCATCCACCCCTTCGGCCAGTTTCAGATCGAGCCGTTGCAGCCGGGCCAGTTGGGCGAATCGCCACTGCGCGCCGGCGATATCGATCACCGCCAGCCGTGCATCCTCGCTGCCCGGCAACAGTCCGACGACTTTCCAGCGCACCTGAATCCCGGCGGCCGTGAAGCCGAACATGTCGCCAATTTTCACGCCGGCAGCGTTGGCCAGCGCGGGGGACAGCCACATGGGATCACCATCCCAATCCGGCTGGTTGCCGATGCTGGGCGCCATCGCCGCCGCCAGCCCCGGCGTCACCCGCGCGGCGCGCAGCATGTCGATGCCGAGCAGGGTGAAGCGGCCGCCATCGACCTTGGGCGCGCCGGCCCCTCTTTCTCCAGGACGCGCCAGTTCGCCCCAGCTCGCCTGCAATTCCACCACCGGGCTGACCGCCGCCACCGCCGGCAACCGGGCGATGCGCGGATACAGCGCTTCATCAAAGCCCGCCGGGCTCCGCGCCCGCACCGCCAGATCGGCGCGGCCTTGCACGCTGGCCACCGCCCGGCCGAAACTGGCCAGCGCGGCGCTGTTGACCAGATGCACGGCAAAGCCCAGCGCCACCCCCACGGCAATCGCCAGCACCGCCACCGCAATGCGCAGCGGCTGCGCACGCCATTCGCCAATCAGCAGCCAGCGGGTGGGAGCAGGCATGATGCCCATGCGCGCGCGCTCAGGCGGCAAGCGTGGTGCCAGCCGCCAGCCCGTCAGCGGTCAGCCGCACGGCGCGCGTTGCGGCGGCGGCCACCATTTCGCTGTGGGTGACGATCAGCACGGCAGCGCCTTCATCGCGGGCCTGGGCCAACAGCAGATCGAGCACGCGCCGCGCCGTTTCGGGATCGAGATTGCCGGTGGGTTCATCGGCCAGCACCAGGGGCGGCGCGTGCACCAGCGCGCGGGCGATGGCGATCCGCTGCAATTCGCCGCCCGACAGTGCCGCCGGCCAGTCACCGCCGCGGCCGCCGAGGCCGACCTTGATCAGCATGGCTTCGGCGCGGGCCAGCGCCTCGCGCTGGGGCATGCCGGCCAGCGCCAATGGCAGCGCGACATTGCGCGCCAGATCGAGGTGGGGCAGCACGTGAAAGGCCTGGAACACAAAGCCCAGTTGCCGGCAGCGCAGCGCGGCGCGGGCGGCTTCGTTCAGCCGCGCCACATCCTGGCCGGCGATGCGCACGTCGCCGGCATCCGGCGTGTCCAGGCCGGCGATGATGTTGAGCAAGGTCGATTTGCCGACCCCCGATTCGCCGGTGATCGCCACCACTTCGCCCGCGGCCACGGCCAGATCGAGGCCGGCAAACAGGCGGCGCGGGCCACCGGCCGCCGGCACGGATTTCGCAAGGCCCTGCGCCGACAGGATCGGCGCCGCATCGATCAGCGGTGGCGGCCCGGCAACAAAGGGCTGGACCATGGCAAAGGGCGTTTCGGCGCGCATCGCCGTGTGTGTAGCGCAGGCCAGCGCCGATGTTAGCCGGGTGTGGCACCATGCCCTCCCGGCCAGCGCCGATTCAGGCCTGTTTGGCGAACAGATTTTCCGGGTGGCGCATCGCCTTGAACTCCAACGCATTGCCGGCCGGATCGAACAGGAAGAAGGTGCCCTGTTCGCCGGGCTTGCCTTCAAAGCGCACATGCGGCGGCAATTCGAACTTGAAACCGGCGGCGGCGATGCGCGCGCCCAATGCCTCCCAGGCCGGCCAATCCAGCACCAGGCCGAAGTGTGGCACCGGAACACTGTCCCCATCCACCGGGTTGCGGTGGATGGCGGATCTGGGGGCGCGATGCACCACCAGTTGATGGCCGTGGAAATCGAAATCGATCCACGTTTCCGACGATCGGCCTTCCGGGCATCCCAGCGCTTCGCCATAGAAATGCCGGGCGGCGGCCAGATCATCGACCGGGATGGCGAGATGGAACGGATTCATTGTGGCTCCCCATACAGGGCCGACAATGCTTCGGCCCGCGCCAGCACCTGCCGGCTCGCCCGGGCGATGGCACCGCCCGGCGTTGCTGCCAAGGGGTGATCGTCCGAAAATGGCAGCGGTTCCTGATGGCGCAGTGGCTTCAATCGGGACGGCATGCCGGCCAAACCCACCTTGCTGTGCGCCGAATCGAGCAGCCAGGTCATCACCGCCAGCAGGCGGGCCGTGACACCCAGGCTTTCCAGCGCCGCAGCCGCCTGTGCCGCCGGCGGCTGGCCCGCCCGCCACGCCAGCCCGGGCCCATCGAACCAGTTTCGCGCCGCCTCGCCGCAGGCCAGCGTGTCGCGATACAGCATGTCGAGCTGGCCGCGCAGCCCGCCCGGTCCTCTTGAAAGCGACCGCAGGGAACCCAGATTGGCGTTGCCGGCGGGGCCAATGGGCACGCCGGCACTCCCCGGCCCGATTTGGGCGGGGCCAGCTGGCTGACCAGAGGAGAAAAGTGCCATGCGTGGATTTGATATTTCGCCGTTGCTGCGTTCGTCCATCGGATTCGAAAATCTCAACCGGTTGGTGGAATATGCCGGCCGCATCGATGCCGGTGATGCCTACCCGCCCTATAACATCGAAAAGACCGGCGAAGGCAGTTACCGCATCCAGATGGCGGTGGCCGGCTTTGCCCGTCAGGAACTTGATCTGACCGTGCAGGAAAACACCCTGCTTGTCACCGGCCAGGCCGCGAGCGACAACGACGCGCAGGAGCGCGTGTTCCTGCACCGCGGCATCGCCAAGCGCGCCTTCGAACGCCGGTTCCAACTGGCCGATACCATCAAGGTGATTGGCGCCAGCTTCGAAAATGGCTTGCTCAACATCGATCTGCTCCGCGAAATCCCGGAACACAAGAAACCGCGCAAGGTGGACATCGCTGCGGCAGGCACTGGCGACGGCCTGGCGATTGCGGCGGAATAGGCGCGCTACCCCCGACTGAGGCGCTCAACGCCCTCCCCCTTGCGGGCGGGAGGGCGTTGCCCATGTTCGACCAAGGGCAATCTTGACTACCCGCGCAACACTTTCCGGCGCTCGATGCGGAAGCGTTTCAGCTCCTCGCCGGGCGCCGGCCAACTCGGATCGGCGCGGGCGGCGGCGGCATAATCCTCCATCGCCTCGCGCAATTGGCCGGCCCCTTCATGGGCCTGAGCCCGGGCAAAATACGCCCGTGCCGGCTCTTTCGGCCCGATGGACAGGCCGTGGCTGATCAACGCCACCGCTTCCGCGCTGCGGCCGGGCAGCCGGGTGAGCGCCGCACCCTTGTTGATCCAGGCTTCGGGCAGACCGGGGGCCGCCTTGATGGCCAGATCGAAATCGGCAGCGGCAGCATCCGGCCGGCCGGCATTGAGCAGCGCAACCCCGCGGTTCATCAACATCGCCAGGCGCAGCGGCGGCGGCGTGGCAGATTCGCGCAGCGTGCGATCACAGCGCGCGATCTGGCGGCGCTGGGGCGGGCGGGCTTCGGCGGCTTCGCGGCACGGTCGGGCGATTGCTGGCTCTGGCGCTGGTTCGGCCGGCTGGGCAAGAGCCGGCGCGGCCAGCCACAACAGCAAGGTCAGCAAGCAGCGCATCGGCGCGGTCAGGCGATGATATCAGGGATCAATTGATCCTCCAGCAACATGATCTCGTCCTTCAGGCGCAGCTTCTTCTTCTTGAAGCGCTGCAACTGGATCATGTCAGGCATCGGCAGGGTGCGCAGCGCCTCGATGGCGGCATCGAGATCACGATGATCCTGGCGCAACAGTTCGATCCGGGTGCGGATTTCGGCTTCGTCCACCCTGGCGCTCCATTTGCCGAGCCAGCCGCTGACCAACAGCCGCTGACCCGTTGCCTTGCGTTAATCAATCCGGGCCGCCGGCTCAAGGGGGCGCGACCCATCCAGAACATATCGGGCGCCAATCATCCCGAACCGGCGGTAAATGGCCGCAACGGCCATGGACAGGCCAGGCAATCCATGATGCACTCACCAATCCCGGCGCTGGCCAATCCCTGGCGGCGCCGCACAGGAAAGGCTCATGCTGATGGCCAATGCCCACCGGGAACAACTCGCCAACCGCCACGCCAGGATCGATGCCAACCTGGCTGCCGAACTGAAACGGCCGGTGCCGGATTCCGTCGTGGTGCGCCGCCTGAAAGCCAAAAAGCTCAAGCTGAAAGACGAGATCAGCGCGCAATTGCACTGACAGGTCGAAAGCCGCGGCTCACTCGTCGCGGCTCACCTTTTCATCGCGCTCGTGACGTTCCTGGGCGTCGATCGTCATGGTGGCGATCGGGCGGGCTTCCAGGCGTGCCAGGCTGATCGGTTCACCGCTGACTTCGCACCAGCCATAATCGCCGGAATCGATGCGGCGCAGCGCCGAATCGATCTTGGAAATCAGCTTGCGCTGGCGATCGCGGGTGCGCAGTTCGATGCCCCAATCGGTCTCGCTGGCCGCACGATCCGTCAGATCCGGTTCGCGCAGCGGTTCAGCCTTCAGGGCTTCGAGCGTGCTTTCCGACTCTTTGAGGATCTGCTCTTTCCAGTCGAGCAATTTGCGCCGGAAATAAGCCAACTGACGCGGGTTCATGAATTCCTCGTCCGCTGACGGACGATAATCCTGTGGCAGATCATCCGCAGCCACCATGGTCATTGTGTCACCATGGTTGCCGGGACCGTCAAATTCACCGTGCGACTCGTTTTTCATCGACCGCGTATCCCACATTCCGGACGGCGCACGCGGCCACAAAAGCCAACGGATCCGTTCCCGAAAATCCGGCTGTCCAGACCCCTCCAGACAACCGGCCTCCCACGGCGAGCCAATATATTTGAACAGGGCGGGCGGCAAGTGTCCAATTTGGTTGACGGCAAGATTGTCTGACAGTTTGGCCAGATGCAGGTGGTCAGCTCAGCGCTGCAAACCGTCGATGCGCGCCTGCAACGCCGCCAACTGGTCACGCAGCAGGTCGACTTCGTCCGTGGCCGCCGGCTTTGGCCCCGAATCGCCGCCTTTGCCATCACTGGCTTTGCCATCGCCGCCCTTGGCTTCGCGCAGCCGCGCACCGGTCATCAATTCGGTGGCGGCATGAAACATCGCCAGATTCTGCCGCGCCAACTGTTCGAACGGCTTCATCGCGGCATCGCGAAACTTGGCCTGGTTTTCGGCAAAGGCCGACATCGACGCTTCCAGATAATGCGGCACCATCGATTGCATCGAATCACCATAAAGCGCGATGATCTGGCGCAGGAAGGAAATCGGCAGCATGGTCTGGCCACCGGCTTCGCCTTCCATGACGATCTGGGTGAGCACGGCGCGGGTGATATCTTCGCCGGTACGCGCATCGAACACCTGGAAATCCCGCCCCTCGCGGGTCATCACCGCCAGATGGTCGAGCGTGATGTAACTGGAAGTTTCGGTGTTGTAGAGGCGCCGGTTGGCGTATTTCTTGATGATCACCGGCGACTGCCCGGTCGAACCGGTCTTGGCGTCTGGGGAGTTTGGGGCACTGACCATGGACGCTCTCGATAAGGAAATTCGCCCAATCGGTAGCATGATCGCATGTTGCGGTGCAATGCCACAGCGCCGCGAGCGCGCCTGGCGAAGCCAAGCGCGCCGACAGGCGCAAGGCCGGCCGGGCGGGCGGCTGGCCCGAACCCCACAGCGCGTTCTCCACACCCCTCCCCCGGCCTTCGCCGGGGCAGGCTTTCGCTTCGCTCGCCACCTTCCCTTGCAGGGGAGGATCAGCAGGCTCCTCCCCGGCAAGGGGAGGTGGCGCCCGCAGGGCGACGGAGGGGTGGCACCCGCCGTCATCTGCACAACATCCCGGGCTTTGCGCCCATGACCCGCCCGCGCGGCCCGCACCCGCTCCCGCTGTTTCTCGCCACCATCAGTCATGTCTGCGGGCCGGACCGGGCGCGCATGGCCAAGATCCTTGCTGGCCTGACCCGCTATCAGTCCGCCCGCCGGCCGCCACCGCGACCTGCCCTCCCCGAAATCGCCCGCGTCGGCGGCGTCACGCTGCGCGCCCGCGCTGCCACAGGCAGGCCGCTGCTGGTGGTGCCGTCGCTGATCAACCCGCCCGATGTGCTCGATCTGGCACCGGGGCAGAGCCTGCTCGGCCATCTTGCCGACGCGGGTTTCCAGCCGTTGCTGGTCGATTGGGGCGCGCATCCCGAACCATTGGGCCTTGCCGAACTGGTCGAACAGCGGTTGGTGCCGCTGATCGCCGCGCTGGGGCAGAAGCTGCCGGCCGTGGGCTATTGTCTGGGCGGCACGCTGGCGTTGGCGGCGGCGCGCGCCGGCGGCATCAAACGGCTGGCGCTGCTGGCCACGCCCTGGCGCTTTGCCGCCTATGGAGAGACGGGCCGTCAGACCCTGGGCCATTGGTGGACCGGCGCACAACCCATTGCGCAGCCGCTGGGCCTGGTGCCGATGGACCTGCTGCAGCCGGCGTTCTGGGCGCTCGATCCCGAAGCGCTGGCACACAAGTTCGCGCAGATCGCCGACGCCGACGAGCCCACGGTGGCGGCGTTCGCGCGGCTGGAGGATTGGGCCAACGGCGGCGCGCCGCTCAGCCTGGCCGCCGCCGCCGATCTGGCCGCGCTGTTCGATGGCGGCGCAACCGGCATTGCCGGCGATGCGGTGCCGACCATCAAGATCCTCGATGTCGTGGCGCTCACGGATCGCATCGTCCCGGCGGCGGCGGCACTGACCAACCCCGGCGATGCCGCGCGGCTGGAGATTGCCAGCGGCCATGTCGGCATGGTGGTCGGCCGCGGTGCCCCGGCCCGGCTGCATGCGCCGCTGACGGCGTTTCTGGCTGGCTGAATCGGCTGGCCCGTGCGACGGCGCGGGCCTAGTCTTCGCCCAAACGACTCGGATAACCAAAGGAACAAACGCCAATGACCAACATTGTCATCACCGCCGCCCGCCGCACCGCTGTCGGCAGTTTCCTTGGCAGCTTCGCCGCCACCCCGGCCCATCTGCTTGGCAAGGCGGCGATCGAGGCGGCGTTGCTGGACGCAGGCGTGGCGCCCGAAGAGGTGGATGAGGTGATCCTGGGCCAGGTGCTCACCGCGGCACAGGGCCAGAATCCGGCCCGGCAGGCCGCCATGGCCGCCGGCGTCAACCGCGAAGCGCCGGCCTATGGGGTCAACCAGGTGTGCGGATCGGGCCTGCGCGCGGTCGCCATGGCGGCGCAAGCCATTGCCAATGGCGATGCCGGCATCGTGGTGGCCGGCGGCCAGGAATCGATGAGCCTTTCCAACCATGCCCAGGCCCTGCGCGCCGGGCAGAAGATGGGCCACATGGAACTGGTCGATACGATGATCAAGGATGGCCTGTGGGATGCCTTCAACGGCTATCACATGGGCATCACCGCCGAAAATGTCGCGGAAATGTACCAGATCAGCCGCAGCGCCCAGGATGAATTTGCCGTCGCCAGCCAGAACAAGGCCAGCGCCGCCCGCGCCGCCGGACGCTTCGCGGCCGAAATCGCGCCCGTCACCATCAAGGGCCGCAAGGGCGACACCATCGTCGATACCGACGAATATATCCGCGATGGCGTCACGATCGACAGCGTGTCAGGCCTGAAGGGCGCATTCAAGAAGGACGGATCGGTCACCGCCGCCAATGCCAGCGGCCTGAATGACGGTGCCGCCGTGCTGGTGCTGATGACCGAAGCCGAAGCCGCGCGCCGCGGCGCCACCGTGCTCGCCCGCATCGCCGGCTTCGCCAGCGTCGGTGTCGATCCCGCCGTGATGGGCATCGGCCCGGTGCCGGCCAGCCGCAAGGCGCTGGCCAAGGCCGGCTGGTCGGTCGCCGATCTCGATCTGGTGGAAGCCAATGAAGCCTTTGCCGCGCAGGCGCTGGCGGTGGGCCAGGAACTCGGCCTCGATCCCGCCACGCTGAACGTGAATGGCGGCGCGATTGCCATCGGCCACCCGATCGGCGCGTCGGGCGCGCGCGTGCTGGTGACGTTGCTGCACGAGATGGGCCGGCGCGATGCCAAGAAGGGCTTGGCGACATTGTGCATCGGCGGCGGCATGGGGATTGCGCTGGCGGTTGAACGGGGCTGAGGCCGAAAGGCCCACCCCCAGCCCCTCCCGCAAGCGGGAGGGGAGCAGAAGGGCCAAGCGCAAACGGCGCCCCTCCCGCTCGCGGGAGGGGCTGGGGGTGGGAACAGCCCCCTTCCCGCCCCCGGCAATCCGCGCCATAACCTTGGCCCATGATCCGCGACGCCACGCCCATCGAGCGCCTGTTTGCCGGCCACCGCGCCGAGCATCCCAATGGCCGTCTGCTGGTGCTGGGCCGGCCACCGGAAAAGGTCGAACTCAATCTGGAAGGCTGGGAACGCGTCGCCTGCGTGGCGGCCAGCGACGATGAACTGCGCCCCGGCACGGTGCGCGCCGATCCGCATCATCTGCCGTTTCACGAGGCGCTGTTCGACAAGGCGTTGCTGTCGGCGGAACTGGTGCAACCGCGGCTGATGCTGCGCGAATTGTGGCGCGTGCTGGCGCCGGCCGGGCTGGCCGTGCTGGTGGTGCGGGCGCGGCGGCCCTGGCACATCAAGGATATCGGCTGGCTGCGCGATCCGCTGCAACTGCGGCTGGATGAAACAATGTTCGAGGTGATGGACTGGCGCGTCGAATCCCTGCCCGATCGCCATCATGTCGTGCTGGTTTCCAAGCGCGACTGGCAGAAATCCGTTCTGGTCGGCGCCGCCGATCCCGCGATGGAACCCCGATTGGTGAATTGATCGATGGACGCACACGCACTGGCCGCCGTGGTGAAGATGGTGCCATTTTCGGCGCATCTCGGCTTTGAGATCAAGGTGATGGGCAAGGACCAGGTTGTGGTCCACGCTGTCATCCAGCCCGAACACTGCACCAGCGGCGGCACCGCCCACGGCGGCTTCCTGATGGCGCTGGCGGATTTCACCGGGGCGGTTGGCGCGTTTCAGGTGCTGCCCGAAGGCGCCAAGGGTACCACCACCATCGAATCGAAAACCAACATGATGGGGGCGATTCCAGCCGGCACCACGTTGGTCGCCACCGCCACCCCGCTGCATGTCGGGCGGCGCACCAGCGTGTGGGTGACGCGCGTGGAAAGCGAGGGCGGCAAGCTGGCCAGCGTGACGACGCAGACGCAGATGGCGCTGTAGAGCGCATTAGGTGGCGTGAGCCACTCCCTCCCCCTTGCGGGGAGGGCGACTCGCGCCCCTTGGCGCGAGCGGGGTGGGGGTCCAACAGCGGCAACATGGAGAACCCCCACCCCGCCGCAAATGGAAAACCCCGCCGGCACCTTCGTGTCGGCGGGGTTTCCCATTCAATCAAAAGCCTCAGCGGCCGGCGGGTGAACGCCGCTGGCCCTGGTTCTGGCGGCGCTGGCCATCACGGGCCTGCGCCGGGCGCGGACCTTCGTTGCGGCCTTCCGGGCGACCACCGGGCCGGCCATCGGGCCGCACTGCCACGCGCGGATCGCGGGCCGGGCGGGCGCCATAGCTGGTTTCGCGGCGTCCACCATTGTTGCCACCGGGGCGGCGGCCGAAATCACCACGCTCTTCGCGCTCTGGTTCCGGCGGCGCCAGCTTGATGTTCTTGGCGGCGAGGCCAACCAGGTCGCGGAAGTCGCCGGGCAGCGGCTGCACCGCCAGCGGCTTGCGGATGGTGCGCTCGATATCCTTCAGCAGGCCGCGCTCATCGGGCGCGCACAGCGCAACCGCCTGGCCGTTGCGGCCGGCACGCGCGGTGCGGCCGATGCGGTGCACATATTGTTCCGGCACGTTGGGCAGCTCGTAATTGAACACATGGCTGACCTCCGGGATATCAAGGCCGCGCGCCGCGATGTCGGTGGCGACCAGCACGGTCAGCTCGCCGGAGCGGAACGCCGTCAGCGCCTTGGTGCGCTGCGCCTGGCTGCGGTTGCCGTGGATGGCTTCGGCGGCGATCTTGTTGGCGGCCAACTGGCGCACGATGCGATCGGCGCCATGCTTGGTGCGGCTAAAAACGATGCTGCGCTCGACATCGTCCTGCTTCAGCAGATGCGCCAGCAGCGCCAGCTTTTCAGGCTGCGAAACATGCACCACCGATTGCACCACCTTGTCCACCGTGGTCGCCTGCGGCTGCACTGCCACCTTGACCGGGTTCTTCAGGTAACGCTGCGACAGTTCCTCGATCGCCGGCGGCAGCGTGGCGGAGAACAGCATCGTCTGGCGCGTCTTCGGCAGCAGGCCGGTGATGCGCTTGAGATCATGGACAAAGCCCAGATCGAGCATCTGATCGCATTCATCGAGCACCAGCATCTCGACATGGCCAAGATCGAGCGCGCCCTTCATCACCAGATCGAGCAGACGGCCCGGCGTTGCCACCAGCACATCGACGCCCGGAAACAGCGCACGCTCCTGCCGGCCGATCGGCACACCGCCGAACACCACCGAGACGGAGAGCTTCATGTATTTGCCATAGGCCTGGAAGCTGGCGGCAATCTGGCTGGCCAGTTCGCGCGTCGGCGCCAGCACCAGGCAGCGGGTGGAGATTTTCAGGCGATGCTTCGGGTTGGCAGCAAGGCGGTGGAGGATCGGCAGCGCGAAGGCCGCCGTCTTGCCGGTGCCGGTTTGCGCGAGGCCAAGCACATCATTGCCGGCCAGCGCCGGCGGGATGGCCGCCGCCTGGATCGGGCTGGGTTCGGCATAGCCCTTTTCGGCGAGCGCGCGGAAAATCGGCTCGGCAAGGGCGAGATCAGCAAAATTCATGTGGGTTTCCAACATATCGAAACCGGCCAGCCGGAGTCGGGATTGACTCTGGGCCCACCGGTAAATGGGGGGGGTTGACCAGCAACCCGCGTGATATGGGAAGCAAGCGTCTGCGGGGGGCCTGGAGCCATCTGCTCCGATCACGCGCCCGTCGAGAAACGCGGCTATGCTGCATTGCAGGGGGAATGTCAAATTGGGCGGCGGCTCTGGCGTTCCGGTTCGGCTCTGATAGCATCCCCATCCGGGGGGAGCGCAGGATGAAGACAATCGGATTGGCACTGCTTGCCACGCTGGGGCTGGCCGCATCGGCACAGGCCGCCGAGCCGCGCGCGCGGGATCTGGGGGTGCCGTTCGATGGCACGCCGGGGCCGCTCAACGCCATCACCGATGTTCCCGGCATCGAGGTCGGCTTCAAGACGCTGATTTCGGGCGAAGGCGCGCGGGTGCGCGGAAAGGGACCAGTGCGCAGCGGCGTGACGGCGATTTTCCCGCGTGGGCGTGCCGATGCGCGCGGCGTGTTTGCCGGATTCTTCGCCGGCAATGGCAATGGCGACATGACCGGCACGCACTGGGTGGAAGAAGGCGGCGTGCTGGAAACACCGATCCTGATCACCGGCACCGGCAGCGTCGGCGTGGTGCGCGATGCGGCGTTCCAATGGCTGGCCGATCACCGCAGCGGCGGCTTCTGGTATCCGGTGGTGGCCGAAACGGCGGATTTCCTGTTGCACGACATGCCGGGCCAGCATGTGACCGCGCAAGACGCGATGGATGCGATGGCGGCTGCCAAGCCCGGCCCGGTGGCGGAAGGCAATGTCGGCGGTGGCACCGGCATGGTGTGCAACGGTTTCAAGGGCGGCACCGGCACGGCCTCGCGCCGACTGGCGGCGGGCGATGGCGGCTATACAGTGGGTGTGCTGGTGCAGTGCAATTATGGCTCCGCCAATGGCCTGCGCATTGCCGGCATCAACGTGGCGCGTGAGATGGATCTGCAGCCGCGCTGCGTGACCAAGCTGCTGTCGCCGCCGCAGGTCTTCTTTGGCCAGGCACCCACATTGTGCGACCCGAAGAAGCTCGCCATTGCGGACCCGGCGAGCGAGGAGCATCGCGGATCGATCATCATCGTCATCGCCACCGATGCGCCGCTCACGCCTGAACAACTGAAGCGACTGGCGCGGCGCGGCACTGCGGGGCTGGGCCGGCTGGGATCGATCCTGGCCGATGGTTCGGGCGATATCTTCATCGCCTTTTCCACCGCCAATCCGGGCGTGGACGATGGCAATTGGCACGCGGCGGCCGACAAGCCGGCAACCCTGTCCCGCCTGCCCAACGCCGCCATCAACCCACTGTTCACCGCCACCATCGAAGGCGTGGAGGAGGCGGTGATCAATGCGATGATCGCCGCCAAGACGATGACAGGCGTCGATTACTGGACCGTTTCCGCGTTGCCGCACAAGCCGTTGCAGGATGTGCTGCGCCGCCACAATCTGTTGGTGGCGCCGAAGTAGGCGGGGCTGGCTCGCATTGCAGAACGGCTCCCTCCCCTTGCGGGGAGGGCGACTCGGCGCCAGCCGAGCAGCCTGCCCCGGACTTGATCCGGGGGGGTGGGGGTTGCTGCGAATGGCCGCATCCGAAACCCCCACGGGCCTCGCCTTCGGCTCGTCTCTCGCCCTCCCCGCAAGGGGGAGGGAATCATCACCCGGCCTGCCGCGCCAGCAAATAGGCCACGATCCGCTCCGCTGCGGCCTCCGGCGTTTCACGCATCGTATCGATGCGGATTTCCGGCGCAACCGGCGCTTCATAGGGGCTGTCGATGCCGGTGAAGTTGGCGATCTGCCCGGCGCGCGCCTTGGCATAAAGGCCCTTCACGTCGCGGCGTTCGGCCTCGGCCAAGGGCGTGTCGATATGCACTTCGATGAACTCGCCGGCGGGCAGCATGGCACGCACCGTGTCGCGATCGGCCATGAACGGGCTGATCAGCGCGGTGATCACCACCAGGCCGGCGTCGGTCATCAGCTTCGCGACTTCGCCGACGCGGCGGATATTCTCGATGCGGTCGGCCTCGGTGAACCCCAGATCGCGGTTGAGGCCGTGGCGCAGATTGTCGCCATCGAGCAGGAAACTATGCTGGCCGAGCGCCAGCAGCCGCTTTTCCACCAGATTGGCGATGGTCGATTTGCCGGAGCCCGACAGGCCGGTGAACCACAGCACGGCGGCGCGCTGCTGTTTCTGCGCGGCGCGCGCCTCGCGCGTCACCTCCAGCGCCTGCCAGTGGATATTCTGCGCCCGGCGCAGGCCGAAGTTCAGCATGCCGGCGGCGACCGTATGGTTGCTCAACTTGTCGATCAGCACGAAGCCGCCGAGCACACGGCTGTCGGCATAGGGTTCGAACACCAAAGGCCGATCGGTGGCCAGTTCCGCCACGCCGATGGCGTTCAGATCGAGCGTGCGCGCCGCCAGATGATCGAGCGATTCCACATTCAGCACATATTTCGGTTGCTGCACTGTCGCCGACACCATTTGCGTCGCCAGTTTCAGCCAGTAACCGCGGCCGACCTTCATCGGCGCCTCGTCCAGCCAGACGATGGTGGCTTCGAACTGGTTGGCGGACTGCGGCGGCGCATCGGCGGCGGCAATCACGTCGCCGCGCGAACAATCGATCTCGTCGGCGAGGCACAGGGTGATCGACTGGCCAGCGACCGCCCGATCCAGATCACCATCCATGGTCACGATGCGGGCCACCTGGCTGATGCGCCCCGATGGCAGCAGCCGCACCGCATCGCCGGGCCGCACCGTGCCGGCCGCGATCGTGCCGGCGTAGCCGCGGAAATCCGGATTGGGCCGGTTCACCCACTGCACCGGCAGGCGCAGCGGCGCGGCGGCCAGATCAGCCCGCACATCGGCGGTTTCCAGCAGGGTCAGCAGCGTCGGGCCATCATACCAGGCCATGTTCGGCGAGGGCGCACAGACATTGTCGCCCTTCAGGCTCGACATCGGCACCGCACCGATAAGCGTCACGCCGATGCGCGCGGCAAAGCTGGTGAAATCGGCGACGATGGCATCGAACACGGCTGGGCTGTGGCCGACCAGATCCATCTTGTTCACCGCCAGCACCATGGCGCGCACGCCGACCAGGTTGCACAGCACGGCGTGGCGCCGCGTCTGCGCGGTCAACCCACCGCGCGCATCGACGATCAGCACGGCAAGATCGGCGCTCGATGCGCCAGTGATCATGTTGCGCGTATAATGTTCATGGCCCGGACAATCGGCGACGATGAAGCTGCGCGCCGCGGTGTGGAAAAACCGGTAGGCGACATCGATGGTGATGCCCTGCTCGCGCTCGGCCGCCAGGCCATCGACCAGCAACGCCAGATCGAGATCGCCACCTTGCGTGCCCAGCCGGCGCGAGTCCGCCGCCAGCGCCACCAACTGGTCATCCGGGATCATGCCGGTATCGTGCAGCAGCCGGCCGATGAGGGTGGACTTGCCATCATCGACACTGCCGCAGGTAATGAAGCGCAACAACTCGCGTTTATCTGGCTCGGTCATCAGAAGTAACCCGCCTGCTTCTTCTGCTCCATGCTCGCCGCCGCGCCGACATCAATCATGCGGCCATGGCGTTCGGACGTGGTGGAGGCCTGCATTTCGGCAATCACCGACGGCAGATCGGCGGCGGTGCTTTCGACTGCACCGGTGAGCGGCCAGCAGCCAAGGGTCCGGAACCGCACGTTGCGCAGAGTCGCCGCCTCGCCCGGCGCCAAAGCCATACGATCATCATCGAGCACGATGATCTGGCCGCCACGCTCCACGGTCGGGCGCGGCGCGGCGAGATAGAGCGGCACGATATCAATCATTTCCTGCGCGATATAGGCCCAGATATCCGCCTCGGTCCAATTGGACAGCGGAAACACCCGAATGCTTTCGCCGGGGCTGAGGCGCAGATTATACAGGTCCCACAATTCCGGCCGCTGGTTCTTCGGGTCCCAGTGGTGGGAGGTGGAGCGGAACGACATGATCCGCTCCTTGGCCCGGCTCTTCTCCTCATCGCGGCGGCCGCCGCCGAACGCCGCATCAAAACCATGCGCCGTCAGCGCCGCCTTCAAGGGCCCGGTCAGCAAGGTTTCGGCATAGACATCGGCACCGGCCGTGAACGGCGTCACCCGCGCCTGATCGGCCTCGGCTGCGCTGGCGACGATCAGGTCGAGGCCATGGCGCGCCACCATCTTGTCACGGTGGGCAAGCAGATCGCCAAAATCCCACCCCGATGCAATGTGCAGGAACGGAAATGGCGGCGGCGCCGGGTAAAAGGCCTTCAGCGCCAGGTGCAGCATCACTGCGCTGTCCTTGCCCACCGAATACAGGAACACCGGCCGCTGCGCCTCTGCCACCACCTCGCGCATGATGTGGATGGCCTGGGCTTCCAGCGTTTGCAGATGCGTTGGGCGAGGCTGGGGCTGAGCGGGCAGAATCTGGTCCTCATCGCTGCGCCGCTGCTGTGCGATGCAGGCGGCGGCCCTCGTGTTACGGTTGCCGCCGCGAAAATCCAAGCCCTGGAGCGCTGGACCCGATTGCGTTGTGTTTGCGTTCCCTCCCCGCAGCCGCAGGCGACGCGAAGCGTCAACGGGGGGCGTTGAACGCTTCAACTTGAGCGGGATCGACTTCAGCCGAAAACGGCAGCGGGCGGTGACGTATCGCCACCGCCCGCCCCGCAGTCATGCTGATCGGCTGATCAGAAGCGATACCCGGCCCGCATCCCGAAGAATTGCGGACGGATGGTGAAGGTGCGCGACGAACCCGAGCAGATCGAGATCGAGCAGAAGGTGTTGCGGCTCACCTCACCGCGCTTGTCGAACGCGTTCTGCAGGAACACGTCGAAGGTCCAATTGTCCCGCTTCACGCCGGCCGCGAAATCGAACGAGGCAAAGCCGGCCGAGTTGCCCAGCAGCTTGTTGAGCTCCACGTTCAGATCCTGCGTGGCGCTGGTCTGATACAGGGCGGCACCCTGCACATAGACGCCATAATCGCCGATATCGGTGTCATAGCGGATCGAGGTGGTGCCCTTGAACTTGGGCTGGTTCGGCAGACGGGTCCCATCCTGGGCGGCCACCGACGGGGTCGGCGGATTGCCCGGCAGGAACGTGCCCGGCGCGCAGGTGGCCACTTGCGAGATGGTCAGATTGGCGGAATTGGCGGCAAAGTTGCAGAAGTTGCCGGCCAGCTTGCCATCATTATAGGCGCCGTTGGTGGAGAGGGTGAATTTGCCGAGCCGCAGATCGGCATCATATTCCACGCCGCGCACTTCGGCCTTGCCGGCGTTGCCGGTGATGCCGGCGCCCTGCGCCCCGGCTACGACCACCGAATATTGCAGATCGTTCCACTTTTCGAAGTAGAAGGCGACGTTCAGGCGGAGCATGTTGTTCCACTCCGTCTTGAAGCCCAATTCGAAGTTGGTCAGATCTTCCGAGCGGAACGGTGCGACTTCATAGACGAGACCGCCGGTGCGCAGCGGCCGGTTACCGCCGCCGGGCCGGAAGCCGGTCGAATAGTTGAAATACACCATCTTGTCGGACGCGAACTGCCAATCGAGCGCGATCTTGTGGGTCTGGCCCTGTTCCTTGTAGCGGATCGCCTGATCGGCGGCGCGGAAGTTGGTGTTCAGGCAGTTCAACCGGGCATCGTTGGGGATCGGCGTCGGGCAACCGCGTTGACCGGTCGGCACGAACGTGGTCGTCACCAGGCTGCGCGCCGAACCCGCCACACCGGCAAAGCCGATCACCTGCAAATCCGTCCAGAAATAGCGGAGGCCGCCGGTGATCTTCAAATTGGGCGTGATGTTGTAATGGCCTTCGGCGAAAATCGCCGCATCGCGCACCCGGCGATCCTGTTCGGTGGTGTAGAACGCGTCGCGCTTCACCGCCGGGGAACCCAGGATCATGCTGCCGCCCGCCGAAGTCGGACGGCCGAACGAGGTGGCGAAATCGGCCCGATCACCGCCGCCCGACTGGGTATAACCAATCACCTTGTCGAGACCTTCGGTCGAATAGTCGTCGTTGATCTCGTTTTTCTGGATCTGGTAGAAACCACCGACGGTCACATCGAACGGCCAGCTTGATGGCGTCTTCAGGCGCAGTTCCTGGGTGAAGATGCGATCGTTGCGGTTGCCGCGATAGAATTGCGTCGGATTGATCAGTTGGGTGCACTTCAGGGACGCGCCGGTGCCGGTGCAGCCCGAGGCGCCAAAGAACTGCAGGTAGTTTTCATACCCCGTTCCGAAGCCATCATAGGCAACGGTATAATAGGTATAATCGTTCAGCAGCTTGATATTGCGCCGGAAATAACCGGTGGCCGAAACGAGTTCGAAATCGCCGATGTGACCGTTGACGGTCATCTGCGCCTGGTACCATTTGTCGTCGTTGCGGGTTGGGCCGTAATCATGGACCTCGAGATCGCCGACCTTGGGATCGAAGCCAAAATAGCCGCGCGAGATCTGCCGCTGCGCAGTGATCTGCGGGTTGATCTTCCAGCCATCGGCCGGTTCCCACATCAGCGACAGGCGGCCGCCGAATTCATCGATATTGTTGTAATCATCCTTGGCAATCGCCGCATTGTTCAGCGTGAAGCTGGTCAACGGATTGTCGTCACCCAGCTTCAAGACGGCCGGCGAACCATCGGCAAATTTGCCGTTGTTCGGCGTGTTGTCGACATAGCCGCCTTCTTGGCGGACATAGGCCATGGCGCGGATCGCCAGCGTTTCGGTGAGCGGCACGTTGACAAAGCCTTCGACCTGTCCGCCGAAATCGCCCTTGCCGAACTTGTTGCCTTCGACATTGATGCCGCCTTCGAACTTGTCGGTGGTCGGCTTGTTGGTGATGAAGCGGATGGTGCCGGCCAGCGAACCGGCGCCGAACAGCGTACCCTGCGGGCCCGACAGCGCTTCGACACGCGCCACATCATAGACGTGGATGTCGGGCACGCCATTCACGTTGATGGCGATGTCATCAAGATAATAGCCGGTCGCCGGATAGGCGCCGCCGGCCGGCACGATGCCGCGGAAATAGACGGCGGTACGGCCAGGGCCAAGGCCCACGAATGACACGGACGGAAGCAACACGGCGAAATCGGTGAGGCCCTTCACCTGGCGCTGCGCGAGCGCATCGGCGGTAAGCGCCTGGATGGAAATCGGCACCTTCTGGATGCTCTGGGCGCTGCGGGTGGCGGTGACGATGATCTCTTCCAGACCTTCGTTCTCCTCGGCCTGAGCGGTTGCCTGATCAGCAGCCTGATCCTGGGCGGCTGCCGCGGCAAAGGCCGGCGAAGTCATCCCGGTCAAAACCGTGGTCACACTCAACATCCGCAAGAAATTCGATTTGCGGCCCACAATCGTCATCATCGCCTTGGTCCCCCAATTGCAAATTAGCGTCATATTCCAAACACGACGAAACGCCGTGTTGCAGCAATCTGTCCGTTCTTCACCCCTGAACCCCTGTCGAGGCGCCATTTCCTGGCATCTCCCGACCAAACGCACTTGATGCAGGCCAGCAGGCGCGATGTCCGCGACCTTGCTGCTGCATTGCTCCGGCGGGCGCGCCTACACTTGCTGCCAGCCTTTGCCATCGGTATCGCGACCCGAAAGAACAGCGACCCTGCTTTACAAACATGCGACAGCCACATGGCAAGTCAATGCTCAATTTGCCACTATACGCCAGTTGACTTAGATCATGATTGCGCATGCCATCCGGCCCATTCCCATGTTCGGACACCTCGATGACCCCAGCCAACCCGTCCAAATCACAAGATAATATCGGCGGGCAACAGGCGATGCTGGCGCGTGCGGCGCAGATGCTGGCCGCCGATCCTGCCGCCACGCTGGGAATCGTTGATGCTATTCTGGCCGATGTGCCCTTCCTGCCACAGGCCGAACTGTTGCGCGGCCAGGCGTTGCGCCAACTTGGCCGCATTGCCGATGCGGTCGCCACGCTCGAGGCGCTGGCGACGCGCCACCCGCAGGTGCCGGCGGTCAGTTGGGAACTTGCACAGGCAGCCAGCACGGCCGGTGCCCACGACGTGGCGATTGCCGCGCTCACCCGCCTCACCGGCCAGTTGCCGGCGGTGCCGGGCGGCTGGTTCCTGCTCGCCCGCGAACTGCGCGCCGTTGGCCGGGGGGCAGACGCCTGGCGTGCCGATCTGTCCGGCACCCGCGCCGCCGCCAATGATGCCGAACTGATCGCCGCGGCCGTGGCCATGAACGACGACAGGCTGGACGAGGCCGCCGCCATGGTGTCGGCCCGGCTGGCCAGCACGCCCGATGATGCGCCGGCCGCCCGCCTGCTGGGCGAAATCTGCTGGCGGCGCGGCGACATGGACGATGCGCTGGCCCAGGTGAAGCGCGCGATCGAATTGGCGCCGGGCTTTGATCTGGCGCGCGAATTCCTGATCCGTCTGCTGATGCAGTCCAACCGGCTGCCCGAGGCGCTGGTCCATGCCGAAACCCTGCGGCAATCGCCGGTGAATGCGCCGGGCCATGCGCTGCTGCACGCCTCCGTTTTGGTGCGGCTGGGCGAACAGGAGCCGGCACGCGTCATTTACGAGGATTATCTGGCCGCGACGCCCGATCAGCCGATGGTCTGGCAGAATCTGGGCCATGTCCACAAGACGCTGGGCCGCCAGGCCGATGCCGTCACCGCCTATCGCGAAGCGGTGACCCGCCAGCCGACGCTGGGCGAGGCGTGGTGGAGCCTCGCCAACCTGAAGACCGTCAAGCTCGGCCCAGGCGACATCACGGTGATGAACGAGGCGCTGGCCGGGCTGGCCGGCGCAGATGAAGCGCGGGCCGAGGATATCTTCCACCTGCATTTCTCGCTGGGCAAGGCGCATGAGGATGCCGGCGATGCGGCCGCCGCCTTCCGCCATTACCGCGAAGGCAATGCCCGCCGCCGCACGCTGATCCAGCACGACGCGGATGCATTCTCGGCCGACATCAGCGCGGCGATCACCGGTTTTTCGCCGGCGTTTCTTGCGCAGACCGCTGGCGGCTGCCCGGCGCGCGATCCGATCTTCATCGTCGGCCTGCCGCGCTCCGGTTCGACGTTGGTGGAGCAGATCCTCGCCAGCCACAGCCAGATCGAAGGCACCATGGAACTGCCGGAGATGATGATGATCGGCAGCCGGCTGCAAAGCCGCATCGATGCCGGCGAATTTGCCGATTTCGGCGCGATGCTGGCCAGCCTGTCTCCGGCCGATTGCGCGCGGCTGGGCGAGGAATATCTGGATCGCACCCGCATCCACCGCAAGAGCGACCGGCCGCTGTTCATCGACAAGATGCCGAACAATTGGCAGCATGTCGGCCTGATCAAGCTGATCCTGCCCAATGCCACCATCATCGATGCCCGCCGCCACCCGATGGGCTGTTGCTTCTCGGCCTGGAAACAGCATTTCGCGCGCGGGCAGAGCTTTTCCTATGATCTGGTCGATGTCGGCCGTTATTACCGGGATTATGTGCGCTTCATGGCGCATATCGATGCGGTGCTGCCGGGCGCTGTCCATCGCGTCATCTACGAACAGATGGTCGCAGATACCGAGGTGCAGGTGACGAAGCTGCTTGGCGCTGTCGGCGTGGATTTCGAGCCGGCCTGCCTGACCTTCTGGCAGACCGACCGTGCCGTTCGCACGGCCAGCAGCGAGCAGGTGCGCCAGCCGATCTTCACCGATGGCGTCGATCACTGGAAGCGCTTTGCCGATTGGCTGGACCCGCTGGCCGAAACGCTCGGCGATATCAGCAGCGCCTACCCGGCGGTACCGCCCACGCTTCGCCCTGCTTGAGCCTGCGTTATTTCACGACGCCGTCGGCGACCATCTGCAGGCGCAGTGCCTTGTTGCTGGACATGTTCGCGCCGCCTTCGGCCCGCGCCGCCGTGATGTCTTCGGCCTTGAACGGCTTGGCCGGCTTGGCCGGCTTGCCCAGGGTGACGACATGGCTGAGGATTTCGGCGATTTCGGCATCCGACATCGACGCCATGCCCGGCATCACGCCATTGAGCTTGACGCCATCGATCTCGATCGGCCCGGCCATGCCGCCCAGCACCACCCGGGCCAGGTAACGGCGCCCGGCCGGCGTCTGCGCGATCGCTGCGGCCCGCCCCGAAAGCTTGGGAAACTGCCCAGCCAGGCCGTCGCCTGTCGCCTGATGGCACATGCCGCAGCGTGCCACGAAAGCTGCCTTGGCGGCCGCCTTGGGATCGGCCGCAGCCGCCGGCGTGGCCAACACGGCGACCAGCGCCAACACCAGATTCTTCGCAGACGTCACAGTCGATCCCCGCTTGCCGATGCCGCCATGCCGCGGCGCAATCACGGTCGAATACTGGACAGTCATCAAGCTTTGGTCAAGCGCTGCACTGGACGGCATACGTCACCCGGCGTAGTTTCCTTCGATGAACGAAAAAAGAGGCGACGCCATCCTGGAGGCCGCTCCCGACCGCCCGCCCAGCCGGCCCTCCAGCCGACCGGGCGTCTACACGCGCGGCGCCGAGACCGTCGAACTGATCCTTGATGCCGCGCTGGCCGTGCTGATCGACGAAGGCGCCAGTGCGTTCACCTTCCGCCGCATCGCTGCACGCTGCGGCATGAAGGTCGGCAATGTCTCCTATCATTTCGCCCGCAAGGAATTGCTGATCCAGCTGCTGCTTGACGATCTGCTCGACTATTACGAGCAATTGCTCGACAACACCGCCCGGCAGCCCGGCCTCAGCCCGGAAGACCAGTTGCGCATCACCATCGAGATCGTGCTGGACGACATCGGCACCAAGCGCACCACCCATGTCTTCACCGAATTATGGGCGCTGGCCAATCACGACAGCTTCGTCGCCGATCGCGTCGCGGCCTTTTACAGACGTGCCCACCGCAATCTGGGGTCTGCCATCGCGCCGCTCAATCCAGCGCTGACGGCGCAAGATGTGGACATCGTCGCCCGCTTCATCAGCGCCAGCATGGAAGGCACCACCATCTTCGCCGGCCATGGCAAGCCCTGGGCCCACCAGATGCCGCAGATGAAGGCGCTGGCCGTCACCGCGCTGGTGCATCTGGCCAAGACGGTCACCCCGGCCGAGATCCAGCGCTTCGCATGAGCACGCAAGCCGAAACGCACCCGAACCATCGCCTACGCAATTCAGGCAGTGCAGGACGGCTTGACGAATACTTGACGCCCGTCCAGCATCCATCAGGAACGCGGCATGGCACCGAAGCATTTAGGTGAGTCGCGCGAGGGTGCGTTTTTCAGACGGGTTTGGGGGACAGGTGCGATCATGAAAACCACATATATTTCAGTGCGGGCAACCAGCCTGGCAACCGCCGTGGTGATCGGCGTTCTGGCCGCCAGTGGCGCCATGGCGCAAAGCGCCGCGTCGGCTGCGCCAACCACCTCCACCCCCGGCCTGGAGCCGGAAACGCCCTTCACCAGCAAATTGCCCGCCGCATCGCCGCACTGGGGCATTTTCCGTGGCGGCTGGGGCGCCGGCGGCACCCGCATCTTCGATGGCGACACCGGCAAGATGGTCGGGCAGCTGAGCACCTCGCAATGGTCGGATTTGGCGCTCGATCCGACGAAGAAGGCCTGGTACGTCTCCGAAACCATCTGGACCAAGATCAACCGCGGCACCCGCCAGGATTTCATCGCGGTCTATGATCCCGCCACGCTCAATCTGATCACCGAAATCCCGATGCCGGGCCGGTTGATCATCGGCGCGCAGAGCAACAATTTTCAGATCAGTGATGATGGCAAGACGGCGTTCGTCTATAATTTCAGCCCGGCATCATCGGTGAACGTCGTCGATCTGGAAAAGAAGAAGATGGTCCAGGTCGTGGAGCTGCCTGGCTGCGCCAGCTTCGTGCCGGTGGCCGGCGTCGGCTTTTCGGCATTGTGCAGCGATGGCACCATCGCCACCGCCACGCTGACCGGCAAGACGCCGGTGATCACCCACACCGCCCCGTTCTTCAAGGCGGCCGAAGATCCGGTCTTTGACTCCTATGTCTATGATCGCGCCAAAAAAACCGCCGTGTTCGTGACCTACACCGGCCTGGTGCGCACCGCGACGCTCGGCGCCGCCCCGGTGGTCGGCGATGCCTGGTCGCTGCAGGCCGCCGCCGGCCTGCGCCCCGGTGATACCAAGCCGCTCGACATCAACTGGTTTCCCGGCGGCCGCCAATTGACCGCGCTGCACAAGAAAACCGGCATGCTTTATGTGCTGATGCACCGCGGCGAATATTGGACCCAGAAGGAAGACGGCGAGGAATTGTGGGTGGTCGATCTGGCGGCCCGCAAGATCGTCAAGCGCGTGCCGCTGAAGGAAAAGGCCAGCAACATCAACATCACCCAGGATGACAAGCCGCTGATCTTCATGGCGGGCGATGAAGGCATGGTGATCGTGATGGATGGCACGACCTATGAACAGAAGCATGAACTGAAACGCGCCGGCGGCGGCGTGATCCACACCTTCGACGGGCAGTGAGCCTCGCTTGGGCAGCAGCATCCTCTTGATCATCAGCAGCGCGGCCGGCGTCGTGGTTGCGCTGCTGTTTCTGGTTGCGGGCGTTGACAAGCTGCGCCACCGCGCGCTGCTGCCCGGCGTGATTGCCAATTATCGCCTGCTGCCCAGCGCACTGGTCGCACCGGCGGCGGCGCTGTTGCCGGTGGCGGAATTGGTGATTGCCGTTCTGTTGCTGCTCGGTCTGGTGGCCGCCATGCCGCCGATTGCACCGCTCGCGGCGGTGCTGTTGCTGCTGGTGTTTGCGGCGGCGATGGCCGTCAACATCCAGCGCGGCCGCCGCCACATTGATTGCGGCTGCGGCCATGCGGCCTTGCGCCAGCAACTGGGCTGGGGGCAGGTGATGCGCAATGTCGTGCTCGCCGCCGGGCTGTTGCCGTTGCTTGCAACGGGGAACGCATCGTCGCTGGCAGGCGCCGATCTGGCCGTCGCGCTGGTGGCTGGGATTGCGGTCTATATGTTGCTGCTGTTGTTCACCACGCTGAACGCCGTGGCCGGGCTGGCCCCCGGCCGGGCGCGCGGTTGATATTCAAGAGGTTTCGCTTTTCATGTTCACCCTGCTGATCATCAACGAAGCGCTGCAATGGCTGGTGCTGATTGCACTGGGCGTCGCGGGCCTGGCGCTGGCCCGGCAGGTTGGCGTGCTGCATGTGCGCGTGGCCCCGGCCGGCGCACTGGATGCCAATCGCGGCCCGGCGGTGGGCGATGTTGCGCCGCCGCTCGCCGTCACCACGCTGGATGGCCGGCCCTATACGGTTGGCGGCGTCTCGGCCACGGCGTCTTTGCGCTTGCTGATGTTCGTTTCGGCGCAGTGCCCGATGTGCAAATCGCTGATCCCGGTCGCGAAAAGCTTTGCCGCCGCCGAACGCATCAGCCTGGTGTTCGTGGGCGATGACACACCGGCGATCCAGCAATCACTGGTGACAGCGCAGGGGCTTGATGCCTATCCGTTCATCAACAGTGATGAGGTCGGCCGCCTGTTCGAAGTCGACAAGCTGCCGCACGCCGTGTTGATGGACGGGGCCGGCAAGATTCTGGCCAAGGGGCTGGTCAACAGCCGCGAACATCTCGAAAGTCTGATCGTCAGCCACGAAATGGGCGTGGCGAGCGTTCAGGATTATATTGCCGGTCTGAAGCCGGCACCCGCCAAACCGCACGCCGCGGCGACAGCGTGACAACCGGCTAGCCAAGGGGGACACGACATGAGCAAGTTCAACATGGATGCGCTGGGCGAAAAACTGCTGCGCAAGTTCGCCGGCAGCACTTCGCGCCGCTCCTTCATCACCAAGCTGGGCGCCACCATCGTCGCAGCACCGGTGTTCCCGCTGCTGCCCGTCAGCCGCGCCAACGCCGCCAAGCCGGACCGCACGCCGGAAGCCAAGACGGCCTTTGCCCGCAACGCGCAGACCAAGGACGACACCAAGTGCACATATTGGCGTTATTGCGCCATCGATGGTTCGCTGTGCAGCTGCTGCGGCGGCACCGCGGCGAGCTGCCCGGCCGGCACCGAGCCATCGCCGGTGTCGTGGGTTGGCACCTGCATCAATCCCGATGACGGCAATGCCTATCTGATCGCCTATCGCGATTGCTGCGGCAAATCGGGTTGCGGCCAGTGCGGCTGCGACAACACCGATCGCGAAACCCAGTTGTACATGCCGCAGCTCAACAACAACGTCATCTGGTGCTTCGGCACCAGCAGCATGGAATATCACTGCTCCACTGCCGTGCTGGTCGGAAAGGCGCAGTAATGCATCCGGGGCGGTGTCTGGCGCTGGCGGCGATGGCGATGTTCGCCGTTGCCCCCGCAGTCAGCGCTGCCCCGCCCCCCCCCGGCGCGACGATTCCAGCCTTTGCCGCGCCGCCGCCCAAGGGCACGCCGTTTCAATATCCGGCGGAAATGACCCAGGCGCAATCCGATTATGTCGAACATTGCGGCGGCTGCCACGGCATCCATGGCTATGCCGCGCCGGCCGATCTGCCCACCATTGGCGGCCGCGTCGGCTGGTTCATGTGCCTGCCCGAAGGCCGATCCTATCTGGCGCGCCTGCCCAACATCGCCCGGTCGCGCATCACCGACAATGAACAACTGGCCGATCTGATGAACTTCATGGTGTTCGGGCTGGGCGGCGGCACCGCGCCGGCCACCGCCAAGCCGTTCACCGCCGATGAAGTGGCGAAGGAGCGCGTGATCCCCTTCACCTCCGTCTCGCTGATCCAGACCCGCAAGCTGATTGTGGAGAAATTGATCAAATCCTGCGGCGCGCCGGCATCCTTGCGGCTGATGTATCCGGGCGAGGTGAAGCCGGTGAAAACCACCGCGCGGCGCGGGTTCGGCTCCAAGGCGGAATAACCGACATCAAGCGCCTCTTTTCCTGCTCCTCTCCTCTCAGGGGAGGATCATTGCGTGTGGCCCCTGCATCTTCCAGTGGTCCAAGATCAGGCGCACCCCCATCCCGTCACAATGCTGTAACCATACCGTCACACGCAGCCGATAGGGCAAGCTCTCGCTTCGAATCCGGCTTGGATTCCCGGCCCGTCCGATGGAGTGTGTGGGGGTGCAGAAGCTGATCGCCAATCACAGCCGGATGCCGCTCGCGCTTGCTGTCGCCGAAACCCTCGGCTGGAGCGTCGCCGGCATCGTGCTGGCCCGCGCCATCTGGCTGGCGGTCACGCCGGCCGGGCCGTTGGGCGCGCCGCCCCCCAGTCCGCCCCTGCGTTCCGCCACGGCGACGGCATCGCCGCTGGCGCTGGCGGGCAGCGATCCGTTCTTCCCGCAGGGCACGGCCGCACCCGATGCGGTGTCGGGTCTCGATCTGGCGCTGGTCGGCACCCGGGTGGACGCCGCCAGCGCGCGCGGATCGGCGATCATCGCCACGCCCGATGGCCGCCAGCAGAGCTTTGCAGTAGGCGACGAGATCATGCCGGGGGTGAAATTGGTGGCGGTGGAATTCGAATCGGTGGTTCTGGACCGCGGCGGCGCGCGCGAAACCCTGTATATTGATCAATCGCCCAGCGATGCCGCAGCGCCGACCACGCAACCGGCCGTGCAGGTCGCGCCGCCGCCACTGCAGGCCCCGCCCGCCACGCCGACCGGAGCGCAAGCAAAATGAAGCGCCGGATCATCCCGCTGCTGCTCGCCGCGCATCTCATCGCGGCACCGCTGCTTGCCCAACAGACGGTCAATCTGCGCGATGCGGATGTGCGCGCCTATATCCAGGATGTGGCGCGCGCCACCGGGCGCAGCTTCATCATCGATCCGCGCGTGCAGGGCAAGGTGACGGTCGTGTCCGAACGCCCGCTCGATCAGGCCGGTTATTTCGAGCTGTTCCTGTCGACGCTGCGCGCCAATGGCCTGGTGGTCACACCGGCAGCCGGCGGCGCGTTTCGCGTCGCGCCGGCCGATGGCGCCGCCACCCAGCCTTCGGGCGGCACCGGGCGCGACCGTTTTGAAACCATCGTCATCAATCTCAGCTTCATCGATGCCGCCAGCGCCATCGAAACGCTGCGGCCGCTGGTCAGCCGCGAAGGCCAGGTGACGGCGAATCGCGCCGGCAACGCGGTGATCGTCGCGGATTATGCCGACAATGTTGCCCGCGTGCGCGCCATTGCCCGGCAGATCGATCAGGATCGCGCCGCCGTGCGGGTGATCGCGCTCAAGCACGCCGGCGCGCGCGAGATCGCCACCAGCCTTTCCCAGGTGGCGCAAGGCAGCGCCGAAGGGCGGGGCTGGCAAGTGGCACCGGTCGATGCCAGCAACAGCCTCGTGCTGCGCGGTGATCCCGCCACCCTCGCCAAGCTGGCCCGCATTGTCGGCGATCTTGATCAGGCGGCCGCGGCCGGTGCCGATGTGCGGGTGATTTTCCTGAATCATGCCGATGCCGAGAAACTGGTGCCGGTGTTGCAACAGCTTGTCGGCCAACCGGTCAGCCCGGCCAGCCAGGCCGCGCCGCTGGCATTGCCGATGCAGAGCCAGCTTGGCGGCAACGGCGCGCAAACCGCCGGCCAGCCGCCGCAGCAACAGAACAGCGCGCCGCAACCGACGCCGACCACCGGCGGATCCTTGGGCACCAGCGGCTTCGTGCCCGGCGCCAGCATCGGCCGCGGCCAGGCGGTGATCGCGCGCTATGAAGGCGCCAACGCGCTGGTGATCGCCGCACCCGCCGATGTGCAGCGCCGGCTGGGCGAGGTCATCCGCCAACTCGATGTGCGCCGTGAACAGGTGCTGGTCGAGGCCGTCATCGTCGAAATCAGCGACATCGCCGCGCAGCGCCTGGGCGTGCAATTCCTGCTGTCGGGCACCGGGGGGAGCAACATCCCCTTCTCGGTCACCAACTACAGCAACGCCGCGCCCAATCTGCTGTCGGTCGCCGGCGCCATCGTGTCGGAACGCCGCTATGGTCAGGACAACAGCACGTCGGTGGCGCTGCGCACCGCGGCGGTGAACAGCCTGCTGAACGCCAACGGCGGCCAGTTCGGCTTTGGCGGCAATCTCGGCAGCGGCGCCGTGTTCGGCTTTGTCGTCAATGCGGTGAAGGCCGATACCGCCTCCAATGTACTGTCCACCCCGTCGGTGATGGCGCTGGACAATCAGCAGGCGCATATCCTGGTCGGCCAGAATGTGCCGATCGCCACCGGCCAGGCGCTTTCGAACAATTTCGACAATGCGTTTCGCACCGTGCAGCGCCAGGATGTCGGCATCGTGCTGGATGTGCGCCCGCAGATCAACGCCGGCAACACCATCAAGCTGAGCCTCCGGCAAGAGGTGAGCAGCATCGCATCGGCGGTGGTGACCGCCAACATCCCCGATCTGATCCTCAACAAGCGCGAGATCAGCACGACGGTGACGGTGGACGACGGCCAGATCATCGCGCTGGGCGGCCTGATCGACGAAAATGAACGCCGCGCCATCGAGAAAGTGCCGCTGCTCGGCGATATCCCCTTCCTCGGCAATTTGTTCCGATCGAAATCGCGCAATCGCACCAAGACCAATCTGATGGTGTTCATCCGCCCGACCATCATCCGCAATGCCGAGGATGCGGCGCGCATTGCCGGCGACCGTTATCAATATGTGCGCGCCGAACAGGCCAGCCGCGAAGGCAGCGCCGCCACCAGCCTTGATGCGCTGGTGCGTGATTATCTGAAGGCCACCCCGCCCGGAAACCCGCCAGCCCCGCCGGCCGAACCACCGAAACCATGACCGCGCCCACCCTCTCCTACGGCTTCGCGCGCGCGCAAGGGGTCATCGTCACGGCGCTCGGCGATGTGGCCGATGTCGCCCGCCGCGCGGGCAGCAGCGTGTCGGCGCTCAGCGAAGTACGCCGCCTTGCCGGCCGGCCGCTGCGCATCCGCGAGGTTGGCGCCGCCGAATATGATCGCCTGTTGCAGGATCATTATGCCGCCACCGCCTATGCCGGCGGTGCCGATGATCTTGCCGCCCTGTCCGATGATCTGCCGTCCGCCGAGGATCTGCTGGCCAGCGACGACGAAGCGCCCGCCATCCGCCTGATCAACGGGTTGATTGCGGAGGCCGCCCGCCTGAAGGCGTCGGATATCCATATCGAGCCGTTTGAAACCGGCCTGGTCGTCCGCATGCGGCTGGATGGCGAGCTGCGCGAGCTGCACCGCCTGCCGCCCGGCGTCGCGCCGCTGCTGGCCAGCCGCATCAAGGTGATGGCGCGGCTGGATATCGCCGAACGGCGCCTGCCGCAGGATGGCCGCATGGAACTGGCGCTGGGCGGCAAGCGGTTGGATGTGCGCGTCTCCACCCTGCCGGCGCGCGGCGGCGAACGCGTCGTGCTGCGCCTGCTCGATAAGGACAATGCCGGCATCGATCTGGTCGGGCTCGGCATGCCCGCCGCCATCGACGCGAGCTTGCGCGCCGCGCTGGCCGAACCCAACGGCCTGGTGCTGGTGACGGGGCCCACCGGCAGCGGCAAGACCACCACGCTCTATGCCGGCCTGAAATTGCTCAACGATGGCCGCCGCAATATCCTCACAGTGGAAGACCCGGTGGAATATGCCGTCGATGGCATCGGCCAGACGCAGGTGAATGCCCGCGTCGGCCTCAGCTTTGCCGCCGGCCTGCGCGCCATCCTGCGCCAGGATCCGGACGTGGTGATGGTCGGCGAAATCCGCGATGGCGAAACCGCCGGCATCGCCGTGCAGGCCGCGCTCACCGGGCATCTGGTGCTGTCGTCGCTGCACACCAATGATGCCGCCAGCGCCATCACGCGGCTGCGCGATTTCGGCGTGGAGCCGTTCCTGCTCGCTGCCACGCTGCGCGCCGTGGTGGCGCAGCGGCTGGTGCGTCGCCTGTGCCCGTCGTGCCGCACCAGCCGGCCCGCCGATGCCGGCGCAGCCAGCAGCCTGGGCCTGACCGCTGGCGATCCGATCTGGCACGCAGACGGCTGCACCGCCTGCAACCACACGGGATGGCAGGGCCGGGTCGGCCTGTTCGAAATCATCCGCATGACCGATGCGCTCGCCACCCGCATCCACGCCGGCGCCAGCGCGGTCGAACTCGCCGAGGCCGCGGGAAGCCCCGGCCTGGCCGCCATCGCCCGCCAGGCCGTGATCGATGGCCTGACCACCGCGGCCGAAGCGCTGCGCGTGATGGGCTTGCCGGAACTGGAGCCGGCAGATGGCTGACTGGCGCTACGAAGCGCTCGATATCGCCGGCCGCCCGCGCGCCGGCCGCCTCGCCGCGCCGACCCCGGAAGCCGCCCGCGCCGATCTGCTGGAACGCAAGCTGTTTGCCACCAAGCTCGAACCGGCCACTGCCGTCGCCACGCCAGCCGAAACCCGCATCAGCGGCAAGCTCAAGCCCTCGGCACTGGTGCTGTTCACGCGCCAGCTCGCCACATTGGCCAGCGTTGCCCCGCTGGAAGAAGCCTTGCGCACCATCGTGCGCCAAACCGAATCGGACCGCAGCAAGGCCGTGCTGGCCAGCGTGCACGGTGCCGTCGTCGAAGGCCGCCGCCTTTCGGACGCGATGAGCCTGGCCCCCGGCAGCTTCCCGCCGATCTACCGCGCCATGGTCGCCGCCGGGGAAGGCGCCGGCACGTTGCCCGCCGTGCTCGAACGTCTCGCCAATCTGCTCGAACGCCAGGCCGAACTGAAGGGCCGGGTGCAATCGGCGCTGGCCTATCCGGCGGCGCTGGCCATCGTCGCCACCTTGGCAGTCGGCGCGCTGATGGCCTTTGTTGTCCCCACCATTGCCCGGCAATTTGCCGACATCGGCCAGACCCTGCCGCTGCTCACCCGCATCGTCATGGCGCTTTCGGCCGGCCTCGCCCGTTTCTGGTGGCTGATCCTGATCCTCATTGCCGGCGGTGCGGCCTTGTTCGGCCGGGCGCTGCAGGATGCGGATTTCCGGCTGCGCTTCGACAGCTGGCTGCTGCGGCTGCCCATCGTGGGGCGCCTGCTGCGTGATCTGGCGGCCGCGCGGCTGGCACGCACGCTGGCGATGATGGTCGCCAGCCGCCTGCCGCTGGTCGATGGCCTGATGCTCACCCTGCCCACCATCGGCAACCACGCCATCCGGATGCGCGTCGCCGACATGGCCAGCGACGTCAGGGAAGGCGCCAGCCTGACCACCGCCATGAAGCGTGCTGCGGTGCTGCCGCCGTTGCTGGTCGCCATGGTGGCCGGCGGCGAAAGCGCCGGGCGGCTCGATACCATGCTGGAACGCGGCGCCGAGGCGCTGGAGCGCGAATATGATGCCGTCACCCGCACCGGCCTCGCCGTGCTGGAACCGGCGATCATCCTGGTGATGGGCGGCGCAGTGGCGATCATCGTGCTCGCCATCCTGCTGCCCATCCTGCAACTCGAGAGTCTGGCCGGCGCATGAAACTTCGCAATCGCCCCAAACCCAACGGCTTCACGCTGATCGAGCTGATGGTGGTGATCGTCATCATCGGCATCCTCACCACCGTGGTGGTGATCAACGTGCTGCCCAATGTCGACAAGGCCGCCCTCACCCGCGCCCGTGCCGACATTGCCGCACTGGAAACCGCGCTCACCAGTTACAAGGCCGATACCATGGTGTTTCCCAGCACCCCGCAGGGCCTCGCCGCGCTGAAGGCCGCACCTGCCGATCTTGGCAACCCCGATCGCTATCGCCCCGGCGGCTACCTGACGCGCCTGCCCGATGATCCCTGGGGCCACCCCTATCAATATGCCAGCCCCGGCCGCCACGGTGCCTTCGACATATGGTCGATGGGGCCGGACGGCACCAGCGGCCCGGGAGGGGAGGCCGATGACATCGGCAACTGGAACCTCTAATGCGCACCAACTCCCTCCCCCTTGCGGGGAGGGCGACTCGGCGGCAGCCGAGCGGGGTGGGGGTTCGCGCCTGTCGTTTCGGCATGCGCAACCCCCACCCCGCTCGCGCCAAGGGGCGCGAGTCGCCCTCCCCTCAGGGGGGAGGGAGCTTCACCAAGCCGGCTTCACCCTGGTGGAACTCACCGTGGCCATGCTGATCATCGGCATGGCCAGCGCGGCATTGCTGTTGTCGTTGCCGGCGCCGGGTGGCGATGTGCGCCGTCAGGCCGACCGGCTCGCTGCCCATGCCGCCGCGGCGCGCGATCTGGCGATCAGTTGCGGCTGCGCGGTGCGACTGGCGACAGACGTGGCCGGCTGGCAGGTGCTGCGACTGGCCAGCGGGAACGCATGGCTGCCCGATCCGAACCTGAAGCCCACCGCACTGCCCGCCGGGATGGCGCTGCCGGTGACCAACATCGATTTCGATTCCACCGGCCTCGCCACCCCGGCACGACTGTTGATCAGCGCCGATGGCAGCGCGGCGGCCGTGACCATCGATGCTGCAGGAGGCGTGCGTGCCGGTGCAGCATGACGTCCGCTCTGGGGGCTTCAGCCTGATCGAGGTGATGGTCGCGCTGGCCATTTTCGCCATGGCTGCGGTCGCGCTGGTGCGGCTCTCTGGCCTGTCGCTGTCGGGCGCCGTGCATCTGGCCGATCGGCAATATGCGGCCACGGTGGCGCGCAACCAGACGCTGGAGGCCATGCTGTCCCCCACCGCCCCCGCCGCCGATCAGGGCCGCGAACGCGCCGGCCAGCGCGACTGGCCCTGGCAGCGCCGGGTGGCGCCCGGCCCGGTGCCGGGCACGCAAGTGGTGACCGTTGAGGTGCGCGGTGATGCCGGGCAGATCGTCGCGACCGACCAATTGCTGTGGAGCGGGCAGTGATCCCGAGTGCGCCTCCTCAACTCCCTCCCCCTTGTGGGGAGGGCGACTCGGCGCCAGCCGAGCGGGGTGGGGGTTCCACGTGCGGCCACACGCATACCCCCACCCCGCCGCGCTTCGCGCGAGTCGCCCTCCCCACAAGGGGGAGGGAGCTGAACCAATCCGGCTTCACCCTCATCGAACTGCTTGTCGGCCTGTTCCTGTTCGGCGTGATGGCCGCCGCCGGCACCGTGCTGCTGGGCAGCGCCGTGCAGGCCGGTGACAGCAGCCGCGTGCTGCTGAACGATGCTCAAGCGCACATCCGCCTGCGCGCGTTGCTCAGCGCCGATACCAGCCAGGCCGCTCCCCGGCCGTGGCGCGACGCCGAAGGCCGCAGCCGGCCGGCCTTCAGCGCCAACGACGGCGCGCTGTTCACGCTGGTCCGACGCGGCTGGCGCAATCCCGATGGCGCAGCGCGCGCCAGCCTGCAGCGCGTGAGCTGGGCCATCGAAGGCGGCAAACTGATCCGCCGTACCGCGTCGATGCTGGATGGCGACGCGCCGGGCAGTGCGACGGTGCTGGCCAGCGGCATCAGCAGCGCCCGGCTGCGCCTGTTCGGGCGCAGCGGCTGGCAGGAAACTTGGGCGGCCACCAGTCCCGCCGCCCTGCCGCGCGCCATCGAATTGACGCTGGCCGGCAAGGACCTGGGCCAGGTGCGGCATGTGCTGCTCATCGGGCCGGGAGGGGCAACATGAAGCGCTCCGTTCCCAAGCACGAGCAAGGCGCAGCGCTGATCAACGTCCTCGTTCTGGTCGGCGTGTTGGCCACGCTTTCGACCAGCCTGTTCGACCGGCTGCGCCTCGCCCGCGCGCTGGAGGCCAATCGTGACGGCCGTGCCCTCCAGGAAGCCGCCGTTCTCGCCGCCGAAACCGTCGCGATTGCCAGCGTCTCGCCCGCCGTGCCGCTGCCACAAGCCGGCTTGCAAATCGCGGCCCCCGGCACTGGCCCCGGTGCCCGCGCCGCGGTGACGCCCGGCGGCAATTGCTTCAACCTCAACAGCGTTGCCCTCGGCGCGCCGGGGCGCAGCGTCACCAGGCCACTTGGCGTCGAACAACTCGCCCGCCTGCTCACCGCCCTGGATGTGCCATCCGAAGAGGCCGCCCGCATCGCTGCTGCCACCGCCGACTGGATCGACATTGATCAGCAACCCGGCCCCGGCGGCGCCGAAGACCCGGCCTATGCCCGCGCTGCCACGCCCTATCGCACCGCCTCGACCTTGCTGGCCGAAGTGTCCGAATGGCGCGCGGTGGCTGGCGTCACCCCGGCGATCTATGCCCGCGCCCGGCCCTTTGTGTGCGCGCTGCCCGAAGCCGAATTGTCGCGGCCCAACCTCAATTCGATGCGCCCGGCCGATGCGCCGGTGCTGGCGGCGATTATCGGTGCGCCACTGGCCACGGTACGCGATGCGATCGCGGCACGGCCCGCCGCCGGTTGGGCCAGCCTTGCCGATTTCTGGGCGCAGCCCTTGCTGGCGGGGCGGGCCGTGGCCGCCGATGCCTTGCGCCAGCCCGATCTGCGCAATCGCTGGCTGGCGTTGACGGTGACGGGCCTCGATCCATTGCAGCCGATCGCCGCCACCGGGCTGATCGATGCCGGCCGGGCACCGGCGCGGCTGGTGGTGCGGCGCTGGGGGCCCGACGAATGATTGTCCTGTATCTCGCACCACAGGTGCGCTGGCAGCGCTGGGGCGAAGGCCGGCTGATCGCCAGCGCCGCCGGCTGGCCTGTTGCCGATCCAGCGGTGCCGCTGGTGCTCGCCGTGCCCGGTGAAGACGTGGCGCTGCACTGGATCGATCTGCCTGATCTGGCACCGGCACAGGCCGCCGCTGCCGCCCGGCTGGCGCTGGCGGATCGGCTGGCGGAAAGCGACCCGCACATCGCTGTCGCACCAGGTTCAGGCCCGCGCGCTGTCGCCGTGGTCAGCCGCACCGTGATGGCCGGCTGGCTGGCCGAACTGGCGCGCAATGGCCTCAATGCCAGCCGCATCATCCCCGATCCGCTGCTGCTGCCGGTGCCGTCCGCCGGCTGGGGAGTGGCGCGCGAGGGCATGCGCGTCGTGGCGCGCAGCATGGCTGCCGCCTTCGCGGCCGAGTCCGATCTGGCCGCCGCGCTGATCGGCACCGATGCGGTGGCGGAGGTCGCGCTGGCCCCGCCCATGCCGGACGCACTCGATCTGCTGGTCGGCGATTTCGCCACCGTCACCCGCTGGCAGGCCCCCGCCGGCCTGTGGCGGCGCTGGGCGCTGCTGGCGGCGACCATCGCCGGGCTGTGGCTGGCCGGCGATATCGCGGCGCTGTTGCGCGCCCGCGCCGCCGCCAGTGCGGCCCATGCCGAAACGCTGGCGCTGGCCCGGCCGCTGCTCGCGCCGGGAGGGATTGGCGGCGCCGGCGATGGCACGGCAGCGCTGGCCGGCCTGGCGGCCGTCGCGCAGCAGCGCGGTGCCGATGGCGGCTTGGCAACCCTGGCCGCGCCGGTCGTGCAGGCTTTGGCCGCACGCCCCGGTGCCGGGCTCGGCAGCCTCAGCTACACGCCGGCCGGCGGGCTGATTGCGGGTGTGGCCGGCGGCCCGGCCGAAGCCCAGGCGCTGGCGTCAGCGCTGGCCCCGTCGGGCCTGACCGTCAGCGTTGGAGCCACCCGCGCCACGGCCGACGCCAGCATCACCGACGTGAGGTTAAGCAAATGATCACGGTCTTCACCCCATGGTGGAACGACCGCACCCCGCGCGAGCGTGCGCTGCTGGCGATCATGGCCGCGCTGCTTGCCGCCGTGCTGGTCTGGCTGGTCGTGCTGCGGCCGCTGGGTGCCGCGCGCGCGCAGGCGACAGCAGACGCCAGCACCGCCGTCGCTCGCCATGCCGAGGCGCAGGCGCTGGTCGCGGCCATCCGCGCCCGCCCCGCCGCCACGGGGGTCCCGGTGCAGGACATCCTCAACCGTCGGCTGGCCGAAGCCGGCCTGCAAGCCGCGCGGCTGGAGGCGCAAGGGTCGGGCCAGGCGGTGGTGGAAATCACTGCAGTCAACGGCCGGCTGCTGCTCGGCTGGGCCAGTGGGCTGGAGGTGCGCGATGGCCTGGTGATCGATCAGCTGGAGGCGACGCGCAATCCCGACCAATCGGTGCGCGTGCGCCTCACCGTGCGGCGTTCGCAATGACGCGTGTCTGGCCTCTGCTCACCGGCCTTGCCATCGGCGCGCTCGCCCTGTTGCCGGCGCGGCTGCTGCTGCCCGCCCCGCCGCTGTCCGCCGCCAGCGTATCGGGCAGCATCTGGCGCGCAAGCCTTGACGGTGCCGCCATTGGCAGCGCCCGCCTGGGTCCGATCGATCTCAGCCTGCAACCCGGCGCGCTGGTGCAGGGCCGGCTGCAATGGCAATTGGCCGGCGCCGTCACCGGCCGGCTGTTCCAGGGCGCTTCGGGCGGCGGCGGCGAGGGCCTGACCGGCACGCTCGCCGGCACCGCCCTGCCCGGCCTGCCCCTGGCCGGCCTCACCCTGGCCGACACCGGCATCACACTGGATGTCGATGGCCGCTGCCGCAGCGCGTCCGGGCAGGTGAGTGCCACGCTGGCCATCGCGTTGGCCGGACAGACCAGCCTAAATGGTGCGCCACGCTGCGACGGCGCGGTGCTGCTGCTGCCGCTGGCCAGCCCGGATGGCCGGGTGCGGCTGGACTTGGCGCTCACGGCGCAAGGCTGGCAGGCGCGGCTGGCCATCGCCGGTGCGGCCCCGGCCGAAACCCTGGCGCTGGCCGCCGCCGGCTTTGGACGGGTGAATGGAGAGACTGTGCTGAATCGCGAGGCATCATGGTGATCGCCGCCCTCATCGCCGCGCAACTGGCCGCCGCCAGCCTGCCACCCAGCCTGTCCGAACTGCCGCCGCAGCCGCTGCCCGCCGGCGAATGCGCGCTGTTCCTGTGGGACCGCGCCTCCACGAAGCGCTTCGCCATGCTCGGCCGCAATCCGGCGCTGCTGCGGCTGGTGATCGATGGCCAGATCAATGATCTGCCGGTCACCACCGCCGAAGGCACGGCCGTGCTCGGCTTTGCCCCGGTCAGCCGGTACCGATCCGCCACCCGCAGCTATGAGGTGCGGTTGACCATCCTGCCCGCCACCGCCGGCGGCGCGGTGGTGCGCGATGGCAGCCTGACCATCACCGAAGCCGATGGCAGCGCGCTGGTGCTGCCGGTGGCGGGCCTGGCCGGCTGCCCGTGATGGCGGCGCGCCGGAACACCCCTCGCGAATGGGCGATCGCGATTGGCGGCGGGCTGGCGATGGCGGCGGCGCTGGTTTTTCTGCTGCGCGGCGCGGGTTCGGATATGGCCCCAGAAGCCCCCGTGGTGGCGACCATTGCCGCGCCGCCCGCCGCGATTGCGCCACCGGCGCCCCCTGTTGCGGCCGTCGCGGCCCCCACCGATCTCGCCCTGGCCGGTTTGCGCACCGGGCCGGATGGCGGCATGGCCATCGTGATCACCGGCGGCCGGCAATATCTGCTGCGCCCCGGCCGCAGCCTGAACGCAGCAAATATTGGTGGCTTGCGGCTGTTGCGGGTGGAGCCGGGCCGCGCCATCCTCGCCGGGCCGGGCGGCGAGCAGATCCTGGCCTTTCCCGATGCGCCCAGAACGGCCGCCGCCGGGCCATCGCCACCGCCGGGTGGCGATCCGAAACCGTGGCTGCTGGCCACCGCCCCGCTGCGCGGCGCCCAGGGCCTCGATGGCTGGCGGGTGACCAGTCTCGCCGGCTTGCCCCTGCTCGCCCGCGCCGGGCTGCGCCCGGATGACATATTGCTGGCGGCCAATGGCGCTGATCTGATGTCTGAAGAAAAGATCATGGAGCTGCCGCAGGAGCTGGCCGCCAACGGGCAATTGGCCCTGCGGGTGCGTCGCGGCGGTCAAGTGATGGAAATCATTGTCAAACCCTGATCGGGTCTGGCGCATCTCCGCCGTCACTGTCTTCATATTGCAACATAGTTGTTATCCTTCTGCAATGCAGATGCAATTTCAGTGACGCGAATCGCGCCTATCTGCGGCCCTAATTCGGGGGCAGACACAATTGGCCATCGTCGCACCCCGGACAATGCCAACACACGGCCAAAGGGGTGTCCCATGAATCTTCGTCTTCGTGCCTTGTTGCTGATCGGTTCGGCTGTGGCGCTCGCCGCCTGCGATGGTGCCAGCAACATTGCTTCGCCTGGTGAAGGCACGCTGATCGTTCCGGCACCGGCGCCGGCACCCGCCCCGACCCCGACACCGACCCCCACGCCAACGCCCACCGGCCCGGCCGCCGATTGCCCGACCGGCACGGCAAATGTCGGCGTCATCAACAGCCTGCGCAACTGCTCCATCTCCGGCACCGTCACTGGTGCCCTGACGCTGCGCAACATCCGCGGCGTGGTCTATTCGCTCAATGGCCGCGTCAACGTCGGTGTCGATCTCGGCTCTGATCCGGGCGCGCCGGCCGCT
The DNA here is from genome assembly GCF_040398665.1 of Sandarakinorhabdus sp. Lineage (GTDB taxonomy): Bacteria > Pseudomonadota > Alphaproteobacteria > Sphingomonadales > Sphingomonadaceae > Sandarakinorhabdus. The sequence continues at coordinate 145,935 of NZ_JBBATQ010000004.1, forward strand.
GGTGGCAGCCAGGGCATCCTGACCATCGAACCGGGCGTGGTGGTGTTCGGTTCGTCCGGCGCCGATGCGCTGGTCATCAACCGCGGCTCGCAGATTTTCGCGGAAGGCACCGCCACCCGCCCGATCATCTTCACCAGCCGTTCCAACATGGAAGGCACGGTGAATGACAGCTCGATCGGCCAGTGGGGCGGCATCGTCGTCCTCGGCCGCGCGCCGATCCACACCTGCGTCGGCGCCGGCGCCACGCCGGGCACCGCCTCCTGCCAATCGGCCGTGGAAGGCCTGACCGGTGCGTTCTACGGCGGCGGTTCGCCGTCCGACAACTCGGGCCGCATGCAATATGTCCAGGTTCGCTACCCGGGCTTCGAAGTCAGCCCCGGCAACGAGCTGAACGGCATCACCTTCGCCGGTGTCGGTTCCGGCAGCTTCGCCCAGAACATCCAGGTGCACAACAGCTCGGACGACGGGATCGAATGGTTCGGTGGCCGCATCAACCACAAGTTCTTGGTCATCACCGGCGCCGACGATGATTCGGTAGATACCGACCTCGGCTTCAAGGGCCTGATGCAATATGTGCTGGTCGTGCAGCGCAGCAATGGCGGTGACCGCACCATCGAAGCCGACACCGGCGGTAACGAAACCCGCACGCCCCGTTCCAACCCGCGCATTGCCAATTTCACCTTCATAGGCCGCCGCGCCTTTGATTCGGTGCTGCTGCGCGGCGGCACCGATTACGGCCTGGTCAACGGCATCATTTCCAACAGCGCGGCCAGCTTCTGCCTCGACATCGATGGCAACCAGACCGCGGTGACCACCGCCGACACTGCAACCGATGAAGCCGGCGGACCGATCTTCCGTTCGGTGATCTTCGGCTGCCCGGCCGCCGCCCGTGACGAAAGCGACGTGCCGGTGGCGAACATCACGCCGCTGATCACCGGCAACAACAACCTGCTGCCGCCGGTCACGCTGACGTTGACCAGCGACTTCCTGCCCGGCACCTTCGAAACCGCCGCCGTGGCCACCAATCCGCGCACGGCGTTCACCGGCACCGGCACCTTCTTCGATGAAACCACCTTCGTCGGTGCCTTCCGCAACGCCACTGATACCTGGTACACCGGCTGGACGTGCGGCGTCGGCGCTGGTGCCACGGCCTGCACCGCAGCGCCGTCCCCGATCCAGTGATCACCCTGACGGCCGGGGCGTTTCCCGCCCCGGCCGTTTGCCAAGCCACGCGACGTGGCGTTCCCAGGGGGTCTTGAAAATGAACATGCCAAAGCCGCTGCACATCCTGCTTTCCACCACCATGCTGGCCGGCATGGCCGCCCCGGCGTTTGCGCAGGCGGCAGCGCCCGCTGCGCCGCCGGCGCCGCCTGCCGCCGAAGATGCCGTGCCCGAAGAAGAGCCGGTTGACGTTTCCATTCCCGGCGGCGGTGGCAGCGAGATCGTCGTCATCGGTCGCCGCATCCCCAATACCGTGCGGCTCAGCCGCGAAGTGGTCTCGGTGCTGAGCCAAGCCGATATCGCGCGCACTGGTGAAGGCGACATTGCCGGCGCACTCAAGCGTGTCACCGGCCTGTCGGTCGTGGGTGGCCGCTATGTTTATGTGCGTGGCCTGGGCGAACGCTATTCGCTGGCGCTGCTGAACGGTCTGCCGATCCCGTCGCCGGATCCGCTGCGCCGCGTGGTGCCGCTGGATCTGTTCCCGACCTCCGTTCTGGCCTCCTCGATCGTCCAGAAAAGCTATTCGGTGAACTTCCCCGGCGAATTCGGCGGCGGCGTCATCAACCTGACGACCCGCGCCGTGCCGAAAGAAGCCTTCTTCACCGTGGGGGGCAGCATCGGTGCCAACACCGCCACCACGGGGCAGCTCGGCTATGTCTATGCCGGCGGCAGCACCGATTGGACCGGCTTTGACAGCGGCATCCGCAATCTTCCAGCCGGCGTGCGCGCCAGCCAGGACAGCGGCAAAGCCTTGGCGGTCGGCAGCAATTACACGCTGAGCCAACTGCAGACGATCACGGCGTCGCTGGCCAATGCGGAAACCAACGTGATTTTCCGCAACGACAATATCCCGGTGAACTGGGGTGCCAACATGTCGGGCGGCCGGGCCTGGGATATCGGCGATGGCCGCATCGGTTTCGTGTTTGCCGCCGGTTTCTCCAACGATTGGCAGACCAAGGCCGGCAAGCAGCAATTGTCGGGCGGCGTGGCGATCGGCACCGGCGGCCAGCGGCAGCTGAACGCCGATCAGGATTTCAACTTTGCCTCCACCGAATTTCGCAGCGTGTTGAACGGCCTGTTCAGCGTGGGGGCTGAATTCGGTGATCACAAGATCCGGTTTTCGAACCTGTATGTGAACGACACCATCAAGGAAGCCCGCATCCAGGCCGGCACCGACGATATCAACGTCGGCAACGATCGCCTGTTGCAGCGCAATGCCACCGCCTTGTTCCGCCGCCAGTTGATCGACACGCAAGTGGTCGGTGAGTTCAAGTGGGACAATCTCACGCTCGAGCTGCGCGGCACCTATGCCAACACCAAGCGTCTGTCCCCCTACGAACGCAACAACAACTATGCCTTCTCGGCGCAGTTCAAGGATTTCGTCAACGATCTGCGCTCGCCGGGTCAGGCCAGCACGGTGGCGTTCAGCCGTCTGAACGAAAATGTGCTCGCCGGCGGGATCGATCTTGGTTACCGCGTGCGCGACGGGGCCTTCCCGGTGCGCTTCACCGGCGGCTATGCCTATACCAAATCCGATCGCAGCTCCGAACGCTTCGATTATCGCTATCAATCCAACGCGGCGCTGCCTGGCGGCGTGACGCAGCAACGGCCGGATTTCCTGCTGTCGGATTTCAACGTCTACACCTACGGCATCAACCTGCAGTCGATCTCCACCGTATCGCCGCGCTATGAAGCGGCACTGACCACCCAGGCCGGTTATGCACAGGTGGAAATGGAACCGGCCGATGGCGTGCAGATCGTTGGCGGCATCCGTTATGAAAGCGGCCGTCAGAATGTGACGCCGGTTGACGTGTTCAATTCCAATCCGGGTTCGGCCTTCAACACGCCGACCAACATCAACCGCGGCTATTGGCTGCCGGCGGCAACCCTGACTTGGAATTTCATGGCCGACATGCAGTTGCGGTTTGCGGTCTCGAAGACCGTCGCGCGTCCGCAATTCCGCGAACTGGCGCCGCAGCCCTATTTCGACACCGAAAGCGATCGTCTCAGCTTCGGCAACCAGTTCCTGACCAATTCGGAACTGATCAACGCCGAAGCGCGCTACGAATGGTATTTCGGCCGCGACGAGAAATTGTCGGCTGGTGTCTTCTACAAGGATATCAAGAACCCGATCGACGCCATTGCCTTCGTGCAGGGCGGCACTTTCCAGACGACGTTCGCCAACGCGCCGAAGGCCCAGCTTTATGGGGCCGAAATCGAAGCGGTGAAATATTTCGATCTGGGTGGTTGGGGCGATTTCTTCGCCAGCCGCCGCTTCTTCATCTCGGCGAATTACACCTTCACCGATTCGAAGATCCAGGTGAAGGCCGGCGATACCACCCGCTTCCCGCTGTCGGGCGCCATCGTTCCGGCGACGGACATCTTCCTCGATGGCCGCCCGCTCACCGGCCAGTCCGATCACCTGGTGAACCTGCAGCTCGGCTTCCAGGACGAAGACGGCCTGTCGGAGCAGACGTTGCTGTTCAACTATGCCAGCACCCGCGCCGCCTTCCGCGGCCCGGCCGGCCAGCCCGATCTGATCGAAAAGCCGGGCATCCGGCTCGATCTGGTCATCCGCCAGGGTTTCAAGGTCTTCGGGCACGAGATCGAAGCCAAGCTGGAAGGCCGCAACCTGACCAACACGCGCTATCAGGAGTTCCAGACCCTGAATGCCAGCCGGATCGACACCAACACCTATGTGCTGGGCCGTACCTTCCAGGCGAGTGTGTCGGCCAAGTTCTGAGCCATTGCGCATCGCAAACCGCCGGCGCTGGCAACAGCGCCGGCGGTTTTGTTTTTTGAAGTCAGAGTTTTGGGCTCCCTCCCGCTTGCGGGGAGGGCGTTGGGCGCTGAACTTGATCGCAAGGATTCTACACCACCGGCGGGAACCGCCGTGGCTGGTCGCGGAACCAGGCGGTGATGATATATTTGGTGCCAGCGCGCACCGGCAGGCCGGCGTGCAGCGTGGACGGATTGGGCGTGCCATCGGGCAAACGATTGTTCCAGGCCAGCAATTTGCCGGTTTCCGGCTGGAACAATTTGTTCAGATGCTGGAAGCGGGTCGCGCCGCCGGCATCGGGCTGATTGAGATAGACCATCATCGTCCAGGTGCGCTGGCCGCCGTCTTCGGTGTGCGGGAAAAAATCCAGTCCCGTCGGCTCGAAATAGTCAGTGTGCATCTGAAACTGCTGGCCCGGGGCATAGCGCTGGCCCTGCAATGCCTCCGCATGGGCCAGCGGCAGGCCAGCATAATCGGCCAGCCGGCGATAGACCGTCCCGACCAGTGCATCATCGGTCGGCAGATCCGCGGTTTCGCTGGTGCGGAAATCGGCCGATGCGCCATAGGCATCGGTGATGGTCGAAGGCCGGCGGTGGACATCGATCAGCGCGACCAGGCCGGCACATTCGGCGGCGGAAAGGAATTTCTTCTTCTGAAGCAACTCCACCCGCTTGTCGGGCAAACGCTGGGCCCCGGCAAAATGGTTCATCGCAGCAGTTCCCTCCAGCCTGGCCCGATCCACAGGCCGATCAACGCCACCCCGGCGAGCAAGGCACCCAGCGGCAGCCGCGTCATCCCGGTCACATGGCGGCCGCGCAGCGCATCCCAGCCGGCCAGCCCCAGGCCCACACCGGCCGCCGCGCTGATCAGCAGCGGCAAGGCCCACGCCCCCAGCATCGCCCCAAGCCCGGCCAGCAGCTTGGGATCGCCGCCGCCCAGACCATCATGCCCGCGCCACCAGCGATAGGCGACCCCGACCAGCCACAGGCCGGCAAAGCCCAGCCCGGCCCCCCAAAGCCGCTCCGACAATGGCGGGCCGGGCAGCAGCAACGCCACTGGGATCAACGGCAGGGTCAACAGGTCCGGCAACCATTGGTGCTCGGCATCGAGGATGATCAGCGTCAGCAGCCACCAGCCGACCAGCGCCAACAACAGCCCATCAACCCCCGGCCAGCGCCACAACAGCGCCGCGCCGATGGCAGCCGCCGCCAGTTCGATGGCGAGATGGCGCGGCGCAATGGCCGTGCCGCAGCGCGCACAGCGACCCCGCTGCGCCAGAAAGGACAACAAAGGCACCAGTTGCAGTGGCCCCAGCACCACGCCGCACGCATCGCAATGCGACCGCCCGGTGATCGCCTGTCCCTGCGGCCAGCGCCAGGTGAGCAGCGCCAGGAAACTGCCGGCAATCAACCCCAGCACCGCCCCGGCCGCCACCCATAAGGCCAGCATCAGGGGATCAAGATCTGGCGCACCGCCTGGCCGCTGGCCAGCGCATCGAGCGCATCGTTGATCTCGCTCATGGGCCGCACGCTGGTCAGCAGCCGCTCCACCGGCAGGCGCCCGGCGCGCCACAGCGCGATGTAGCGCGGAATGTCGCGCGCCGGCACCGCCGATCCCATATAGCTGCCGATCAACGTCTTCGCCTCCGCCACCGGCTGCACGGCCGGAATGGTGAACGGGTCGGCCGGGTTGGGCAGGCCCACCGTGACGATGCGCCCACCGCGCGCCGCAGTGCGATACGCCTCAGCCAGCACCTTGCCGCTGCCGACGCTTTCGATGGCGACGCGCGGCGCGCCGTGGGCGGCAAAGGCGGCGGCGGCGTCTTCGGGGGCAACGGCGGCCCGCGCACCCAGCGCCAGCGCCAGCGCGCGCTTTTCCGCGACCGGATCGATGGCGATCACCGGCTCGGCGCCGGCGGCAATCGCGCCCATCAGCGCGGCCAGGCCAACCCCGCCCAGGCCCCAGATGGCTACGCTCTCGCCCGGGCGCACCACGGCCGAATTGAACACCGCGCCCACGCCGGTCAGCACGGCGCAGCCGAACAGCGCGGCGATCTCGGCGGGGATATCATCATCGATCACCACACAGCTGCGCTCATCGATCACCGCGTGGCTGGCAAAGGCCGACAGGCCGAGATGATGGTGCACATGCGCACCGCATTCCGACAGGCGAAAACCGCCGCCGAGCAATTCGCCCTTGCCGTTGGCCGCCGCGCCGTTGGGGCACAACCAGGATTCGCCGCTGTGGCAGGCCGTGCAATGGCCGCACGCCGGCAGGAACGCCATCACCACACGTGCACCCGGCGGCAAGCGCGTGCCCGGCCCGGCGGCTTCGACGCGTGCGACGGCTTCGTGGCCCAGCGCCATCGGCAGCGGGCGCGGACGATCGGCGTTCACCACCGAAAGATCGCTGTGGCACAGGCCGGCAGCCTCGATGCGGACCAGCAGTTCACCGGGGCCGGGCGGCGCCAGATCGAGCGTCGCCAACCTGAGCGGCCGCGAGGTGGCATAGGGGCGGGCGGCGCCCATGGTGTCGAGCACGGCAGCGATGGTCTGGGTCATCATCCATCCATATCGGGCAATGCCGCTGCCGCCAATGTCGCGCGGGCCAGCGCGGCGGTCGAATCGATCAGCGGCACGGACACGTCGGCTTGGCGGAGCAGCAGCGGCACTTCGGTGCAGGCGGCGATGATCACGTCGCAGCTCAGCGCCAATCGCGCTGCTTCGCCGGCCAACGCGGCGCGCACCGCATCGCTGCGGTCCCCGGCCTTGATGGCGTTCACCGCCGGCTGCACCACCGCCAGATCGCCCGCGATCACCGGCACAGGGCTGGCGCGGCCATAAAGATCGAGCGCCAGCGTCGCGCCCACTGCCAGCACGCCGATACAGCGCGGGCGGTGGCCAAGCGCTTCGGCCAATGCGGCATCGATCATCGAGACAAACGGCACGCCGGCATCGATCGCATCGGCCCAGCCATGGGCAGCATTGCACGGCATCGCCAGAACCTGCGCGCCCTGCGCCACCAACGCCTGCGCCATTGCGGCCAGCGCCGGGCCTGGCGACGGCCCATCCCCACGCACCGCGGCATTGCGATCGGGCACATGCGGGTTGCTGTCGATCAGCACGCGGGGATGGTCCGTATCGTGGAGGGCTGTCACGCCTGCCACCAATCGGGCCAGAAAATCGGCCGTTGCCGCCGGTCCCATGCCGCCGATCACCCCGATGACCCGATAGGCGGGCATCAGTTCAGTTCGGGATCGCGCAGCACATGGGCAAAGGCCGACAGGCTGGGCGAACCGCCAGTGTGCAGGAACAACACGCGTTCCCCCGCCGCAATGCGGCCATCGCGCACCAGCCCGATCAGCCCGGCCATGGCCTTGCCGCTGTAGACCGGATCGAGCAAAATGCCTTCCTGCGCCGCCAACAGCCGCACCGCCGCCACCATGTCGCGCGTCGGCAGCGAATATCCGGGGCCAACCCATTCGTCCAGACAGACAATATCGCCCGCCACCGGCTGCGGCGTGCCCAGAAGATCGGCGGTGGCCTGCGCCAGCTTCAGCACATTGGCTTCCTGTTCAACGCGTTGCCGGCGCACGTTGACGCCAGTCACCGGGATGCCGGCGTTCAGGGCGACCAGCCCGGCGACCAGGCCACTATGGGTGCCGGCGCTGCCCGAAGCCACCACGATCCGATCGAACGCCACACCCGTTTCGAAGCTCTGGTCCATGATCTCTTGCGCGCACGCGGCATAGCCGAGCGCCCCCAACGGCGAAGACCCGCCGCCGACGATCACATAGGGCCGCCCACCCGCCGCGGTCACCGCCGCCGCATCCGCCGCCATCTCGGCCGCCAGATCGGCGCCAGCCTTGACCATGCGGACGTTGCTGGCGCCCATCAGATCGAACAGCAGATTGTTGCCCAGCGCTTCAGTGGCATAGCTGCCGGGCACCCGCTCCTCGATCACCAGCCGGCACTTCAGCCCTTCCCTGGCGGCGGCGGCCAGGGTGAGCCGGCAATGATTGCTCTGCGGCGCGCCCACCGTGATCAGCGTGTCGGCGCCCTTGGCCAGCGCATCGGCGACCAGAAATTCCAGCTTGCGTGTCTTGTTGCCACCCCCGGCCAGCCCCAGCAGATCATCGCGCTTGATCCACAATTCCGCGCCACCCAGCGCAGCGGAAAGGCGCGGCAGCGGTTCCAGCGGGGTGAATCCGGGCGTGTAGCGGCGACGGGGGAAGCGAGCGAGGTTCATGGCCAGCGCAATGGCGCAACTGGATCACCATTGGAAGAGGCTTGCCGCCGAAAACCGGCGCCCACGGCCCAGCCGATTTTTTGCGGCCAGAGAAAATGGTGCCCGGGGGCGGATTTGAACCACCGACACGGGGATTTTCAATCCCCTGCTCTACCCCTGAGCTACCCGGGCCCACAGCGCGCGCGGCTGGGTGGCCGGCGTGGGAGGACGGCAATTAGCCAGCCTCGTGCGGCTTGTCCAGCGCCGACATGTCAGAAAGTTCGTCCTCATTGGCGTTGCCGGGGATGACATAGACGTCGGACAGCCAGGCATTCAGGTCGCGGCTGCGGCAGCCTTCCGAACAGAACGGTTTGAACGCCGCCACGGCGGGCTGCTTGCGGCAATAGACGCAGGGACGCGGAGCCGATGCCTTGGGCGAATCAGCCTTGTTGGACATGGGGCATTTCTCCTCGTTCCACGGCCACGCGACCACCGGTGATCCGCGCCAGTTCCGCGACCAGCGCCGGCCGCGCGCCGAGCCAGTCGTGCACCGATGGCGGGCCACTGATCGTCACGGCGCCGGTCAACCGCATGGCGCGGCGCAGCAGTTCCAGCGCGGCAAAACCCGGCCGCCGTGCCTCCTCCAGCAGCGACAGGCGCCCGCGTGGCCGGATGATCTGCACCAGGCCAAAGCCGTTCATGGCGGTTTTTTCAAACGGGTTCGGCAGATGTGTGGCCAGCAGCGCATCCACGATCGCACGCGCGGCCCGGCCGCCGAGCGACGGGAAATCCACCACCACCGGGCCGGTGATGCCATGGCGGCGAATCGCGGCGGCCACGGCGATGGCGGCGGCTTCGGCGAGACGGCCGGGATCGCCGGGGCCATCAACATCGATCACCAGCATGCCCGGCGTCGGCGCCATCAGCAGGCGGCCGCCGGGGAAATCGACCACGCCGGTCACCGCCTCCTCCACCACCGCATCCCAGTTGGCTTCGCCCAATCGGTCCGCGCCAAAGGGCGTCACCAGTGTCGGCTGTTCGAACGAATCGGCCAGCGCCGGCGGGGCCTGCGCCGGGCCAGCATGGGCCACCACCCGCGCCTGCTTGTCGCGCGCGCCGTCGCTGCGGGCTTCGCGCACCACCTGGGCCAGCCTTGTCTGGCCTTCGTGCCAATCGGCCGGGCGCGGGCTGAGCAGCGCCTCTTCGCCGGCAATTTGCACCACCGCGTGCCCGGCATCGCGGCGAATCAGCCGCGCCGGCGCCACCAATCCGAACGGCAGCGCCACATCATTGCGGCGCAGATGCGCTTCGATCACACTGTCACCATTCAGCAGCAGCGCGCGCGCCGCGCCCGGTGCCGCCTCAACCAACGCCGTCATTCGCGCCAGCCGCTGGCCGCCAACAGCAGGCGCGTGTCGTTCAGCGGCAGGCCAACCACGCCGGAAAAACTGCCCGACAGGCTGCGCACAAACGCCTCCGCAGCGCCCTGGATGGCATAGCCACCGGCCTTGCCCTGCCAATCGCCGCGCGCAATCAACCAATCGATGTCCGCCGCCGTCAACCGCTGAAAGGTCACCACCGTCTCGCTCAAGCGCTCCCGCAGTTGCCCGCCGGCATCCACCACCGCCACGGCGGTCAACACCCGATGCCGCCGGCCCGACAGCAGCGCCAGGCAGGCACGCGCCGTGGCCTCATCTTCGGCCTTGGGCAGGATGCGCCGGCCCACGGCCACCACCGTGTCCGCGGCCAGCACGATCTGGCCGTCATGGCGCGGCGCCACCGCCAGCGCCTTTTCGCGGGCCAGCCGGCGCGCATGGTCCCGCGGCAGTTCGGTCTTGCCCGGCGATTCGTCGATCGCGGCCGGGTCCACCGCCGCCGGCACCAGCCCCAGCCGGGCCAGCAGATCAAGCCGGCGCGGACTGGCCGATGCCAGCACCAGCGCCATCGACGGCCCCACGGTCAGGCTCAATCTTCCGGCGCGATGGTGACGCGCAGGCCGTCCAGGGCGGCGGTGAACGGGATCTGGCACGACAGGCGGCTGTTCGGCTGGTTGTGATCCGACGAATCGAGCAGATCGGCTTCATCGGCGTTGGCCGGGCCGGTGCGCGCCATATCGGCTTCATCCACATGCACATGGCAGGTGGCGCACGAACAGCAGCCGCCGCACAGCGCCAGCAGCTCATCGATACCGGCGTCCTTGATGATTTCCATCACGCTCAGACCAATTTGTGCGGGCAGCACGCGCTCTTCGCCGCTGCGGGTGGTGATCGTGATGCTGGCCATGGCAACCTTCTCTGGCAAAAGTGAACGACACGCCCCTGTAGCGAGCCGCCGCGCTTGCCGCTAGGGTTCAGCAAAAGGGGAATGAACATGCGCATCGCCCATCAATTCGCGCCGCCGATGTCGGCGATGCTGGCCGGCTTGCCCGGTGTCACCTCGGCGACGCATGTGCCGCAGGCGGATCGCTGGGCGCTGCCCACCGATGTCGATGTGCTGTTCGTGCTGCACGGCGAAGGTGAAGATCGCGCCCAGGCGCTGGACGCGCCGCGCCCCGCCGGCTGGCCGGGCACGGTGAAACTGGTGCAACTGGCCAGCGCCGGCGCCGATGATTATCCGCCCTGGCTGTTCGAAGCGACCGTGGCCAGCGCATCGGGCACCACCGCCATTCCGATTGCCGAATATGCCCTGGCGGTGATGCTGGCCCACGCCAAGCAATTGGCCAGCATCATCCTGACGTCGGACGACGCGTGGCCGGAACGCCAGCAGTTCGTCGCGCAACCGCTCGGCACGCTGCATGGCCGCACGCTTGGCCTGGTCGGGCTGGGCAATATCGCCACCCAGGTCGCGCATTATGCCCACGCCTTCGGCATGACCATCATCGCTGCGCGCGGCAGCAATGCGCCCGCGCCGCAGGCGTGGATCAAGGTGGCACCTTTGGATGAGGTGGTGGCGCGCGCCGATCATCTGGTGCTGGCCGCGCCGATCACGCCAGCCACGCAGCATCTGCTGAACGCCGATCGGCTGGCGCGCATGAAGGCGGACGCACACATCATCAATGTCGGGCGCGGCGGCCTGATCGATCAGGATGCGTTGCTGGCAGAACTGGACAAGGGCCGGCTGTGGGCGAGCCTGGATGTCACCGATCCCGAACCGCTGCCGGCCGGCCATCCTCTGCTGGGCCACGCCCGCTGCCGCATCACCCCGCATGTGTCGTGGAGCAACCCCGATATCAACCGCCGCATCATGGAGCGGCTGATGGAAAATATCCGGCGGTTGGGTGCGGGCGAGGCGTTGCTGGGGGCGCTGACCTGAACCGGCGAGAACACGGGATCAGAACGGCAGCACCCGGCCCTTCTTGGAAAAGCGCATATAGCCGCCGTTCAAACCAAGCCGCGCACCCACGCCAAGCTTGATCGGCACCACCACGATTCGGCCGCGCTGCATGTAATTGGCGGTGAAGCCGCCGATCAGATAGGCCTTGCCCTCGGCCGCCGGGAAGCGTTGAAACAAGTCCTCGGTATCGTCGAGATTATAGACCAGCGCGAACACCTTCGATCCGTCACCGCCAAAATCAAAGCCCACCGATGGCCCGGTCCAATGGACTTTCCGCTGGCCTTCCACCTTGTGATACAGCGTCCCGCTGCCATAACGCACGCCGACGACGAAGGCGCCGCCCACCTCCCGGCCGACGATATAGGCGTTGGGCTGGCCGCGATCCTTGAACGTCTTGCGGACGATTTCGGCAAGGCCTTCGGCGCCCTTGCCGAACACATCTTCGGCTGCACCGAGCACATCGTCCTCGGCATAGACCGGCGCGGTGGCTGGCGGCGGCGGCGACGGCTGGGCTGGCGCGGGTTGTTCGGCTGGCACGGCTTGCGCGAAGGCCGGGCCGCCGATCGTCGCCATCAACAACAGCGACACTGCAGTGGATAATGACGTGCTTGTCATGCCGAGCTCCAGGAAAACCTCTGCCGATATGGCTGCCACGATGTGAACCAGGCCTGACCCGGCAAGCCACCAAAATCGCAATTCCTGTTGTAGCGCGCGCGGTTGCCCTGTGCTAGCCGCACCCGCATCACACGAATCCTCACGCCAGCCCGGGAATTACTGCAATGCGTATCGCAATGATTGGCTCAGGTTATGTCGGACTGGTTTCGGGGGCCTGCTTCGCGGATTTCGGCCACACCGTTGTCTGTGTGGACAAGGATCCGTCCAAGATCGACCGGCTGAACAACAATATCATGCCGATCTATGAACCGGGGCTGGACACGCTGGTCGCCAGCAATGTGAAAGCCGGGCGGCTTAGCTTCACCACCGATCTGGCCGCCGGCATCGAAGGCGCCGAAGCGGTGTTCATCGCAGTGGGCACGCCATCGCGGCGCGGCGATGGCCATGCCGATCTGTCGTACGTCTATGCCGCGGCCCGCGAAATCGCCCAGGCGATCAAGGGATATGTGGTGGTGGTGAACAAATCCACCGTGCCGGTCGGCACCGGCGACGAGGTGGAGCGCATCATCCGCGAAGAACGCCCGGATGCCGAATTCGCCGTCGCGTCCAACCCGGAGTTCCTGCGTGAAGGTGCCGCCATCGGCGATTTCAAGCACCCGGATCGCATCGTCGTCGGCACCGAGGATGATCGCGCCCGCGCCGTGATGACCGAACTGTACCGGCCATTGTTCATCAACCAGTCGCCGCTGCTTTTCATGGGCCGCCGCTCGGCGGAAGTGACCAAATATGCCGCCAACGCTTTCCTCGCCACCAAGATCACCTTCATCAACGAAATGGCCGATCTGTGCGAGGCGGTGGGCAGCAATGTGCAGGACGTGGCGCGCGGCATCGGCATGGATGGCCGCATCGGCAGCAAGTTCCTGCACGCCGGCCCCGGCTATGGCGGCAGCTGCTTCCCCAAGGACACGCTGGCACTGATCAAGACCGCGCAGGATTACAACTCGCCGGTGCGCATTGTCGAAACCGTGGCGGCGGTGAACGAGGATCGCAAGCGCCGCATGGCGCAAAAGGTGATTCGCCTGGCCGGCGGCGACGTGGCCGGGAAGACGGTGGCGATCATCGGCCTGACCTTCAAGCCCAACACCGACGACATGCGCGATGCGCCGTCGATCGCCATCATCGAAGAACTGCAGAAGGCCGGTGCCACCATTCGCGCGCATGATCCGGAAGGCACCGAACAGGCGCAACTGGTGCTGAAGGATGTCGCCTATTTCGACACGCCCTACCAAGCATTGGAAGGCGCCGACGTCGCCGCGATCGTGACCGAATGGGAAGCCTTCCGCGCGCTCGATCTGGCGCGCGTCAAATCGGTGATGAAGACTCCGGCGATTGCCGACCTGCGCAACATCTACCGCCCCAGCGAGATGGCCAGGCATGGCTTCGCCTATCTGGCGGTCGGGCGCTGATTGCCGGCGGCTGTGACCGCAAAGCTGTTGCCAAGCGCGCAGCCAAGTGGTTATAGCCGCCGTCTCGTCCGGAGTCGTGGGTGAGTGGCTGAAACCAGTAGTTTGCTAAACTGCCGATCTGGGTAACTGGATCCGAGGGTTCGAATCCCTCCGACTCCGCCATATATTCAATGTTTTCAATCTCTTAAAAGAAGGGTGGGGGTAATACCCACCCTTCTACCCACCTTTGGAACCGGTCTTGGGGCGGATGTGGGGCGGCAAGAACACTTACCCCCACCCCCTACAAATTCCTGCTCAGCCAGACCCCACCCGGGGGTACCCCCCCCCTTTCCCAGATATGGGACCCATGCTTCCTTCCTACATAATGATCTGCTCGTTGGATGGTGGTTCCGTTCAATTCGAGCAGGTGTTACCCTTGCCAATCCCAGCACCGCGCCCAGCCGCACAGTCTGATTCTTTCATTGGGTTCGATCCGAATCTAAATCCGCCTCTGCATCCCTGCGTCGAGAAACACTTCCTCCGCAGCCGCCTTCATGTCTCAGAAGATTTGCCTGACCCCGATGTTGAAGCCGCAGTTGTTGACCCTGTAATAAGCGATGTTCGAATCGTTCAGAGAGCAGAAGGGGTTTAAAGTTGGGAGGAAGCCCCTGAACCTGACCCGGTCCGAACTAATCGCTGCCCCAACATAAAGCGCCTTATCCGACCGCCTCTGCCCCCAGAATGGATCAGTACGCCAGAACTGGGTCACATAAGGGTAAAATGTCGCCGCGACTGTCACCCGCTTAAAGTTGAGCGCTGCCTCGAAATCCACCCCCGCATTAACATAACGTTGCTCGGCGAACGAAGCATCGCGAACTTCAAACGTTGGTCCGACGGATACAGCCATGGCAGGATTAAAAGTGTAGGTGACAGGTGCAGTCGCACGATAGTTCATGCCAGACAGGCCATCGCCCGGCAGGAAGTGATAGTATCCAACCTGCAAGCGAGGTTGGAATTCCAACTTTTGATTAATTATTCTCCGATAGCCTACCTCGACATAGGGCAGCCGATAGGATCGGTTGGTCATCTGCTCAAACTGAGCGCCGATCCTTACTTCTAGCGGTTTGTTCCTGATCTGCTTGCCGACAGACACATTGCCGACCAACATATTAACGTCCGGGTGTTTTGGCATTTCACGAAACGAGACGTTGGCGCGCACATCATAACCATTAGTAAACGTTCGCTCGTATCCCGCACTGAGGATGAACCCCCACAGATTTTTGTCCTTCTGGCTTAGCTGAAGGGTGAACGGACTGCCAAGGAAGAAGAGTTGAACCTCCGCAGGTTGGTTGAGTGGGTTAGATGCTTTCGTTATTGAAACGCTCAGGCTTAGCTTGCCGCGCTTACGGTCAATCTGATCGGTGAATTTGAGGATCGTGACCTTCACCGCTGGAGGCGGGTTTGACTGATATATCTCGACAAAAAGCGCGCGCGCCTCTTCAGCGCGGCCATTAAACCAGAGTGCACGGGCCAATTCTAAGCGGATGCGTATCGCTCTGGTCTGTCCGTAAAGACGCTCAAGGATAGGGACCGCCACTGCCGCCTGACCAACATCGATCAGGCGCAATGCGAATTGGAATTCGCCATCAATCTCTGCAGGCGAAGAAGCAATGACCTGCACAGGGGCGTTCAAAGCCGATAACAGCATTGTTACGGCCTCTTGGCTCCGAATGCTCCTACGTATTGGCAAGGAGTGCAGGAGCCGAAATTACTAATCATAAAAAATGTGCCAGCAACTTCTTGCGCTACTGGGCCATAAAAATTGCCAGCAAGTGTCCCAGAAAACCCAAATAATTTCTCGCCGGTTCCAATTGGGTCTACCGATGTAACTTGTCCGGAAAATGCACTAGAACCGACGTTATAGCTTAGCAGTCCAAACATAGGTTGCGCGCCGCTGCCTGAACGAAAAGCTATTGATCTTGATCCAAAATTTACTTCTAGGGTGACGGCACCCGTGCTTTCTCTAACATTAACTCCTCCTTGGGACGAGTAATATCCAGTAGAGGTGCCATTATATGTTACTGAACCTGTTGTTGGTACTGATGTGCCCTGAGTTGCGGTGCCACCTTGGAAGCCGTTGATAACCCCCCCGCTTGTAGTTAATCCACTCCATGCGCCATAACTCATATAGGAATACCCGGCTGATGGTGCATCAACCATAATTAATGACGGACTTCCGCTCGGGGAAGCATATTTTATAATATTTGGGTTGGCAGCAAGCCGTACCTTTGTCGATCCGTCAGAGTTGTTGAAATTTACGGATGACAGGCCGCCCTGTACAGAGATTCCAGTCTGAGCACCTGCGTTATAGGTGATATCCGTTACGAGGCTTCCTGCAATTACAGTACCCAAAGTTCCAGAAGAACTTAATCCAGATGGCTTATTGTAGGGAGCCTCGACTGTGCTCCCGGACAGCCTAAGAGTCCCATTTACGGGGACTGATTGCCAGTTAGAAAAAGCCGTCGGCGTTGGGGTCGGCGTTGGCGTAGGCGACGGCGTCGGGGGAGGCGCGGGTATTGGGTTTACGCCACCCCCAGTGCCTCCACCGCCACAAGCTGAAAGGCAGAGAACAATCGGGGCAATGGCTAGCAGGCGCAATGCTTGACGCTTTCCTGAAGGAGCACAGCCAAAGGAAGGGTGAGTCCCGCTATTTTGAAACATAATAAGCCCCCGTGTCCGAACCGGCTGATGCCGGGTGGTTGAACACATGCGAGCACGGGGCAGCATGCCTCCCGTATTTCCTACGAGAGGTATTATATTTCGGGAGCCGCCCGACATAGGCGGTTCCGTGCTCCGCACACATGTGCACTGCCAAGGCTGTTCAGACCCGAGCAGATGGCGGTTGTTGCCATAGCTTTTACGGTTTGAAAAGCACCGAACGCACTTGCGTAATTGCCCTAACCGTCCGGCCCCAAGGCCACCTGCAGGTTTAGGCCGGCCTGCTTGCCGTCGGCTGTGTAACCGACCTTGGTGCTTGTCTTTGCGTGCTTGACCGTTAACGCTGCTCGTTAACCGACTGATCTTGCTGGTATTACAGTAGCCAGAAGAAGCTCTCTAGACCCTACTAAGTAGGACTCCGACTCCGCCACTGAACAGAAGAACGCGCCTGCGAACCCTCGTTTGAAGGTTTGGCGCGTGCCGGGCTTGGTCAGCCGCCCCGGCCCGGCTATGCCGCCGCAGATGGTCACCGATGCTGCCGCCCTGATTGCCTTGTTCGGCAACGCGCTGCTGGCCGGATCGATCCTGCCGGCGCAATCGGAACTGGTGCTGGCCGCCATGCTGCACGCCGGCAGCCTGTCGCCCTGGTTGCTGGTGGCGGTGGCGACCGCCGGCAATGTGCTGGGCGCGTGCCTCAACTATCTGCTCGGCCGTTCGGCGGCGCGCTTTCGGCATCGGCGCTGGTTTCCGCTCACGGATGCGGGCTGGCAGCGAGCCACGCGCCTGTTCAATCGCTATGGCGTGGGGACGTTGCTGCTCAGCTGGCTGCCGATCATCGGCGACGGCTTCACCCTGATCGCCGGCGCCGCGCGCACGCCGCCCTGGCTGTTCCTGGCGCTGGTCACGCTGGCCAAGGGCGGGCGCTATGCCGTGCTGGCGGCCTTGTTCTAACCGTTCAGCCAGCGGCCAAGCTGGCTTTCCGGATCGGCCAGCACATGCGGCCCCTGCTCGACGATGCGGCCATCCACCATGAAGGCGGCGGTATCGGCAATGCCGGCGGCATCCTCCAGATCATGGGTGACGATGATCATCGGCGCGGCGCTCATCACGCGCATCTGCGCCACCAGGGCGACCAGCGCGCGGCGCACCGGGCGATCGACGGCAGCGAAGGGTTCATCGAGCAGCAGCAGCGCCGGTTCGCGGGCCAGGGCCCGTGCCAAGGCGACGCGCATCTGCTCCCCGCCCGACAGTTGTGCTGGCCGGCGGCGAGCCGCGGCCCCGTCGAGTTGCACCGCCGCCAGCAGCGCCAGCGCCGCATCGGCATCGCGGCGGCCTTGCGCGATCATCACATTGCCCAGCGCATCGAGATGGGGGAACAACCCACCGCCCTGCATCACCAGCCCGACGCGCCGCCGCCATGCCGGCAGGCCTTGCCGGCCATCCTGCCACACATCATCGCCCACCTGCACCCGGCCCACCGCCGGCACCAGCCCGGCAATGGCATTCAGCAGGCTGGTCTTGCCCGCTCCTGATGGCCCGACCAGCGCCAGCGTCTGCCCCGGCAGCACGTGCAAGTCCGCCGACACCGCCAGCGGGCCGGCCTGGGTCAGCGCCAGCGTCAGGCCCTCAACCACGCTTGCGCCCCAGCAGGAACAGCAGCGCCACCGCGGTCACGCTGACCCCGGCCAGCAGCACCGCCAGCCGCACCGCGCCGGCCATGTCGAACGCCTGCACCCGATCATAGATGGTCAGGCTGAGCGTCGCCGTTTCGCCCGGAATCGCGCCGCCGACCATCAACACCACGCCGAATTCGCCCAGCGTGTGCGCAAACGCCAGCACAGCGCCGGTTGCCAGCCCCGGCCAGGCCAGTGGCAGGTCCACGCGGGCAAAGGCGCGGCTTGGCGACAGACCGCAACTGGACGCCGCCCGGCGCAGATCATCGCCGACCCCGCGAAACGCCTGCACCGCCGGTTGCACGGCCAGCGGCAGGTTGATCAGCACCGACGCCAGCAGGATGCCGGCAAAGCTGAACACCAGCCGGCCACCGGTGAGCGCTGCCCACGCCCGGCCAACTGGCGTGTCCGGCCCCATGGCGATCAGCAGCGCCAGCCCGACCACGGTCGGTGGCAACAGCAGCGGCAGCAGCAGCAGCGCCTCCAGCAGCGGCTTGCCGGGCCAGCGCGTAGTGGCGAGCCAATGTCCAAGCAGCACGGCCACCGGCAGCAGCATCAGTGCCGTCGCGCCGGCCAGCGCGAGCGACAGGCGCAGCGCCGTCAGATCCGCGTCAATCATGGCAGGCCGAAGCCCGCCCGGCGCAGCGCCGCGCGCCCCTGCGGCCCGGTGAGCCGGGCGGCGAACGCGCGCGCCGCCGCATCAGCGCGCGGCATCAGCACCAATGTCTGCACCAGCGGCGCATGCAAGGCTGGCGGCACCGGCACGACGCTCAGGCCGCCACCCGCCTGCCGGGCCAGCGGCAGCGCCACCAGCCCGGCCTCGGCCGCACCGCTGGTCACGAAGCTCAGCGCCTGGGCGACATTGTCGCCCAGCACCAGCCGCGGCAGCGCCGCTGCGCGCGCGCCCAGGCTGGCCAGCACGCCCTGCGCGGCGAGGCCATAGGGCGCATGGGCCGGATTGGCGATCGCCAGATGGCGCACGCGGCCATCGATCAGCGCCGCCTTCAAACCGTTCAGATCGCGCACGCCAGCGCCCGGCCGCACCACCAGCGCCAGCCGCGCCAGCGCATAGGGGCGGGCCACCGCGCCGGGCGCGGCTGCCACCACGCGCTGCGCCGTGGCGGCATCGGCCATCAACAGCAGATCATAGGGCGCGCCGTTCATCGCCTGCTGCGCCAGATTGCCCGACGATCCAAACACCAGGGTGATGCGCTGGCCGGTGGCGGCTTCGTGGGCCTGCGCAAGCGCCGGCAGCGTCGTGCGCAGATCGGCCGCCGCCGCCACCGTGGCGGCTCGCGCGGCCAGCGGCCAGACCATCAGCAACAGGGCGAGGAAACGCAATATCATCGCGGCGTCATGCCAGCGCCGGCCACCCTGTGCAACGCACACACATCCTTGCTAAGGCATCGCCCATGCACCGCCCTGATCCCGTCGAGCCGTTCCACGCCATCGCCCTGTCGCGCCTGGCCCGCCAACTGGAGGGCGAAGGCCGCAGCATCATCCACATGGAATTCGGCCAGCCCTCCACCGGCGCGCCCGCCGCTGCCATTGCGCGGGCGCAGCATGTGCTGGCCACGGATCCCGGCAGCTATTGGGAATCCGAACCGCTCAAGGCCCGAATCGCAAAGCTTTATGCCGACCGCCACGGCGTGACAGTGGCCCCCGAACGCATCATCCTCACCTGCGGCGCGTCACCAGCGCTGGTGCTGGCGCTGAGCTCGGCCTTCCGCCCCGGCGATGTGATTGCCATCGCCCGCCCCGGCTATGTCGCCTATCGCAACAATGTACGGGCGCTGGGCATGATCCCCCAGGAGATCGCCTGCGGGGCGGACAGCCGATACCAGATCACCGCCGCGCATCTCGCCGCGCTCGATCCCGCGCCGGCCGGGGTGATCATCGCCAGCCCGGCCAACCCCACCGGCACCATCATCCCCGCCGACGAAATGGCCGCCATCGCCGCCGTGTGCAAGGTGCGCGGCATCCGCATCGTTTCGGATGAAATCTACCACGGCCTGTCGTTCGTCGGCCCGGTGGCGAGCGCGCTGGAACATGCGCCCGACGCGCTGGTGGTGAACAGCTTCTCCAAATATTTCTCCATGGTCGGCTGGCGGCTGGGCTGGCTGGTGGCGCCGGATGATCTGCTGGGTGCGGCGCGGGCGCGCATGGGCAATCTGTTCCTCACCGCGCCCACGCTGTCGCAGCATGCCGGGCTGGTGGCGATGGACTGTGTGGACGAACTCGAAGGCCACATCGCCCGCTATGCCGCCAACCGCGCGCTGATGCTGGCGGCGCTGCCGGCGATGGGCCTGACCAGGATCGCCCCGCCCGATGGCGCCTTCTATATCTGGGCCGATGTCGGCCATCTGACCGACGATGCCATGGCGCTGGCTGAACAGTTGTTGCGCGATACCGGCGTCGCCTGCGCGCCGGGTTTCGATTTCGATCCGGTGGATGGGCATCGCTATCTGCGCTTCAGCTTTGCCGTGTCGACGCCGTTGGTCGAAGAGGCCTTGGCGCGCATGACGCCGTGGTTCAATTCCCCTCCCCTTTAGGAGAGGCGCTGGGGGTGGGAATGCGCAGTGAGGACCAAACGGCGGCCCCGGCGGCACAGCCCCACCCCCGACCCCTCCCCTGAAGGGGAGGGGAGAGATCAGCCCGCCGCCACCACGCGCCGGCCGGCGTGGGCGCGGAAGAACAGCACCGCCGTGAATCCCACAAACACCAGCGACAGCACGAACGGCGCCCCCGGCGCATAGACCGGCGCACCGCCACCGGAAAACCAGCCGAAAGTGTTGGTCATCAACGGCGGGCCGATGATCGCCGAAAGGCTCTGGATCGACGCCACCGCGCCCTGCAGTTCGCCCTGCTCGGTCGGCCCGATCTCGGCCGACATCAGGCCTTGCAGGCAGGGGAACACCAGGCCCTGGCAGCACGACACCGCGATGCCCAGGTAAACCATCCAACCGACATCGGCCATCGCATAGGTGCTGTAGCCGGCCACCGCCGAAATCAGCCCGAAGATGATGATGCGGCGCTGGCCGAAGCGCGGGATCAACCGCCGGCTGAGCACGCCCTGCACCAGGGCGCCCGACACGCCGACGGCGGCGAGGCTCCAGCCGACCTGTTCCGGTGTCCAGCCGTAGCGCAATTGCCCGTGATACGACCAGATCGAATAGAGCGACTGGTAGGAAATCGTCCACACCAGCACGGTGGCAGCCAGCATCAGCACCACCGGATGCGCCGATTTCAGCCAGACCAGCGCGCCGACCGGATTGGCGCGCCGCCAGGCAAAGGGCCGGCGCCGTTCCGGCGGCAGCGATTCGGGCAGCACGAACAGGCCATAGACAAAATTGCCCATCGCCAGCGCCGCCGACAGCAGAAACGGCACTTCCGATCCAAATTTCGCCACCAGCCCGCCCAGCGCCGGCCCGATGATGAAACCGAAGCCGAAGGCCATGCCGATGACGCCGAAATTCGCGCCGCGCTTCTCCGGCGGCGTCACATCGGCGATATAGGCATAGGCCGTGGGGAAGGTGGCGCCGGTGATGCCGGCCACCACCCGCGCCGCCACCAGCCAGGCCAGTGTGGGCGCATAGGCCATCACCAGATAGTCGAGGCTGAACGCCGCCAGGCTGGCCAGCAGCACCGGCCGCCGGCCAAAACGATCCGACAGCCCGCCGATCACCGGCCCCATCACGAACTGCACGCTGGCGTACAGGAAGGCGATCCAGCCCGACACCTGCGCGGCGCTGCCCAGATCACGCCCGGTCAATTTCATGATCAATTCCGGAAACACCGGGATGACGATGCCAAAGCCGATCGCGTCGATCAGCACGGTCACGAAGATGAAGGCCAGGGCGCGGTTCACGCGGCAGGCGCCATTGGGTGCTGGTTCATGGGGAGGGTGGTTAGCGGCTTTTTCGCTGCGCGCCTATCCGAACGTCGCTGGGGTTGCGCGGCTGCGGCAAAATATGCTTGGGGTGGTGCGAAGGAACCTGCCCGTGTCGCTGCTTTCGATGCTCTTTACCTGGTGGAACGGCCCCGGCCTCACCACACGTCTGTTCACCGCGCGCCATGGCGTTGAGGTCGGCCGCGATGATCAGGGCAATATCTATTACCGCAAGGGCAGCGGGCCCACCGAGAAGCGCTGGGTGATCTACAACGGCGAACCCGAAGCCAGCCGTATCCCGCCGGAATGGCATTTGTGGATGCACCGCACCGTCAATGATCCGCCCAGCACCAAGCCGCTGGTCACCCGCACCTGGGAACGCGGCTGGACGCCCAATGCCACCGGCACCAGGCTGGCCCACCGCCCCAGCGGCGCGTTGATTGCGGGAGCCAAGCGCGCGGCGACCACGGGTGATTACCGCGCCTGGACGCCGGACGCCTGACAAGGGCCATGGCCAGCACCCTGAAAGACAATCTGATCGAAGCCATTGTCGGCCTTTTGGTCGTGATGATGGCGGTGGGCTTTGTCGGCTTTGCCTGGGCACGCACCGGGGCGGGCGGCGGCCAGGACGGTGTCACCCTGCTGGCGCGCTTTCCCAACATCGGCGGCGTCACGCTGGGCACCGATGTCAAGGTCGCCGGCGTACGGGTCGGCAAGGTGGCCGGGCTGGAGCTGGATCCCACCAGCTATCAGGCGGTGCTGAAGCTGACGGTGGACCGCGGCCTGAAACTGCCGATCGATTCGTCGGCTGCCGTCAGTTCCGAAGGCCTGCTTGGCGGCAATTTCATCGCACTGACGCCCGGCGGTGACCCGGCGCTGCTGAAGGATGGCGAGGAAATCGTCGAAACATCGGGCGCGCCCGATCTGATGGGCCTGATCGGCAGCGTGGTGAACAGGTCCGGCGGGGAACCGCCAGCCGCCCAGGGCAGCGCCGATGCGCCCAAGCCCTAGGCAAAGCTGCGCTTTGATTGAAGCACTCCCGGCTCCCTCCCCCCTGCGGGGAGGGCGACTCGGCGCCAGCCGAGCGGGGTGGGGGAACCTGCCTTTCGTGACCACTCGCGCAACCCCCACCCCGCTCGCGCCAAGGGGCGCGAGTCGCCCTCCCCGCAAGGGGGAGGGAATGGTGCGCTGCAACCTACTTGGACTGCTGCTGGCGGGGCTGGCGGCCGGCCCGGCGATCGCCCAGCCGGCCCCGCCCGCAGCATCACCGCCGGCGTCGGCTACCCCTGCCCCGCCAGCAGCACCGAAACCAGCCCTGGGCGTCACCGCGCCCACCCCGGTGAAGGATCGCGTGCTGGTGATCGGCGCGCTGGCCAAGCGCACCGGCAAGACGCAGTATTTCACGCTGAAGCCGGGCCAATATGTCGATTTCACCGGCATCCGCATCATCGCGCGCACCTGCGAAACCACCCCGCCGTGGGAATCCCCCACCTTGTCAGGTGCGTTCCTGCAGGTGAACGAAACGCTGCGCGGCCAGCCGGCGCGGCGGGTGTTTTCCGGCTGGCTTTATGCCGAAACCCCCAGCCTGAACGTGATGGAGCACCCGCGCTACGACGTCTGGCTCAAAAGCTGCACGATGCGTTTTCCCGACGGGCCAAAGCCGCGGATCCCGGCGCCGGCATCATCGGCGGCCCAGAAATCCGCCGAACCGGAAACCGCCGCCGCCAACAAACCGCGATAGTCGCGCGCCGAAATCTCCGTGGCCCCAAAGCCGGCCAGGTGGCTGGTCAGGAATTGCGTATCGAGCAACTGGAACCCGCCCAGCCGCAGCCGCGCCACCAGCGCCGCGAGGCAGCATTTGCTGGCATCGCGCACGTTGGTGAACATCGATTCGCCGAAAAACGCCGCGCCCAGCCGCACGCCATAAAGGCCGCCGGCCAGGGCCCCTTCGGGGGTCCACGCCTCCACCGAATGCGCATCACCGCGCTGGTGCAACGCCAGATAGGCTTCGGCAATCAGCGGGTTGATCCAGGTCTCGCTGCGCCCCGGCGCTGCGCGCGCACAGGCGGCGAGCACATCGGCGAAGGCACGATCGACCGTGAAGCGGAAATTCTGCTGCTTCAGCGTCTTGGCGAGGCTGCGCGGCAGATGGAAACCATCCAGCGGCAACACGCCGCGTCGCCGCGGCTCCACCCAGAATACTTCGGTGGCATCGGCGCGCTCGGCCATCGGGAAAATGCCGCTGGCATAGGCGCGCAGCAGCATTTCGGGATCGAGGCGGTTGACGATCGGCCGGCTCACGATGAACAGTTTGCCTTGCGTACGCGGCCAACGCCACCGCCAATGTGATCAGGGGTCGGGCGATCCCGCCGCTTCCGCGGCCTTCGCCGCCAGATCCGCCTTGGCCGCCAACCAGCGTTCCAGCCACTTGATCGAATAATCACCGGCGCGGAAATCCGGATCCTCGATCAGGGCCTGGTGCAGCGGGATGGTGGTTTTCGGGCCATGAATGACGAACTCCTCCAGCGCGCGCCGCAACCGCATCAGGCAATCGTCACGCGTCGCGCCATACACGATCAGCTTGGCGATCAGCGAATCATAATAAGGCGGGATGCGATAGCCATCATAGAGCGCCGAATCGACCCGCACATGCAGGCCGCCGGGCTGGTGGAAATCGGTGACGCGCCCCGGAGACGGCGCAAAGGTCGCCGGATCTTCGGCATTGATGCGGCATTCGATGGCATGGCCTTCGAAATTGATCTGCTCCTGGGTCACGGACAACGGCAGGCCCGATGCGACGCGGATCTGTTCACGCACCAGATCGATGCCGGTGATGGCTTCGGTCACCGGATGTTCGACCTGCAGGCGGGTGTTCATCTCGATGAAGAAGAACTCGCCGTTTTCCCACAGGAATTCGATGGTGCCGGCACCGCGATATTTCAGCTTGGAAATGGCGCCGCGCACCACTTCGCCCATGCGGGCGCGTTCCGCCGCGCCCAGCGCCGGCGACGGGGCCTCTTCCAGCACCTTCTGGTGGCGGCGCTGCAACGAACAATCGCGCTCACCCAGATGGATGGCGCCGCCGTGGCCGTCGCCGAAAATCTGGAATTCGATGTGGCGCGGTTCGGAAAGATATTTCTCGATATAGACGGTGTCGTCACCAAAGGCCGCCTTGGCTTCGGATTTGGCCTGGCTGATCAGGCCGGGCAGGCTGGCGGCATCGGGGATCACCTTCATGCCGCGGCCACCGCCGCCAGACGCGGCCTTGACCAGCACCGGATAACCGATGATCTCGGCCACCGCGAGCGCCTCTTCCATGCTCTCGACCGGCCCATCCGATCCGGGCACCAGCGGCAGGCCGAGCAGCGCGGCGGTGCGCTTGGCCTCCACCTTGTCGCCCATCTTGCGGATATGTTCGGGATCGGGCCCGATCCAGGTGATGCGATGTTCCTGCACGATTTCGGCAAAGCGCGCGTTTTCCGACAGGAAGCCGTAACCGGGGTGGATGGCATCGGCCTGGGCAATCTCGGCGGCCGAAATGATCGCCGGGATGTTCAGATAGGATTCGGCGGCCGATGGCGGCCCGATGCAGATGGCTTCATCGGCCAGCCGCACGTGCATGGCATCGGCATCGGCCGTGCTGTGCACGGCGACGGTGCGGATACCCATTTCCCGGCAGGCGCGGTGCACGCGCAGCGCGATTTCGCCCCGGTTGGCGATCAGGACCTTCTTGAACACCGGCGTCACTCGATGATCAGCAAGGGCTGGTCATACTCCACCGGCTGTTCGGATTTCACCATGATCGATCGCACGGTGCCGGCGCGCGGCGCCGTGATCGGGTTCATCACCTTCATGGCTTCGATGATCAGCAGTGTGTCGCCCACCTTCACGGTGGCCCCTTCCGATACGAACGCCGCAGCGCCCGGTTCCGGCGTGAGGTACGCGGTGCCGACGATCGGCGATTTCACCACGCCGGGATGATTGCGCAGATCGTCGCCCGCCGAAGACGCCGGGGTGGACGCAGCCGAAGTGGGCGGCGGCGGGGCCGGCCAGCCGCCAGCAGGCGGCGCGGGCGCATAGGCCGGCGCATATTGCGGCGCAGCGGTCACGCTGACCGGTGCGGCAGCGCGCACGACGCGGATCACCCGCTCGCCATCCTGCACTTCAATCTCGGTCAGGTTGTTGGCGTCGAGCAGCTCGGCCAGTTCGCGCACAAGGCCGGTGTCCACGACGATTCCCGTATTGTCAGGCATGTTGATCCCGTCTGTTGCCCCAAAATCCCCTGTTCCTTGCCGCAAAGCCGCCGCCGCGTCCAGCGCCAGCGCAACTGCGCTTGCGCGGGAGCCGGCAAATGCCGCCCGCAGACGCCAGCGGGTTGCCGGCATGAACCGATTGCGCGATGGTTGCGGCCATCCAGAAACGGGGGCTGCACTCCATGAAGATCATCATCGGCAATCGCACCTATTCCAGTTGGTCGATGCGCGGCTGGCTCGCCGCGCGGCAATCGCTGCTGCCGTTCGAAACCGAACTCAGGGTGATGGATTCGCCCGCCTGGATTTCCGGCGAGGCCAAGCATGACATGCCATCGGGCAAGGTGCCGGTGCTGTGGGATCATGGCGAAGCGGTGTGGGATTCGCTGGCCATCATCCTCTATCTCGCCGACAAGGCCGGGCACGACCGGTTCTGGCCGCGTGAACCGCGGGCGCGGGCGCTAGCCTATTCCATGTGCGCCGAAATGCACAGCGGCTTTGCCCCGCTGCGCAGCAACTGCCCGATGGACCTGCAACATCATTTCCCGGATTTCGTCGCCCCGGCCGATGTGCAGGCCGATGTGCGCCGCCTGGAGGCCTTGTGGGAGGAAGCGCTGGCGCGTTTTGGTGCCGACACTGGCGAACCCTGGCTGTTCGGCCGCTTCAGCGCCGCCGACATCATGTTCGCGCCCACCTGCACCCGCATCGATTCCTATCATCTGAAGGTGGGCGCGACCGCGCGCGCCTATGTGGACCGCGTGCTCGAACACCCGTTCGTGGTCGAGTGGCGCGATGCCGCAATGGCAGAGGATTACAACTTCACCCGCTATGATGTGCCGGGCGGGGTGCGGCGCTGATGGCCGATGCGGCCGGCGCCAGATCGGGTTTTTCCGCCAACATCGCCCGCGCCACGTTGGCCGCGGCGCTGCTGGTGCTGCTGGCCGGGCCGCTGCACCGGTATGACGTGCTGGGCTGGCAGGCGGCGCTGGGCCTGTTTGTCATGGCGGCGCTGCTGTCCGGCATCGGCGCGATCTGGTGCCTGGTGCAGTTGCTGCGCCGGCGTGGCGGCACGGTCACGGTGGTGGCCGCGGCAGTCGGCTTTGCGGCGGTAGCGGCCGCCCTTGCGCTGGCGGTGGCCGGCAGTGACAAGCCGCCGATCAACGACATCAGCACCGACACGCTCGACCCGCCGGTCTTTGCGGCGATCAATGGCGATATCCGGGGTGAGGATGTGACGCCGATCGGTTACAACCCGGCCTTCGCGGCGCAACAGGCCCGCGCCTATCCCGACATCCGCCCGCTGGATCTGCCGGTGCCGCGTCCCCAAGCCTATGATCTGGCGCTGGCGGCATGCGACAAGGATTGGCAGATCATCGCTGCGGACCGCGCCGCCGGCCGCATCGAAGCGGTCGCGCGCGTCGCCTGGTGGGGCTTTCGCGACGATGTGGTGATCCGGCTCTCCGCGACTGCCACCGGCACCCGCATCGATGTGCGATCGAAATCCCGCGTGGGGGAAGGCGATCTCGGCGTCAATGCACGGCGCATCGCCGCCTATCTTGACCGGCTGGCGGTGTTGATGCGCAAGGCCGGGCCATGATCGATCCGATTGCGCTCACCCAAGCCCTGATCCGCTGCCCCAGTGTGACGCCGGCCGATGCCGGCGCGCTGGATGTGCTGGAAACTGCGCTCAGCGGGCTGGGCTTTGCCTGCACGCGGCTGCCATTCGGCCATCCGCCCGATGGCCCGATCGACAATCTGTTCGCCACCATATCGGGATCTTCAGGCCCGCATTTTGCCTTCGCCGGCCACAGCGACGTGGTGCCGGCCGGCGATCTGGCCGGCTGGAGCCTGGGCCCCTTCGCGGGCGAAGTGCGCGACGGCTTCGTCGTCGGCCGCGGCGCCGCCGACATGAAGGGCGCGCTGGCCGCGATGGTCGCCGCCTGCGCGCAGCATCTGGCCAACGGCCCCCCCAAGGGCCGCATCAGCCTGATCATCACCGGCGACGAAGAAGGCCCCGCCACCTTCGGCACCAACATGATGCTGGATTGGCTGGAGGCCAATGATCTGGTGCCCGATCTGTGCCTGGTGGGCGAACCCACCAGCCAGGCGCGGCTGGGCGACATGATGAAGATCGGCCGGCGCGGCAGCCTGAATGCCTGGATCACGGTCAACGGCGCGCAAGGCCATGTCGCCTACCCGCAGCGCGCGTCGAACCCGATCACGCCGCTGGTGACCATCCTCGCCGAATTGAAGGCGCGGGTGCTGGATGAAGGCAACGCCTGGTTCCAGGCCAGCAATCTGGAAATCACCGATATCAATGTCGGCAACGCGGCCACCAACGTCATCCCCGCCCAGGCCCGCGCGCGCGTGAACATCCGGTTCAACAACGAACACACCGGCGCGTCCCTGTCCGACTGGATAAGCCGCACCGTCGCCGTCCACGCCGCGGCCAATCATGTCGAGGTGAAGATCTCAGGCGAAGCCTTCCTGACCGAACCCGGCCCGCTGTCGTCGCTGGTCGCCGATGCCATTGCGCAGGTCACGGGCCAATCGCCCGACCTGTCCACCACCGGCGGCACCAGCGACGCCCGCTTCATCCGCCGCCTGTGCCCGGTCGTCGAATTCGGCCTGCCGGGCCTTTCCATGCACAAGGTGGATGAGCAGGCGGCGGTGGCCGACGTGGAGGGGCTGACGGCAATCTATGCGGCCGTGCTGGCGCGGGCGTTGCCCTTTTAACCCTCAAGGTGTATCAGATCGCATGATCAAACGCCGCCCGCACCATGATCTGCAGGCGGTGAAAGCGAAGTTCGCCAGCATGGCGACACTGGAAATCACCCGGACCGCAGTCTTTGCCGCCCGCAACCTGGGCTTCGGGTTGGCGGATATCGTGGATGTTGTGCAAGCACTCGAACCGGGCGATTTCATCAGAAACGCGGCCAATGACTGAAGAACGGATCCATCCGCAGACCGGCAAGCTGCTGCGGCGCGGCGTGCGGGTGCAGACCATCCGGTTCGGGGCCTTCGCCCGCGGCATTGATGTTCCCGGCTGGTATCCGGACGATGACAGCGATGCCCTGTTCAGCGGCACCGATCTGACTGAAAGTGATCGTATCTACCACGAACTGAAGACGGCCTATGCCGCCCATGTCCGGCGCGTGCGCAAGCAACTGGGCCTCACGCAGGAAGAAGCGGGTCGCCTGATCGGCGGCGGCCGGCGCGCGTTCCAGAAATACGAAAGTGGGTTGATGGCACCAAGCGACGCGGCCATCGGCCTGATCGAAATTCTCGCCCGCAATCCGCAGGAAGTCGAAACCTTGAAAGCGCTGCGCGAGGCCGCCTAACCCTGCCCCTCGCCATAGCGCGCTTCCAGGAAGCGGCCCTGCACGCGCAGGCCATCACGATCCGATTCCGCCAGCAGCGCCGACGCGCGCGCCAGTTCGGCTTCCACCGTCTTCAGGCCGTCGACCACCGTGGCTTCGGGCGTGCGGCCATCATGTTCCACCACATTGGCGCGCTGGATCGGCGGGATGCGGGTATAACGGTCGACCAGTTCGGGCAGATGGCTGCCGAGCAGCCGGCCGATATCCTGCGCCACCGGATGATCGGCGGGCACGCGCGCCAATTGGGTTTCCAGCGCCGCCAGTTGCACGGCAATGCCATCCAGTTGCGGCGCCGCCAGCCGCGGCAACTGCCGGCGCTGCTTGTCCAGCAAGGCCTCGGTGATGCCGGGCAGTTCCGCCGGGGTCGCCTTGTCGATCTTGTCGACATCCGGGCCGCCGAGCGGCAGCAGCATGCCGGCAATGCCAGCCATCGGCAGCAGCACAAGCGCCAGCAGAAACAGCCCGATGCCGGCGCCGCCCGCCGTCCAACCATAGACGATGAAGGCCAGCAGCGAAGCCAGAAACGCGAAGAAGCCGCGCGTCACCCGCTTGGCCATGTTGGCCTTGCGCTTTTCCCAGCGGCGGTTGCGCGCCATCTGCTGGGCTTCGGCGCGCGCCAGCCGGCGCCGCCGCACGTCGGCCTCGTTCACCGGGGCGCCAATCGCCATGTCAGCTCAGCGCCGTCAGGCTGCTTTGCGGGCCGGCGATCTGGGCTTCGGCCTGGCCCTGCGCACGCGCCACATAGGCCCGGCTCTTCTCCACCTCGATGCTCAGCGTATCGACCGTGGTCTTCATCGCTTCCAGCGATTTCAGCTTGAACGTGTCGATGGCGTCCATCGTCTGATAGACATTCTGGAAGGCGCGTTGCAGCGTTTCCACCGGAATGGTGGCGCTGGCCGCCTGCTCGTGGATGCTGGCGGTATTGTTCTTCAACAGCTCGCCGGTTGAATCGATGATGCCGGCGGTGGTGGCATTCAGCGACGTGATCTGTTCCAGCACCAGTTTCTGGTTGGTCATCGCTTCGGCCACGGTGACGGCGGTGCGCAAGGCCGAAACGGTGGTGGTGCTGGCGCGATCGACACCCTTCATCAGCTCGACATTGTTCTTCTTCACCAGATCGAGCGCCAGATAGCCCTGCACCGACACGGCCAATTGCGTCAGCAGATCCTGCGTGCGCTGCCGCACATAGAAGAGCGCGCTTTCGCGCAGCGCCTTGGCCTTGGCCGGATCGCTCACATCAAGTTCGGCGGCCTTTTCCTCAAGCCGGCTGTCGAGCACCTTGGACATGTGGACCATCTGTTCCAGCTTGCCCATCGCGTCCCACAGCTTGGCGCGCTCGTCCTCGACGGCGATATTGTCTTTCAGCAATTCGTCCTTACCGCTTTTCAGCGCACCCAGGATGGCATTGATATTGCCCTGCGCGCTCTTGTAGCTGTCGAAATAGCTGCGCAGCTTGTCACCGCCAAACGGGATCAGGCCAAAGAGTTTCTTGCGGCCGGTCAATTTGCCGGATTTGCCAGGATCGAGATCCTCGACGATCTTGCGCAGCTGCACCAGATCGGCGCCGATCCCCGTCTCCTTGTTGATCGCGCGTGTCGGCCGTTCGAGAAAGCGGTTGGATTGCGCGGCGGCGCGGGCGATTTCGGTGGCACCCAGATTGGCCAGCGCATCGACCTTCTTGCCGAATTCCGGGCTGGAGGCGTCGGTGGCGATCAGATCATCGATGAAACTGTCCACCTTGGCATCGAGCGCCGCGCGCTCCTGATCCTTGAGGGGCACCAGCCCGGCGGCGCGGGTCGGCGCGATGGCGCTCACCGCAACGGGGGCTTCCAGCTTGATGGCGACTTCGTCCGACATGCATATCCTCTTGCGTGGCTGCGCCGGCTTAACGGGGCCTGCCCCCCATTTCCATTGCGCCTGCCTACTGTGTTAGGATTGCGACACGCATTTGCAAGGGGGAAGCTTGTATCCCGCCTAAAAAGACTCCGTCATGCTGAACATGTTTGGCATCGCCGGACTGCGGCTCAGCGTGTCGCGCACGATTGCAGGATCACGCCATCAAGCCTGCCAGCGTGTCATGCAGCGTGCCGATGCCCTGCTCCATGCCGCCAATGAGGATATGATCCACCGCGCCCGACATCAGCCCTTCCTGGCCCAGCGCGGCGGCGCGAAAATCTTCGGAACCGAACACCGCGCCATCCAGCAGCGCCCAGCTTTTCGCCCAGTGCCGCTCGGCTTTCTCGTCCCGCGGTGGTTCGGGGATCAGCATGAAATCCTCCACCCAGGTTTCCCCAACCCCGCGCGGCATCACCACCATGATGTTGATATAATCCGGGCTGGCGACGATCACCGTGCCCGGCGTCAACGTGTAGGTGAAGGTCATCGTGCGGCGCAGATCGCGCATGTCATCAAGGTCCATGCCGTCCAGCGCCGAAAGCCGGGCGACGGCGCTGCGCTGGTGCGGGCCGATGCGATCGCCCGTGGTCACGCCATCCTGGAAATAGGGCGCGATGGTGTTGGCGTGGAGGCGCAGCACATGATAGGATTCCAGGAAGGCGTCCATGATCAGCTTCCAGTTCGCCGCCACCTTGTGGGTGCGCCGGGCATAAAGATGCTGTTCCGGAAAACCGATGGCGCTGAAATCCGCCGCCAGCGGCCCGGCGGCCAGGCTGAAATCCGGCGCGGCATCACGGTCCAGCCCCACCCAGATCAACCCGCCGGCTTCCACACTCGGCATCTCGATCAGGCCGCGCGTGCCCTTGTCCAGCCCGGCGAAACTTTCCGGGCGCGGCAGGCCCTTCAACATGCCGTCCGTGCCATAGCTCCAGGCGTGATAGGGGCAGACCAGAGCGGGCGATTTGACCAGATCACAGCCCTCGACCAGCCGCGTGCCGCGATGGCGGCAGACGTTCATGAACACCCTGGCCACACCCTTGCCATCGCGGGCGATCAGCAGCGGCAGGCCAAAGCCATCATGCGGCACCGCCATGTTGGGCTGCGGCAGCAGGGCGGACGGCGCGATCACCACGGGCAGCCGCTTGAACACCCTGGCCCATTCGGCGGCGAAGTGATCGGGGCTGGTATAGGCGCTGGCCGGAATCTCCCGCATCACGCCACTGGCGGGCCGTCCCGCGGCGGCCGGAATCCCGGCCGCCAGCGCCCGCTGGCCGGGCGTGGGGTGCCGATGTGCGAAGGGAATATCCATGGCCGATATGCTACGCCAATCGCGCGCGCATGCAACTTCGCGTCGAATATTTTCAAGATGGCTATTTTCAAGATGGCGATTTTGCAGCTTCATCCGTCAATCAATCGATGTGGCGCAGCAGGGCATGAGGCTCGGCCTTCAACTGCACGGTCCGCAGCCTTGCCGATGTCGCCGACAGGCCTGTCCTACAGGCCCCGGTTTGGGTTAGACTGTGCGCCCGGATGGGTTGCAGGCCGGGCCGTTGAACGCTTCAAGATATATCTTGTTCAGCATCAAAACGTCGAAAAAGCGGAACCTTTGTAACTTTGTAAATAACAATCAGACCTCGCTGCCCCACCCAGCCGAAAATATTTCGCACCATTGACAGCCCACAAGCCCACGCCAAGGTGCCGCCATGACCCAGCCTGCCAACGCCTCATTCCTTGCCGCGATCAAACCCTATTTCGAGGCCGGGCCACTGGGCGCGCTGGCGCTCGGGATGGCATCCGGCACGCCCTACACGATGATCGCCTCCACACTGACCACGCGGCTGGCGGAAAGCGGCATCGAGAAGAAATCGGTGACGGCGTTCGGCCTGGCGTTGCTGGTCTACAGCTTCAAGCCGCTGTGGGCGCCGCTGATCGATCGGGCGCGGATTCCGCTGCTGGCAAGCCTGATCGGGCAGCGGCGGGCGTGGCTGGTGGTGGCGATCATCATGGCCAGCGCCGCCATCGCCTGGCTGGGCGCACTCGATCCGGCGGCGGATATTGCACTGTTTGCCGCCGCAGCCGTGGCGGTGGGCTTTGCCGGGGCGACGCTGGACATCGTGATCGATGCCATCCGCATCGAATGGCTGCGCAGCGATCAGATGGGTGCTGGTTCCGGGATGACGCAATATGGCTGGCGCATGGGCAGCTATATCGCCGGTGCCGGCGCGCTGCTGCTGGCCAGCAATGGCGGCGGCGAAAGCAATTGGGGCCTGGCCTATCTGGCGGCGATCATCCTGTTCCTGCCCTCGCTGGTCGCCGCCGCGCTGCTCGGCGAGCCCAATCGTCCGCCGGCCATCCCATCCGGCAAGGGCTTTTCTGCGCTGGTGAAGGACAGCATCGTCGCGCCGCTTGCCGATTTCCTTGGCCGCAAGGGGGCGTGGATCGTCCTGGCCTTCGTGCTGGTGCACAAGATCGGCGATACCGTCTGCCAACTTTCGGTGCGGCTGTTCTACAATGACATGGGCTTCACCAAGGCTGAAGTGGCCTATTACGACGTGTCACTGGGCCTGATCGGCTATCTGGCCGGCGTGTTCCTGGGCGGCCTGCTCTACAAGCGGCTGGGGCTGGCCGGATCGGTATTCCTGTCGTTGCTGCTGATGGGCGTGTCCAACGCCGCCTATGCCGGCCTGGCCATCATCGGCCATGATGTGTGGGCGCTGGCGGCGGTGCAGGGCTTTGAAAACCTCGCCAGCGGCATCGGCGGGGTGACGGTGGGGGCGTGGCTGTCGCTGCTGTGCGATCGGCGCTTCACGGCGACGCAGTTTGCGCTTTTGTCATCTGCCGCCGCCATATTGGGCCGGGCCTTCTCGTCCGGCACCGCGGGCGCGCTGATCGAAAGCCTGGGCTATGTCGATTTCTATTGGCTGACCACGGCCTTGGCCTTGCCCGGCGTGTTGATCTTCGTCTGGCTCTGGCGGGCCGGGCTGGTGGTGGCTGATGACAATGCCGCCAGCGATGGCAACCCGATTGCAACCCGCGTGTAATCAATCATGCACAAGCCTGTCATATGACAGGGCTATGGCAGGAAGTCCGCCGCTTTGGAGCAGCCCGCCAATGCTTGCCCAGTCTCTTGCCCGTTCTCGCGCCACTGAAGTTGCCCCAGCCATCATCGCCCGTGCGCCGGCCATCCACCGCGCCGGTCTGCTCGATGTGCGGCTGGCCGCCAGCGAGGCAGAAATCGCCGCCGCCCAGGCGCTGCGCTACGAAATCTTCTACGACGAGATGGGCGCCCAGCCCTCCGCCGCCATGGCCCGCCAGCGCCGCGACATCGATGCCTATGATGCGGTGTGCGATCATCTGCTGGTGATCGATCATGCCGACAGCAGCCGGCCGCGGGTGGTGGGCACCTATCGCCTGCTGCGCCAGGATGTGGCGCAAGCCAATGGCGGATTCTACTCGGCCGGCGAATATGATCTGTCGCGCCTGATCGCGCAGTCGACGCCGAGCCAGCAGTTGCTGGAACTGGGCCGCAGCTGCGTCGCGCCGGAATGGCGCACGGCTGCCACCATCTCCCTGCTGTGGCGCGGCATCGCGTCTTACCTGGCGCAGCACAAGATCGGTCACTTGTTCGGCTGCGCTTCGCTGCACGGTGCGGATCCGCACCTGCATGCTGCCGAATTGTCCTACCTCTATCACCATCATCTCGCGCCGCCGGAACTGCGCGCCACCGCGCTGCCGCCGTACCGGGTTGATATGAACCGGCTGCCCGCCGCCGCCATCGACACCCGCGCCGCCGCCCGCGCGCTGCCGCCGCTGGTAAAGGGCTATCTGCGCGTTGGTGCGATGGTCGGCGACGGCGGCTTTGTCGATCGGCAGTTCAACACAGTCGATGTGTTCGTGGTGATGCCGGTCGATCGCATCACCAGCCGCTATGCCGAACGCTTTGGCGCAGCCAACGATTGAGAGGGTTTTCCTACGGCCTGCTGGTCATGCTAGCGTTCGCGGCATGAAGGCTCGATTGTTCATCGCCGTTGCCGCCGCTCTCCTGCTTGCAGGGCAGGCGCCGGCGCCCACCGTCCCGGATGAAGCCGCCATCCCCGCTGGCCCGGCCGGCGATGCCATAAGGCGCGGGCTGGCGATCTTCACCGACACGCGCGCCGCCGCACCGCAACACGCCGGCAACCAGTTGCGCTGCGCCAATTGCCACCTTGATGCCGGCCGCACCGCCGGTGCCGCGCCGCTGTGGGCGGCCTATGGCAATTTCCCGGCCTTTCGCGAGAAGAACGGCCGCATGAACAGCTTTGAAAAGCGGGTGCAGGATTGCTTCATCTATTCGATGAACGCCGCGCCGCCGCCGATGGGTGGCGAAGTGCTGCTGGCGGTGTCCGCCTATGCCGCCTGGCTGGCGCAGGGCCAGCGCATCGGCGTGTCGCCGCCGGGACGCAGCTTTCCGGCGATTGCCGCGCCGGCCACGCCGCCCGACGATACGCGGGGCCGAGCGTTGTTTGCCGAACATTGTGCATCCTGCCACGGCGAAACCGGCCAGGGGCTGATCGAGGGCGCCACGGTGGTCAATCCGCCGCTTTGGGGGCCAAACAGCTATAATTGGGGGGCCGGTATGGCGCAGGTGGACAAGGCCGCCCCGTTCATTCGCGCCAACATGCCGCTGGGCAGTGGCGGCAGCTTGAGCGTCCAGCAAGCCTGGGACATCGCCTGGTTCATCGACGGCCAGGTCCGCCCGCAAGATCCGCGCTTTGCCGGCGACCCGGCCGCCACGCGCACCGCGCATCACAACCGGCCGTGGAGCCGCTATGGCACGCAGGTTGCCGGCCGCATACTCGGCGACCCCACCGCCACGCCGCCGCACCATACGCCCGCCGGGCATGATTTCTGAAAGGCCTGCCGACATGAACCAGCCTGCGCCGCTCCGCATCGATTTCGTTTCCGACATCGTCTGCCCGTGGTGCGTGATCGGCATGAAGGCGCTGGAACAGGCGCTGGCCAATCTCGATGGCGAGGTGGCGGCCGATTGGCATTTCCACCCGTTCGAACTTAACCCCGGCATGGCGCCGGAAGGCGAGAACAGCGCCGACCATATCGCCCGCAAATATGGCCGCCCGCCCGAAGAGGGCGCGGCCGCGCGCAGCCACATCAAGTCCATGGGCGAACAACTCGGCTTCACCTTCAAGGGCGGGCCGGATTCGATGATCTGGAATACAAAGGATTGCCACCGCCTGCTGCACTGGGCGGAGCGCGCCGGGAAAGCCCACGCGCTGAAGA
Organism: Sandarakinorhabdus sp.; assembly: GCF_040398665.1. GTDB lineage: Bacteria > Pseudomonadota > Alphaproteobacteria > Sphingomonadales > Sphingomonadaceae > Sandarakinorhabdus. Next base: position 182,638 of record NZ_JBBATQ010000004.1, read on the forward strand.
CCGCGCTGTTCGAAGCGCATTTCACCCGCGGCGAGCCGCTGAACGACCCGGAAACCCTGATCGCGGCGGCAAGCGCCGTGGGCCTCGATGCCAGTGCCGCCCGCGACGTCCTCACCTCCGACCGCTACGCCGACGAAGTCCGCGCCGATCAGGCGTATTGGCGCGAGGAACAGGATATCCACGCCGTGCCGGCCATCATCTTCAACGGCAAATACGCCATCATGGGCGGCCAGCCGGCGGCGACGTTCGAGAAGGTGATCCGGCGGATCGTCGCGGGCGAGGTTTAGGCGCAATTGCGTTCAAGTTGAACCGCCCTACGCCCGCCCTGCAAGGGAGAGGGAGCCAACCACTTCAATCAACTCGACGCGCCACCCCGTTCCCGGGCCGGCTGCCCCGTCTCTCGACCGCTCCCCTGGTGGCAGAGGTGATCTATCACTCCGGTTTCACCACCTCCACCGGCAGGCCGAGCGTCTTCAGTTGCGGTTCCACCTTGGCGCGGTCACCAACCACCACCCACAGGAGTTGGTCCGTATCGAAAAGCTGCACCGCCTTGTTGAGATCCTCCACGGTCAACGCCCCGAGCCGGCGCGCGGCGGTCACGTAATAATCATCCGGGCGACCGAGCAACTGGTTGCGCTCCATCGCCGACAGGAAGCTGCTGCCACGCTCGAACTCGCCGGGCAGCGCCAGCACGCTGTTGGCAATGGTGCGGCCGCGTTCCTCGGCGCTGATCGGCCGGGTCGTCTTGATCGCGGCGATGTCGGCCTGGATCGCCTTGATGCTGTCGGCGGTGCGGTCGGTCTGCACCGGGGCATAGACGATGCTGTAGAGCTGGCCCTTGCCATCGGAAATCCCGGCAAAGGCGCCATAGGCCCAGTTCTTCTCCTCGCGGATGTCGGTGTTGATGCGGCAGGTCGAAAGCCCGCCCAGCACATCGGCGGCGGCGCGCTGGGCGATCAGATCCTGTGTTCCCGTGATGGGCAGCAGGCTGCCGGCCAGGATCAGGCTTTGCGGGCTGTTCGGGCGATCGACAAACAGGATGCGTGTCGGTTTGGCGGGTGCGGGCGCAGCAGCCTGCACCGTGCCGCGCGGCACCGCCGGATCGGCCTGCCAGCGGCCGAATGCGGTTTCCAGCATCGGCTTCAGCTCCTCGGCGGTGATGTCGCCGGCCACGAACAATGTGCCATTGTCCGGGCGGATCCAGCGTTTGTGCCAGGCGATCAGCGCATCGCGGCTGAGTGTTTTCACACTGGCCGGGGTGCCCAGCCCGCTCGGCGGCGCGCCATAGGGGTGATTGGGGCCATAAAGCGCCGGGGTGAGCAGACGCTGGGCAATGCTGGCCGGCGTGCTGGCTTCCTGCGCCAGCGCGCTGAGCATCTGGCCACGCACGCGTTCCAGTTCGGCCGGCGGGAAGTCCGGGCGCTGCACGATGGCGGCGAACAGCGCCAGCGACTGCGGCAGATTGGATTTGAGCGCATCCAGACTGAGCTTGGTGCGATCGAGCCCGGCGCCGGCACCGATGCCGGCCCCCAGCCGCTCGCGCAGTTCGGCGATGGCCGGGCCGGTCAGCCCGTCATGGCCTTCATCGAGCAGCGCCAGCGCCAGTTGCTGAATGCCCAATTGGCTGCGCTCATCGGCGGCCATGCCGCCCTCCATGCTGAGCAGCATGCGCACCAGCGGCACAGTGGTGCGGCGGGCAAGTTCGACCTTCAGGCCATTGGCCAGGGTGAAGCGTTCGATGGCCGGCCATTGCAGCAACGGCGGCGCGCCCACGGCGGGTTCGGCCATGCGGGGCGGGCCCTTGGCCGGCGGCGCACCAGCGGCGACCTTGGGCGGCGGCGGCACCTCTTCGGCGGCCGGGCGATCACCGGGCAGCACGGTCTGCACATAGGCACCCTGCCCCAGCCAGCGTTTGGCAGCGGCCTGCACCGCCGCCGGGGTGGCATTGGCGTACCAGCCCAGCTCGGTGCGATATTGATCGGGATTGCCGGCATAGACCGCACCTTCGGCCAGCGCGACCGCCTTGCCACCGGAGCCGCCGACGGCTTCCAGCCCGCGGATGGTGCTGGCAACATTGCGCGTGGCCACCCGGCTGACCTCGTCGGCGGTGGGGCCCTTGGCGATGAAGTCGGCCAGCGCCGCCTTCACCTTGGCTTCGACATCGGCCAGCTTGGCGCCGGGGGCCAGGGTCACCTCGATTTCGGCCATGCCGACCTGTTCGAAGGCCTGCACGCCGCCGCTCACCGACACCGCCAGCCGCGATTCGCGCACCAGCGCATTGAACAAGCGCGAGGAGGCGCCGCCGGCCAAGACGGTGAGCGCGATGTCATTCAGGACCGCCGCCTGATCGAGCCGGCCGGGCACCGTCCAGTTGAAGCTGAGGCGAGGATTGGGGATGCGGTCCTGCAGCGTTTCGCGGCGCTCCTGAGCCCATTCCGGCACCGGCGCCGGCAGCCGCTGCACATCCGGCCCGCGCGGGATGGCGCCGAAATATTTCGTCACCATATTGCGCGCCGTGGCCACATCGATGTCGCCGGCCAGCACCAGCACGGCGTTGTTGGGGCCATAATGGGCACGGAACCAGCCCTGCACGTCCGCCAGCTTCGCCGCGTTCAGATCCGTCATCGAACCGATCGTGTCGTGGGCATAGGGATGGCCGGCCGGGAACAGCGCCTTCAGCGTGGCATATTGCGTCAGCCCCAGCGGGCGATTGTCGCCTTCGCGCTTCTCGTTCTGCACCACCCCGCGCTGCGCATCCAGCTTGGCCTGGGTCACCGCGCCGAGCAGCCAGCCCATGCGATCGCTTTCCAGATACAGCGCCAGATCGAGCGCCTGGGTCGGCACATTCTCGTAATAATTGGTGCGATCGAACCAGGTGGTGCCGTTGGCATCGGTGGCGCCGACATCCTCCAGTTTCTTGAAGAACACACCGTCGTTGTTCTCGCTGCCATAGAACATCAGATGTTCGAACAGATGCGCGAAGCCGGATTTGCCCTCCGGCTCATCGCGCGAACCGATGTGATACCACACGCTCACCGCGACGATCGGCGCCTTGCGATCGGTGTGGACGATCACCCGCAAGCCGTTGGGCAGGGTGAACTGCTCGTGAGGCAGGCTGACCTGATCGACGAGGCGGGCAATGCTGGTCGGCGCCCCAGAAGTTTGCGGCGCCGTCTGGGCCGCAACGGACCCGGCCAGCATCAGCCCCGCCACAACCGCCGTGATCAATTTGTGCAACATGCCCGATCCTTGCCGATTTGCGAGGGTTTGCACCGGTCTAGCGCGCCTGATACGTATCGCCAATGAACAAGCGCATCTTCACCCTCGCCGCCCTGCCGCTCATCGCCGCAGCCGCTCCCGCATTTGCCCAAGCGCCGGCCGATCCGCTGGCGGCCTCGTTCCGCGCCCATGTCGCCTTTCTGGCCGATGATCTGCTGGAAGGCCGCGGGCTGGGCAGCCGCGGTCACGAGATTGCCGCAAATTATGTCGCGCAGCATTTCGCGCGGCTGGGCCTGCAACCGGCAGGCGACGCCGGCACCTGGTATCAGCGGGTCAATTTCGCCGAAAGCCGCTTCGCCAGCGAGCGCGAGACCGCCGTGCTCGATCTCGGCAGCCAGCGCCTGACCCTGGAAAACGGTGTCAGCCTGATCCTCGCCCCCGGCCCGGTGGCCGGCACCGAGGAAATCAGCGGCGGGCTGGTGTTCGCCGGCTATGGCCTGCAAGACGCGAGCCAGGGCATCAATGATTTCGCCGGGCTGGATGTGCGCGGCAAATATGTCGTCGTGCTGTCCGGCGCGCCGGACAATCTCAACAGCGAAGTCGCCGCCCACCTCGCCCGCACCTCCAAGGCGATTGCCGCGCAAGCCGCAGGTGCCATCGGCCTGATCAACGTGCGCACCCAGAAAGAGGCGGACCGCCTGCCGTGGGACAAATCGGTGCGCAGCGCGCGCCTGCCGCGCCGCATCCTGCTGACGGCCGATGGCCAGCCGCTGGGTGACGGCGCCGGCCTGAAGGTGCGCGCCACCATCGAGGATGCCGCCGCCACCGCGCTGTTCGCCGCCGCCGGCCAGGATTTTGCCGCGATCCGCGCTGCCGCCAAGTTGGGCGCGGTCAAAGGCTTTGCGCTGAACGGCAATCTCACCGTGCGCCGCGCCACCGGCGTGGAGCGCATCACCAGCCCGAATGTGCTGGGCCTGCTGCCCGGCACCGATCCGAAGCTGGCTGCTGAAATCGTGGTGATTTCCGCGCACCTCGATCATGTCGGCATCAAGGCCGGCGCCAAGCCGGGCGAAGATGCGATCTACAATGGCGCCATGGACAATGCCAGCGGCAGCGCCACGCTGCTGGAGGCCGCCACCGCGCTGGCCAAGGCACCGCCGAAGCGCAGCGTGCTGTTCCTGGCCGCCACGGCCGAAGAATCCGGCTTGCTGGGCGCCGATTATTTCGCCCGCCAACCCACGGTGGAAGCCAGGCGCATCGTGGCCGACGTCAATATCGACATGCCGATCCTGACCTGTGATTTCGGCGATGTCGTGGCCTTCGGCGGCGATCGTTCGACCATCGGCACCGTCGTGGCAGCCGCCGCCAAGGCCGAAAAACTGGGCCTGTCACCCGATCCGCAGCCCGAAGAAGCGGTGTTCACCCGGTCAGACCATTATCCCTTCGTGCGCAAGGGCGTGCCGTCGGTGTTCCTGAAAACCGGCTGGACCGATACCAAGGGCGGCATGACCTGCAAGGACGCCGAACGCAATTTCCGCCTCAACAACTACCACGAAGTCTCCGACCAGCTCAGCCTGCCGTTCGATTGGACGGCAGCGGCGAAATGGTCACGCCTGAACACCAACATCATCCGCCTGATCGCCAACGCCAAATCCGCGCCGCAGTGGTACGCCGGCGATTATTTCGGCACCGCCTTTGCCCCCACCGCCGCCAAGGCCCGGAAGCCCGGGCAAGGCCGGTAAGTCAGCTCCCCAGCCGGGTCACATGCCCCATCTTGCGGCCCGGCCGGCCTTCGCCCTTGCCATAAAGATGCACATGCAAGGACGGGTCAGACAGAAGGCGCGGCCAGTCTTCGGCATCGGCGCCGATCAGATTGGTCATTTCGATCTGCGGTGACATCTGGGTGGTCGGCCGCAGCGGCAGACCGCAGATGGCGCGGACATGGTTTTCGAACTGGCTGGTGGCGCTGCCTTCGATCGTCCAGTGGCCGCTGTTGTGCACGCGCGGCGCCATTTCGTTGAAGCGCAGGCCATCGGCACAGGCAAAAAACTCGGCTGTCAGCACGCCGACATGATCGAGCTTTTCCGCCACGGTGCGGGCCAGCGCCACCGCATCGGCGGTTTGCGCCCGCACCAGCGCCGGCGCCGGCAGGCTGGAGGTGGCCAATATGCCACCGCGATGCAGATTGACCGACACCGGCCAGTGCACCATCGCGCCATCCTGCCCCCGGCACAGGATCACGCTGTATTCGTGGGCGAAATTCACCATGGCTTCCAGGATCGCCGGCTGCCCGCCGATCAATTCCCAAGCGGCATCGGCATCCCCGGCGGCCTTGATCCGCGCCTGGCCCTTGCCATCATACCCAAAGCGGCGGGTTTTCAATATGGTCGGCACGCCAATGTGGGCAATCGCTTCATCCAGGCCTGCGCGGCTGTCGACCTGCACCCACGGCGCGGTGCGGCCGCCCAGCCATTCGACGAACTGTTTTTCGGCCATGCGGTCCTGCGCCACTTCCAGGCTGTGTGTCCCGGGGTAGACGGGCACGGCCTGCGCCAGGTGGCGCACGGCGGCCGGATCGACATTCTCCCATTCGAAGGTCACCACATCCACCGCCGCGGCAAAGGCCGACAGCGCGCCGCGATCCGCATAATCGGCGCGGGTGACCGCTGCCGACACATCGGCCGCCGGCAAATCGGCTTCCGGGGCAAACACGTGGCAGCGATAGCCGAGCTCTGCCGCTGCCATGGCCAGCATGCGGCCCAATTGGCCGCCGCCCAGGATGCCGATTGTCGAACCGGGTGCCAGCATCAGGGCAGGCTGTCCGAAGGCACTTCGGCCACCGCATCGGTTTGCCGCTGCCGCCACGCTGCCAGCCGCGCCGCCAGCGCCGGATCGTGCAGCGCCAGAATCGCCGCGGCTTGCAGGGCCGCGTTCACCGCGCCGGCCTTGCCGATGGCGAAGGTGCCGACCGGCACGCCTGCCGGCATCTGCACGATCGACAGCAAGCTGTCGATGCCGTTCAACTGCCGCGATTCCACCGGCACCCCCAGCACCGGCAGCGCGGTCAGCGCCGCCGCCATGCCGGGCAGATGCGCAGCCCCGCCGGCACCGGCAATGATGATCTGCAAACCGCGTGTCGCAGCCGAACGCGCATAATCCACCAGCCGATCCGGCGTGCGGTGGGCCGAAACGATACGGGTTTCATGGCCCACGCCCAAAGCCGCAAGGGTTTCGGCGGCATGCAGCATGGTTTGCCAATCCGATTGGCTGCCCATGATGATCCCCACCTTGATTGCAGCAGTGGCGGCGGCTTCGCTTGCCATGGCCCCGTGTCCCCTCGACGCGAAAGCGCGATGCTCTACCTGCCGGCAGGGCGACTCGCAAAGAAATTCAGGTAATGGGTGCGCCGGCCTTCCCGGCAACCAGCGCTGTGACCGCCGTGATGATCACCGTCACCGCATTTTCGTGCGCCATGCCGCGCCGGTCACGCAGACTGGCATAGCAATCCAGGCTGAGCCATTGATCCAGTTGTTCAAACCACAGGCTGTCCTCGCGCAGTGCTTCGGGAACCACCGATTCCAGCCGGGCCCGCAGCATCTGTTCGAAGGCGCGTCGTCCGATCTGAACCGATTCAGACCCCGAACGATAGAGATCCGCAGCGCGGCGATAGCCCAGTGCGCCCTGGAACATCTCCATGCGGCGGGCCACGAGTTCCTGCACCTGATCCGGCCACCCCGTGCTGCAATACGGCTCCAGAAAATGCAGATAGCGGCGGCCGATCCGATCGAGCACCGCCGTGTAAAGCGAATCCATGTCGCCGAAGTGCCGAAACAGACTGCGAAGGCCAACGCCAGCCCGTGCAGCAATATTCTCGGCACTCGGCGGATCATCATCTTCGTCGATCAGCGCGATCAACGCTTCGATGATGCGCTCGCGGCTGGCGAGCGAGCGCAGTTTGCGGCCATCGGTTTTATCAAGGTCCGGCATTTTTATAGCAGTTCGTCACTACACCAGTGGCAAGCGTCAGTTCCACCAATAGATATAGGCATCGTTCGGCGACGATTTAACCCCCAGCGGCCGATCAATCGGGATGGGTGAACGGATCAGGCTCGGCCATGCCGGCGCCACCTGTGTGGCATCATGCGCCGCCAGCATCGCCTGCAATTCCGCGACGCGCGCGGGCTGCTGGGCCGCCAGATCGATGCGCTCCCCCGGATCGGTGGCGAGATTGTACAGCCGAACCGCGCGCTGCTGCCCCAGGCTGTGCAATTTCCAGCCTTCGTGCAGCACCACCCGGTAGCCGCCCGATCGCCAGAACAATGTGCGGTGCGGCACGCCGGTTGCTTCGCCGGCCACGAACGGCGCCAGATCAACCCCGTCCACGGTCCGATCCGGCGGCGGCGCGGCGCCCGCTGCGGCGGCGGCCGTGGCGAAGATATCGAAATGGCTGACCGGGCTGGCGAATCGTCTGCCCGCAGGCAAGCGCGCCGGCCATCGCATCAGATAGGGCACACGGGTGCCACCTTCGTAGAAGGTTGCCTTCCAGCCACGCAGCGGCTGGTTGAGTTCCGGCAGGCCGACATAGTGCGCGCCACCATTGTCAGAGGTGAAGATCACCAGTGTGTTGTCATCCAGGCCCTGTTGCTTCAGTTCGGCCATCACCTGGCCAACCCCGCGATCAACGGCGCGCACCATCGCGGCATAGACGCGGCGGCGCGGATCCTTGATGGCGCTGAGGGCATCATAATCGCTTTTCAGCGCCTGCAGCGGCGTGTGCGGGGCGTTGTAGGCCAGATACAGGAAAAACGGCCGGTTGCGGTTGGCGCGAATGGCGGACAGCGCCTGGGCGGTGAGATAATCGGTCATGTATTTGTCGGGGGCAAAGCGCGGCCCGCCATTATACTGCACCGAATAGGGCAGATTGGCCCACAGGAAGCGATCGATCGGATCGAAATCCTGTTTGCTGTTCACCACGTTCGGATCATCGTCGGGCAGATATTTCTGGCCGCCGATGATGAAGCCCAGGCTTTCATCAAAGCCCTGATCTTCGGGGCGCATGCCCGCCGCTTCGCCCAGATGCCATTTGCCCAGATGGATGTTGTGATAGCCACGGCCGCGCAATTGTTCGGCAATGGTGATTTCGCCGGCCGGCACACCCTTGTTGCCCGCCGGTGGCAGATTCTTCGCCGCCTCTTCGTCGAAGACGGTCTTCACCGCCCAGTCGCTGGGGAAATTGGCGATGTTGCGGGCGAACATCGCATCGGGGCGGATGATGCCGGTGGGAAACCAGCCCGGCAATTTCACATCGGTGGGCGTGAATTCATAACCGAAGCGCGTCGCATATCGGCCCGTCATCAGCGCCGCCCGGCTCGGTGCGCAGGTGGCGTTGCCGGCATAGCCTTGCGCAAACACCACGCCTTCGCGGCCGATGGCATCGATGTTGGGCGTGGGCATCCCGCCAGCGCCCTGCCCGGTGATCGTGACATCGTTGTAGCCCAGATCATCCGCGACGATCAGCACAATGTTGGGCGGCCGCGCACCCGCAGGGGCCTGCGCCGGGCCCTGGTTCCACGCCACCGGCCGGTTGGCCTCGGTTGGCGTGCTGATCCAGCGGTTCAAATTGAGCTTGATGTAATCGGCGGACAGATAGAGCGCGCCGCCTGCCAGCGCGACCCCGCCGAGCAGGACCTTGATGACCCGCTTCATTTGCCGGCCACCAGCGTGCGGCGGGCCAGGACCAGCACGATGATCATCACCGCTTCGGCCACCATCGGCGGGATGGCTTCAGGCCCGATGCCATCGGCGACCAGCGACACGCAGCGCCCGGTGATGGCGATGGCGAGCAGCAGCAGCGGCACCAGCAGCGCCCTTGGGTCTTTCTGCAGCGCACCGATCATGGCAAATGTGCCGCCGGTGATGAAGAAGCCCGGAAAATCCGCGCGCAGCGTTGCCATGCCCTGGCCGCCATCCGGAATCAGGAAGAAATTCGCCGCCGCCCCGGCCGGATTGAACAAGAATCCCAGGCCGATGGCGATGTTGAACAGCGCAATCAACCCCACCAACACGCGCAACGCCCCAGCCATGCCCATCCCTTCGAAAATATGTCCGGACGCCGTCAGGTCGTCCTGAATTGCAATGTACAAGGTTACAAAAGTTCCGCTTTTTGCGGTTTTTGAACCTGTGACGATCTGTTTTTTCGGTCCTCAGCAACGCTCGCGACACAAGCATGTGACACGCGCCGCGCCATTATAGCGACAAATGGCGCCGTAGGACAGTGGGGTGCCATTGCCTCTGAGCTCACCGCGGCCTAGGGTCCGCTGATGCGGCGGTGGGGATTTCTGGTTGCACTGGTGGTGCTGGCGGTGGGCCTGTGGTGGAGCCGCGCGCCGTTGGGCGCGGCATTTTATGCCCGCGTCGCCGAACAACGCGCCGGGCGCAATGCGCTGGCGGGGCGTTCCGATGGCATCACCCTGATCTTCTGCGGCACCGGCACGCCGCTGCCCGATCCGGATCGTGCCGAATCCTGTTTGCTGGTGCAGGCAGGCGACAATCTGCTGCTGATCGACGGTGGTGATGGCGGCGCGCGCAAGCTGGCCGGCTGGGGCGTGCCGCTGGGCGGGCTTGATGCGGTGATGATCACGCATCTGCACAGCGATCACATCGAAGGGCTGGGCCCGGCGCTGCTGATGCGCTGGACGGGCAGCGCGGCGCGCACCGCGCTGCCGCTGATCGGCCCGGCCGGCACGGCGCGGCTGGCGGCGGGATATAATGAAATGCTCCACGCCGATGCCGGTTATCGCACCGCGCACCACGGCGAGGCGATCACGCCGACCGGCGGCGGGCAGTTTTCCGGGCGCGATGTGGGCCCCGGCGAGGTGTGGAACGCCGGCGGCCTGGTGGTGACGGCGTTTTCTGTCGATCATGCGCCGATCGCGCCGGCCTTCGGCTATCGACTGGCCTACAAGGGCCGCACGGTGGTGATCAGCGGCGATACCACGGCCAATCCGGCGGTGGCTGCCGCCGCCAAGGGCGCCGATCTGCTGGTGCACGAAGCATTGCAACCACGGCTGGTGGCCGGCATCACGGCCGGGCTGGAACGCGCCGGGCAAAAGCGCACCGCGCAGATCACCCGCGATATCCTGAATTACCACACCTCACCGGAACAGGCCGCCGATATCGCCGCGCAGGCCAAGGTCGGCATGCTGCTGCTCACCCACATCGCTCCGCCGCTGCCATCACGCCTGCTGCACGCGGCGTTCCTGGGGGACGCCGCCACGCGGTTCAGCGGGCCGATCCGCATTGCCCATGATGGCCTGGTGCTGCACCTGCCGGTGGGCAGCAAGGCGGTGGATGATGATTCGCTCTAGGGTTGCAGCGCTGTTGCTGGCCAGCAGTGGCTTCACCGCGCACGCCCAGCCCGCCGCACAACCTGCCCGCCCCAATATCGTGCTGATCATCGCCGACGATTGGGGCTTTTCCGATCCGGGCAGTTACGGCAGCGAGATGGCGACGCCCACCATCGATGCCCTGGCGCGCCAGGGCACGCGCTTTGCCAATTTCCATGTCGCGGCCAGTTGTTCCCCCACCCGCGCCATGCTGCTGACCGGGGTGAACAGCCACCGTGCCGGGTTGGGCAACATGCCCGAAACCATCCCGCCCGAACATCGCGGCCAGCCCGGCTACAACGCGGTGCTGGCCCCCGGCGTCACCACGCTGGCGCAGCGGTTGAAACGCGCCGGCTATGCCACGCTTTATGCCGGGAAATGGCATCTGGGGCACGATGCCGCCGATCTGCCCACCGCGCGCGGTTGGGATCACGCGCTGGCGCTGTCGCAATCGGGGGCGGACAATTGGGAGAACAAGCCCAATCGCCTGCTTTATGAACGCGCCGACTGGACGCGCGACGGCAAGACGGCAAAGCTGCCGCGGCGCTTCTATTCCTCCACGCTGATCGTGGATGAAGCCATCGGCCAGATCGACAGCGTGAAGGGCAAACCCTTCTTTGCGACGCTGGGCTTGTTGGCCAACCATATCCCGGTGCAGGCCAGCGCGGCCGACATAGCGCCTTACACGGGCCGTTATGATGCCGGCTGGACCGCACTGCGCGCCGCGCGGGCCAGCGGCGTGACCCGTGCCGGGCTGCTGCCACCGGTTGCGCCGGTGACGATGCCGAGCACCCGCAACTGGCAGGCGCTCAGCGCCGAGGAGCGCGCGCGCTGGGCCGGCGCCATGGCCGTTTATGGCGGCATGGCCACGGCGATGGACCGCGAACTGGGCCGGCTGGTGGCCCATCTGAAGGCGCGCGGCCTGTATGACAACACGGTGTTCGTCTTCGTATCCGACAATGGCGCGGAGGCCACCAATCCCGAAGCGACGGACTTCACCCGCTTCACGACCAATCTTGAATATGACATGGCGCCGAAACGCCAGGGCCAGCCGGGCACCCTCACCTATATCGGTGCCAGTTGGGCCAGCGCCGCGGCCAGCCCCTTGCGCGGTTACAAGTTCAGCGCCTGGGAAGGCGGCGTGCGCGTGCCGTTCATCCTGTCGCTGCCGCCGGCCCTGCAACAGGCGCGCGGCGGCGTGGCGGGCGCACCGGCACATGCCGTCGATCTGGCGCCCACCCTGCTCGATGTGGCCGGCGTCACCGACCGCGCCGGGCTGGAAGGGCATTCGCTGTTGCCGGCGCTCACCAACTCCGCAGCCGCCATCCACCCAAAGGGCGAGGCCATTGGCTACGAATTGTCGGGCAACGCCGTGCTCTATCAAGGCGCGATGAAGCTGGTGAAGAATTTGCCGCCCTATGGCGATGGCGGCTGGCATTTGTTCGACATCAACGCCGATCCCGGTGAGACAAACGATCTGGCGGCAGCGCAGCCGGTTCTGCTGTCGGCCATGCAGGCCGAATGGAGGCGCTGGGCCAAGGCCAACAAGGTGCTGCCGATGCCAGCCGGTTACAGCGCGCCAGCGCAGATCCAGGCCAATGCCCTGCACGATCTGCTGGCCCCGCGGCTGGCGCCGATCGCTGCCGCGCTGTTGCTGCTGCTGGCCGGGCTGTGGACGGGCCGGCGCTGGCGCGCTGGCTGATGCAGGATCATTCGCGGCGCGATCAGATCATGGCGGCCGCACTGGCGGCACTGGCCGGCTTTGTCGATGCGGTCGGTTTCCTCGCCAGCGGCGGCCTGTTCATCAGCTTCATGAGCGGCAACAGCACGCGGTTGGGCATCGGCCTCGCCGAGGCGACCCGCTTCGCCCTGCTGGCCGGCAGCCTGCTGGCGGCATTCGTGGCCGGGGTGACGTTGGCGAGCTTGGTGGGCCGGCGGTTGCAGCACAAGCGGCGGCGTTCGCAGTTGCTGCTGGTGGCCGGCCTGCTGGCGGCCGGCGCGGCGCTGGCGCTGAGCGGGCAGACCTGGCCGGGGCTGCTGCTGGCGGCGATGGCGATGGGCGCCGAAAACTGCGTGTTCGAAGCCGGCGGCGACGTGAAGATCAGCCTGACCTTCATGACCGGCAATCTGGTGAAGATCGGCCAGCGGCTGGGCCTGGCGCTGGCCGGCGGGCCGGCCTTTGCCTTCGTGCCGTGGCTGTTGCTGTGGCTGGCGATGATTGGCGGTGCCGTGGCCGGCGCGCTGGCCTGGCCGTGGCTGGGCCTGGCCAATCTGGCGGTGGCGGCGCTGGTGGCGGCGGGGCTGGCGCTGGTGATCGATGCTTAGGGACAAAACGCCCTCCCCCGTGTGGGGAGGGCGACTCGCGCCCTTGGCGTGAGCGGGGTGGGGGTTACCAACGTGGCCACAATTGGAACCCCCCACCCCGCTCGGCTGGCGCCGAGTCGCCCTTCCCGCAAGGGGGAGGGAGCTGAGACTACAGCGCCTGCAGCCCCTTCTGCTTCAGCCGCCACACCAGTTGATCGAACCGGTCCTGGCCAAAGAACGGCTCACCATCCAGCGCCATCAACGGCACGCCATAATGGCCCGACGCGCGCTGGGCATCCTGATTGGCCTCGATGGCTGCACGATAATGGTCAGGGTCAGCCGCAATGGCGGCATCGAGCGCCGCCAGATCGAGCCCGGCGCGCGCCGCAGCCTCGGCCAGATGATCGCCTTCGTGCCACTGATCGACCGTGCCGCTCCAGATCGTGTGGGAGACTTCGCGGATGAAGGCGAGACCCTTCCCGGCCTCGGTGGCGGCAATGCCGAGCATCGACAAGCGGTGGATATGAGGCTGCTCGGCCGGATAGAGCCGCGTCGCCGGATCCATGTACACCGGATCGGGCTGCGGCCAGCGATAGGGCATGCCCAGATACTGCGATTCCCGATACGTGTCCTTCATCAGGTAGAACATCCACAAGGGATCGACCTTCTGGAAGAAATCCGATTGGCGCACCGCGATCGGATAGACGATGCGCACGTTGCAGGTCACGTCGTGCGTCGCCACCAGATCGACAACGCGCGGCAGCAGCAGATAGGAATAGGGCGAGCGGAACGACCAGAACAGGTCGAAGCTGAGGCTCATGCTTGTGGTTTCGTGCGGATGTTCAATTGCCCGGCCAACCCGGCGTAGCGATGGATTTCGATGGCCTGATATTCGGGCAGCGCCACCATCTGCAGCATGGCCTGCGGGCTGGGATACCAGGCCAGCGCCACCGCATCCCATTGTTCCTCCACCTGGCCCAGCAGCATGCCGCTGACCGGCCCGTGATAGACGACATGGCCGCCGACCGCTTCCAGGCAGCCACGCACGGCCTCGCCATAGCGGTCATAGGCTTCCCGCCCGGTCAATTCGGGATCCCGGCCATCGGGATAGGTCGCCTTGTCCTTGAACTTCAGCAGGTTGACCATGACCATCGGGCCATGATCGGCATCGCCGAAAAAGCCGGCGATCACCTCTGGACGCGGCGCGGTTTCATTGACGACTTGCATGGCTTACCCCCGATTGATGTGATCGAGGATGATCTGCACGACTTCTTCAGGTGCGTCTTCCTGCAAGAAATGTCCGCCTCCCTGCACGATCGTGTGCGGCTGGCCCTTGGCACCGGGCACGCGATCGATGAAGAGCTTCTCGCCGCCGTGGGTCACGGCATCCTTGTCGGAGAAACAGGTGACCACCGGCTTGTCGAAGCGCCCGAGCACCTCCCACGCCGCCTTGTTCTCGGCGACGCTGGCGTGTTCCGGCGTGATCGGCACCAGCGTCGGGAACTGGCGCGCGCCTTCCTTGAACGTCTCGTCCGGGAAGGGCGCTTCATAGGCGGCGATCTCGGCCGGCGTCAGGTCGCGGGTGGTGCCGCCGTTGACGATGAAGCCGACGGGGAAGGTCTCCACCTTCTGGCTGAATTCCAGCCAGGCGCGGAAGCCTTCCGACCAGCCGGTGCCGATCGGCAGGCCGGTATTGGCGATCACCAGCCGGGCGAACCGATCGGGAAAGGCCGCAACCAGCCGCAGCCCGATCAGCCCGCCCCAATCCTGGCAGAACAAGGTGATGCCGGTCAGATCGAGCCCGGTCAGCCAGTCGCTCATCCATTCGACATGGCGTTCATAGGTGTAATCATTACGGTCCGCCGGCTTGTCGGATTTGCCGAAGCCAATCAGATCGGGCGCCACCACGCGGTGCCCGGCGGCGACCAGTGGGCCCACGAATTTGCGGTACAAATAGCTCCAGCTCGGTTCGCCGTGCAGCAGCAGGATCGGCGCGGCATCGCGGGGGCCTTCATCCACATAATGCAGGCGCATGGCCGTACCGGTGGCACGATCGGTGATGTCCGCATGATGCGGCGCGAATGGATAATCGGCGATGCCGGCAAAGGCGTCGTCAGGCGTTCGCAACACGTGCATTGATCAATTCCCTTTCCTTGGTTTCGCGGCCAAGCGCGCGGGCGCCCAGCCAGAACAGCAACGCCGGCAGCAGGCCGGCCCAGGCCGCAAAATACAGCACGATGCGCACCGACTGCGCGCCATATTCGGGCTTCAGCATGTCCGACAGCGCGCCGAACAGCAGCGGCCCCAGCCCCAGCCCGATCAGATTTTGCGCAAACACCATCCATGCGGCCGCCATCGCCCGCGTGTCCGGCCGGGCCAGCACTTGCGCCGCGCCATAGGCCGGGCCGTAATAGGCCGAATTGGCGATGGTCGGCAGCACCAGCAAGGCAATCGCCAGCCGCCAATCATCGATCCAGTAACCGGCAAACAGGATCGGCGCCGCCAGCACCATCGCCCAGGCCGGCAGGGTGAGCATGTGGCGCTTGTCATGCCGGCCCCAGCGATCGGCGGCCCAGCCGCCCAACCAGGTGCCGACAATGCCGGCAATCCCCAGCGTCACCCCGACAAACAGCGCTGTCTGCCCGACGCTCAGCCCGTGGGTGCGCTGGAAATACACCAGCACCCACACGCCCTTGCCATAAGACAGGAACGCCACCAGCGATGCGCCGGACAGCAACAGGCAATAGGCCGGCGATGATGCCAGGGCCTTCAGGCTGGCCCACATCGACAGCCGCGGCGGTGCCGCCACGCCGGGCGCGCGCATCTCGCGCGGATCCTTCAGGAAAAACCACACCCACACCGCCAGCAGCAGCCCCGGCAGGCCAACGACGAAAAACGCCGCGCGCCAGCCGAGCATTTCCGCCATGCCGCCACCGATCAGCGTGCCCAGCAAGCCACCGATCGGAATGCCGAGGCCAAAGAACGCGATGCCGCCAGCACGTTTTTCGGGCGGCAGGCTGTCGGCGATCAGCGCGTGGGCTGTGGGTGTGCAACCCGCCTCCCCCACGCCCACGCCGATGCGGGCCAGCAGCAATTGCCAGAAATTCTGCGCCATGCCGCACAGCGCCGTCATCGCCGACCACACGGCCACGCACACCGCGATCAGCCGGCTGCGGTTGGTGCGGCCGTTGTCAGCCACGCGCGCAATCGGCACGCCCAGCGTGGCATAGAAGAGCGCAAAGGCCAGGCCGGTCAGCAGGCCCAACTGGCTGTCGGTGAGGCCGAGATCGCGGGAAATCGGTTCGGCCAGGATCGCCACGATCTGCCGATCGATGAAATTGAAGATATAGACGACCAACAGCGTCCACAGCAGCAGCCGCGGCTTCACCTGCACAGGCGGTCCCGTCGAAACCATAGCGTCTCCCCAAAACCCGGCCATCTTGTTGGTTTCAGGCAACCTGCCTGTCGCGCTGCCGGCTGGCAAGCCACTTGCATGTAATAGGCCGGCATTCGCAGGTCTTGCCGGCGTCCCGGCCCGGTGGCAGGGCAGCGGCCATGAGCCCATCCGATGCCGATGCCGATCTCGCCCGCCGCCTCGCCATCGAGGCTGGCCAGTTGCTGATGGAACTGCACCGCAGCGGCCCCGCCGATGCCAAGGCACTGGGCGACGTGGCCGACAAGGCCAGCAATGATCTGTTGATGACCGCCCTGCGCCGCGAACGGCCGGACGATGCCATCTTGTCCGAAGAAGAAGCCGACGATCGCAGCCGCTTGGGCGCGCGGCGCGTCTGGCTGGTCGATCCGCTGGATGGCAC
This sequence comes from Sandarakinorhabdus sp., assembly GCF_040398665.1. Taxonomy (GTDB): domain Bacteria; phylum Pseudomonadota; class Alphaproteobacteria; order Sphingomonadales; family Sphingomonadaceae; genus Sandarakinorhabdus. The sequence continues at coordinate 199,361 of NZ_JBBATQ010000004.1, forward strand.
CCGCGAATATGGCGAGCGCCGCCATGATTGGGCGGTGCACGTTGCCCTCAGCATCGATGGCCGCATCGCCGATGGCGCGGTGGCGCAGCCGGCGCTGGGCCAATGTTTCTGCACCGCGCATCCGCCGGCGCTGCTGTTGCCGCAGCGCCCGCCCCAAGGTCCCTTGCGCATCGCCGTCAGCCGCAGCCGCCCGGCCAGCATCGCCACCAAACTGGCCGACGCGATCGGCGCGGTGCTGGTGCCGATGGGCAGCGCCGGGGTGAAAACCCTGGCGGTGCTGCGCGGCGAGGCCGACGTCTATCTGCACCAGGGCGACATGTATGAATGGGACAGCGGCGCGCCGGCTGCCGTGGCGCAGGCGGCCGGATTGACGGTCAGCCATCTCGATGGCCGGCCGCTGCTGTTCAATCAGGCGCGGCCGATCACGCCCGATGTGCTGATCTGCCACCGCAGCGTGCAGGCAGAGCTGCTGGCGGCGGTCGCGCGTTTGCAGAGAGGGTAGGACCGGCAGCGGTTGTATCGCGCTGCTGATCCACACGCTGCACTGGTGCACGTCCTGAAATTGCCATATTGGGCCGCTACGGGCCGGGAAGGATCAATGAGTTTGGCGCCAGACATGTACCCAAGTGACGCCAGCCCAGCCCCAGCCAGCCTGGCCCCGAATCCATCGCCAGCACCGTCGGCGGCGCAGTTGCCTGCACTGCCGCGCACGGAACGCGGCTGGACCTGGTGGCTGGGCACGCTGATCACGCTCGCCGTGCTGGGCGCCGCGCTGATGCAACTGGCGCAGGTCGATCTGGCGCGTGTTGCCGCCGTCGTGCCAAGCGCGCCGGCGTTCTGGCTGGTCTATGCCCTGTCCTATTTTGCCGGGCCGCTGGGCGATTTCATCATCTTCCGCCGGCTGTGGCAGATTCCGGCCGATGGCTTTCTGGCGCTGCTGCGCAAGCTGATCGGCAACGAACTCATCACCGGCTATGTCGGCGATCTTTATTTCTACACCTGGGCGCGGCAGCGCACGACGATGACCTCGGCGCCGTTCGGGGCGGTGAAGGATGTGGCGATCCTGTCGGCGATGGCGGCCAATGCCGTCACATTGGTGTTGATGGTGCTGGCCTATCCGCTGCTCGATTCGCTGCATCTGGGCATCGACAGCACGGCATTTTTCGCATCGGTGGCGGTGATGCTGGTGATTTCCAGCAGCATATTGTTTTTCCGCAAGAAACTGTTCAGCCTGCCGACGCCGGACCTGTGGCATGTCACGGTGGTGCAGATGGCGCGTGTGATCGCCACGCTGGTGCTGACCGGCTGGTGCTGGCATCTGGCCCTGCCGGCGGAATCGTTGCAATTGTGGGTGCTGCTGTCGGCAATGCGCATGCTGTTGTCGCGCCTGCCCTTCCTGCCCAACAAGGATGTGGTGTTTGCCGGGCTGGCCGTGTTCATGATCGGCCATGATGCCGAAGTTGGGGCGCTGATGACGATGATGGCCAGCCTGTTGCTGGTCACCCATCTCGGCCTCGGGCTGCTGCTGGTCGGCGGCGAAGCAGTGGGATGGCGCCGGAAATGAAGCAAGGCATATTGCTGGCTGCGCTGCTGGGGCTGACCGCACCAGCGGCGGCGCAGGTGGAATCCAGCCCCAATTTGGGCAAGGCCGAAGGCCAGTGCCATCCGAACGAGACCGGCCCGGCGGTGATCATCACGGCGGCCGGCCTGAAGGATCGCCAGGGCGTGCTGCGCGCCGAACTCTATCCCGACAATGATCAGGATTTCCTGCAGGACGACAATGTGCTGGTGAACAGCGGCAAGACCTTCCGCCGCGTGGAAATTCCGGTGCCCACATCGGGCGTGGCACAATTGTGCATCCGCACGCCGGGGCCCGGCAGCTATACACTGGCGTTTCTGCATGATCGCGACAGCAATCGCAAATTCGGGCTTTCGTCCGATGGCGTCGGGTTCCCGAACAATCCAAAGCTGGGATTGGGCAAACCCAAGGCCGCCGCGGTGCGCGTTGCGGCCGGGGCCGGCATCACCTACATCACCATCCGGATGAATTACCGCAAGGGCTTGCTCAGCTTCGGGCCGCTGCGCGAGCGGAACTGATCGGGCCATCTGGCGTTTGCGGGCTTGACCCGGATAGCGCACACGCAGAAAGCATGGTGCAGCCGCACGCCAGCCACCATGATCAGCATGGGTCATCCGCATGCACGTCGTTGATATTTCAGCCCTGTATTCGCCCGATGGCGGCGGCATCCGCACCTACACCCACCGCAAGCTGGAGGTGGCGCAGCAGCATGGCGTGCAATTGACCGTGGTGGTGCCGGGTGCTGACGATAGCGTGCGCCAGGTGGGGCACGCCCGCCTGATCAGCTTGCGATCGCCGCGCTTCCCGCTTGATCGCAACTATTTCTATTTCGCCAATGACCGCATCATCCATGATGTGCTGGATCAGCAACAGCCGGATTTCATCGAATGTTCCTCGCCATGGGGCAGTGCCGCGGCGGTGGCCGCCTGGCCGGGCGCCGCACCGCGCAGCCTGTTCATGCACGCCGAGCCGCTGTCGGCCTGGGTCTATCGCTATCTCGATGGGTTGTTGCCGCGCCATGCCATCGATCGCGGCTTCGATTGGTTCTGGCGCTATCTGCGCCGGCTCGACGCGCGTTATGATCAGGTGATCTCGGCCGCGCCCAGCCTGTCGAAGCGACTGCGCGATGGCGGGCTGACCAAGATTGTCGACAATGCCCTGGGCGTCGATCCGGGCGTCTTCTCCCCCGCCAATCGCGACGAGGCGCTGCGCGCGCAGTTGTTGGCACAATGCAGCCTGCCGGCCGATGCCACGCTGCTGGTGGGCGTGGGGCGGCACAGCCCGGAAAAGCAATGGCCGATGGTGATCGCCGGCGTCACCGCCGCCAGCTATGGCCGGCCATTGGGCATGATCATCCTGGGCGATGGCCATGCCAGGGCGTCGGTGGCGCGGGCGGTGGGCGAAAATCCGCATATCCAGTTGATCGCCCCGGTGCGTGACCGTGCCGAATTTGCCCGCATCCTGGCCAGCGCCGACATGATGGTGCACGGCGCGCCGGCCGAAACCTTCGGCATCGCCTGCGCCGAAGCGCGCGCCAGCGGCCTGCCGCTGATCGTGCCGGACGAAGGCGCCGCCTATGACCAATTGTCCCCCGGCCTCGGCCTCGCGTTCAAATCACTGGATGCCGCCAGCCTGGCCGGGGTTGTGGCCGCCGCCATCCCGCAGTTGCCGGCGCTGCGGGCAAACGCGATCGCTGCCGCCCCGACGGCGCGCACCATTGATGCGCATTTCGCGCAGCTGTTCGCCGGCTATGCCGATGTGGTGAACAGCCGCCGCGCGGCGTGAGGGCTGAAGTCAACGGCGGCAGGTGGCTGATTTTGGGGAATGGTGGACGCGGCAGGGATTGAACCTGCGACCCCTGCGATGTCAACACAGTGCTCTACCACTGAGCTACGCGTCCACGGGTTGGAGGCTGTTAGTGGCATCCCCTCGCCTTGGCAAGCCCCACTGGCAGCCGCATACGCGTCAATTGGCAGCTTTGCGCCGGCGCGGCGCTGGCCTAGCAGGGGAAATGGCCGCCGCGACCCCGAATGATCTGCCGCCCTGGCACCTGACGGGCGAACCGGATGGCCGCTGGCCGTTGCTGCTGGCCTCCCCGCACAGTGGCCGCCATTACCCGACGGCGCTGCTGGCCGGCTCGCGGCTCGGCCTGATGCAGTTGCGCCGTGCCGAAGATGCCTTTGTCGATGCGCTGCTCGATGGCATATCGGGCGTGCCGGTGATCAGCGCCACCCACGCACGCTGCTGGATCGATCTGAACCGCGCGCCGGATGAACTTGATCCGGCGATGTTCGACGGCGCGCTCGATGTGCCCGTCACGATCAGCGAGCGGGTGCTGGCCGGACTGGGCGTCATCCCGCGCCTGGCCGGCCATGGCCTGGAAATCAACGCCGCGCGCCTGCCCGCTGGGCAAGCTGCCGATCGCCTGGCGGCGCTGCATCGCCCGTGGCACGATCAGATTGCCGGCATTCTTGCGGCCGCGCGCCGCCGGCATGGCGCCGCCCTGCTCATTGATTGCCATTCGATGCCATCGCCTTCGGGCCCGCGCCCGCCACAGATCGTGCTGGGCGATTGCCATGGCCGCAGCAGCCACCCGGCGATCATGACGGCGATCGAGGATCATTTTCGCCGCCAGGGCTGGCGGGTGGCACGCAACAGCCCCTATGCCGGCGGCCACACCACGCGCCGCCACGGCCAACCGGACAGCGGCATCCATGCCGTGCAGATCGAGATCGATCGCGCCCTGTATCTGGATCAGCATCGCCTGACCCTGCACAGCGGCGCTGGCCGGGTGCGCGCGGCCTTTACCGGGTTGGCGCAGCGCCTGCTGGCCGATTGGCCGCGCTTGCTGGCCGCTCCGCCCTTTGCCCAGGCCGCTGAATGACCGCCCCTGAATGAATGCCCCTGAAACGCGAAAGGCCGCGCCGGCTGGGGGGAAAGCCGGCGCGGCCGGTTCGGGCGCGACATCGGGCGGTCGAGCACCCGGGGAGATGTGGCAGGCATGTGCCACGGGCGGCCACCGCAAGGGGGGAAGCAGTGCCGCCGTTCCCATGATCTGGGATGTGGCGCGGGGATTTCAAGCCCTGCGCTTGCCGATTTGATCCAAGCTCAGAACGCCACGCGCAGCGATACCCGGATGTCGCGGCCGAACAGCGGTGCCACATCCTTCAGGAAGCTGCTGTGCCGGCGTGCTTCGACATCGAAGATGTTGTTGGCCTGCACGATCAGCGTGGACGGCGAATCGACGCCAAAGGGCTTCCACGACAGGCTGGCATTGACCAGCGTATAGGCCGCGGTGCGGGTTTCGAACGCCGCCAGCCGATCCTGCGCCGTGGCATGTTCAACCTCGACGCGGCCGCCGACCACGCCGCCGGTGGCTTCGATGCCGCCGATCATGCGCAGCGGCGGAATGCGCGGCACGGCGCCGCCGCCGTTCAGCACGGTGGCGCGGGTGAAATCGAGCAGGCCGGTGGCCTCGACCCGCGTGGCACCCAGTTGCGCGACCTTCAGCGCGCCTTCCACTTCCACACCCCAGAAGCGCGCGTCGGTCTGGCGATACTGGAACACCGGCAAGCCATCTTCTTCCAAGCCGGTCGGATCGAGGAAGATATAATTGTCGAACCGATTGATGAAGGCCGACAATTCCATCCGCCAGGCATCGCCGCGGCCACGCAGAACCGCTTCGGCGCCGAGCTGCCGTTCCTTGCTGAAATCCGGATTGCCGATTTCAAAGGCGCTGGTGGCGGCATGGGCGCCATTGGCGAACAATTCTTCTGCCGCTGGCGCCCGTTCAGTGCGCGCGCCGCTCAACGCGAAGCGGAAGCCGCTGCCCAGATCGACCGAGCCACCGACCGACACGGACAGCGCATCGAAGCTGCGATCGCGACTGACAACAGCGGATGACACCTGGGCGTGTTCATAGCGCGCGCCGCCTTCAAGCCGCACCTTGCCCAGATCGAATTCCTGCAGGGTGAACAGGCCGAACTGGCGGGTTTCGTTGGCGGGGATATAGGCTTCCTCACCCACTGCGTTGAAATTGCGGCTGAAAAATTGCATGCCGGATGCGCCTTGCCAGCCGCCGCGATCGGCCTGCACCAGTTCGGCCCGCGCTTCCCAGCTGCGATTGAAAAAGCTGGTGCCGATCGCGCCATCGGCTTCGATCTCGTCGTGGCGATAATCGGCCCAGCCGGCCCGCACCCGCAGTTCCTTGAACGGGCCCGGCATTGGCACCGCGCCGCGCAGATCGACGCGAGTCTGACGCATGTCGAGCGTAATGTCTTCATGGGCGTGCGCCTCTTCCTCATGATCTTCCGCGTGACCATGGTCTTCGTCGTGATGCTCGATCTCAAGGCTGTTGGGGATGCCATAACGATTGGCGAGGTGGCTGACGGCCAAGCCGAAATTCGCGCCGTTCTCGCCGATCCAGGCGATACTGCCGGCGACATCCCAGGTGCGCCCGGCGCTGTTGTCGACCCGGCCGCGCGCCTGTGCGTCTTCGGCGACATCGCCGCCTTCGGCCGCGGCTTCCTTGCGCAGACCCTCGCTATAGACAAAGCCACCGGTGCGATAATCATCGGATTGAAAGAAGCTGCCATCAACATGGGCGACAAAGCCCGCGCCCAGCGGCAGATTCACTGCGGCGGCAAAATTGCGCTCCCGTGCGGCCGAGCCGACGCCGGCGCTGGCATCGACATGCGCCCCGCCGTCGGGCACCTCGCGCGCGATGCGCAGATCGCGCATGTTGACGACGCCGCCGATTGCGCCCGACCCGAACAGCAGCGCCGCCGGCCCACGCAAGATCTCGATGCGATCGGCCAGCAGCGGATTGGCCGCCACCGCGTGATCCACGGACGTGTTGGAGACATCGAAGCTGCCGATGCCATCGGTGAGCACCCGCACGCGTTCATTGTCCAGGCCGCGCAGGATCGGCCGCGAGGCGTTGGGGCCGAAGAAGCTGGCGCTCACGCCCGGTTGGCGGGCCAGGGTTTCGCCGATGGTGGATCGCATCTGCAGCTGCAAGGCATCGCCCTGCAGCACCGTGACGGCGGTGGCCACCAGTTTGCGATCCCGCGCATAGGGCGCGCTCACGATGATTTCGGGATCAATGCTGTCATGCTGGCCATCTGTCGTCGGCGTGCCTTGCGGCGCATCCTGCGCCAACGCGGGCATGGCGGTTGACAGCAGCAAGACGGCAGCAACGGACGCACGAACGATCATCGAATTCGCCTCATGTGATTGGAACCGGCGGCTCCTTGGTTGCCTGGTTGTGGCGATATGATGATACTATGTATCATGTCAAGCCTGTTCAACAACGTGTCACTGGCGACAAGCGGATGACGTTCTTAACATTGGATAGTTGCGCATACGTCACAACGGTTGCCGGAACGAACGACTGCCTGTTTGGGAAAGGTCTGCCAATGAACTGCCAAGTCCATTCCGAGCATGTTCATGTCCACGGCCCCGGATGCGGCCATACCGCCGTCCGACATGATGACCATATTGATTATCTGCACGACGGCCATCTCCACCATGTCCACGGCGACCATGTGGATGAACATGTTGTTGCGGTTTCTGCCATCAATCCCGATGTCTGCGCCGCGACGCCGGGGTGTGATCATGTGCATGGGCTCGATTGCGGTCACGAGGCTGTGCCGCATGGCGATCATGTCGATTATCTGGCCGATGGCCGGCTGCAACATGTCCACGCCGGCGCCGACGGCAGCCACTGCGACGATCACGGCGCGCTGACGCTGCATTGATCATCGGCCCTTGATCCGCGGCCATGAAAAAGGGGGCGATGGCAACGGCCATCGCCCCCTTTTTCAATCTGGTTGCTGGATCAGGCCGCCGGTGCCGTCGCGGCCGCATATTGACGTTCGAACAGCGGGCTGATCAGCGACAGGCTGAACAGATGGGCATAGATCAGGCCGAGCAGGCCCGACTGCACCATCTTGCGGGTCTGGTCGCCGCGCAGATTCTGCAATTTCTGTTCATCGACCATGCGGAAGCCGCGATAGACGGCCGGCTGGGCCAGACCTTCGCGCTGGATGGTGACTTCGCCGTCCATCAGCAGATCGGCCTTGGTCAGTTCCTCCATGAAGCCGCGGGTGCGGGCCACGGCCTGTTCGAACTGCTCGCAGAACGCCAGGATATTCTTGGTGGTGTCGGTCGGATCGGTGCCGTCGAACAATTTCTCGCCGTCGTTATCGACCACGATGCCGGCGGCATCATCAAAGCACAACGAAAGTTCCTGCGCATCCGGGGTCAACCGCGCCAGCATGAACGGATAGCGGCGCACGAAGGCCGGAATATAGAGATTGGCTTCCCACTGATCATCGGCGCCGACGTAGAGGTTCTGGCCTTCCTGCAGGCCGACCAAAGCCAGCGGAGCGGGATTGTCGCCCACGCCGAACACGATCGGATAATTGCGCTGCACCAGCGGAAATTCGTCCACGGTCACCGGAATGGCGTGCGTGCCGCGCGTGAACGCCAGATTGCCCAGCGGCTTCAGGCCATGGTTGGGGTGCAGTTGCGACGACAACGGCGCCAGGCTGTTGTAGAAAAGCGGAAGCTGATTGGCAGGAGGCTGGCTGGCCATGGGGACACATGATCTTTCGTGACTCGAGGGGACGATTTTGGAACCGCTTTCCTAGTGCGCTGATGAATTCAGTGCAAGACTATGGTGCGACCCGGTTATGCAAAGCCCGGCCAGACGGAACCAATTCGGCACATGATCAATAGATCTTCCCCGGATTCATGATGTCGAGCGGATCCAGCGCCCGTTTGATCGCGCGCATTGCAGCCAATCGTGCCGGATCACCGAGCCGGGCGAGATCGGCGCGCTTCAATACGCCAATGCCATGTTCGGCCGAAATCGATCCGCCAGCCGCTGCGACCAGATCATGCACAAGGGCGGTGATCGCCTGGTGGCGGGCGGCAATCCACGCGACTGGCGATTCGTCTGCCAATCGATCGGCGACCAGCGCATCCGGCGCGGGCGCGCGCACGTTGAAATGCAGATTGCCGTCGCCCAGGTGGCCGAAGGCCATGACGCGCGCGCCGGGAAAGGCGGCTTCGACGCGGGCGGTGGCCGACTCGGCGAAATCCGGCATGTCGGCCACCGGCACGGCAATATCATGGTGCACGGCCGGGCCATCGCGGCGTTCGGCCAGCGGCAATTCCTCGCGCAGCCGCCACAGCGCCTGGCCCTGCGCCTCGCTTTGCGCGATCACCGCATCATCGGCATCAGCCAGCCCTTCGGCCAGCAGATCATCCAGCGGCATCGGCCCGGCCAGTTCCACCAGGCACTGCCAGCGATGCACCCCGGCCAGGGGCGGGCGCAGGCCGAATTGCTGTTCCAGCAGCGCCACGCCATCGGCCGGCATCAGTTCAAAGCTTTCGACCTGCCCGCCGCTCAACTGGCGCAATCGCGCCAGAAGCGCCAAAGCGCGCTGTGGCCGGTCAACGCCGGCCCAGCCGATGGCGCGATACGCCGGGGCCGGCACCAGCTTCAACGCCAGCGCGGTGATGATGCCCAGCGTGCCTTCGGCGCCGATCAGCATCTGCTTGAGATCCAGGCCGCTGTTGTCCTTCACCAGGCCGTGCAGTTGATTGAGGATGCTGCCATCGGGCAGCACCGCTTCCAGCCCGGCGACCAGTGCCCGCATCGTGCCGTGGCGCAGCACCTGCACACCGCCGGCGTTGGTCGCTGCCAGCCCACCGATGGTGGCAGAGCCCTTGGCGCCCAACGACAGGGGAAACGCCAGACCAGCGGCGGCAGCGGCGGCATGGACATCGCTTAGGATCGCGCCGGATTCGGCGACCAGCAGTTGGCCGGCGGCGTCGACCCGCCTGATCCGGTTCATGCGGCGGGTGGACAGCAGCACGGCCGAGCCGTCGGCCGCCGGGATGCCGCCCCCCACCAGGCCGGTGTTGCCGCCTTGCGGCACCAGGGCGACACGATGTTCGGCGGCCACCCGCACGATGGCCGCCACGGTGGCAGCATCGCGCGGCAGCAACAGCAGCGGCGTTGCCCCGGTGAACTTCCCGCGCCAATCGGTCAGGCTGGGGGCGATGAGCGCGGCATCGTCGGTCCAATCCGCACCGGCTGCGGCTTTCAGGGCTGCGAGGGCGGCTGGCGGGGGCGGGCGCAGGGCGGCAACTGGGCTGGTCATCCTGCGCTTTTAGCCGATTTGCGGCCTGGCAGAACCCCCGGCAGGGCTTGGGCCATGGGCAGCCGGCGCCAACACCATCAAAGTCGCTTGCGTGCCATCATTCAGTCATGGTTCAACGCCCCGGCCGCAACAGCGCGGCAGCTTGCGGCTGAACGTCAGCCAAAGCTGGCACAGGTGGCGTGATTGGCGATTTGGATGGGCACAACAAGGCAGGCAGTGGGGGCACATTGCTGGCTCACCACGGTGCTGCTGGCTGCTGCTCTGGCTGCCGGGCCGTTGATGGCGCAGCCTTTGGCATCACGCACGCTGCCGCAGAGCTTTGATGGCCAGGCCTGGCGGCGGGTACCGGTGCGACCGGGCGGGATGCTGGATCCGGCCGCGCCGCCGCGGCCCGCCCCACCGCGCGCCGGTCATCATCGCTGCATCGCCATCGGCACGGTTGCCGGCGCCCAGCTTTATGGTGATCGCGCCATCGAATTGACGATGAAGGGCGGGCGGCGCTGGCGCATGCACCTGGCGCAGGAATGCCCGGCGCTGTCCTTCTATCAGGGGTTTTACTACCAGCAGAAACAGGCCGGCCTGCTGTGTGCCGGGCGCGATGCCATTGGTGCACGGTCGGGCGGAGAGTGCGGCATTGCGGCGATCGTGGCGGTGCCGCCGGTGCGGAAGCCGCGCCGGCGTTGAGGCCGGGCTGTTACTGCCAGATGTCGCTGAAACTGTTGCAGCAAGGCCACAGGCCGTGCGTCACGACGCCGCCATGGCGGCACTTCTTGTCCACCGTCTGGACAAAGCCCCGGATGCCTGTCCAAACTGATTGTTGCAACAACGGGCCGGCAAGCGGCCTCATGCAATGGAACGGGGCCCGGCCATCAGAGCCGATCAAAAGGGTCCTTCCATCTGGGTTAACGGGGAGGAAGCACATGAAGAAGCTATCGGGATTCCGTCTTGCGCTGGTCGGCAGCGCATCTGTCATCGGTTTGTGGGCCATGCCGGCCTGGTCTCAGCAGGCCGCCCAAGCCGAGGACAACGGAATCGAGGAAATCGTCGTTACCGCGCAGCGCACGGCGCAAAGCCTGCAAGACGTGCCGATCGCGGTGACCGCCTTTTCGGCTGAAGCGCTGCAGCGCCAGCAGATCAACAATCCGCTCGATATCCAGCTGACCCTGCCCAACGTCACCTTCACCAAGGGCAATTTCACCGGCGCCAGCTTCACCATCCGCGGCATCGGCGATCTGTGCGTCGGCGTGACCTGCGATTCGGCTACCGCCATCCACGCCGAAGGCATGCCGCTGTTCGCCACCCGCCTGTTCGAAACCGAATTCTTCGATCTGGAGCGCGTTGAAGTGCTGCGCGGCCCGCAGGGCACGCTGTTCGGCCGCAATGCCACCGGCGGCGTGGTCAACTTCGTCAACGCCAAGCCCAAGATGGATGCAATCCACGCCGCTGGCGAAGTCGAATATGGCAATTTCGATTCGCTGCGCCTGAAGGGCATGTTCAACCTGCCGATCACCGACAATCTGGCGGTGCGCGTGGCGGGCACCTATCTGAAGCGCGACGGCTACACGACCAATGTGTTCAACAACAGCCGCATCGATGGCCGCGATCTTTATGCCATCCGCGGCAGCGTCCGCTGGGAGCCGACGCCCGATACCACCATCGACGCGATGGCCTATTATTTCCGTGAGCAGGATGATCGCAATCGCAACCAGAAGCAATTGTGCCAGACGGACCCGACCGGCGTGCTGGGCTGCTTGCCCGGCCGGCTGGACAACGGCTTCATCAACGCCAATTCCACCTTCGTCGGCACGTTGGCCAGCCGCGAGTTCCTGACCACGCAGGGCGGTGCCGGCTTCGGTGCGCTCGGCCTGGGCAGCCTCTATGCCCCCGATCCGTATAATTATGCCGGCCACACCCAGCCGACCGACGTGCGTCAGATCCGCACCGACTACACGCCGAAATATTTCGCCGAAGAAGAGCAGTATATGCTGCGCATCCAGCATGACTTCGGCGGCATCAAGGCGCAGTTGACCGGCATGTACCAGCGCAACGCGGTGGACAGCTCGGTCGATTACAACCAGAGCGTGTTCAATCCGGCAGTGGCGACTGCAGCGCTGGCGACCGCCCGTGCTGTTTCGGCTGGCATCCCGGGCCTGACCAATGTGGTCAATGCCATTTCGAGCGGCAGCCAGTTCTGCACGTCGCAGACCGAAGAATCTGGCCTTGGAGCCTATGGCGGGCTCCGCAACTGCTTCTCCACTCCGCAGGATTATGACCGGTCCAACCAGATCGTCCGCGCCAAGACGTTGGAAGCCATCATCAGCTCGGAATTCGAAGGCAAGTTCAACTTCCTCGTCGGCGGCATCTATGTCGACACCGTGCTGCCGGAAAACAGCTATTATGTGAACAGCTGGGGCATCGATTATCTGGTCGGCGTGCTGGGCGCGGCCAATGGCGGCTTCCTCGGCACCCCGTTCTTCCGCAACAACACACAACGCTATACGCTGGAAAGCTATGGCCTGTTCGGTGAAGCCTATTACAACTTCACCGACACTGTGAAGCTGACGGCGGGTATTCGCTACAACAGCGACAAGAAGGACGTGAGTGCGCGGTCGACGCTGGCCAGCTTCTTCGTGCCGTTCGGCACAAGGGGCAGTGCCTTCAATTCGCCGGCAGCGGCAGGCTTCGATGGCGATCCCAATCGCGCCGGCATCCAGCCCTTCTCGATCCGCGGTGTCAGCCAGACGGCTGTCACCGGCCGGGTCGTGCTCGACTGGAAGATCAGCGACGACAATCTGATCTATGCCTCTTACTCCCGCGGCTACAAATCGGGCGGTATCAACCCGCCGCTGCAGCCGATCTTCGCGGTGCCGGACACGTTCACGCCGGAATTCGTCGACGCCTTCGAAATCGGTTCGAAGAACAGCTTCCTCGATGGAGCGCTGCGCGCCAACCTCACAGCCTTCTACTATAAATACAAGGGCTTGCAGCTGTCGCGCATCACGGCCCGCACCTCGGTCAACGACAACGTCGATGCCGTGGTCTATGGTCTGGAAGGCGAATTCATCATCCAGCCGACGCGCAACTTCGTCGTCAACATGAATGCGTCCTACCTCAAGACCCGCGTGGCCACGGACAAGTTCCTGGCCAACCCGCGCAATCCGGCCGGCAACCGCAGCGATGCGGTGATCATCAAGGACATCACCAACGGTTCGAACTGCGCCGTCGTCAACAACGGCGCCGGTGGCCAGGCCGCCACCCGTGCCTTCGTGACCGGCGCCAACAACGCCATCAATGCCGGTGCCATCCCGGGCCTGCAGGCCGGGGCTGGCCTGCGCGGACCGGCTGATTTCCCGGCTGACAGCGGTCTGCCGACCGGTGTTGGCGGTGCCTTCGGCATCTGCGGTGTGCTGCAGGCCGTGGGTGCCGGCACGCAGTTCCAGATGCTGCCCGAAGGCGTGCTGTCCAACCTGCGCGGCAACGAACTGCCGCAGGCGCCGCAGTACAAGTTCTCGGCGGGTGCCCAGTACACCTTCGAGATCGGTGACAGCTCCAGCCTGGTGCCGCGTGTCGATCTTGCCCACACTGGTTCCAGCTATGGCAACATCTTCAATGGCTTCATCAACCGCGTGCCGTCTTACACCGTGATCAACACCCAGGTGCAGTTCAACGGCAAGGACGACAAATGGTATCTGCGCGGCTTCGTGCAGAACCTGACCAACAACAGCGCCGTCACCGGCCTGTATGTCACCGACCAGTCGTCGGGCCTGTTCACCAACATCTTCACGCTGGAACCCCGGCGTTATGGTGTGGCGGCTGGCTTCCGCTTCTGATCGACTTCGCTTCGACACGTGAGGGGGCGGCTGGCAACAGCCGCCCCTTTGCACATTGCCCAAAGCCCCTGCATTGACTTTTGTCGCCCTGCCGCCCATGGCCCGGTGAGGGCATATTTCTGCCCACCCCCCGTTTTGATGAGCCCGCCTGAATGAGTTTTGCCGATCTCGGCCTGTCCGATGCCCTGCTGCGCGCCATTGCGGACAGCGGTTATGACACGCCCACGCCCATCCAGGCCCAGGCCATCCCGTCGGTGCTGATGGGCAAGGACATCATCGGCATCGCCCAGACCGGCACCGGCAAGACCGCCAGCTTCGTGCTGCCGATGATCGACATATTGGCCGAAGGCCGCAGCCGGGCCTTGATGCCGCGCAGCCTGATCCTGGAACCGACGCGCGAACTGGCGCAGCAGGTCGCCGAAAATTTCGACAAATATGGCAAGTATCACAAGCTTTCGATGGCGCTGCTGATCGGCGGCGTTTCGATGGGCGATCAATTGGCGGCGCTGGAAAAGGGCGTCGATGTGCTGATCGCCACGCCGGGCCGGTTGATGGACCTGTTCGCCCGCGGCAAGATATTGCTGTCAGGCTGTGCGCTGCTGGTCATCGACGAAGCCGATCGCATGCTCGACATGGGCTTCATCCCGGATATCGAAACCATCTGTTCCAAACTGCCCAAGGGACGCCAGACCCTGCTGTTTTCGGCGACCATGCCGCCGCCGATCAAGAAATTGTCGGACCAGTTTCTCACCAATCCGAAGAGCATTTCGGTGGCGCGCGCCGCCAGCACCAACACCAACATCACCCAGTGGGTGGTGGAAACCACGGCGCGGGCCAAGCGCGACGTGCTGCGCGACATCATCGACAGCGAGGCGCTGAAAACCGCGATCATCTTCTGCAACAAGAAGACGATGGTGCGCGAACTGGCCGAAACGCTGAAGCGTGCCCGCCTGCCGGTGGGCCAGATCCACGGCGACATGGAACAATCCGATCGCATCCGGGAACTGGAGCGCTTCAAATCCGGTGCCGTCACCATCCTGGTCGCCAGCGATGTGGCGGCGCGCGGGCTCGACATTCCAGGCGTCAGCCATGTCATCAACTATGATGTGCCGTGGCACCCGGATGATTATGTGCACCGCATCGGGCGCACGGGCCGCGCCGGGCGCACCGGCATCGCCTTTTCGCTGGCGACGCCGGATGATGCCGAGCATCTGACCGAGATCGAGAAGCTGACCCAGTTCAAGATCCCGCGCTGGCCGGGTGAAGGCGCCGCTGCTGCGGCCGCCGCTGTTGCCGCACCGGTGGCTGCAATCGACCCGGCCGACGACGACACGCCAGCGCCGACGCCGGCGCGCGAACGTCGTGGCCGCGGTGGCCGCGGTGGTGGCAAGGCACCGCCTGCCGAAGCCCGCAAGACCGACGAACCGCGCCGCGCCCCCGATGCGCCCGCAAACATAGCCCCAGAACCGAAGGCCGAACCCAGGGCCGAACCCAAGGTCGAACCCAAGGCCGAATCCGGCCGCGGCGACCGTCGCCGTGCTGGCGGCAAGGGCCGTGGCGACCGCCGCCCTGATGATCGCCGCCCTGATGAACGCCCCCGCGAGCAGCACCCACCGGCCGCTGTCGCCAGCCGGCCTGAACTGCCGCCTGCCCGCGACCCAGCGCCAACCCGGGATCGGGCACCCCGCGCCGAAGCACCGGCTCGTCACGCGCCGCGGCCGACCGCGCGCGATCCGCTGGCAAGTTACCGCGCCATCGCCACGTCCGGCCAATCGCGGCATCGCGATGATGATGGCGGCGAACGCTTCATCGGCTTCGGCCCGGAAGGCGTGCCGGATTTCCTGTCCCGCCCGATCAAACCGCTTCCCACCAATTAAGGCCGCCGGCTGAGCCGGCGCAGCGCGATCAGAACGCGCCGCCGGCTTCCCGCCACTGTTCCACTTCCCAGGCCAGCCGCGCCGGCGGGCCAAGCACGTCGCTGACCGGGCGGCGCAGGGCGGGCCCGGCCGGCGCATCCGCCGTGCCGATGCGAAACGCGAAACTTGGGCGCCAGGCCGGATCGTCGAGCAGCGCATCAACCGCGCGGGCAAAGGCCGGCGGCTGGCGCAACTGCACCTGGCGGTCGATGATTTCCGGCAACTGGTTGAGCGGCTGCGCCACCAACCCGGCCGCCGTCGCATTCAGATGCAGCCGCTGCCACGCGCCGCCCACCAGCAGCGCAGCGCGGCGGTCATGCGGATCGGGGGTGAGGATCAGGCCGAACAGCGATGCGGTCGGCAGATGCGTGTCGCGCGTGGCCGCCAGCCAGTAACGCCCCTCGCTGTCCGCCGATTGCGCCGGCAACAGCGCCGCGCCGGCCGCCAGCCAGGGCGATACCCCCGATGTCGCCAGCGTCAGCCCGTCCATCTGCACATCGGCAACGCTGCGTTCGTGGCGGAACCAGCGGTGGCTGTCGGCCATCATCGCGGCATCGCCGGCAATCGCGGCGGTGGCATCGCCCGTCAATTTGGCAAAGCGTTGCCCGCGCGGGGACGCCGCTTCAAACAACAGGACGCGCACATCCGGAAAGGCCGGGAAATCCAGCAACGCCTTCACCTTGGCGGTCGCCAACGCGCCGCCGTGCCAGGCACCGCGATGGGTGTGGCGTTGGCCGATGAACGGCACCAGCCGGTGCGGCGCCGGCCCGCTGTTGTCCGGCCCCAACAGCACCCGCGCCACATGCTGCGGGTTTTGCGGATCAGGCAACAGCCGCACCCGCGCTGCCCGGCCGAGCGCGGTGGAGGCCAGCGCCATGTTGTGAATGGCCCCGCCCAGCCCGGCCAGCCGTTCGCGGCCGAACGGGTCCATGGTGCCAAGTGCGCGGCCCGGCACTTCGAAGATATCGACGCCCAGCCGCCCGACCGCGAACGCCCAGGGCTGCGTATTGTGCGGGCTGGCGGCGAGCACGGCACCGCCCACCAACCGGAGCGCGCCGGCCTGGCGCTGGCGGCTCCAATCATCCCACGCCGCCAGTGCCGGATGGCTGCTGCCCAGCAGCCCCTGCTGCCAGGCCCGGCCGGCAACACCGGCCACGGCGAGCGCGCCGGCGCCGGCCATGATCTGGCGGCGATTGATCATTCGGCCGGAACGGCAGCGCCGGCCTGATTGCGCGTCGGCGCGGCAACGCCGGCATCGGCCTGCCAGCTCGCCCGCAGCATATCGGCGGTTTCGCCCGACAAGGTGCCCGGCGGTGCCGCAATCGCCGCCCAGGCGGCTTTCAGGCTGCGCGCGCCGGCCAGATCGCGGGCGATGCCCAGCCATTCATGCACCGCCACCCACAGCGGATTGAAGGTGGCCAGATTGCGGATGATGCCATAGCGCGGCGGATCATCGGCGCGTTCGGCTTCAAAGGTGCCGAACATGCGATCCCAGATGATGAACACCCCGGCAAAATTGCGATCAAGATAGCGCGGGTTGGTGCCATGGTGGGCGCGGTGGTGCGACGGCGTGTTCATCACCGCTTCGAACCAGCGCGGCATCCGGCCGACCAGTTCGGTGTGAATCCAGAATTGATAGATCAGGTTCACCCCGCCACAGAAGATCACCAGCGCCGGCGGGAAGCCGATCAGCAGCAGCGGCAGCCGGAAGATGAAGCCCAGGCTGAACGCGCCGGTCCAGGTCTGCCGCAGCGCCGTCGACAGATTATAATGCTGCGATGAATGGTGGATGACATGGCTGGCCCAGAACCAGCGCACCCGATGCGCCGAACGGTGGAAGACATAATAGCCCAGATCATCGAGCACAAAACACAGCGCCAGGCTCCACCAGGTGAGCGGCACGTCGAACAAGCGGTGTTGCCACACAAAGATGGCGATACCGGCCACCGCGCCGCCCACAACAGCGCCTGCGATGGTGCTGCCCAGCCCCATCACCAGGCTGGTGCCGGTATCGCGCCAATCATAATCACCATGCCAGCCCAGCCGAACGGCCAGCAGCTCGATGATGATCAACGCGACGAACGCCGGGATGGCGATGGCCACCGGATCGATGGTGACAAGCTGGTCGATCACAGCCGCGCAGCCCACAGGCTGGCCGCGCCTTCGCCCAGATCGAGCGCGGTTTCGGGAAACATCATTTCGTCGGGTCGCACGCGCAGCACGGCGCCGGCCCGCGCCACCAGGGGGTGGGCCAGCGGCCGGACGACAAAGCGATCGCCCAGCGGGCGCACCAGCGCGACACGGCCATCGCGCCCGGCCACCAGCGCCCCGGCGCCATCGCGGCTGACCGCCACGTCGCAAGGGCGAAAGCCTGGCAGGGCATCGACCGCCAGCCGTTCGGCCAACCCGGCATCAACCAGGCCCCCGCGCCGGGCAAAGCCGAGCAGCCGCGCCAGCCCAATCAGCAGCGCGACGCCGATCAACGAGAAGACCAGCATGTCGATCTGGTTCACCGGCTTGCCGCCAACTGCCGGAACAGAGGCAGCAGACCGGCGACATTGTAGCCGCCAGCCTGCGCCGCCGCGATGATCGCATCCGGCGCTTCCCCCTGGGAAGCCGCTGCCAGCGCCCACAGATTGCAGCTGCGCGTGCCCGACCGGCAATAGGCCAGCACCGGGCCATCCTGCAGTGCTTCGGCCATGGCCGTTACCTGTTCCAGGCTGAAGCCGGTGTGATCGATGGGGATGGCGACATAGGCCAGTCCGGCCGCCGCGCAGGCCGCCGCAATCTCGGCGCCGGGCGGCTGATCATGGCTTTCGCCATCCGGACGGTTGTTGACGATGGTGCGAAAGCCCTGCGCCGCCGCATCGGCAACGGCATCGGGCGAGATTTGCGGCGCGACGGACACGCCTTCGGTGATGCGGATGAACATGATGCGGCAGCCTAAGCGTCCCGGCAGCTGCGCTCAAGTGCGGATATGCTGCGAGCGATCCAAGGCCTACCGATCGCTTGTCGTGATGCGGTCAGGTGGTGAAAGCCACCCGACGCCGGCGCAGCGCGGCACCAACCGCGCCAAAGCCGATGATCAACATGGCCCAGCTTGCCGGTTCCGGCACGGCATTGGCAGCGAAACCCACACTGTCGAAATCGCTGCGGCCGGTGCCGACATCGCCGCCGCCACTGCAACCATTTGAAACGATGTTGCCATCCATGGTCACCGCGCCGATCAGGGCGATGGCACGGCCGCAGATGATCGATGCGCCGGTGTTCAAGGTGACGCTTTGATCCGCCAGGATGTTGCCGGCAAATATCGTGCCGGTGCCCAGCGTGGCGGACGAACCGACATGCCAGAAAATGCCGCTGCCGCTGTTGCCGCCGAGCACGTTGACCGCCGAGCCCGACGCGGTGGTGAGCCCGGAGCCGATCCGGAAGAGGAAGCGGCCGCCAGGATTGCTGGTGAAATCGAGCAGCAGGCTGCCGGTAAGCTGCGCCGAACTTGCAAAGCTGTAGGTGCCCGGCGTCAACACACCCACCGTGCCGAGATCGAAACCGGTGAAATCTGTGCCGATCGGCAGCGCCGCCAGCGCATCAAAGGCGGTGCGGGCATCGTTGTGCGCAGCAAGGGCATGGGCATCACCAAGGTGGACGGCACCGGTTTGCGTGATGCTGACGGCGCCGGTGAGGGCCGTGCCAGGCGACACGCCGATATCACCGATGATGGTGGTGGCACCGGTATTGGTGACGGTGGCACTGCCGATCACGGCGTAGCCTGTGGCTGAACCCAGCGGACTCGCCGCAGATACCGGCGCGGCGGCCATCGCGAGGGAGATCGCAATACAGAGCTTGGAGAGGCCAGTCGAATCCTAGCAAACGATCGGCGTCGAACGCATTTCGTGTCTCCCGAAAATCTTGAAATCTATACTCAGCTCCACTTTGGATAATATGATATTGGACCTCGGATCATAATCTTCGGAATCTACGCAATTGATATTTGAAGGCGTTGTTTCAATTTTTCAGGACATTGCTGAGAAACACGCCATGGTTTCCGAACATTGTCTGCCAGAAATGCCGTCAGATCAGCTTCGCTGCACGAGCCTTCAGCGATGATACGCACGATATCGCTGGCCTCCGCTTCGCGCCCGTCCGGATGATATAAGTTCAGCCGCAAGGTCACGAAGCTGGTGAACCACGAAGCGCGCGTGTTGCCGTCCACAAAGGGATGGCGATCCCTGCAGATCAAATGGCCAATCGCGGCTGCGACGTCGAACAACGTCACGGCATCGCCGCCCAAGACCCGAACGCCGTGGCTGCCGCATATGCTTTGTCGGACTTGACGATGCGCCGGCCGCCTTGGCCATCATCATGCAGCGCGGCGCTGTCACCCTTCTCCACGTCCAGCCGCCTGCTTCTGACAGTTTGCAGCCGGCCGCGCGTGCGTCAGGATGCGGCAGGTTTCGGGAGTGATGATCATGCAGCAACTGGCCGGCAAGGTGGCCTTCGTCACGGGCGCCGCTTCGGGTATCGGGCTCGGCATTGCCGAGGCGCTGGCACAATCGGGCGTGAAGGTGATGATGGCTGATATCGATGGCGAGGCGCTGGCCCGCGAAGTCGCCCGGCTGTCGGCCACCAATGCCGATGTCGCGGGCATCCGCGCCGATGTGTCGTTGAAGGCGGAGATCCAGGCGGCAGCGGACGCGTGCATCGAACGCTTTGGCCAGGTGCATATCGTGATCAACAATGCCGGCGTGGGCGGCGGCGGCGATTATGGCGGCTGGAACGATGCCGGCTGGGATTGGGTGATCGGCGTCAATCTGATGAGCGTGGTGTGGGGGTTCGAAATCTTCGGGCCATTGATCGAGGCGCACGGTGACGGCGGCCATATCGTTTCCACCGCGTCGATGGCCGGTCTGGTGGCGGCGGTGGCGCCTGGCTACAACGTCACCAAATATGGCGTGGTCGCGCTGTCGGAAGGGCTGCGGCCCAAATTGGCGGCGCGCGGCATCGGTGTGTCGGTGCTGTGCCCCGGCTTTGTGCGCACCCGCATCATGGAAAGCGCCCGCGCCATCCCCGAACGCCTGGCCGGGCAGGTCGCCCTGCCCGATCCGGCCGCGGTGCCGGCCGAGATGGCGGCGATGTTCGCCCACGCCATCACCAACGGCGTCGATCCGCTTTATGTGGGTGAACTGGTGGTGGAGGCCATCCAGAACGACTGGGCCTATATCTTCACCGACAATGATTTCGAAATGGGCGTGGACGCGCGCTTTGCCGCGATCAAGGCCGGATTTGACCAGATCAGGGGGCGGGTGCCCCGCCGTTAACGGCGGTGTCGAATAACGCCGGTAAACGGCGGTTTCAGGCTACGCTGGTGGGCTGGCTGTTGGCGCGGAACCAGGTGGCAAGTTCGTCCTCGGTCATGTCACCGGCGGCCAGCGCGAGGAATGTGACAACGACGTCGGCTTCGCTGGCACCGAAGCGCCAGCCATTCAATTCGAGCAGCGCAGCACCGGCCACAAAGGCGGTGCGCTTGTTGCCATCAACAAGCGGGTGGTTGCGCGCGATACCGAAGGCCAAGGATGCCGCCAACGCCGGCGCATCGGGATCGCCATAGTTGGCGAGATTGCGCGGCCGTTGAAGCGCGGAGTCGAGCAAGCCGGCGTCGCGGATGCCGGCACCACCGCCGTGGACAGCAAGCTGCTCGCTGTGCATGGCGCGCACCAAGGCCTCGCCCGGCCAGAACCAACTGGCCGGCATTATTTGGCGAGTTCGCGCAGCGCGTTCCGATAACGCGCCATGATATCGCGCGCGACCTTCATCTGTTCATCGAAGGTCGGATCATAAGGGCTGAGTTCGATGCCGTTGGGCGTGGCGACCACCGACAGCGTATCGCCCTTGTCGACGCCAAGTTGCGCCAGCACCTCCTTGGGCAGGATGATGCCGGCGCTGTTGCCAATGGCGGTGATCTTAAGATGCTGCATGGGTTTCGCTCGCTTGTTTATACGGGCGTTATAACATTGCAGCGGCGGGCTGCCAACCGGTTCAGGCCGCCGCGATGGTGGTGCGGTGCAGGCGGCGGGCGTGGCCCTGGTAGCCGCCGGTGGCGGCATGCAGCACGCTGCGATTGTCCCACATCACCAGCATGTTCGGCTGCCAGCGATGGCGATACTGGAACCGTTCCTGCCCCTGCCAGTGATAGAGTTCCACCAGCAGCGCCATCGCGTCGGCTTCGGCCATGCCCTCGAACCCGATGATATAGCCAAGGCAGCTGAACAGGCCGGGACGGCCGGTTTCGGGGTGATTGCGGATATAGGGATGCGTCTGTGTCGCCCGCGCGGTTTCGGACGGGCGGATGTCCATGGAACGGCCTTTGTCCGCCGCACCGTAAAAGCCATCGGGGGCATAGGCCTTCTGCGCGCTGTGGATGGCCACCAGCCCCTCGATGCGGGCGCACAGATCGGCTGGCATTTCGTCCAGCGCCAGATGCTGATTGGCGAACAACGTGTCGCCGCCGATGGGCGGAATGGTGATGCCATACAGGCAGGTGCCGGCCGGAGGGCGGGCCTGAAAGCTCCAATCGGTATGCCAGTTTTCGGCAAAGACCGGCGCGGTTTCATCAGCGGCGCGCGCCACCGCGATGATATGCTGGCGGCCAGGGATCGGCGCGATGAACGGATCCTCGCCGAACCCGCCCATGGCGATGGTGAAACGTTCCAGATCATCGTCGGTCAGGTGCTGATCGGGGAAGACCAGCACATGATGCTGGAGCCATGCCGCACGAATGGCGGCGATGGTGCCGACATCAAGCGGCGCCGACAGATCGAGGCCGGTCACATGGGCGCCGCAGGCCTGCCCGGTTGGTTCGACATTCATGGCTGCGCCCTCCTCACCCGATGGTGGCAGGGTGGAGGCGTTGCGGCAAGCCGAGCCTATTGCGCCGCTTCGTTCAACGGCGGCAGATTGTGACCGAGCAAGCGCAGCAGTTCGGCGGCGGCTTCGACGATGTTGGTGCCAGGGCCGAAAATGGCGACGGTGCCAACATTTTTCAGGAACTCATAATCCTGCGCAGGGATCACGCCGCCGGCGATCACCTTGATATCGCCGCGGCCCACCGATTTCAGTTCGTCGATCAGCGCCGGCACCAGCGTCTTGTGGCCGGCCGCCAGCGAAGAGGCGGCGACGAGATCGACATCAAGCTTCAGCGCCAGTTCGCGGGCTTCCTGCGGCGTCTGGAACAATGGCCCGACCGTGGCGTCAAACCCCAGATCGGCCAGTGCCGTGCCGACCACCTTGGCGCCGCGATCATGGCCGTCCTGGCCCATTTTCACGATCAGCACGCGCGGCTTGCGCCCGGTGCGGCGCTCGAACGACTCCACCCCTTCCGCCACGCGGGCATAGGCGGGATCGGCCTTGTAGGCATCGGCATAGACGCCCTTCACCATCTTCACGATGGCCACGTGACGCCCGAACACGTCTTCCATCGCCGCGCTGATTTCGCCCAGCGTGGCGCGCGCGCGCGCGCATTCGATGGCCAGCGCCAGCACATTGCCGTCGCTCGCCGCACCATCACGCAAGGCTTGCAAGGCCGCATCGACCCGCCTGGAATCACGCGCGGCCTTCACCGCTTCGATGCGGGTGATCTGGCTGGCGCGCACCGCGACATTGTCCACATCCAGCACCGGGAATTCATCGGTGGTCGCCGGCTTGTACTTGTTGACGCCCACGATCACCGTCTCGCCCATGTCGATGCCGGCCTGCTTGGCGGCGGCGGCGGCTTCGATCTCCAGCTTGGGCAGGCCGGTGGCCACGGCTTGCGTCATGCCGCCCAGGCCTTCGATCTTGTCGATGATCGCCTGCGCGTCATCCACCAGTTGCTTGGTCAGCGCCTCCACATAGAAACTGCCGCCCAGCGGATCGACGACCTTGGTGATGCCGGTTTCCTCCTGCAGCACGATCTGGGTGTTGCGGGCGATGCGCGCCGAAAAATCGGTGGGCAGCGCAATGGCTTCATCCAGCGCGTTGGTGTGCAGGCTCTGCGTGCCGCCCAGCGCGGCGGCCAGCGCCTCGATCGTGGTGCGGATGACGTTGTTGTATGGGTCCTGCTCCTGCAGGCTCACGCCGCTGGTCTGGCAATGGGTGCGCAGCATCAGGCTGCGCGGGTCCTTGGCGCCGAAATTCGCCATGATGCGGGCCCAAAGCGTGCGGGCGGCGCGCAGCTTGGCGACCTCCATGAAGAAATTCATGCCGATGGCGAAGAAGAAGCTCAGTCTCCCTGCAAATTCATCGACATCCAGGCCCTGCTTCTGCGCGGCGCGGACATATTCCATGCCATCGGCCAGGGTGAAGGCCAGTTCCTGCAGCGCCGTCGCCCCGGCTTCGTGCATGTGATAGCCGGAAATCGAAATGCTGTTGAATTTCGGCATGTTGCGCGCGGTGTAGCTGATGATGTCCGCCACGATGCGCATCGAGGGTTCCGGCGGGTAGATATAGGTATTGCGGACCATGAACTCCTTGAGGATGTCGTTCTGGATGGTGCCGTCCAGCTTGGCCTGGGGCACGCCGGCTTCTTCGGCGGCAACAATGAAAAACGCCAGGCACGGAATCACCGCGCCGTTCATCGTCATGGAAACCGACATCTGATCGAGCGGGATGCCGTCGAACAGGATCTTCATGTCCTCGACGGTATCGATCGCCACGCCGGCCTTGCCGACATCGCCCGACACACGCGGGTGATCCGAATCATAGCCGCGGTGGGTGGCCAGATCGAAGGCGACCGAAAGCCCCTTCTGGCCGGCGGCGAGGTTGCGGCGATAGAAGGCGTTGGATTCTTCCGCCGTCGAAAACCCGGCATATTGCCTGACCGTCCACGGCCGGCCCGCATACATGGAGGCGCGCACCCCGCGGGTGAACGGCGCGAAGCCGGGCAGGCCGGGGTCCCAGCCTTCGGTATCTGCGGCCGTGTACAGCGGCTTGACGGTGAAGCCTTCCGGCGTCGGCCAATCGAGGCTGGCGCCTTTCACTTCCTTGGCGGCCATCGCGGCCCAATCATTCACTGTCGGCTTGGTCATCGCATCCTCCGTCGCCCAACCGCATAGGCGGTGGGCGGGCGGGCTGGCAAGCGGACGGATTTGCGCAGCTATGGGGTGGGCGGTGGGCGCACTTCAATCCGCTGGCTTGGCACCGGCCGTCATCATCTGGCGAAGCTGTTTCTCGATGTAGGCGATCCGGTACGGCTTGGCGAAAACCGGCGTGCCGACCAGGTGAGCCGGCAGCATGTCGGTCTGATCATAGCCCGTGCTGAAGGCGAACGGGATGCCCCGGGCCTTGAGCACATCGGCGACGCTCCATGCCATTTCTCCATTCAGGTTGACGTCGAGCAGGGCCGCGTCGAACGTCTCTGTCCGTGCCATCTCCAATGCCTGGTCGAGCCGGATGGCAGGCCCGACGATCTGCCACCCAAGGGTTTCGCACATGAGTTCGAGTGGCAACAGCAGCAGGTAGCTATCCTCAACGACCAGCAGCCGGGGCAATACGGGCATCGCGTCTTGCAAGATGGCGACGTCCAATGGTTCGAGTTTGGCAACCGGCTTGACGCTCAGCGCGACAAGCGAGGCCTGTGGCAGGACAATGTCGCAAACGACGCCGCCCGGCCGGTAATCGATCGTGGCGCGCCCGCCCGTTTCCAATGTCAGCGCCCGTTCGATCAAGGTTGACCCAAAGCCGCGATGGGTCGGCGACACCACCGGCGGTCCCCCGGTTTCCGTCCACGACAGACCGAGCCCGCCGTCGGCGCGGATTTGCCACTTGACCACAACATGGCCGGTCGTCACCGAGAACGCACCGTATTTTGCGGCATTGGTGGCAAGTTCATGCACCGCGAGCGACAGCGCCAACGCGGATTTCGGCGTGAGCACCGCATCATCCCCGGCCAGGGACACCACACCCGATGCGGGTCCGTACGCTTCCAGCTCCTCGCGCAGCATCCCGTCGACCGACACACCCTCCCACCGGCTTTGGGTCAACAGGCTGTGGGCCTTGGCCATCGAATGGATGCGCTTGTCGAGCTCGTCCACGAAGGCCGTCACCGATCCGGCGCTGCGGCTGGATTGGGTGACCAGGGCCTGGATATTCGCCAATGTGTTCTTCACCCGGTGGTCGAGTTCCGCCATCAGCAGCTTGTCCCGCTCATGCGCCTTCGCGCGTTCGCGTGACGCAGCCTCGATCCGGCGGAGCACCACCTGCAGCAGCGAAACCCGCAGATCGAAGGCGGAATCAAGTTCCGCCCGGGACCAGGGCAGCGCCCGATTGCGCACCGTGTGTTTCCACACTTCGAACGACTTGCGCGGTGACAGCTTGTCACTGCCATCGGCACTGATCGTCACCGGTTTGGCCGGATCGCCAGCCCACAACGCCGTTTCGACCAGTTCGGGGCGGAACCAGAGGATGAAATCCGACGGATCGCGCGAGACGGCGATCACCAACAACCCCGATGCGACATTGGTGAACGCCTTTGCCGGCGCGTAGATTTCACTGAGCCGATCGGTGGAAAAAACGCCCTCGGTCTCGATCATGTACGACGTCAGCCATTGCGTCAGTGCGAGGATCTGCGGGCGGCTGGGTGTCGTTCCCAGAAAGGTCACATCGCCCTCGACGCTGACGGCAACGCCGCCCCGGCGCGAGCCATCGAGCGCAGCGTCACCGCCATGGATGAAGTCGAGCAGGTTCGGCGTCTGCTGGGTCAGGCCATGGGCGTAATCCTCGATCCCGGCGAGGTTGAGCATCAACTCCTGCAGGATCTTGCGACTGGCGAGCCGGGCCTCGAACTGCTCGCTGTTCTCGCGCGCCTCGATCTGCAACGAGAAAATCGACCCGAACAACTCGCAGACCGCGCGCAGATGACGCGGCAAGATCCGTGGGCTGTTGTGATGGCAGGCGATCAGGCCCCACAGCTTGCCGGCAACGATGATCGAGATCGACATCGATGCGTCGATGCCCATGTTGCGCAGATATTCGCGGTGGATCGGCGAGACGTCACGCAGGATGGCATAGCTCATATCGAGCGGCTTTCCGGTGCGCGGGTTGAGCGTCGGCTTCAGCGGCGCGGGATCGTAATCGACCTGCGTGATGAGCCGCAGCCAGCTCCTGAGATACAGCGCGCGCGCCTGCTGCGGGATATCGGCGGCGGGGTAATGAAGATCGAGGAACGGCTCCAGCTCGGGCAATCGGCTTTCGGCGATCACCCAGCCCGAACCATCGGCCATGAACCGGTAGATCATCACCCGATCGTACTGTGCAACGCGGTGGACGCTCGCCGTCGCCATCTGGCAGAGATCATTCAGCGAGGCGGCAGAACTGAAGTTCTCGACCATGTGTTGCACGGCAGCCAACGGGTCGCTGACGAAGGCATCGGTCATTTCGGCCGCTTCGAACTCGACCACCAGGACATTGTCGATCCGGTGGACACTGGTGTCGAGCGGCTGATCGCTGACAACGCGAAGAACGGGATCAAGGAAATGGCGTGGCTTGGTAAGCTCGGCCTCCCGGCTCAACGCATGCAGCAGATTCAACTGGGCACCCGTGAATATGCCGTCGACGGGTCGATCGAGCAAATCCGCCAGCGGCCTGCCGAGCAATCCCGCCGTATTTCCTGCAGCCTGCAGGATACGTAACGTGCCGCATTCCAAGACCAGCATGGCACCGTGCGGCAGGATGGCGCCCGGAATATGGATCGGTTCGCGGTCGCAATTCGTCAGATCGACCTGGTCGCGGTCAAGGATGGAATCAGCCATGATCAATGTTCCATCCAGCAAGCCAATGTTCAAATGTCGCGAAGGTGGCATTCGCGCCGTCGATGATGGCGCTGCACTGCGGCATCGGCCTTGGCTCCCGCGCCAGCAGCGCAAGATAGTCACGCCATGCCGAACCGGTGTCTGCGCCATGTCCGCTGAAAAATTGTCGCCCGGCCATCACCCCTGGCCCGAGCAGCGCATCGAGCTGACGCGCCATGCCGCGCCCGCCAAGCGCCGAACCTTCGACCACATAGCGCGCACCCAGAACATGATCCGCAGACAGGCGCAGCGGAAACGCAGCGCAGCGCGGCAGCGTAACGCGTGACACGGCGCAGACACCCAACGCCTCCAGATCCTGTTCCAGCCACCGCGTCCGCTGCGGTGCAAGCCGTGCCGCGGCCTCGAACGGGCGGTAAAAGCCGTAAAGGCGGCTCAACAAGTGTCGGTAGGCCTTGCCGTCGATCGTTCCGGCCTGGACCGCCGCAAACCCGTCATGACCATGAAGCCGTTCATGAACCTCAGAAGTGGCCGCCCTCAAGGCCTCTCTCAAACCTGCCGCCCCGGACGGCAATCGAACAATTTCGCCGTCGCCGACAAGTTCAGATTTTCGGATTTGCATTCGGATATCAGATCCCCGCTATCGTTGATCGATCCCGTTCCAACGACCATCGTAACAGCATCTGCAACTGATGTCGTGGGCAATCGGCAGCAGATTTGCGCAGATCCGGCACCGTAGCCGATCGGGCTCGCAACCACCGGCTCAGTCACGTTTCTATGATGGCCTATCGATGCTGGACGAACGCGCACTCATGCCCGCGAAAATGCGGAGCGGAACCGTTGCAACGGTTGCCCGTTGTCCATGCTATGACTGAAACACCGCCAACCCTCGAAAAACCCGAAATCATTTCCACCGTGAAGGCGCGCGGCGGGGTGATCGGGCACAATGTGCGTTATGTGCTGGCCATATCGGTGCTGCTGGCGGTGGCGGCGATGGTGTCGGTGTATCTTGCCTGGTCGGGCGGGTTGGACGACGCGCCGAACAGTGCCGAAGCGCCAAAGCTGGATTGAACCAGCTTATTCCGCCGCTTCCGCCAGCGCCTCGACGCGCGGCGGAGCGCCGCCGGCGATGGCGAGCAGGCGCTTTTCCAGTTGTTTCATGCGGCCGGGGCTATCGACCTTCGCGCCAGTGAGATCGGTGACATAGAAGGTATCTGTGGCCTTTTCGCCATAAGTGGCGATGTGGGCGCTGCGAATGGTCAGACGGTTCTGGAACAGGCCGTTGGTGAGGCTGAACAGCAGCGCCGGGCGATCGGCGGCGTTGACCTCGATCACGGTATAGCGATTGCTCGCCTTGTTATCGATCAGCACGCGCGGCTCCACGCCGAACAATTCCGCCTTGCGCCGCGCCAGCGGGCGCGCCGCCAGCCGGTCGGCCAGACGGATGCGCCCGGTGAGCACATCTTCGATGCAGCGTTTCAACCGGGCCAGTTGCGAGGCTTCGGCAAACGGCTGGCCCAACGGATCGAGCACCACGAAATTGTCGATCGCCATGCCATCGCGGGTGGTGTGGATGCGCGCATCGAAGATATTGCCGCCGGCCAGCGAAATCGCGCCGGCGATGCGATAAAACAGGCCGGGGTGATCGGTGGCATAAACCGAAACCAATGTGGTGCCGGTCGCCGCGTCGGGGGTGCAGGCGATTGCCAGCGAGGCCGCATCATCCGACACCCCGCCATCGGCCCCGGCCACCAGCGCGGCATTGGCGATCAGCACATCATGGGCTTCGGCAATCCAGTAACTGTCGGGCAGGCGGCGGGCATGGGCCGCAAAGCGCTCTTCCGACCAATCCAGCGCCGCCTTCAGCCCGCCCTGTCGCGCCGCAATGCGCTCGGCACGGCCGGATTGCTTGTGGCCCAGGCGCAGCACTTCCTCGGCGCTTTCATAAAGATCGCGCAGCAACTGCGCCTTCCAGCCGTTCCACACGCCCGGGCCCACGGCACGGATATCGACCACGGTGAGCAACAGCAGCAGCCGCAGCCGTTCCGGGCTGGCAACGGCGGCGGCGAAATCGAGGATGGTCTTGAAATCCGAAAGGTCGCGCTTGAAGGCGGTGCGGCTCATCAACAGATGAAATTCCACCAGCCACGCCACGGTTTCGGTTTCAGCCGGGGTCAGGCCAAAGCGCGGACACAGGCGCCGCGCCACTTCGGCGCCCAGCAAGCTGTGATCACCGCTGCGGCCTTTGGCGATATCGTGCAGCAGCACTGCGACATGCAGCACCCGGCGATCATTCAACTGGTGGATGATGGCGCTGGACAGGCTGTGATCGTCCTTCAGCTCGCCACGTTCGATTTTCGCCACCAGGCCGATGGCGCGGATCGTGTGTTCGTCCACCGTATAATGGTGATACATGTCATACTGCATCTGCGCGACGACGCGGCCGAAATCCGGCACGAAGCGGCCGAACACGCCGGCTTCGTTCATCCACCTGAGCACGGTTTCCGGATCGCGCGAGGAAGTGAGCACGCCGAGGAACAGCGCATTGGCGGTCTTGTCGCAGCGCACCCGATCGTCGATCAACCCGGCATCGCGCGCCGCGGTGCGCATGGCAACCGGGTGGATGGGCAGGCCTTCACTGTCGGCCAGCGCGAACATTTCCAGCAGCCGCACCGGATCGGCGCGGAAGAAATCATCGGCGGGCAGCCCGATCTGGCCGCGCCGCAGGGTGAAGCCCTTCAACCGGCCCGGCCGGCGGGTGAGCGAGGGCAACCAGGCCAGGCGCGCGGTCGATTCATCAAGGTGGGCAAGGAACAGGCCGGTCAGGTCGCCGACGGTTTTGGCCATCAGGAAATAATGGCGCATGAAACGTTCGACCGCGCTCATGCGTTCGCGCGACGCATAGCGCAGCCGCCCGGCGAGTTCGCGCTGCACATCGAAGGCCAGGCGTTCCTCGGCGCGGCCCGTCACATGGTGCAGCATGAAGCGCACCGACCACAGGAAGCTTTCGGCGCGGCGGAACTGACGGAATTCCGCCGCCGTCAGCAGCCCCTTGTCGACCAGTTCGATCACGCCATCCACCTCGTGCAGATAGCGCCCGATCCAGAACAGTGCGTGCAGATCGCGCAGGCCGCCCTTGCCTTCCTTCAGATTGGGTTCGACGACATAGCGGCTGTCGCCCATGCGCTTGTGGCGGGCTTCGCGTTCGGCGAGCTTTTCGGCGACAAACGCGCGTGCGGTGCCGGCCACGACCTCGCGGCGGAAACGGGTGGTGGCTTCGGTGAACAG
Organism: Sandarakinorhabdus sp.; assembly: GCF_040398665.1. Lineage (GTDB taxonomy): Bacteria > Pseudomonadota > Alphaproteobacteria > Sphingomonadales > Sphingomonadaceae > Sandarakinorhabdus. Next base: position 229,928 of record NZ_JBBATQ010000004.1, read on the forward strand.
CGCCTGATCGCCCCACACGAAGCGCGCTTCCAGAAAGGCGGTGCGGATGGTCATGTCCGCCTTGGCCATGCGCACCACATCATCCAGGCTGCGCGTGGCGTTGCCGACCTTCAGGCCAAGATCCCACAGCAGATAGAGCAGGGTTTCGATGACCTGTTCGCCCCATGGCGTCTGTTTCCAGGGCGTGATGAACACGATGTCGACATCGGAAAACGGCGCCATCTGGCCACGGCCATAGCCGCCCACCGCCGCGATCGCCAGGCGTTCGGATTGGGTGGGATTGGCCAGTGGATACAGGCTGCTGACCACCGTATCACAGGCCAGGCGCAGCACCTGATCGATGAGGAAGCTTTGTGCGGCCGCCAGCTCGAGGCCACGCCCCGGATGCGCCTCCAGCCGTTCGGCAATTTCGGTGCGGCCGGCCAGCAAGGCGCCGCGCAGCGTATCGGCCAGCAATTGCCGCCGCGCCGCAAAGTCTGCGCAGCGCGCCAGTCCTTCGCCAAGGCTGTCGGCCAGCGCGCGCCGGTCGATCACCGTACGGCGATTGGCAATGGCATCAGGACGGATCATCAATCCGCAACATAGGCGCGGATGGGGAAAATGGCCACCGCTTCAGCCCCACAGCGCTGCGTCCGGCGGCCACACGTCGCTGCCATCAAAACGCAGACCATGCGGACGGTCGTGAATCAGCAAGGGCCCATCGAGATCGGCATAGGTGCCCTGCATGGCAACATGGAAGGCCGGCGCGATGGCCAGCGATGTGCACAGCATGCACCCGGTCATCACCCCCAGCCCGCGCGTGGCGGCGGCATGGCGCAGCGCCAGCGCCTCGGTCAGGCCGCCGGCCTTGTCGAGCTTGATGTTGATGAAGCGATAACGGCCGATGATGTCATCCAGGCTGTCGCGAGTATGGCAGCTTTCGTCGGCGGCCAGCGGCACGGCGGCGCGCACGCCATCGAGTTCGGCATCGCGCCCGGCCGGCACCGGCTGTTCGACCAGTTCGACATCCAGCGTCGCCAGCCGCGCCAGCGTGCGTTCGATATCGGTGCCGCCCCAGGCTTCGTTGGCATCGACGATCAGCCGGGCATCGGGCGCGGCGCGGCGCACGGCCGTGAGGCGTTCGAGATCGCCATCCGGGCCATCGCTGCCGCCGAGCTTGACCTTCAGCAACTCCCGCCCGCGTGCCGTCGTGGCCGCTGCAGCCATGGTCGCGGCATCGGCCAGGCTGATCGTATAGGCCGTCAGCATCGGCAGCGGCTTGGGCAGCCCCAGCATCTGCCAGACGCGCGTGCCCGCCTGCCTGGCCTCCAGATCCCACAACGCGCAATCGAGCGCGTTGCGCGCCGCGCCGGCCGGCAGCAGCGCCAGCAGATCGGCGCGGCGCAGATCATTGATGGCAGCGCCGATGCCATTCAGCGCGGCCAGCGCCGCCTCGGCACTGTCGCCGGTGTAATAGATGGCGGTGCCTTCGCCGCGGCCGACATGATTGCCATCGCTTACCGTGGCCACCACGACATCGACATGGGTCTTGGCGCCGCGCGCGATGGTGAAGCTGCCACGCGCGGGGAAGGTTTCGATTGCGGCGTGAAGCGTGCGAGCCATGGTGCTGCACTGCCGCAAGGCGAGCGCGTCGGCAACAGGCTTTGCGCTGCCACAAAAGCCGGGCATGTTCCGAAGATGGACGAGGACGACTCAGTCGAACTGGATGCGGTCGCCACGGTGTCGCGCATCACGGCGCTGGAAATGCTGGTGCGCCAGATCATGATCGTTCAGCTGCGCATCCTCGACAAGATGGGCGAGATCAGCCTGACCGGCGATTATGTGCAGACCATCGCCAAGGCCTATACTGAAAAGGTCGATGAAAGCCCGATCATCGAAAGCACCTCGCCAGAGGTGAATTACGAGTTCAAGATGATGGTGCTGCACAATCTGGAACGGTTCTTCGACGATCTGGAACGCCACGTGCGGGACAATCCGGCCTGACCCCATGACCGAACGCTTCAGCGCCTTCATCAGTTACAGCCACGCCGACACGCCGGTGGCGAAGTGGCTGCACAAGGCGCTGGAATCCTATCGCCTGCCCCGCGCTTTGGTGGGCCAGGCGTCGCCCTTTGGCCCGGTGCCGGCGCGGCTGCCACCGGTGTTCCGCGATCGCGACGAATTGCCGGCCAGCGCCGATCTGGGCGGCGAGTTGCGCGCTGCGCTGGCCGCCGCGCGCTTCCAGATCGTGCTGTGCAGCCCGCGTTCGGCGAAATCCATCTGGGTGAACGAGGAAATCCTCGCCTTCAAGCGCGCCCATGGCGAAGCCCGCGTGCTGCCGCTGATCATCGATGGCGAGCCTTATACCGGTGATGATCGCGAATGTTTCCCGCCCGCCCTGCGCTTCAAGCTGGCCGCCGATGGCAGCCTGTCGGATGTGCCGGCCGAGCCGATCGCCGCCGATCTGCGCGAAGGCAAGGACGGCAAAAGACTGGCGCTGCTCAAGCTGATTGCCGGCATCACCGGGCTGAAGCTCGATCAACTGGCGCAGCGCGACGCCGCCCGCCGCCAGCGCCAGTTGCTGGCCATCACCGCCGGCTCGCTCAGCATCGCGTTGGTCACCATCGCCCTGGCCATCTATGCCAATCTCCAGCGCGCCGAAGCCGTGCGCCAGCAACTGGTCGCCACGCGCAGCCTGGATTTCCTGATCGGCACCTTCGAAATCGCCAACCCGGCCACCGAAAATCCGCGCTCCATCACCGCGCTGACCATCCTCGAACGCGCCAGCAGGCGCGCAGCGGTGGAATTGCCGGAAGAACCAATGGTCAGCGCGCGCCTGCTGGCCACCACCGGAGCGATTTATCTGAACCTCGGCCTGCCCAAGGAGGCGGTCGCCGATCTGGAACGGGCGCTCACCCGCCTGCCGGCAAAGAGCCCGGAGCGCGCCAAGGTGCTGATGAAACTGGCAAGTGCCGCCATTCGCGCGGCAGACACTGACAAGGCTGCGCGCCTTATTGCAGCAGCATCGGCCGCGTTTGAACGGGACAGTGCCGACGGCCCGCTGCTCGATGCCATGCTGTTGGAGCACCGCGGCCTGCTGGCGCATCAGGCCGGTGATTATGCCTTGGCCGTGCGCGAACTGGGTGCGGCGGCGGCGGCCTACCAGGCGCTGCCCGGCGACCACCGCGCCGATCGTGCCGATGCGTTCACCGACACCGCCCGCGCCCGCATGAAATTGCGCGATTCCGCCGGCGCGGCCAGGGATTTTGCCGCCGCCGAGGCGCTCAATATCAGCCTTTATGGCCGCAACCACCAGAAGACCGCCACCGCCACCAAGAACCGCGCCTATGCTGCCTTCGAAGCCGGTGATCTGCCCGAGGCGCAACAGCGGATCGCCGTGGCAAACCGCATCTATGCCCGCGTGCTGGAAGGGGATCATCCGTTCTTGGCCGACACGTTGATCCTTCAGGGACGTATCGAAACCGCTGCCGGCGCTGGCGAAGCGGCGCTTGCTGCTCTTGACCGGGCAAAGGGGATCTATTCCCGCCTGTACGGGCCCGGCAATGCTGCGGTTGGCGATGCCGAATTCTACATGGCCGAAGCCGAAAGCCAGCGCGGGCGCATGGCCGCGGCGCTGGCCCATGTGGCGGCGGTCAAACCCATCTATGACGCCGAATATGGCCCGGATGATCCGGATCAGGCGGAATTGCTGTTGCTGAAGGCCCGTGTGCTGGCGCGCGGCGGACGCGCCGCCGACGCGCTGGCCAGTTGTCAGGCGGCCATCGCCCTCGATCGCCGCATCAAGGCCGCGCCGGCCGTGCTGGCGGAGGCCGGGCGCCAGTGCGACGCCCTGCCAAAGACCTGATCCGGATGCGCTGTCGCCGCCGCCCGTGAACTACAACTGGCTCCCGCCGGTTGACGGCCTGGCCGGCGCCGTGCTGGAACCCTCGAGTTGGCTGATGCTGATCAGCGGTTTTGGCCTGGTTGGTGGCACGATGCGGCGACGCCGGTATCGCCTGGCCTGAAGCGGCGGAAAGATTTTTCTGAACGCCGCTTAACCATCTGGCCAGCGCCATGTTTCTTCCGTAAGTATCTTTCTATGACCAGTTCGCCGTTTGCGGGCCTGCTGGCGATCCGGGAGCCAATATGCGCACGACACTGAACATCATCGGCTTTGCTCTGCTTTCGGGGGCGGCCGCCCTGCCCGCGGCGGCCGCACCGGACATCAGCGAAGTGCTGACGATGACAAGCAGTGTCCAGTATTTTACCCATGATTCGCCGGTGGAAGGTGAAACCTTCGACAATGTGAACACCAAGGAACTGAGTTTCGAAGGCGGCAATCGGCGGTTGGGCGCCCAGCTTGACACCAGGCTTGGCGCCGGCGGCAACTTCTTCTTCCTGCACAATATCTATACGCAAGGCCAAGGCTTTGTCGAAATGATCACCGATCTGACGATCGCGATCACCAACAACAGCGCCTCCACGGCTTTTCTGCGGCTTGATTCGCTGATCACACCCGGCTTCATCGGGTTCCAGGGCCAGAACACCGATTCCGAAGTGCAGTTCCTCTTCCACGTGCGGCAGTTCGCCAACCATCCCACCCTTGGCGCCCGGACCGATCTTTATCAGGCCAGCGGTTCCCTGGATCACACCGGCCCGCAACCCAACAGCATCGTGACATCGGACAGCCGGCAGTTCACCGGCTTCTCCTCCTACGTCTCCGCCCTGGGCGATCGCGTCGCCTTTGAATGGGGTGCAACGCCGCTCAGCCTGGCGCTGGCGCCGATCGCCGCGGGCGACACCCATTATGTCCATTATTACAACTTCACCCGGATCAACATCGTCAATGGCTTCTGCGCCACCTTGCTGGGTTGCGAAGGCGTGCAGGTGGCCTTTGGCGATCCGCGCAACGATGGCAGCTCCTCACCATTCAGCGCGGCGGCCTTTGTCGATGGCGGGTCGTTCAACGTGCCGGTCACCAACGACCAGTTGCTGATCGGCCGGCGTTTCGACGCCACCAACTATTCCATGGCCGATGTGGTGGACATTGACGCGCCGGCGCCGCCGGCCCTGCCCGATCCGGCCCCGCCCGCCACCTTCGATTGGCTGCCGCCGGTGGATTTGGTGGCTGCCGTGCCCGAACCGGCGAGCTGGCTGATGCTGATCAGCGGCTTTGGCCTGGTGGGCGCCATGCAGCGCCGGCAACGGCCGCGCACAGCCGCGCGCGCAGCCTGACAGAGGCGGCCTGAATCTGGCGGCCTGAATCGCTGCTGCCGGGTTGCAAGTTGCTGGCCCGGTCTTTACCCAAAATCCTGCATGTCGGCGCGATCCGGCGGCGGCAATCGGGGTGGGCGGCGATGCGATGTTACAGCCAGAGGCTGGCCGATAACGGCCGGCGGCAGCGCCGCAGGGGCCGGGCGTGACCGCCGCGCACCACCCGCCGCGTCCAGGGCTGGCGCTGACCGTGGCCATCACCGGTCACCGCGTGCTGGATCCGGTGGTGGCGCCTGTGCTGGCGGCGGCCATCGGCGCACTGCTGGCGCGCGTGCAGGCCGATGTGGCGACGATTGCCGCCCTGCATCGCAATCATTTTGCCGATGATCCAGCTCGCCTGTCGCTGATCTCCGGCCTGGCTGCCGGGGCCGACCAGATCGCCGCGCGGGCCGCACTTGCACAGGGCTATGCCCTGCAGGTGGTGCTGCCGTTCCCACGTGCGCAATATGCCCAGACCATGGCGCCCGCCGATCAAGCCGGCCTTGCCGCCCTGCTCGATCAAGCGGCGTATGTGTGGGAGGCACCCATGGACGCCGCAGCGGGGGACGCGGCCTATGTGCTGGCCAGCGATGTGACGGTTGCCGGCTGCGATCTGTTGATCGCGGTGTGGGATGGCGAACCGGAACGCGGGCCCGGCGGCACCGCGGCGGTGGTGGCCGAGGCGGTGCGGCGCGGCGTGCCGGTGGTGCATGTGCCCAGCACGGGCGGCGCGCCCGAACTGCTGTGGGCCGGGCTGGATGCGGTGCCGCCCGAACGGCTGCGGCTGGATACGGTGCCGATGGCAGCGCTGGATGATGCGGCGCTGGCGCGGGTGCTGGCGGTGCTGCTCACCCCGCCGCTGCCGGCCAGTGAACTGGATATCTATCTGGGCGAAACCGAACATCTGCGGCGCTGGCGGGCGGAATGGCCGCTGCTGCTGGCGGTGACCGGCGTGCAGAAACTGAAACGCGGGTTCCTGCAGGCAACCCCCTATCTGCAGGCCAATCGCGATGATTGGGCCGGCCATGCGCAGGGCTGTGCCGACGCCGGCGTGCCGGCCACCGGACATGATCGGCTGGAGGCGGCCTTTGCCTGGGCCGATGGCCTCGCCACCCATTATGCCCATGTGTTCCGCAGCGGCATGGTGTTCAATTTCCTCGGTGCCGCGGTGGCGGTGATCCTGGCGCTGCTCGCCGGCTTGCTGCCGGGCAGCAAGACTGTGCTGCTGATCCTGGAATTGCTGGTGGTGGGCGCGGTGGTGCTCAACACCAGCATCGGCAACCGCCAGTCATGGCACCGGCGGTGGCTGGATTACCGCTATCTCGCCGAAACCCTGCGGCTGCAGCGCAGCCTGCGCCTTTTGGGCGCCGCCAGCCCGCCGGGGCACGATCTTGTCGGCCCACGCCGCTGGACCGACTGGTATGCGCTGGCAATCTGGCAGGGGCTGCCGCGGCCGCCCGCGCCGGCCGACAAGGCCGCCTTCACCGCCCTGACCCGGCACATCGTGGCGCATGAACTGGATGGGCAGATCGCCTATCATCATATCGTGCATCACCGCATGCACCGGCTGGATCACCGGCTGCACAACAGTGGCGAAACCTTGCTGATCCTCACCGGACTCGTGGGTGTTGGCACGCTGCTCGGGCTGGTGTTCGCTTATGCCACGATCAAGCCGTTCAGCCTGGAGCTCAGCCTGCTCGGTGCCGCCCTGCCCACGTTGGGCAGTGCCTTGTTCGGCTTGCGCGGTGCCGGCGATTTTGCGGGCGTGGCGCGGCGATCGCAGGCCACGGCGGAGCGGCTGGCGCGCGTCGCCGATCTGCTGCGCCGTGACGGGCTCGCGCCCGGCTTTGCCGCCCGCGCGCTTGAAGAAGCCGCCGCCATCATGCTGGCCGATCTGGCGGAATGGCGGTCCAGCTATGCCGATCGCAAGCTTGCGGTGCCATCCTGACCAGTTTCACCATCCCTTCACTCAAACGCGAAAGACACTGAATGATCACCCACCTGATTCGGATTGGCCTGCTGGCCAGCCTGGCTTCCGCCACCGTTTCGGCGCAAACCGCGCCGGACGCCGCCCGCCTGAAGGCCGATGTCGAGAAACTGGTGAGTTTCGGCACCCGCCACACCTTGTCGGATGCGGATCATCCGACGCGCGGCATCGGTGCCGCCCGGCGCTGGTATGCCGCCGAGATGACGAAGATCGGCGCCGGCTGCGGCGGCTGCATCACGGTTTCGACGCTGGAACGCCTGTTCACCAATGATCGTTCGCCCAAGGGTGCCAGGGTGGTCGACGTGCTCGGCATCCAGCAGGGACGCGATCCGAACCGCGTGGTGATCGTGCAGGGCCATATCGACAGCCGGGTCAGCGATGTGATGAATGCCACCAGCGATGCACCGGGTGCCAACGACGATGCGTCGGGTGTGGCACTGGTGATCGAGGCGGCGCGGCTGCTTTCCAAACAGAAGTTCGATGCCACCATCATCTATGCCGCGCTGTCGGGCGAGGAGCAGGGCCTGCTCGGCGGGACGTTGCTGGCCGAAACCGCCAAAGCGCGCGGCTGGGTGGTGAGCGCAGTGCTCAACAACGACATCGTCGGCAACACCGTGGGCCAGAACGGCAGCCGCGTCGCCGACCGCGTGCGGGTGTTTTCCGAAGGCATCCGCATTTCGGAAAGCCAAGCGGAACAGGCGCTGCGCCGCGGCAATGGCGGCGAGGATGACGGCCCCAGCCGCGCCCTGGCCAAGGCCATCGACCATGTTGCAGCCGGCATCACCGGCGGCATCGATGTGTTTGTCGATCGCCGGCCGGATCGCTTTGGGCGCGGCGGCGATCATGAACCCTTCTTGCGGCTCGGCTTCCCGGCGGTGCGCTTCACGGTGGGGATCGAGAATTACAACCAGCAGCACCAGGATCTGCGCACCGCGGCCGGCGTCGAATATGGCGATACCGTGGACAAGATGGATTTCCCATATCTGGCCTCGGTGACCGCGATCAACGTGGCCGCCATCCAGCGGTTGGCAGCGGCGCCGGCGGCCCCGGCTGATGTGGCGTTGCAGGGCGCGGTGGGCAGCGACATCAAGGTGACATGGGCGGCAGTGCCCGGCGCGGCCGGTTATCGCGTGCACTGGCGCCGCAACGACGCCCAGGATTGGACACAGAGCCGCGACGTGCCGGCCGCCGAGACGCAAAGCGTGCTGAAGGACATCAATGTCGACGATCATTTCGTCGGCGTATCTTCGCTTTCGGCCAGCGGTGCCCAAAGCATCGTCACCTTCGGCGGTCGCGCGCAGCGCGCGCCGCAATAAGCGGCGGCCCGCCGGGCCGAACCCGAAGAAAAAGCCCCGCGCCGGACGATCCGGCGCGGGGCTTTTCATTGGCAGTGCCGCGCCGGGCAGCGCCCGGCAGCGCCGGCTTACATCTTGAAGCGGAAGCCGAGGCGATAGCTGCGGCCAAGCAGATCATAGATCGGCGAGGTGCCGAACGACGTGCCGTTCGACGGGATCGCCGGCGGATTGCGGTCGAACAGGTTTTCGACAACGGCGAATAGCGTCACCTTGGTGTTGCCCACCTTCACGTCGACATTCTGCGACACTTCCCAATACCACAGGGCCGGCACGCGGTTGAACGCCGCCGGAATGCCGTTGCGGCTGGTTTCCGCGTCATTGCTTACCGTGCCCGAGCCCAGGTAGCGCCCGGTGATCGTGGTGCGGCTGGACCCCACCGAATAGGTGGCCGAGCCGAACCCGCGCCATTTCAGGCTGCCGAACGTGCCCAGCGCCGGCGGCTGGCTGTCACCGGGCAGGTTGGTCTGATCCTGCAAGCGCTGGGTCGCCAGCACACGCAAGGACAGCGAACCCGGCAGCTTTTCGGAAATATTGCTGAGCTGGGTGCGATAGCTGACTTCGTAATCAATGCCTTCCACATCCACATTCTGGGCATTGATGGCGCCGGTCAGCAAGGTGGCGCCGGTCAGGCCGGCGCTGCCCGCCACGGGCACGATCGACTGGCAGGCGGCCGGGCTGGCCGGGCGGTTGAAGCCATAGCAGAGATCGAGCAACAACTGGCCGCCGACACCGAAGAGCGCATCCTTGATGCTGATCTTGTACCAATCGACCGTGACGGTCAGGCCCGGCGCCCAACCTGGCTGATAGGCCCCGCCAGCCGTCCAGGTGTCGGCGATTTCCGGCGTCAGCCGCGGGTTGCCGCCGCTCAACGTGATGAACTGCACCAACGGGCTGGTCGGCTGGCTGCGATCCAGGAACTGGTTCACGAACTGGCTTTGCGGCGCATAAAGATCATTGAGGTTGGGCGCACGAATGTCGCGCGATCGCGTGGCGCGCAGACGCAGATCGCCAAAGCGATAGGCGCCGCCCACCTTCCACGTCGTCACTTCGCCGCTGGTCGAATAATCGGTGCGGCGCACGGCGCCGTTGAGCTCCAGATCACCGACCGCCGAATCCTTCAACAGCGGCACCAGGGCTTCGCCGAAGAATTCCTTCACATTGTAACCATTGGCGCCGGGCTGGAAATTGCCGACGTTCCAGCGCCGCGCCTGTGAGACTGCATCCGATGTGGCAGCAAAGGATTCCTTGCGATATTCAAACCCCGCCGCCAGCGACACCGGGCCGGCCCAGGTGCTGAACGGGCTGTACTGGCCGTCGATCGCATAGACATCGAGCGCGATGTCCAGATCCTGCCGGGTGCGGAAGCCATCGCTTTCGCCGGTCACCCAGGCGATCGCGGACTTGCCGAGCGCGCCTTCGCCAAACACGTTCATCGGAACACAGCCGTTGCTGTTTGCGGTGATCGTGGAGCGGCACACCGGCGCGCCAACGGCGACACCGGGCACGCCACCAAGCGCCGGATTGCCGGTCACGTCCACCGCCTGGTTGAAGCGATCGATGATCACGTTGTTGTCGCGCGTGTACCACACCTGGCTGCGGCCACGCTGGTAATAGGCGCGCCACTTGCCGCTGTCGGCAAACTTGCCTTCCAGCGCCAACAGGATCCGGCTCTGGCGGCGGTTGTAGCCGGCCTCGCCGATATGTTCGCCGGGCCGGTTGATCATGTCATAGAACAGGCGGTTCAGGCGGAACGAGGTGACGCCCTGCGCGTCCATCGATTGGCGCACGGCCGTGGGCAAGAACGGGTTGTCCCGCGTGATCAGCAGCGCGCCGGTCGCGCCGGAGCCTTGACGGTTGTACACCGCCGACCAGTTGATCGTGTCGTTGCCGGCATAGCTGGCCTCGACAATGGCGTTCACATTGTCGGTCACTTCATAGCTGAGGCGGCCATAGAGGCTCCAATGCTTGTCGTCGGGCAGCAGCGCGCCGCGCACCGACAGCGGCTCCACCGTGCCGCCGGCCTGCACGCTGCCCTGGGTGAGGGCGGCGGTGCCGAACTGGAACTGGTTGGTCGTGCCGCCGGGCAGGAAATTGGTGCCGGCCAGCGGCCCGCCGATGATCACGCCACCGGGCGTGCTGGTGAAGCCGGCATCGGTGCGCACGATCTGGCCGGATTGGCCGTTGGTGGCGGTCCAGGTCGGGTTCTGCAGCAGGCGCAGACCGGGCTGGAACCAGTCGCGCGGTTCATCGAAGAAATCGATGCGCTCGCCTTCGTAATAATTGCCGCTCAACAGCAGATGGCCGCGGCCGCCGGCAAAGGCCGTGCCATAGGCCAGATCCCCGTTGACGATCTGGCCATCCCGGCGATCGGTGATGCCATAGTTGACGCTGCCCTTCAGGCCGGTGAACTTGGTATCAAGAATGAAGTTGACCACGCCGGCCACCGCATCCGAACCGTAAGCCGCCGAGGCCCCGCCGGTCACCACATCGACCCGGCTGACCAGGTTTTGCGGAAGCAGGTTGATGTCCACCGCCGGCAACAGGCCGGAACCGACGACGCGGCGGCCATCGAGCAGCACCAGCGTACGGTTGATGCCCAGGCCACGCGCGCTGATCTGGTTGGCGCCGCCATTGGCGTTGGCAAACAGCGTGGTGGCGCGCGGCGACTGGCCCTGCCCGATCGCCGGCAACTGGTTGACATAATCCGCGATGTTGGTCGGGTTGCGGGCCTGGATATCCTCGATCGTCACCACCGTGGTGGGCACCGGCGCCTGGGTGCCGTCGCGCACGATGCGCGATCCGGTCACGACCATTTCCGCCGGCATCTCGGTCTGCTCGGCGCTGGCAACGGCTGCCGGCGCGGAAGCCGCCGTTGCCGGCCGCGCGGGTGCGGCCGCCTGGGCAGCCGCCGGCGTTGCCGCCAGCGCTGCGGCCATCACCGCCAGAGACGTTGCCCCGAACCGGGAAAATCGACAAGCATTGTGCATTCAGGCTACCCCCCATTGCTGGCACCAGTGCCAGGCAAACCAATCTGAGGGGAAGAGACGAAGAACCGCCGCAATGCTGCGGGGGAAATGACGTATTGTGCCTTACAATTGCAGCAAACGGCCGAAAAATGGCGGCTTGTGTGCCGTTTCTGCCCGGACATGGCGCCGCAGGGCGCCCGGCGGTTCGGCGGGCTGCGGCATGGTCGGACCGCGGCCAGGGCCGCCCGCACCTCGTTTCGAAGGCAGCTACCGTGACCGGCACAGAGGGGCTATATCGGACCTGACATCAGGGGGAGATGCATCATGTTGCGAGCGATTGGTTTTTGTGCCGTGCTGCTGGCCTCGGCCAGTTCGGCGCAGGACGTCCCGGAAATTCGTTTTGACTCCGTCGACTTCCTCAAGCCGCCGGCCGACCTTCATTTGGGCGAAGTCGCTGGTGTTGCGCTCGGAAAAGCAGGCCAGGTCTATGTTTTCCAGCGTGGCAACACGCAGGGCCCGGCCTATGCCGCGGCCGCCGCCCAACTGCTCGAATTCGATGCCAACGGGCGATTCGTGCGCGAGATCGGGCATAATCTTTATGCCTGGTCCTATGCCCATGCGACGCGGGTCGATGCCGCCGGCAATATCTGGGCGGCCGACAAGGGATCGAACATGGTGGTGAAGTTCAACCCCGCCGGGCGCGTCGCCATGGTCTTCGGCCGCAAGCCCGAAGCCAGCGACGAAAACGCCCGCCCGCTCGAACATCCCAAGCCGCCGCTGCCGGCCGTTGACGGGCAGTTTCGCGAAGTGACCGACATGGCGTGGGACAGCCAGGGCAACACCTATATCAGCGACGGTTACATCAATTCGCGCGTCGCCAAGATCGCGCCGGATGGCCGCTGGTTAAGCTCGTGGGGCAGCTTCGGCAGCGCGCCCGGACAGTTCAACACGCTGCATTCGATTGCCGTCGATGCGCGTGACGAGGTTTACGTTGCCGACCGCGGCAACCGGCGCATTCAGGTGTTCGACACCGCCGGCACCTTGCTGCGCATCATCCAGATCAATGTCCCCTCCCCCGCCGACGCGCCGGCGGCGATCGGCAACCGCCCGGTCGTGCCACCCGCCGGCCCCGACACGGTGGCAACCAAGACGATGATGCCGGGTGCGCCGTGGGCGCTGTGCATCACGCCGCGCGACCGCGACGGCAAGCAGGTCCTCTATGTTTCCGATGCGTGGCCTGGCCGAATTTACAAGCTTTCGCTCGATGGCAAGGTGCTGGGCTGGCTCGGCGGATCCGGCAAACAACTGGGGCAGTTCGGCTGGATCCACGAGATCGCCTGTCCCGCCGAGAACGAGTTGTACGTTGCCGAACTGCTCAACTGGCGGCTCCAGAAACTGACACTGCACCCCTAGCCGCGCTGTTCAGCCGGGGCGGGGGAGCGGCCTCTTATCCGATGGCTCTAGATAGCTTGCCGGACACCCGATCGCGTGTATCACCGTCTGGTAACAACAAAGCCCCGGGGAGATCCATGCACTACGCGGAACTGGCGAAAGCGCGCGAAGAGCTGACGGGCCCCGGTGGCGCGTTCGAGATCATCAGGATCGACGTCAATGGCATCGCGGTGCGCGCCTTTCGCCATGCGCTGCCCGATGTGCGGGCCTTGTGGCAATCGACCAAGCCCTTCGCCGACAGGACTTATCTCGTCTTTGGCGACGAGCGGTTGACCTATGCCGAGGCCCATGGCCACGTCGATGCCATCGCCGCCTGGCTGGCGGCGCAGGGCGTGCAGCCGGGCGACCGGGTGGCGATCGCCATGCGCAACTATCCCGAATGGCTGCTGATCTATTGGGCCTGCGTCAGCACAGGCCTTGCCGTCGTCGGCATGAACGCCTGGTGGACGGCCGAGGAAATGGCCTACGCGCTGGCAGACTCGGCGCCAAAGGCCCTGTTCCTCGATGCTGAGCGACTCGATCGCTTCAGGGAAATCGCCGAGCCGCCGGCGGTGACACTCGTTGGGGTGCGGCTGCGCGGGCCCGAGCCGGGCGTGTCGTCGCTCGCCGATGTCATCGCCCATGGCGGTGCCATGCCCGAGGTGGCGATCGATCCCGATGCCGATGCCTGCATCTTCTACACATCGGGCACCACCGGCTTCCCCAAGGGCGCACAGCTGACCCATCGCGGCTGCATCACCAATTTGTACAACATGCTCTATGCCGGTGCTTCGACAGCATTGGCGGTGCAGCGGGCCACGGACGTCGCGCCGCCGGCGTCGCCGCCGGTGCCGGTGTCCTTGCTGACGACGCCGCTGTTCCACGTCACCGCCAACAACTGCGGCGCCTATGCGACCACTGCGGCCGGCGGCACCATCGTGCTGATGTACCGTTGGGACGCCGGCGAAGCGCTGCGCATCATCGCGCGGGAGCGCGTGACCTCGATCGGCGGCGTGCCGGTGATGGCGCGCGAGCTCATCAACCATCCGGATTTCGCCACCACCGATGTGTCGAGCCTGACCGCGATGTCGGGCGGCGGTGCCCAGGTGCCGCCGGATCTCGTGCACAAGATCGAATCCAGGGTGGCAAGCGCCCGGCCGAGCACCGGGTACGGCATGACCGAAACCTGCGGCATCATCACATCCGTCTCTGGCGACTTCTTTGTCGACAAGCCCGACAGCGCCGGTCCCGCCATGCCCAGTTATGAAGCCAAATGCGTCGATGACGCCGGCAACACCGTGCCGCCGGGCGACATCGGCGAACTCTGGGTCAGGGGCGCCGCTGTCATCAAGGGCTATATCAACCGCCCCGAAGCGACGGCGGCCGCGATCACGGATGGCTGGCTGCACACCGGCGACATTGCCCGCATCGACGAGGATGGCTTCATCTTCATCGTGGATCGCAAGAAGGACATGGTGCTGCGCGGCGGCGAGAATGTCTATTGCGCCGAAGTGGAAGCCGCCATCTACCGCCATCCCGCGATCGCCGAATGCTGTGTGTTCGGCGTGCCCGATCACCGGCTCGGCGAGGAAGTCGGCGTGGCTGTCCTGCTGAAACCCGGCGAACGCCTGGATGACGCCGGGCTGCGCAGCTTCTGCGGCGGCCTGATCGCCAACTACAAGGTGCCGCGCCACATCTTGTTCATGACCGAGCCGCTGCCGCGCAATGCCAGCGGCAAGTTCCTGAGGCGCGAGTTGCGCGACCGGCTGAGCCAGGATCTGCCGACACCTTGATTGGCCCTGGCGTGCTGCCCGGGACGGACGCGGGCGAGCCGGATCGCGCCGCAATCGTGGACATCACCCCGATACGGGTTCCTGCGGTGCAGAACGCGCCGCAGGGATTCTCCGCGAAAGCGGCTCGTGATCCAGCAGGAATACCCCGCCAGATCAGCCTGTCGAGACCGACCGTCAGAAGCGCAGGTGGCGCCGGTCGCTAAGAAGGCGAGACACCCTCTCCGTCGTCGACTGACTTGTCACATTGGAAACATTCACTGGAGGCCGACCGGGAATCGCAATATTCTCATAAGACTATGAATATATGAAAATATTCCAGAGATAGAAGCGAGGTGGCCCCCGATATGGCCCCCAAAGGGAGCGGTTGTAGGCGAACGCGATTGAACAAAGTGACTATCTGCAAGGCGGCGCAACTACAGTGTCGCACCCCCACCCCCCTTCAAATTCCTGCTCAGCCAGACCCCACCCCGGGGGTACCCCCCTTTTCCCAGATATGGGACCCACGCTTCCTTAGTACATACTGATCTGCTTATTCCGTTTCGAGGTTTCCTCTGCACTGCCCCTTGGCACTCACGGTCTTAAAGCAACCCTCTGCTACCACTGCCTGCGTAACTCAAAAGCTAGGGCGCAACCTCGTTGGTTGAAGAACGAAATGGTCGACCAGTTGAGGTCACAGGTGCCGCCAATCGTTGGTAGCAATCCTGCAAGCTCGATCCTATCCGAGTTCAAATAAACACCAGTGTTAAGGGTCTTATCAACGCGCCTCACGCCCCAAAACGGATCGTCTTGGTCGTACTGTGACATGCGACCCTGAAGGAGACCTTCCAAATTAATAGCGCCTGAGCGCCACAAGGCAACACCACGCGCGCCGTAGGAATAGAACCCCTGCTCTCCAAACCGGGCCTCTTGTCTGAGCAGCGTTGGGCCGACCGCAAAGGTCTTCGCCGGTGAAGGGCTATAAGTTACAGGTGCAAACACATCATACTGCCATCCAGAAATCCCGCCCCCAGCTTCTGAGATAAAGCGCCCGACCCGCAAGGAGGGTTGGAGGGACATGTTGACCGAAAGCCGTTTGGCGATGCGACCTTCAACGAATGGCAAGGAGAAGGACAGGCCTGTTTGGCCTAGGTGTGTGAGGCCGGCGCGGAGCTCGTACTGCCCCCCTCCAAGACGTTTCCCGGCGGATGCCTCGCCAATTAATCGATCAGCGCGAGTGCCTGGTAAATCCCGAAACGAGCCGCTCAGCGCAAGGTCCCACGAGGCAATACTCTTTGTGTAGGACGCGCCATAGGTCATACCCCACTGGTTCCGGTACTGACTGTCCGGGGCATAATCCAGATCGACCCCGTTGACGGTGAAGCCAAAAGCACCGGGCTGTTGCAGGGGATTGGCGTAGAAGGCGGCGCCCAAGTTAAGCGCTAAACGACCTCTCCGCTGGTCGATTCGTCGGACAAGCTCAATGATATTTGCTTTCACATCGGGCGGCGGATTGTCCGCATACGCCTTCAGGAACAAGGACCGAGCATCGGATAACTGACCCGAGAGCATAAGAACCCTGGCCAGCTCCAACCGAATACGCGGCGTCGGTGCCTTCAGATACAGAGAACCCAACTCAGTTGCAGCGAAGCGGAACTGCCCAGCATCTGCTAACGCTAGGGCTCTTATAAACCTAGCTTGGACCTCTGCGTCAACTGTCTGGGCCGTGGATGCCGCCGATATAGCAGCGCCAGCCAACAGGATTGTCCTCACTGCTTTGCGCCAAAGCCCCCAACTAGTGTATTTACCGAGCCGCGAAGGAAGAAGGTTCCGCCAAGCTCGTTAGCATTCGGGCCGTAGAACTGGCCAGACGCGGCACCTGTCAGGTTTTGAAATGACGTCTGGCCTCTGGCTGCGACGTTGCCCGAGAAGTTATTGGCGCCTGCAGCATAAGTCATCGTTCCATTTAAATCCAACCAAGTAAGCGGTATAGTTAGGTTAGTCCTGATATCAGTTATAGTTTGGTTGCTAGTTGTAAATTCAATTGTTCTTGCGCCGAAATTGACGTTGAACGTTGCATTGGCGGCGTAACGCGAGGCTGAGCCGTCTGTGTAAATGCCCGCAGCGATCCCTCGGAAGGCAACGGTGCCTGCCGATGGGATTGCACTGCCGCCAGTCGCTGCGCCGACCGAAGCGACGCCATATTTACCAGTTGAGCCTGCCACTAGGCCAGTTCCCCAGACCCCAAACGATTGGTAATTAAAGTTGGCCGCGTACGGGTCGAGCCATGCGGCTTGCTCAGAACCGACCGCATTAGAAGCCAGCACGCCGATTTGGGCACCACCGAAGAGCAGTCCAGCCGTATTCACGCTGCCAGAATTAAAATTAAAGCTCGACAATGCTCCATCAATACGCAGTGATTTTGTCTGCCGGGCACTGTTAACGTTCAAATTTACGGTTGCGGCGCCTTGGGTCGGATTGGAGACGCCGCTTTGTAGGATAGCACCTGTTGCGTCTACGGCAATGCTACCTTCTCGCGTTGTACCCGATACCGTAGTGGTAACACCTGACTGCACAGCCTGGAAACTTGTGAACTGCGGCGCGGGATTTGCGGCCGGTGGGATAGGAGTTGAATTAACGCTGCCCCCGCCAGATGAACCGCCACAGGCCGAAAGCAGACATGGCGCAATGAGCATGGCAACGTAGCGGGGAGAAAATGGCTTACCTAGAGAGCTAAGCTGCCTCGCGCTCTGGGCGGCACGAGTGACGGCGCTTTGGAAGGCGGGGCTCGCCCCAGCTTCATGCCGTTCTGCGTCTTCCCCCATGGACTGCTCCCCACCTAAGTTTAACGAATCAGGTTTATAGTTCCTTGTTTTTGGGTGCGCAACGCCACTCCTTTGCCAGGTGCGGCACGAATGTCCTTGGGCTAAAATTCTGGGCGCAAACTTGCGTTTGCGGAGGAGGGCGTTGCGTCTGAACCAAGAGGAGCTCGCTGACCGCGTCGGGGTGGATGTTCGCTATCTTGGGGGCATAGAGCGCGGTCAGGAAAACCCTTCCCTAAGCGTCATCGTTAGGGTGGCGGCAGCGCTGGGTTGCACGCCGGTGGACCTACTAAAGCACAGCGCCCCTTAGACCGTTTTAGGTTTGCGCCCACGCCACCTCGGCCCACTGGCCAGTCCCAACGCGAATGATAGTGCCTCAAGTTCCCGCAGTTCCACAAGCACCCGGCTGCGCTCGGCCTTGGCCCCCAGCGTCTCCCCGCCATGCCTATACTGCGGATGGTTTGCACCTCGCCTGACCGTCTCTGACCTGCGCGCGCCGTGCATGCGGCAGACCCGCCCAGAGCTCCCCCAAGCGACCACGGCAGGATTTCTGCACCTAGCTCCCGAGTGTTTGGCGCGTGCCGTACACTGTTTGACGGTGTCTCCAACGCCTGGCAGCAGCATGTCGGTTTCCTTACATTACACTTGGCGAGAGGCGGCCGCGACGGGCAAAAACTTTAATCGGCGCATACCCTATGCAAGCAGGGGGGCTTTTGTCGGTTTTGTCGGTTACCCCCACCCCGTTCAGCACGCTACTACGAGCTGGAAGAGTGGAAAAATGTGTTAGGGGGGTACCTACAAAACCGACAAAAGGTCGCCACACACTCACTGCGCGAAGATGCGCGGGTTGACGTCGTAAGCAACCGTCTTCCTGCCGCCCGTTTCGACGCCCCGCTCCATCAGCCAGCCTAGCTCGACCAACTGGTCAACCGCCTGCTGGACCTTGTATTGTTCTGACAGGTTGCGCCAACCTTTGGCGTACACACTACGCGCCCTAAAGCCGGATTGCAGTTCGCCGCGTAGAAGCCGTCCTGCCAGAGCATGTGCGCCAGCCCCATCCACGCTGTGCACAGCGCCGTACACCCGCATAGCGTGCGACTTCAGATATTTCGCATAACCAAGCGCGCCTGACAGGCACGCACTGCACACCTCACCGGCATGCCCCTCAAGCAGGTGGAAAAGCAGCGCCAGCCCGGGGAGCAAGCTGCGGTACTTAGCAAAATGGCTTTGCTCTGCCGGCCCCAAGTCATCCCTGCGCAGCATCGCTTCATTGGCCGCGTACCACGCGTTGAAGCTGACCTGTGCGTCCTCATCGAAATGCAGCAGCCGCGAACCATGCTTGTTACGTTTGCCGCTCGTAGGTTCGGTCCGCAACCCAAGTATCGCCCGGTTCATCGCCGCCAACGCTTCCTGATTGGGGCATCTGTCTACCAGTACGAAATCCTCGACTTGATCCGGCCAAACAAGCAGCTGGAACCGCTGAAGGAGCCCGTCGTTCTGCGCACTACCGCTTTGGGCCATGCGGACATAATGCTTGATCTTGTCAGGCTGGAACCCACCGAAGACCGACAAGGCATAATGCGTCAGACGGATGCTGCCACGACCGATACGGTCGAATGAGTATGTGCCGTTTCCGCCCCAGCCGGAGAGATAAAACCCCCGCGCTGCCTCCTGTCCAGCCGTGTCGAGACTCTGCAATAAGCCTGATAGTTCGTCCCCGTGGACAAGAACCCCGCGCGGGTTGGCCGCCAGTATGTCCCCCAAGGCTTGGTAGGTGGTGTCGTTGACGATCAGGCGCGGCTTCTTCGGCTCCTGCGGCTCCACCGGGACGGTCCCCAGCTTGCCGGCCTTGAACGCTGCTAGCGCCTTGTCGAACTGCTTCTTCTCTACCTGGTACTTCGCAAGGGCAGATGCGTAGCCGATGCTCTCCTGTTCCTCGACGTGCCGAAGGGGTTTCATCGTCTCTTGCTGTACGGGCGTCTTCATAGAGCCCGGTGGACCAACGATGCCGCCCCAGAACGCAGGGTAGACCTCCCACGTCTCGTCATGCTGCTTGGGCATGATCCCGACCCGGTTGCCGACGAGAGCACCGGCACCAACCAACAAGGACCCCGCCACATAATCAACCGGGCATGAGAGGCGCTCTGCTATATCTTGAACCGCGTCTCGAACGGTTGATGGCAGGCAGCCCACGTCTAGCGCTTTGACACGCCGGAGCTCGCCCGGCAGCGGTTGGGGCATAGCCCAGCCGTCTGCATCTTCAGCGGCGGCCATAATAGGCGAGGCATAAACCTTGGTCGGGTTTACCCAGCCTTGGCGCTGGGCCTCGGCAAAGACGGATCGGTAATCAATGCTTTTTGGGGTGAAGCCATCCCATGTCCTGCTGAGATGAAGTGGCCCACGATCTTGGGATTTTTCGGACGTCTGCGACCATTCCAACCAGAGCCCGCGTCCGACGTTGCCCAAGCCCTTCAGCGCCAAGCCGGCCTTGACCCAAAGCCCATGGTCATCTGACCGCATCGACAGAAGGGCACTGCGAAGATGCTGGATGGTTTCAGCCGGCAGCGTGACCATAGAACTATCTTCTGCACAGGCCCGCTCGCCAAGCGACTGCTCCGCAGCAGGGTTCAGCAACGACTGCCAGACAGATAACAGAGCCAAAGGGATGGTTGGGATAGACCGCCAATTACCCTTGCCTGCCCATTGATAGGGCCTTCCGGTATCCGGATGGATAGACGGGGGCAGCACATCCTGCACAGTAAGACCATTCGCAGAAGCGCACCTGAACTCCAAGACCGTGTCCCTCGTTTCTGGATCGACAATCTTCTTCATCGGGATAGGCGAAGCATCTGCCGGTAACAGGTAAAGAAGCTTCCGACTGTCCTTCTTACCCGACGAAATCTGAACAGCGTCATCCGCATCGAGGAGCGTGTCTAAATCGATCCCGCGCTCCGCCAACCAAGCGCGTGCCTTTTGGAGATCGTCAATGTCGAGTGCCATTGTGGGCAACGGCGAACAGTATGCGTGAGCAATGCCTATATTGCCACAAAGTTCACTGGCCCTCTTCGGGTCGGTGATGGCGTTCTTCTCCTCGTTCCAGCCGGTGCTGTTTGGCCCTTTCTGGCGAGGCGGGATATCAATAAGTGCAATCCCATGAGCGATATAATCGATAGCGCTGTCCATTTACGCCTCCCAGTCAAAGGGAGGAACAATTGCGACGTCAGTTTGACTAGCCACGATTGCGTCGTGAACGATACGCGGCAACTTGGGGCCGACTTCATAAGCGCCAACCAAGTCACCGTCATGCGCTTGCAGAGCGAGAGACGTGGTCACTGCAAAACCGGTGCGGTCAGGCAACGCGGCCCGTCCCAGTCTAAGCACGCGCGCAACGGCCTCGTCACAAGCCGCTAGCCCTCGCGCTTGCAAGCTACTGAAACACTCCCGGCAGAAGTAGAAGTAAAGCCCTATGTTCCCCTCCCGGCAGTTCAGAGAAAAAGGCGCAGTTGCAAGGTCAAGATCGCGTTCACATCCGCAGCACCCAGCGTGCCCATAGTCGTAATCATTGAGATGGCAGGTCATTCTGCTGCCTCCCCGCTCAGAAGGGTGTGCAGGCTTTCCGCAGGTATCAGCGTGCGACCGCCAACGCGGATGGCCTTCAGGCGTCCTGCTGCGATGTGAGAATACAGGGTTGTGCGGCCAAGGCTTGAAGCGGAGCAAGCATCCTTGATCGAATATGCCAGCGGGTGAGGGTTGTTGATGTTCATCTGGACACTCCAACGGCCAAAAGCGGCCGTCGGAACATGTGTGTCAGGTCAAATTTACGCTCAACGCAGTGAACGTAAATCGCAGTAACCAGCTACCACCGGTGCTTGTAATACAGCGACTTAAGGCTCGATCCGTTCATTCCCTTCCCCCTACGCCTGTATCCGGTGAACTGAAGCTTCACCGCTAAACGCTCCGCGGCCGCCTTTAGGTCGGGGAGGTTTTGCATCCGTTGGAATACTTCCAGCGCCTCAAACAAAGCATCGTCGTCCTGCTTTAAGCGCCATGGCCTAGCGGAATTTTTCTTGCCGCCTATCCGCTTCAGCACCGGGTCTGTCAGCCCTTGGTCTAAATCACGCAGCGCCGCTGTCAGCCCAGACAACTGCGCCGCCACAGGGTGCTGGGCCTCCACTAGCGTACCGTCCTCCAACTCTCCCTCCCTGGTGGCCAGTGCTCCATCAAGATGGTCGGTAAGGACGTCAAGCAAGGCAATCAGGTTGGGTCGCGTGAACTCCGTTCTGGCTGGATCGCTAGCAAACGTTCGTAGCTTATCCAGAAGATCATCATGATCGTGGGTCGCCATCTCAGCCTACCTTCCGCTCAGGGAACTGCACGATCTCTGCGCCCTTCCGAAGCTGATCGAGGTAGTCGCTCCACCATTGGGCCATCTCGACGCGCTCCTTCCAGTGTTGGCCCCGATGATAAGCGGCGCGGACCTTGTCCTTATCGCTGTGAGCAAGTGCCCGCTCGATGGCATCGGGATGCCAATTTCCCGATTCGTTCAGTAGGGTTGATGCCATGGCCCGGAAGCCGTGCGCTGTCATTTCGTCGGATGCATACCCCAGCCGCCTAAGCGCAGCGTTGATCGTGTTCTCGCTCATGGGACGGGACCGCGTCCGCATTGACGGAAAGACATAACCCGAAGGACCAGTGACAGCCCGCACCTCACTTAGGACGGCTAGGGCCTGTCGGGACAGTGGCACGTGATGCGCCTTGCGCATCTTCATCTTCTCCGCCGGGATCACCCAAAGCGCGCCATCTAGATCGACGTCGCTCCACTCCGCATGGCGCAACTCACCGGGGCGGACGAATACGTGAGGTGCAAGCTGCAAGGCCAGCTTTGTGAGCCCCTGACCAACATAGCCATCAATAACCCGGAGCAGTTCGCCAACCAGCTTAGCGTCGATGATCGCCCCATAATGCTTAACAGTAGGCGCAGTTAGGGCGCCACGAAGATCGCGGGTCGGATCAGAAGCCAGCCGGCCTGTCGCTACCGCGTAGCGGAACACGGCGCTAGCCAGTTGGAGCGTGCGCCTCGCGCTTTCGCGCCTACCTTTGTCCTCAATCTTGCGGACGGCAGCGAGCACGTCCGGGGGCTTGATCTCGGCGATGGCCACACGACCGATAGAACTGTCGAGCAAGGACAAAAGATATTCACTGCGCGTTGCAGTAGCTGCTGCCCAAGCCTTGTCGCCATCTCGTTTGCGCTTGGCGCAATACTCCTTTGTGATCGCGGCGAACGTGCTTTCGGCTTGTGCGCGAGACCGAACCTTGTCGCGCTGCTTCTCGCGAGACGGGTCTTTGCCTGTGACGATCAACGTTCGAGCATCATCACGCCGCCGGCGTGCCTCAGCGAGGCTGATTTCCGGGTAGGGACCGATTGCGAGCTTCTTTTCTCGGCCGTCGACTCGGTACTTCAAGCGCCATAGCTTGCCGCCTGAGGGCTGCACCAGCAGGAACAAGCCGCCTGCATCGCCCATTTTGTAGGGTTTTTCGTGCGATTTCGCGTTCTTTATCGCAACGTCTGTCAGAGCCATGATGCGCCAAGCTTCTTCGGATGTGGCCCTATGTGGGGGCCACTCATGTTAGCAGTAAGCCGCTGGCCCCAAAGTGGCCCCCTAAGTGGCCCCCAAAACAAGGTGGTAGCAGGCGAACAGCATTGAACGCCAACGGCCGTTTATGCCGCTAATATAATGATTTTCGTTGTATTTACCAGACGCAGTCGAACGTGACTGGTCAAGAAAGTGGAGGCCCGACCGGGAATCGAACCCGGGTGCACGGATTTGCAGTCCGTTACGTCACCACTCCGCCATCGGGCCTCTCGGTGGACGCCGTCCCTAGCAAGCCGGGTGGCGATGGGCAATCAGGATTCGCTGGCAGGATTCGCGCCACCGATCGCTTTGCAACATCAGCATTGCGCGCCGCGCCGCCGCGAGGCAAAGACAGCGCCATGACGACAATCGGTTCCTCTGCTCAGCGCCAGACCATGGTGGACACGCAGTTGAAGACCGTGGCGGTCACCGACGCCGCGGTCCTGGCTGCCTTTGCCGATGTGCCGCGCGAGCCCTATTTGCCGGCTGGGCTGGCCGAACTGGCCTATGCCGACGCCGCCCACGAAGTCGCACGCGGCCGTTGCCTGCTCGCCCCGCTGGCGTTGGCGCTGCTGTTGCAGCATGCCGCGGTGCAGCCAGGGCAACATGTGCTGGTGGTCGGCAGTGCCAGCGGCTATTCGGCCGCCATCATCGCGCGGCTGGGCGCACGGGTCAGCGCGCTCGAAAACGATGCTGCGCTGGTCGCCATGGCGGCGGCGGCCGGCGTGACGAGCCTGGTCGGCCCGCTGGCTGAAGGCTGGGCGGCGGGCGCGCCCTATGATCTGATCCTGTTCGAAGGCAGCATCGAAACCGTGCCGCCGGCGATTGCCGCGCAGTTGGCACCCGGTGGCCGGATCGCTGCGGTGCTCCGCCAGTCTGGCGTTGGCCGCGCCTATGTCGGGCCGTTGACGCCAACCGGCGAACCGGCCGGCTTGGCGTTCATCGAGATGGCCGCGCCGCCGCTGCCCGGCTTTGCGCGCGCTCCCGCCTTTGCCTTCTGAGCAGCCGGGTCGCTCTGGCCGTAACTGTCGCAATGGCGTAACAAGAGGGCATGTCTGAACCGCCGGCCTCCATCGATGCCATTCTGGCTTCCATCCGCGCCCGCGTGACCGGGCCGGAGCCTGATCCGGAACTGTCAGCGCCGCCCGCGACCCCCGAACCCGACATCGTGCCGCTGGCCAGCGTCACCCTGCCGCCGGACATGGCAAGCATCACCCTGGATGCGCTGATTCGCGACATGATGGCACCGCACATCAAGGCCTGGCTGGATGCCAACATGCCGGAAATCGTCGAGAAGGTCGCCCGCGAGGAAATCCGCCGGCTGACCGGGAAGCTGTAGCCAAGCCTTCGGGCTTTCCCCGCCGCCAGCCAGCGGCTATCGCCGTCGCATGATCGACCGTATTTTCGACCCCGCCAGTTTTGAACAGCGCTGGTATGCGCATTGGGAACGCAACGCCCGCTTCCGCCCGGCGCGCCCTGACGCGCAGCCGTTCACCATCGTCATCCCGCCGCCGAATGTCACGGGCAGTCTGCACATCGGCCATGCGCTGGACAACACGTTGCAGGATATCCTCATCCGCTGGCACCGGCTCAATGGCCGCGATGCGCGCTGGATCGTCGGCACCGATCATGCCGGCATCGCCACCCAGATGGTGGTGGAACGCCGCCTGGCCGAAGCGCAGCAACCGGGCCGCACCGCCATGGGCCGCGCCGCATTCGAAGCCAAGGTGTGGGAATGGAAGGCCGAATCCGGCGGCACCATCACCGGGCAATTGCGGCGGCTGGGCGCGTCCTGCGATTGGGCCAATGAACGCTTCACCATGGACGACGGCTTCAATGCGGCCGTGATCAAGGTGTTCGTGGAACTGTACAACCAGAAGCTCCTGTACCGCGACAAAAGGCTGGTGAACTGGGACCCGAAGCTGAAGACCGCGATTTCCGACCTTGAGGTGGAAACCCGCGAAGTCGCCGGCACCTTCACCCACATCCGCTATCCGCTCGCCGATGGCGCGGTGCTGGACAGCGGCGCCGATCATATCATCGTGGCCACCACGCGCCCGGAAACCATGCTGGG
This sequence comes from Sandarakinorhabdus sp., assembly GCF_040398665.1. Classification (GTDB taxonomy): domain Bacteria; phylum Pseudomonadota; class Alphaproteobacteria; order Sphingomonadales; family Sphingomonadaceae; genus Sandarakinorhabdus. Next base: position 255,197 of record NZ_JBBATQ010000004.1, read on the forward strand.
CGATACCGCGGTCGCCGTGCATCCGGAGGACGCGCGCTATGCCTCGGTGATTGGCAAATTTGTGGAACTGCCGATCACCGGTCGGCGGATTCCGATCATTGCCGATGAACACGCCGATCCCGAATTGGGCAGCGGCGCGGTGAAGATCACCCCGGCGCATGATTTCAACGATTGGGCGGTGTATGAACGCAACAAGGCCATCGGCTGGATCAACATCCTCGATGCCGAAGCCAATATCTGCGTGGCGGACGGCGTGCCGGCAGCCTATGTGGGCCTGACCCGCGAGGCGGCGCGCAAGCAGGTGGTGGCCGATCTCGAAGCCCTCGACCGCATCGAGCGCATCGAGAACAAGACCATCCAGATGCCCTATGGCGACCGCAGCGGTGTGGTGATCGAGCCGTGGCTGACCGACCAGTGGTATGTGAATGCCGGCGAACTGGCCAAGGATGCGCTGGCCGCCGTGCACGATGGCCGCACGCGCTTTGTGCCGGCGACGTGGGAAAAAACCTATTTCAACTGGATGGAGAATATCCAGCCGTGGTGCGTGAGCCGCCAACTGTGGTGGGGGCACCGGATTCCGGCCTGGTATGCGCCCGACGGTCGGGTGTTCGTGGCAGAGACGCAAGCCGAAGCGCAGGCCCAGGCCGGCGACGTGGCACTGACCCGCGACGAGGACGTGCTCGACACCTGGTTCTCCTCCGCGCTGTGGCCGTTCGCGACCTTGGGCTGGCCGGCGGAAACGCCGGACGTTGCCCGTCACTACCCCGGCGACGTGCTCGTCACCGGCTTTGACATCATCTTCTTCTGGGTCGCCCGCATGATGATGCAGGGGCTGCATTTCATGGATGAGGTGCCGTTCCGCACCGTTTATTGCCACGGCCTGGTGCGCGACGCCAAGGGCCAGAAGATGAGCAAATCCAAGGGCAACACCGTCGATCCGCTCGTGCTGATCGACAAATATGGTGCCGATGCGCTGCGCTTCACGCTGACCGCGATGGAAACGCAGGGGCGCGACATCAAGCTGAACGAGAGCCGCATCGAAGGCTATCGCAACTTCGCCACCAAGTTGTGGAACGCCGCGCGCTTTGCCCAGATGAACGGCATCGCCGGGCACCCGGACATAATGCCGCCGGCCGCGACCCAGCCGGTCAACCGCTGGATCATCGGCGAGGTGAAGCAGACGGCCCGCGCGCTGGAACAGGCGATCGCCGATTTCCGCTTCGATGCCTATGCCGACGCCATCTACAAATTGGTGTGGAGCCGCTTCTGCGACTGGTATCTGGAACTGATCAAGCCGCTGCTGGCCGAAGGTGCGGATGCGGATGTTGCCGCCGAAACCCGCAGCACCGCAGGCTGGGCGCTCGATCAGATTTTGGTGATGCTGCACCCGGTGATGCCGTTCCTCACCGAGGAATTGTGGCACCAGTTGGGGACGCGCGATGATCTGATCCTGGCGCAATGGGTGGCGACCGCTGCGCTGCCGGAAGACGCGGCGGCCAGCGCGGATATCGACTGGCTGATCGGGCTGATCAGCGAAATCCGTTCGGCGCGTACCGAGGTGAATGTGCCGCCATCGGCGAAGCTGCCGTTTGCCGTGGAGGGCGCTTCGCCTGAAACCACCGCGCGGCTGGCCGCCAATGCGCCCGCCATCGAGCGGCTGGCGCGCGTGACGGCGGGCGCGGCGCCGGAAGGTGGCCGCCTGCAACTGGTGCACGGCGAAGCGACCTTCCTGATCCCGATCGGCGACGTGATCGATCTGGCCGCCGAAAAGGCCCGGCTGGACAAGGCACTGGCCGCCGCGATCAAGGAACGCGACGCGCTGGCCGGGCGGCTGGGCAACCCAGGCTTCACCGAAAAGGCCAAGCCGGAAGCGGTGGAGAAGGCCCGCGAAGACCATGAAGCGCGCAGCGCTGAGGCGGAGCGGCTGGCCGCGGCGCTAGCGCGGTTGGGGTAGGCTTTTCCCACCCCCAGCCCCTCTTGGCTGCGGGAGGGGAGCCGTGTCGGCTTGTGGCGCACGCTTCCTTCACGCCCAATCCGCGCCCCTCCCGCAGCCAAGAGGGGTTGGGGGTGGGGCTTGGCGGCCCGCACCAACCTGCTAGCCTGTCCCCACAACCGGGGGACCATCCATGAAACATCTCGCCATCGCGCTGCTGCTCGCCACCACACCCGCCCTTGCGCAAACCGCGCCGCCAGCCACCGCAATCGCTGCCAACCCCGACGTGCAGGCCGCCGAGCGCCTGTTCAGCGCCTGGCTGGAAGGCCAGATCGCCTATCGCGGCCTGCCCGGCGTGGCGGTGGGCGTCGTGCAGGATCAGCAACTCGTGTGGAGCCAGGGCTTCGGCTACGCCGACATCGCCGCCAAAAAGCCGATGACCGCCGACACGCGCTTCCGCATCGCATCCAATTCCAAATTGTTCGCCGCCATCGCCATCCTGCAACTGCGCGAGGCCGGCAAATTGCGGCTGGATGATCCGGTGGTGAAATATCTGCCGTGGTTCACGCCCAAGCCGGCCGGACCCGACGATGGCCCGATCACCGTCGAGCAGCTCTTGTCCCACAGCAGCGGCTTGCAACGTGAGGCCAGCGATCACTGGTCGAGCTACAATTTCCCGACCGAGGCCGAGCTGATCAAGCTGATGCCGGATCGTCAGGCCAGCTTCCCGCCGCAGACGCGCTGGAAATATTCCAACCTCGCCTTTGCTGTCGCCGGTCTGGTGGTGGAAAAGATCACCGGCCAGCGCTGGGCGGATTATGTGACCGCCAACATCCTGAAACCATTGGAGATGAACGCCACCAGCATCGACAAGCAAGATCCCGGCCTCGCCACGCCCTATGCGGTGCGCACCCCGGAAGGCACAAGGCGCGTGATGGGCTTTGTCGATGCCAAGGGCATGGCGGCGGCGACCGGCCTGTCGTCCAACGTCAATGATCTGGCCAAATTCATCGCCGCGCAGTTCCGCCGCGCGCCAAAGGCCGGCGGCAACAACATCCTGTCGGCTGGATCGTGGCGCGAGGCGCTGCGCGTGCGGTCGGTCGATGAAAATTGGCAGTCGGGGTCTGGCCTGGGTTTCGATCACAGCCGCTTCAAGGATCGCACCTACGCCGGCCACGGCGGCGGCTATCCCGGCAACACCACGATGACGCTGGCGCAGATCGACGACAAGGTCGGCGTGATCGTGCTGACCAACACCAATGATTCGAACCCGTCCGACATCGCCCGCCAGTTGATGATCACCGTGGGCGAAGCGGTGGCCAAGGCCGCCAAGCCCAAGGCGACGCCCGCCTGGGACCCGGCCTGGGCGCGCTTTGCCGGGCGCTATCGCGGCGGCGATGATGGCGTGACGCAGGTGGTGCTGCTCAATCAGCAACTGGTGCTGCTGGGCGCAACCGCCGCCGCCGCGGAAACCCGCAGCGTGCTGGAGCCCTTGGGCGGCGGCCAGTTCAAGCTGATGGCGCCCACCGGCGGCAGTTCCATCGGCGAGGTGGTGCGATTCGAGGAAAAGGACGGCAAGATCACCCGCATGTTCCTGGGCGATGGCTGGAGCACGCGCATCGACGGATGGTAAAGCGCGCCATCGCGCCCCCTTCCCTCCCCTTCGCCTTCTGCTAGAAGGCGCGCGTGCACCGTTTTGCGAACCCCGCGCGATTCCTGAAGATCGCCCGTGTTGCCACGCCGATCCTGGCGTTGCTCGGCCTGGCGTTGACCGCCGCCGGCCTGTGGATCGGCCTGTTCGCCAGCCCGCCGGATTACCAGCAGGGTGAAAGCGTGCGCATCATGTATGTGCATGTACCCGCCGCCTGGCTGGGTGCTGGCGGCTATCTGGGCCTCGCCATTGCATCCGCCACCGCGCTGATCTGGCGCCACCCGCTGGCCACCATCGCGGCGCGCGCCATTGCCCCGGCCGGCGCGGCCTTCACCGCCATCTGCCTGGTGTCGGGCGCTTTGTGGGGCAAGCCGACCTGGGGCACCTATTGGGTGTGGGATGCGCGGCTGACCTCGATGCTGGTGCTGCTGTTCCTCTATCTCGGCTATCTGGCGCTGTCGGCCAGCGAGGCGGAAAAGGGCGGCGAGAGCCGCGCGGCGGCGATCCTGGCGCTGGTGGGCGTGATCAACCTGCCGATCATCAAATATTCGGTGGAATGGTGGAACACGCTGCACCAGGGCAGCAGCATTTCGGTGGTGAATGCCAAATCCTCGATTGCGCCGGAATTGCTGACGCCCTTGTTGCTGTCGGTCGCCGGCTTCAGCTTCCTGTTTGGCGCCATCGTGTTGATGCGGATGCGGGCGATGCTGGCGCAGCAGCGCATCGATGCGCGCAGCCGGCGGCTGGCGGAGGCGGTGGCCTGATGGACGGAGTCGTCGCCCGCCCCGATCTGTGGGCCAATTTCATCTGGCCGGCCTATGGCTTGACGCTGGTCGGCCTCATCGGGCTGCTGGTCTGGGCCTTTGTCTCCATGCGCAGCGCCGAGAAAAAGGCCGAGGAAAGCAAACGTCGATGAAAGCCAAACATCAACGCCTGTGGCTGGTCGTCGGCGCACTCACCGCGCTGGGCGGGGCCGGTGCGCTGGCCTTCTCGACGCTGGGTGAGAAGGCGACTTACTTCTATGCCCCGTCCGATCTGGCCAAGGGTCCGGCGCCCACCGCCGCCATCCGTCTGGGCGGCATGGTCGAAAAGGGCAGCCTGCAGCGCGACGGCGCCACGGTGCATTTCGTGGTGACCGACATGGCAAAGACCGTGCCCGTCACTTACACCGGCATCCTGCCCGACCTGTTTCGCGAAGGCCAGGGCGTGATCGCCGAAGGCAAGATCGATGCGGCCACCGGACAATTCACCGCCGACACCATCCTGGCCAAGCATGACGAGAAATATATGCCGCCCGAAGTGGCCGGTGCGATGAAGAAGACCGGCGCGGTATCCGCCGGCACTTGATGGCCAGGACCAAGGTAGACCGACCGATTTCGGCTCTGCCCGGTGCCATCGGCACCTGCGCCCTGCTGTGCGCCGCCGCGCCGCTGGCCCTGCCACCGGGATCGGTACCGATCACCCTGCAAAGCTTGATCGTCGTGCTGGCGGGTGCGTTGGCCGGCGGCGCAGGCGTGGCCGGCGTCATCGCCTGGCTGGCGCTGGCGGCGCTGGGCCTGCCGGTGCTGGCCGGCGTTAAGGGCGGCATCGGCGCGATGAGCGGCTTCAGCGCCGGATTCCTGATCGCGCTGCCGCTGGCCTGCCGGCTGGCGATGCGCTGGGCGCCGGGCTGGCGCTGGCGGCCGACCTTGCTGCTGATGCTGGCCGGGCATGGCCTGTTGCTGGCGCTGGGCGGCGCAGTAATCGCCATGCGCGGCGGCGATCTGGCGGCGCTGGCGGTGTTGCTGCCGGGTGCGGGGGTGAAGTCGATTGTGGCGATGGCGGTGTTGCTGGTGGTGGGGCGGCGGTTCAAAACTGCGGCTTGAGCCTGGCGGTGAGGCCCACCCCCAGCCCCTCCCGCGAGGGGGAGGGGAGAAGAAGGGGCAAGCGCGAACCACGCCCCTCCCGCTCGCGGGAGGGGCTGGGAATTCAATCGTGGCTGGGCACCCGCGTCGTGCCCCACGGCTCGCCGATATCCTCCAGCACCAGGTCCACCACTTCGATGTGGGCGCGCAGGGCAATGCCGGCGGCGCAGGTGATGATCAGCCAGTCGCCATCTTGCGCCAGCGACAGGATCACGGTCACGGCGTCGGGATCATTGGGCCAGCCGGTGCGCTGCACAACCTGCACGGTTTCGACGCGCAAGGCGCAGCGGATGCGGCTGGATGCAGGCGATTCGCGGCGATAGCGGTTGACCAGGCACACCAGCCGCCGGGCCTTGCGATCAAAGCCGGCATCGGCCAGCCGCAGCGTCGCATCCTGCAACAGCGCCGAAAACGTCTCGATATCAGCCGGTTCGTGGCCCAGCAGGGCCAGGCGAGCAGACTCAGCCATCGCCGATGCGCTCGATATCCGCGCCCACGGCCTGCAACTTCTCTTCCAGCCGCTCGTAGCCGCGATCGAGGTGATAGACGCGCGCCACCGTGGTTTCGCCTTCCGCCGCCAGCCCGGCCAGCACCAGGCTCATCGAGGCGCGCAGATCGGTGGCCATCACTGGCGCGCCGGTCAGGCGCGGCACGCCGCGGACCACGGCGCTGCGGCCGCGCACGGTGATGTCCGCCCCCATGCGCGCCAGTTCCGGGACATGCATGAAGCGGTTTTCGAAGATGGTTTCGGTCAGCAGCGACGCGCCATCGGCCACCGCGAGCATCGCCATGAACTGCGCCTGCATATCGGTGGCAAAGCCGGGATAGGGCGCGGTCGAAACGTTGATGCCGTGCATCGGCCCATCGCGGCGCACGATGATGCCATCGTCGGTGGCCTGGGTGGACACACCGGCTTCGTGCAACATGTCGATGGTCACGCCCAGATCATTCGCCGATGCGCCGACCAGCTCGATCTCGCCGCCGGTGATGGCGGCGGCGCAGGCATAGGAACCCGCCTCGATGCGATCGGGCATCACCGCATAGGTGGCGCCGTGCAGTTCCTTCACGCCGGTGATGGTGAGCTTCTCGGTGCCGATGCCGGCGATTTTCGCCCCCATCGCCACCAGGCAGTTGCACAGATCGACAATCTCCGGTTCCCGCGCGACATTTTCCAGGATCGACGGCCCCTTGGCCAGCACGGCGGCCATCACGGCATTTTCGGTGGCCCCCACCGACACCACCGGAAACACATAACGCCCACCGGGCAGGCCGCCCTTGGGCGCGGTCGCCTTCACATAGCCGGCGGCGAGCTCGATTTCGGCGCCCAGATGTTCCAGCGCCTTCAGGTGCAGATCGATCGGACGGTTGCCGATGGCGCAGCCGCCGGGCAGCGACACGGTGGCGGTGCCGGCCCGCGCCAGCAACGGCCCCAGCACCAGGATCGACGCGCGCATCTTGCGGACGATATCATAGGGCGCGACCGTGGAGGTGATGCGGTTGGCCCGCACGGTCATCACCCGGCCGAATTCATCCGGGCTGGTGCCTTCGATGGTGGTCGAAAGCCCGTGGTTGTTGAGCAGGTGGCCGAAGCTGTCGATGTCGGCCAGCCGCGGCAGGTTGCGCAAGGTCAGCGGCTCGTCGGTGAGCAGCGCGCACGGCATCAGCGTGAGCGCGGCATTCTTGGCGCCGGAAATCTGGATGCGGCCTTGGAGGCGGCGGCCCCCGCGAATGACGATCTGGTCCATGTTACGCTGTTAGCCGGAAGGCTGCGCAGGGGGAAGGGGCGCTATTGCCCGGTGAAAGCGGCCGGGCGCTTCTCCAGATAATGCGCAACGCCTTCCTTGAAATCGGCGCTGGCAAAGCTGCCGGCCATATCGGCATTGGCGGCCTCGATCGCTTCGCCCAGGCCCTGGAACTGGGCATTCCACAGCTCGCGCTTCATTTCGCGCAGTGATCGCGGCGAAACTTCGGTGGCCAGCATGCGGGCATAGGCGGTGACTTCGGCCATGAATTGCGCGTGCGCGATGACGCGGCTGACCAGGCCGAGCGCTCTGGCTTCGGCGGCGTCGATGCGGCGCGCCGAAAACAGCAGGTCGGCCGCATTGGCCATGCCGATCAAGCGCGGCAGCAGCCAGGAAATGCCGTGCTCCGCAATCAGCCCGCGGCGCGAAAAGGCGGTGGAGAACACCGCCGCATCCGACGCGAACCTTATGTCGGTATACAGGGCCAGCACCATGCCCAGCCCGGCGCACGGGCCGTTGATGGCGCCGATGATCGGTTTGGGCACGGCAGGAAACCAGCTATATTGTTTCTGAAAATCCGCACGGGCGGCCGCATCCCACGGCGCCGGCGGGCCGGGGCGGGCTGATGTATCGCCATCCTGGATACCCTGCAGCACATTCATGTCGGCGCCGGCACAGAAACCCCGACCGGCCCCGGTGAGGATGATCACCCGTACCGCATCATCATCGCTGGCATCCCGCATCGCCGCGCGGACATCGGCATCAAGCGAAGCGCACCAGGCGTTCAGCCGATCCGGCCGGTTGAGAGTCACCGTGGCAACCCCGGCATCGACGCCGTAAAGCACATCGGAACAAGCCATGGTTTCGTTTCCTGCTGACAGAACCCGATGTTGCGCCAAAGGGCCGCGATCCGACACCCTGATTGTGGCTAGGCCGTGCGCCGCAGCGACAGCGTGTAGACAGCGAGGCCCGCCCAGATGCAGCAGAAGGCCGCCAGCCGGGCCGGATCGAGCACTTCACCGAAGATCAGCACCGCTTCGACCAGCACCATGGTGGGCGCCATATACTGCATCAAGCCCAGGGTGGACAGCGGCAGCCGCCGCGCCGCGATGCCGAACAGCAGCAACGGCACCGCAGTGGCCACGCCGCCCAGCGCCAGCGTGATCAAGGTGGGTGCCGGCCAGCCCGTGAAGCCATGCGGCGTGCCGACGATCCATACGGCCGCAAACGGCGCCAGCATCAGGGTTTCCACGAACAACCCGGTGGCGGCATCCACCGCCGCCTGCTTGCGGATCAGGCCATAGATGCCGAACGACAGTGCCAGCCCCAGGCTGACCAGCGGCAGCGCGCCGCGCTCGACGGCCAGCACGGCGACGCCCAGCGCCGCCAGCGCCACCGCCACCCATTGCAAGCGCGACAGGCGTTCGCCGAGCAGCACGACCCCGAACAGCACCGAAACCAGCGGGTTGATGAAATAACCCAGCGACGTATCGATGACATGCCCGGCCAGCACCGCCCAGGTATAGACGAACCAGTTGACCGTGATGCACACGGCCGAGGCGAAGAGCATCAGCAGCAGGCGCGGCTGGCGCAACGCCGCCACCACCTTGTCCCAGCCCCGCAGCCCGGCAATCAGCAGCACCACCACCAACACCGACCACAGGATGCGATGCGCCAGCACATCCTGTGCCGGTACACCATGGAGCAGCCGCAGATAGAGGGGCATCACGCCCCAGATCAGATAAGCGCCCATGCCGGCGAAAAAGCCGATGCGGGCCTGCGAAGGGGCGGGACGGGAACTCACGACTGCCGGTTAGCGGGCGCTGCGCCGGAGCGCTAGCCCCGCGCCGATTCTCTACAGCTTCGGCAATGTCACGCCCTTCTGGCCCATATATTTGCCGGCCCGGTCGGCGTAGCTGACCTCGCAGGGTTCGTTGCCTTTCAGGAACAGGAACTGGCAGGCGCCTTCGTTGGCATAGATGCGCGCCGGCAGCGGGGTGGTGTTGCTGAACTCCAGCGTGACATGGCCTTCCCAGCCCGGTTCCAGCGGGGTGACGTTCACGATGATGCCGCAACGGGCATAGGTGCTCTTGCCCAGGCAGATCACCAGCACATCGCGCGGGATGCGGAAATATTCCACCGTGCGCGCCAGCGCGAAACTGTTGGGCGGGATCACGCACACATCGGTCTTGCGATCGACAAAGCTGTTCGGGTTGAAATCCTTGGGGTCCACCACCGCCGAATCGACATTGGTGAAGATCTTGAATTCATCGGCCACCCGCGCGTCATAGCCATAGCTGGACAGGCCATAGGAAATGCAGCCGCCGCGCGTCTGCCGCTCCACGAAGGGTTCGATCATGCCATCGCGCAAGGCGGTTTCGCGAATCCAGCGGTCGGACAATACGGACATCAGTGACCTTTTATGTGCAGCACGCAGATCAGGGTGAACAGCCGCCGCGCCGTATCGAAATCGACGATGGCGCGTGTTTCCAGCCGTTCCTTCAGCAGTTCGGCGGCATCGTTGTGGATGCCGCGCCGCGCCATGTCGATGGTTTCGATCTGGCCGGGGCTGGATTGGCGGATGGCCTGGTAATAGCTGTCGCAGATGGCGAAATATTCGCGGATGGTGCGCCGGAACGGGCTCAGCGCCACCTGGAAGGCATCGACCGGCCGGTCGAGCGTATCGCTCACCGTCACGTCGAGCCGGCCATCCTCCACGCCGAGCAGCAATTTATAGGGGCCGTGGTGGCCGGCCTCGGACGCGGCGACCGGCTTGAATATATTGCCTTCCAGCAGATCGAAGATGGCGACGCGGCGTTCCTGTTCGATATCGGCATTGCGCCACAGGATCGTGCGTTCATCCAGCTTGATATCGATGCAGCGATAATCGGCCGTCATGGTGCTGTTGCCGCAAATCCATTGACCAGCCGCGCCAGCCCGTCGCGCACCGGTTGCAGCCCCTCATCCTGGGTCTTGCCCAGTCGCACGATGACCAGCCGCTTTGACGGCACCACGATCACATATTGGCCGAGATGCCCGATGGCGGCAAAGGCATCCGCCGGGCCCTTTTGCCAGAACAGCGCATTGTCCATGCCACTGGATTGCTTGCGGTTCAGCCAGAATTGCCCACCATAGCCGGTGTTGCTGGGCGACGGGGTGGTCACGAAGCGCACCCAATCGGGGCGCACCACCTGGGTTCCGGCCACGACGCCGCCATCCAGATACAATTGCCCGAACGCCGCCCAATCGCGCGCGGTGGCATGGCACAACGATCCGCCATAAAGATTGCCCTGGGGATCAAATTCACAGAGCAGGCTGTTCATGCCGGCTGGTGCCGACAGCCGCTGGCTGATGAAATCCCGCACCGCGCGGCGGCGCTCCGCAGGCGTTCTGGCAGCCGGCGCCACCGTGTCTGCCACGATGCGCGCCAGGATGTGCGTGGTCAGCGTGTTGTATTGAAAGCGGGTGCCCGGCGCCACTTCGGCCGGTTCGGCCACGGCCGCCTTGTAGATATCGCCCGACAGATCGGCGAACAGCGCGCGGTTGGTATCGGCCAGTTCCGGCGCCGGCCCGGCTTCCAGATGCTTCACGCCCGACGCCATGTGCAGCAACTGGCGCAAGCTGATCTTCGCCCGCGCATCATTTCGCCATGCCGGCACCGGCGCCGGGGTATCGAGCTGCAACCGGCCATCGGCGACCAGGAAGCCGATCAGGGTCGAGGTGATGGATTTGGCCATCGACCAGCTGATCAATCGCGTGCCCGGCCCGATTCCGGTGCCATAACGTTCATAAATGCGCTTGCCATCCTGCAGCACGATCAGCGCGCGGGTTTCGCCCATGCGCGGATCGGTGAAAAATGCATCCGCTGCCGGCAACGCCGACACCGGCTGCGCTGCGGGAATGACGGAGGGTGCAGCGACCGGCGCCTGCCCCGGTGCTTGCGCAGCCGCCTGCCCAACCAGCAACAGGCTTGCGAGGGCGATCTGGATGCTGCACCGTATCATCCCTACACGCTAGAGGCCCTGCCCCCATGCTGGCAAGTGACACGCTCGATCCATCTGCCCCACCACCCTCGCCGCCGCCCGCCCCGACACGCCGGCGCTGGCTGATCTGGGCGCCGCTGCTGCTGTTGTGCGCGGCTGCAGGCGGCTGGCTGGGCCTGCGATATTCCACCACCGGCAAACAAGCGCAGCTCGCCACCGGCTATATCGCGCATGTCGTGTGTGCCTGCCGCTATGTCGGCGGCCGCGACATGGCCAGTTGCGAAACCGATCGCGAGCCGGGCACCGAAATCGTCAAGGTCAGCGAAGACAGCGCCGCGCGCACCATCACGGCATCCGTGGCTTTGCTTGCCAGCCGCACGGCGCGTTTCGATCCGGAATATGGCTGCTCGCTGGACGCGCCATAAGGGTCACATCCAGCCGCGCCAGCGAAAGATCAGATAGGGCAACACCGCCGAGGCCAGCATGATGAGCAGCGCCAGCGGATAGCCCAGATGCCATTGCAATTCGGGCATGAAGGCAAAGTTCATGCCATAGATGCCGGCCACCAGCGTCGGCGGCATGAACACCACCGCCGCCACCGAAAAAATCTTCAACACGACATTCTGTTCGATCGAGATCAGGCCCAGGGTGGCATCGAGCAGGAACGTGAGATTGTTGCCGGTGAAATTGGCCTGATCGGTCAGCGAGGCCAGATCGCGCAACTGCGTCTTGATATGGGGGGCAAGGCTGGCGTCCTTCGGCGCGGCAAACAACAGGAACGACAGCGCCCGGCTCAGTGACACCGCCGATTCGCGCGCCTTGCTCAAGCTGTCCTGCGCGGCGCCCAGCCGGGTGAGCAGGGATTGCAGCGCCAGGTTCGATCGCCGCACCTGGCGGCCACGGGCGCCGGGATCGGCGCGGCGGAAGGCAGCGCGGGAAATCGCATCCACTTCGCGGCCGACATGTTCAAACCCGTCGGCCAGCCGATCGACGATGGTATCCATCAACGCCATCAGCGCCGCCGCCGGCCCGGCGCACAATTCGGGGCTGCGCGTCGCCTGGGCGGCAAAATTTTCAAAGCTGCGCACCGCGTGATAGCGCACCGTCACCAGATGATGGCGGCCCAGCACAAAGCTGACCTGGCAGGTTTCCGGCGTTTCGGCGAGGATCCCGGTCGCCAGCGTGACGGTGAGCACGATGGCATCATTGTCCAGATAGAGCCGGCTGGAGGTTTCGATTTCCGCCATGTCATCAACGGTGGGGATATCGATGCCCAGCGCGGCTTCCAGCAATGCTTCTTCGGCTGGCGTCGGATTGTACAGATCGATCCACACGGCGTCGGCGGGCAACGCCTCGCCATCGGCAAATGTCCGGTTGTCGGTGGGCGAATAAATGCGCAACATGGCGTTCTTCATGGCGCAGGCCGCGATCAGATGTAACCCCTTGGCGATATCGAGCGAAGGACAGACCATGGCCAGCGCCCCTTCCCCCCAAATCCTGCCCCGCCGCGTGCTGCGCCACCATTGGCTGGTGCGGCTGACCCATTGGGGCAACGCACTGGCGATCTTCTTCCTGCTGATGACGGGGATGAACATCTTCGGCGCCCACCCGCGCCTCTATTGGGGCCATGGCGGCTCGCTGGATCAGGTGGAGCGGCAATGGCTGGAAGTGGGCGTGGGCGGCATGATGGCGGCGCCCAAGGGCTGGGTGGACATTGGCGACCGACGCTTTGACACCAGCGGCGTGCTCGGCGTGTCGAAACGCGGCACAAGCTGGAACATCGTCGCCTTCCCGCACTGGGCGACCTTCCCGTCGGGCCGCGATCTGGCCACGGCGCGCAGCTGGCATTTCGCCGCCGCCTGGCTGCTGATCGTCAACGGCCTGATCTGGCTGGGCTATGCGATCCTGTCGGGCCGGCTGTGGCGTGAAATCATCCCCAAGGCGCGCGAACTGGCACCGGCGCATCTGTGGCACGACATCGTGCAGCATCTTCGCCTCAACTTCCCCAAGGGCGAAGCCGCGCTGCGCTATGAAGTGCTGCAGAAACTCGCCTATGCCGGGGTGACGCTGGGGCTGATCCCGATGGTGATCCTCACCGGGATGGCGATGTCGCCGGGGCTGAACGCCGCCTTCCCGTTTCTGGATGCGCTGTGGGGTGGCCGGCAATCGGCACGATCGGTGCACTTCATCGCGGCCAGCGGCATCGCCGGCTTCTTGATCCTGCATCTGGTGCTGGTGGTGCTGGCCGGGCCGATCCGTGGGCTGGGCGCGATGATCACCGGCCGCATGACCATTGGAGGCACCAAATGATCCTGCGTCGCCGCAACCTGCTCGCCGCCCTGCCCGCCGGGCTGCTGCTGTCGGGCTGCGATTCATTGGCCAGCAACCCCACGCTGAAATCCATCGTCGGCGCCGGCGAACAGGCGACCTATCGCTGGCAACGGCTGGTCGGCCGTGATGGCCTGGCCCGCGAATTCGCCGCCTCCGATATCTCACCGGTCTTCAAGATGAACGGCACGCGCCGGCCGACCAATCCCGAATGGCAGCGCCTCGAAGCCGGCGGCTTTGCCGATTGGCGACTGAAGGTGGGCGGGCTGGTGCAACGCGAACTCTCGCTCAGCCTGGCCGACCTCGCCCGCCTGCCGCAACGCACCCAGATCACCCGCCACGATTGCGTCGAAGGCTGGAGCGCAGTCGGCCAATGGACCGGCGTGCCGCTCGGCAGCATCCTGAAAGCCGCCGGCCTGCGCGATGGCGCGCGCTACATCGTCTTCCTGTGCGCCGACGATTATGGCGGCGAAGCGTCCAAAGGCGGCCTGCAATCCGCCAGCCGCTATTACGAAAGCGTGGACCTCGTCGACGCCTTCCACCCCCAGACCATCCTCGCCCACCAGCTCAACCACCAGCCGCTGGATGCCGGCCACGGCGCCCCCATCCGCCTGCGCGTCGAGCGCCAATTGGGGTACAAGCAGGCCAAATATCTGATGCAGATCCTCGCCGTGGACAGCCTCGCCCCGTTCGGCAGCGGCAAGGGCGGTTACTGGCCGGACCGTGGCTATGAATGGTACGCGGGGATCTGACGGCTCAGCGCGCGCCGGCCAGCCCTGACAGGCCCAGTGGTTCGTAATCGCCGATTGCCAACTGCTCGAACACGCCGAGGCCGCTCTCGCCATCCGGCCCGTGCACGCGGCACAGCATCTGCACGTGCAGATTGTCGGGCCGCGCCGGATCGGTGCCGGCAAGGTCGATGGCCTCGCGCTCTACCGCCAGCAGGCCATGATCGAGACCGTGGCCCCAGCGCGGCGAGGTATAGCCAAGGCCCCGCATCTGGAACCGTCTGATCGGTTCCAGCCGGAATCTTTCCCCGCCGACCGAAAGCACGCTGGGCGCCGGCCAGCGCGTGCCCGGTGCGAGCCCGGTGTCCATGCGCGGTTCGTGATGTTCGATGAAGCCATCCGCGCCGCAGCCATCGGGCGCGACCACGGCGCGCGTGTTCCACGCCCGGCCATCGGCATGCGCGTTCAGGTGAAAGAACAGGCTGCGCCGCGGCATGTTGATCGGCGTCCACTGCCAGAAAAACTGCGGCACGCCGCCGCTGAACTGCGCATCGGGCGCACCGACCGGGCGCACACCCCAACTGCGATCGCGGGTGCCCATGCTGCCGGCGGCCAGCGGCGCGTGCGCACCATCGATCGCGATCCAGCCTTCATAATGGCCGTTCTGGGTGAGGCGGGTGTAATCCATGATCGTGCGCGGCCCGACGCGCCATGTGAAGCGCGGCTCGGCGATGGGAAACGACCGACCGGCAAAGACGATGTCGGCAGCAAGGCCTTCGCCATCGACGATCACGCGCAGGCGGTTCAGCGGTTCGACCACTTCGATCCGGATCGGCCCACAGGCGAGGTCCATCCGCTCCATGCCCAGCTTGCGGCTGGCGTGCAGGCAATGCTGCACCCCGTCCTTCACCACGCAGAAATGTGCATCTGCAACATCCAGATGCGGATAGATGCCGAAGGCGACCGCAAAGAAACTGCTGCCATCAGGCGCATAGCCGTTGAAGAAATAGCGATCATAGAAATTGCGGTCCGTGCCCGCGAAGGCGACCGGATCGGGTGTCTGGTGGATCGGATAATCGTCGCCGCGGCTCAGTGCCATCACATCAACCCTTCTTCATCAGCGCGATGCTGCCATGTTCCAGGCACAGCGCGCAGGCGCCGCGCGCCATGGACAGGAAATTGGCATCACCGCGTTCGGTGCGCACAACGAAGGCGCTGCTGAACACGGCGGTGGACACCCCGTGCAGGCCACCCAGCACATAATCATCCCAAATCGCATCGATGCCCAGCGGCACACCGCGCCCGGTCATTTCCGCACAATAAAGCGCCAGCAGTTCGCGTTCATGGGCGCGGCGCAAAATGTCGCCGATCCCGCAGCCCAGAAAATAGGCGACATCGGTCAACCCGGTGCCGATCGCCAGCGTCTGCCAGTCGAGCACGGCGACGGCTTCGGCCCCGCCCTGGATATCGAACATCATGTTGTCGAGCCGGAAATCGCCGTGGACCAGACTGGTTCTTGGCGGCGTCCGGTGGTTCGTGGCCATGATCTCGGCCAGTTCCTCGCACAAATTCATGTATTCGGGTTCGAGCAGGTCACGATAGCGTTCGCGAAACACCGCCTGCGCCTTGGGGTAAAGCGCCCTGACCTGCGCGGCCGCATCGGGATCGGGTTGCAGCCAGGCAAGATCGAGGATGGCCGGATTGTGCCAGCTCGGCGCGTGCAGGCGGGCCGCCTGCTGCACCACCGCCCGGGCATCGGCCAGCGTGCAGCCGGCAATCTGGTTGCCACCGCGCGCCGGCCCCAGATCCTCGAACAGCAGGAAAAAGCATGTCCCGTCCGCATCCATGTCGCTGAACAACGCTTTGGGCGTGCGGATCGGCAACTGTGCAGCCAGCGCCTGGTAGAAGCGCACTTCGCGCGCATACAGGCCAAGCATGGCGGCCGTGCCGCGGCTCGTTGGATCGGCGGCGGCAAATTTGCCGGCCAGCGTCGTCGGCCCCAGGCCATCCGAAAAATCGAGGGTAAACCGCACGCTGTCGCCGACCTGGCCGGTGCCGATCTTCTCCCACCGCCAGCGTTCCGGCGCCCGGCCCAAAATCGCGGCCCACCAGTCCGATGTGATCTCGTCCGGATGCGCCGGAAACCCGCTCATCTTGCCGTCTCCCCGGCAAGCGATAGGCAGCGCGGCGGATGGCGGCAATGGCCTTTCCGGCTGGCGCCGCCGATCACTGCCACAAGCATCAGGGGAAAGGGCGGCAGCGTGGCAACAACCCGGCTGGCCTGGGCGCTTTTCAGGCCGGCGGGATTTCGCCCAGGGCGGCCGGGTCAAGATCAATCTGTTCGCGGATGATGGTGTCCGCGCCGGACATCATGTCGCCGCTGATCAACTGCAGATCGAGCCGTTCGGCATCGCGGCGGCGATATTCGGTTTCGATGGTGTCGATCTGCGTGGCGGGCGTGCCGATGTTGGCCAGCACGTCGCGGCCCATGGCGACGGCGCTTTCCAGCGTCTCACGGGTCACATGCTCCACACCGGCCTGGCGCAGGGCGATGGTGTGCATGCGATCAAAGGCGCGCGCGATGATCGGCAGATCGGGCCATTGCGCGCGGATGGGTTCCAGCACCAGCTTCGGATCCCACGCGCCATCGATGGCAAACACCAGCGCGCTGGCGCGATCGACGCCGGCAGTTCGCAAGATGTCCAGCCTGGTGCCGTCGCCCCAGAACACCTTGTTGCCAAAGCGGCTCGACACGTCGATCAGTTCGGCATCCAGATCGATGGCGGTGATGTCCACCCCGCGCGCGCGCAGCATCTGGGCGATCACCTGGCCCACCCGGCCGCTGCCGACCAGCACGACATGGCCGCCATGGTCGGCAGTGCCGGCCGATTCCGGGCCATCACGGCTGCCGGGATCATCCTTCACGGCAAAGGCCTGCCCAGCCAGCCGGAACAGCAGCGGCGTGAGCGCCATCGAGCAGGTGACCACCGCGCCGAACAGTTGCGCCGCCGAATGGCTGATCAGCAGGCCGCGTTCGGCTTCGGCAAACAGCACGAAGCCGAACTCGCCGCCCTGCGCCAGCAGCACGCCCATCTTGAGGGCCTGGCGCCAACCAGTGCCAAAGCTGCGGGCCAGGCCGGCGATCACGGCGGTCTTCAGCGCCAGCACGCCCACCACCAGCGCCGCGATCAGGCTCCAGTTGGCTGCCACCACCGCCAAATCGAGGCTCATGCCGATGGCGATGAAGAACAGGCCGAGCATGAGGCCGCGGAACGGTTCAATATCGGCCTCCAGCGCATGGCGGTACGGCGATTCGGCGAGCATGACGCCGGCGACGAACGCGCCAAGCGCCATGGACAGCCCCAGGCTGGCCATCAACAGCGCACTGCCCAGCACGCTGAGCAGGGCGGCAGCCACGAACGCCTCACGCGCGCCCAGCGTGCCGATGATGCGGAACAGGCGCGGCAACACCCAGCGCCCCACCGCCACCAGAAATGCCAGCGCACCCAGGGTTTTGACGGCAACCAGCCAGCCCGGTTCGGGATCGATTCGCGGCGCTCGCGACAGGGCGGCCACGATGGTGAGCAGCGGCACGATGGCCAGATCCTGGAACAGCAGCATGGCAAAGCTGCGCTCCCCGAACGGCGTGGCCGCCAATTGCCGTTCGTTGAGCAGTTGCATGACCAGGGCGGTGGACGACAGGCCCAGCGGCAGGCCGACAACCAGCGCCGCTTCCCAGGTCAGGCTGGTGGTGACCAGCAGCAGGCCGGTAATCGCCAGGCCGCAAAGCAGCACCTGGGCCAGGCCCAGCCCGAAGATATCGCTGCGCAGCGCCCACAGCCGCGCCAGTTGCAGTTCCAGCCCGATCACGAACAACAGCAGCACAATGCCGAATTCGGCAAAATGCAGCGTCTGTTCGGCATTGCCGACCAGGCCGAGCAGCGACGGCCCGATCAATATGCCGGCCGCCAGATAGCCGAGCACGGCGCCGAGCCGAAACCGGATGAACAGCGGCACCAGCAGCACCGACGCCGCCAGATAGACAACGACATCGCGCAGCAGATTGGGCCCGGCCTCGGTCATGCCGCCGCCTGGCCGGCTGCGGCCAGCGCCGCCAGCACGGCATCCAGCGGCAACAGGATGGACGGGTGGCGGGCGCGGTGCGCGCGGGCCGGGGCGAACATCTGCCAGCCATCGGGGGCTGCATCGGCGCGCTGGCCCAGAAAATCCGCCAGCCCGGCGCGAATTGCCGCCAATTGTGCCGCGTCCGCCCCCGGTGCCATCGCCGCCACCACCGCCGCCGAGGCCTGGCCCAGCGTGCAGGCCCGGCTGGCATCCAACCCCAGCGCCGCGATACGCCCCTGCCCATCCAGCGTGACATCGGCGACGATCTTGCTGCCGCACACCGGCGACACGCGCGCCGCGCTGCCATCGGCGGTGGCCAGGCGGGTCGCGACTTCACCCGCCAGTTTCAGGCGCAGGATCGCAGCGGAATAAAGCGTGTCGGCCATGGCACCCACTCTAATCGTTGCCGAGTGGGTCGGGATAGCGGCGAAATCGCACCGTGCCGTCGCGGTCCACCTCAACCAGTTCGCCGGTGATGTCGCTGCCGGCGGCGATGATGGCATCCAGCGCGGCGGCAAACAGGCGAAGTTGTTCGGCGGTGCCAACCGAGGGCAGGATCACCAGCAGGCCGGCATGCACATCGACCCCACGATACAGGCGCAGGAAGTCGCGGGCATTGTTGGTGACAAAGGTGAAATCACCGCCGATGATCTGCGGCCACAAGGCGCGATCCGAATGGCTGGTCAGCCCCAGCCAGTTGACATGATGGGCTTCAAAACCCCGCGAAAACGCTTCGGCTGCGAGCGCCGGTGACAGGCATTCATCGATCAGCAAGCGGATCAAAGCAGACCCTGCGCCTTGGCCCAACGCCGCACCGCATCAATGCCGCCCAATGGCATATAGGGATAGGCCACAACGATATCATAGTCGCTCTCGCCGGCCTTGATGCAGGCGACAATGGTTTCCGCCGGAATCCGCGTCCCGTGAATCACCGGCCAGCCGCCGAGGATTTCGGGATCTGACACGACCTCGACAAAGCGCGGCGGCGGCGGGGCGGAGAGCTTGGTGGCCATGACCGTGCCTCTAGCAGAATTGCGAGGCGTTTGCACCCGTCAGGCCCGCCGCCAGGTCGTCCCGCCAGCGCTGTCTTCCACAGCAACGCCCTCCGCCGCCAGGGCATCGCGCAATCGATCCGATTCTGCCCAGTCGCGGGCCTGGCGCGCCGCCGTGCGCTGCGCCACCAGCGCATCGATGCGGGCCGCATCGGGATCGGCATGGCCCTTCGCATCGGCGGCGCTGCGGCTGCGTTCCGGCGCGAGGCCGGGCAGGCCCAGAAACGCCAGCGCCCCCAGCAGCGCCTCGCGGTCGTGCTCCACGCCGGCAATCGCCGCCAGCGCCGCAGGCGTGTTGAGATCGTCCGACAGCGCCTCGATCACGGCCGGCGGCGGCGGCGGCCGCACCCCGCGCGGCACATCGCCCAACCGGCGCAGCCATTTGTCGAGCCGGCCGCGCATCTGGCCAAGCAGCGCCTCATCCCACAACAATGGCTGGCGATAATGCGCGCTGAGCAACGCCAGGCGCAGCTCATCGCCCGACCAACCCGCCGCCGTCAACTCGCCGACGCTCTGCACATTGCCCAGCGACTTGGACATTTTCTCAGCCCCGCCGAAATTCAGGAAGCCGTTGTGCATCCAGATATTGGCCAGCGGCGCACCATCATGGGCGCAGGCGCTTTGCGCGCATTCATTCTCGTGGTGCGGGAAGGTCAGATCGATGCCGCCGCCATGGATGTCGATGGTCTCGCCCAGGCTTTCCGCAATCATCGCCGAGCATTCGATGTGCCAACCCGGCCGCCCACGGCCCCATGGCGATGGCCAACCGGCCTGATCCTTCGTTGACGGCTTCCACAGCACGAAATCGGCAGCATTGCGCTTGTAGGGCGCGATTTCGACGCGCGCGCCGGCGATCATTTCCTCCAGCGGGCGGCGCGACAGGCGGCCATAATCGGCATGGCTCGCCACATCGAACAGCACATGGCCCTCGGCGGCATAGGCATGGCCCTTGGCCACCAGCGTTTCGATCATCGCCACCATCGCCGGGATGCTGCCGGTGGCGTGCGGGTGCAGATCGGGGCGCTCCACCCCCAGCGTGGCGGCATCTTCCAGATACAGCGCTTCATAGCGCTGGGTGATCACCTCGATGCGGACGCCTTGGGCGCGCGCCTTGTCCATGATCTTGTCGTCGATGTCGGTGATGTTGCGGGCATAGACCAATTTGTCCGGGCCATAGATGTGCCGCAGCAGCCGTTGCAGCACGTCGAACACCACGGCGGGGCGGAAATTGCCGATATGGGCGCGGCCATAAACCGTCGGGCCGCAAACATACAGGGTCACCCGATCCGGATCGATCGGCACGAAATCCTGCTTGGCGCGGGCGGCGGTGTTGTAGAGGCGAAGGCTCATATGGCGGTGGATGGCGTGGTTTTCTCCTGCCGGTCAAGCAGGCTGTCGAGCGAACGACGATCAGCGGGGGCGTAACCGGGCTCGGCATCCGGTTCGCCATCAGGGCCGAAGCCCGGCAGGCCGGCGTGCGGATTGTCGCTGCCGGCAGAGCCGTTCGGCGCCTGCTGTTGCCGCCACGCATCGCCAACATATCCGACCATGGCATTGGCCACCAACGCCAATGTCGGCGCTGTGCGTGCCTTGGCCAGCCACGCCGGGCGATCCGCTTTGCCAGGCAGGATCGTCAGCGTCAGGGTGAGCAGCAGGAAGGCCAGGCTGGCGACCAGGAAGCCCTTCACCAGGCCAAAGCCCAGCCCCAACATGCGATCGAACGGGCCGATCAGGCTGCCCTTGGCGCTGCTCGACAGAAAGCTGCCGAGCAACTTCACCAACAGCACCGCCAGCAGAAACGGCCCCAGCACGGCCGCCAGCGTGCCGAGCATCTCGCTGCCGCTGGCCTCCACGAACACCGCCCGTGCCGGGGCATAGACCATGCGCACCGCGACAAAGCCCGCCACCCACGCCGCCAGGCTGGCGAACTCGGCGATGAAGCCGCGCATCAGGCCAAATGCCGCCGTGGTGCCGACAATCAGCACGACCAGCCAATCAAATCCGGTAAGGGCAGCGAGTATTTCCATAGCGAAGTGCCTTACCCGAATGACACGGCCGCGCAAATGTCATTGCGGGCGGCCCAGGTGATCGACCAGCGCATTCAGCGTGGCGAATCCGCCCACCTGCATGGTGCCGGCGCCGCCGGTGCCAGCCGGCACGAATGCCCGGCCAAAGCCGAGCTTGGCCGCCTCCTTCAACCGCAGCGACGCAAGGCCGGCGGGGCGCAATTCGCCGGACAGCGCCACTTCGCCGAATGCCACCGCATCCACCGGCAGCGGCCGATCGGTGAGCGCCGACACCAGCGCACAGGCCACCGCGAGATCGGCGGCGGGATCGGCAATGCGCAGGCCGCCAGCGACGTTCAGATAGACTTCGTGGCCGCCGAAGGCCAGGCCGCAGCGCGCCTCCAACACCGCCAGCAGCATCGCCAGCCGGCCCGAATCCCAGCCAACCACCGCCCGGCGCGGCGTGGCGCCGGTCGGCACCCGCACCACCAGCGCCTGGATTTCGCACAGCACCGGCCGCGTGCCTTCCAGCCCGGCGAACACCACGGCGCCGGTCACGCTGTCCTGGCCTTCGCGTGCGGTCAGGAACAGGCTCGATGGGTTGGCGACCTCCTCCAGCCCATCGGCGCCCATGGCGAACACGCCGATCTCGTCGGTGCCGCCAAAGCGGTTCTTCACGGCGCGCAGGATGCGATACTGGTGGCTGCGCTCGCCTTCGAAATAAAGCACGGTATCGACCATATGCTCGAGCACGCGCGGGCCCGCCAACTGCCCGTCCTTCGTCACATGGCCGACCAGAATCAGCGCCGTGCCCGACAATTTGGCATAACGGATCAGCTCCTGCGCCGACGCGCGCACCTGGGAAACCGTGCCCGGCGCGCCTTCCAGCGTGTCACTGTGCATGGTCTGGATCGAATCGATGACCAGCATGCCCGGCGGCTGCGGCAGCGCCGTGAGCGTCGTGAGGATATCGCGCACATTGGTTTCGGCCGCCAGCGCGACATCGGCCTTGGCCAACCCCAGCCGGCGCGCGCGCAGCCGCACCTGATCGGCGGCTTCCTCGCCCGACACATAGGCGACCGCGGTGCCACCGCGCGCCATGCGCCCGGCGGCCTGCAGCAACAGGGTGGATTTGCCGATGCCGGGATCACCCCCGATCAACGTGACACTGCCCGCCACCAGCCCGCCGCCCAGCGCGCGATCAAGCTCGGTGATGCCGGTGGACAGCCGCGCCGGCAGCGCCACATCATCGGCCAGGCTTTCCAGCGCAATGCGCCGCCCGCCGGCCTGCAACGACTGTTTGGCGGCAAAGGGCGTGAACACCGGCGCGGCTTCTTCGGCCAGCGTGTTCCATTCCTTGCAATCGCCGCACTGCCCCGCCCAGCGCGACGACACCGCGCCGCACGCCTGGCAGACATAACGGGATTTGCCCTTGGCCATGGCACCTCACATATGGAACATAGGCGGAACAATAAGCAGAGGCTGGCCTCCCCGCAAGGGGCTTGGCAGGCTTGCCCAGTGTTTGCATGCCAACCCCGGTTCGCTAAAGCGCCGCAATGCACATCCGCCCCGCCACCCCGGCCGATCGCGCCGCCATCGCCGCCATCATCCTGCCGGCAATCCGGGCCGGCACGACATTGACGCAGGATCCCGCCATGTCGGAGGCCGACGCGATCGCCTATTGGCTGGCGCCGGACAAGACGACGTTTGTGGCCGAGGCCGACGGCGCGATCGTGGGGACCTATTATATCCGCCGCAACCAGACCGGCGGCGGCAGCCATGTCTGCAATTGCGGTTATGTCACCGCTGCGGCCGCGGCCGGGCGGGGCGTGGCCCGCAGCATGTGCGCCCATTCGCTGGATCAGGCCCGTGCCCAAGGCTATCGCGCCATGCAGTTCAACTTCGTGGTGAGCACCAACGAACCGGCGGTGCATCTTTGGCAGTCGATGGGCTTTGCCATCGTCGGCCGCCTGCCCGGTGCCTTTGCCCATCCGCAGGCCGGCGATGTCGACGCCTATGTGATGTATCAGAAGCTCTGACCGGCTGTTGCATTGCGGCGCTGCGCCATGCCAGATGCGCGCATGAAACCTTCCATCGCCCTACCGCTCCTGCTGGCCGCCGCACTGGCCACGCCCGCCGTCGCCCAGCCCGCCAATCTGGCCGCCGCACATGCCAAGCTGGCGGCCGATTATGATACCACCATCGCCGAGCTGATCGAGCTCACCGAGATCCCGGCGCCGCCATTCAAGGAAAATGTGCGCGGGCTCCGCATGGCGGAAAAGTTCAAGGCGCTGGGCCTGACAGACGTGCATGTCGATGCGGTCGGCAATGTGATCGGCATCCGCCCCGGCAAGAACCGCACCGCCAAGGCGCTGATGGTCGCCGCCCACCTCGACACTGTTTTCCCGGAAGGCACCAACACCAAGGTGCGCCGCGAAGGCGACACGCTGCACGCGCCGGGCATTGGCGACACCACGGTCACGCTGGCCGCGCTGCTGGCGTTCGTGCGCGCCATGGATGCCGGCAAGATCGTCACGCCGCGTGACATCATCTTCGTGGCGAATGTGGGGGAGGAAGGCCAGGGCGATCTGCGCGGCGTGCGCCATCTGTTTTCCGCCAGCCCGCTGAAACCGCGCATCGGTGATTTCATCAGCTTCGATGGCAGCACGGTGGGGCGCATCACCAATGCCGGCGTCGGCTCGCGGCGCTATCGCGTCGCCTTCAAGGGGCCGGGTGGCCACAGCTATGGCGCGTTCGGCATCGTCAACCCGATGGTGGCAATGGCCGGCACGGTCAGCGGCCTTTACAAGATCGTGCCGCCCACGGATGTGAAGACGACCTATTCGGCGTCTACCGTCACCGGCGGCACGTCGGTGAACTCGATCCCCAACGAGATCACCATGGAGTTCGACATGCGCTCCGCCTCGCCGGCCAATCTGCAGGCGGTGGAAACGCAGTTCCTGAAACTGATCGCGGACAATGTCGCCGCCGAAAACGCCGCACGCGACACGCGTTTCGGCAAGATCAGCGCCACGCCCGAACTGATCGGCGATCGTCCCGCCGGCACCACGCCCGCCACCGATCCGCTGATCACCACCGCCGCGCGCATCCTCGGCGCCGGCGGCTACAGCAGCGAATTGGGCGCCAGTTCCACCGACAGCAACATCCCGATCAGCCTTGGCATTCCGGCCATCACGCTTTCGGCCGGCGGCGGCGGCTTTCGCGCCCATGCGCTGGATGAATATGTGAATGTCGAGCGCGGCGCCTTCGTGAAGGGCATCACCACGGCCTTCGACATCGTGGTCGCTGCCGCCGACATCAAGCGCTGAGCCTGGCAACCGCGCCCACCGGGGGAGAAGAGGCCGGGCGCGCACCCCAGAAAATCCGACGCTTGCCGACTGGTTACACCCCGTTACACTAGCTCCGCACAGGAGCATGCGTGCAAACCAAGGAATTGCGCCTCGCGTTGGTCTGTTACGGCGGGGTCAGCCTGGCGGTGTACATGCACGGCCTCACCAAGGAAGTGTGGAAGCTCACCCGCGCCTCCATGCGCCGGCATGCACCGGACGCCGCCGACATGCCGCCGGCGCGCGACACCGAGATTGTTTACCAGGCGCTGCTCGATGCCATTCCCGGCCTCGATCTGCGGGTGATCTGCGACATCGTCGCGGGGGCTTCGGCCGGCGGCATCAATGGCGTGCTGCTGGCGCGCGCGCTGGTGGAGGGGCATGATCTGGATGCCATCCGCGCGCTGTGGCTGGATGGCGCCGATTCCGATGTGCTGCTCGATCCGGCGGCGGCCTCGCGCAGCTTTTCCAAGCTGTGGGCGATCCCGCTGGTGTGGTGGGTGCGCCGGCGCGGGCTGGCAGCGGACGACAGGGCGCAAGTGCAGGCCCATGCCGAGGTGAAGCGCAAATTGTCCCGCCTGATGCGCAGCCGCTGGTTCAAGCCGCCCTTTTCAGGCGCGGCATTTTCGGGGCTGCTCGCCGATGCCTTCGCCGCCATGGCGGCCGGCACCCGCACGCCGCCGCTGCTGCCGCGCCTGCACCCGTTCGATCTGTTCGTCACCGTCACCGATTATCATGGCGCGCCGCAGCGGCTGCGGCTGAACAGCCCACTGGAAGTCACCGAGCCGGAGCATCGCCTGGTGCTTGGCCTGTCCTGCCCCGGCGACGGCGAGGATCGGCATCTTGGCGAAACCGGTGAACTCGTGCTGGCCGCCCGCGCCACCGCCAGTTTCCCCGGTGCCTTCCCGCCGGCCCGCGTGTCCGAAATCGATGCGGTGCTGGCGGCGCGCGGCCTGGCCTGGCCGGGGCGCGCGGCATTTCTGGCGCGCAACTTTCCCGGCCGCCGCGATCCGGCGCTGGTCGATCTCATCGATGGCGCCGTGCTCGACAATCGGCCGTTCGGCCCGGCGCTGGCGGCGCTGCCCGGCCGCCCGGCGCACCGCGAGGTTGATCGCCGCTTCGTCTATCTTGATCCCAAACCCGGCATGCACGACCCCGGTCCTGGCCCGGACGGCGACGTGCCGCCGGGATTTTTCGCCACCATCCTGCGCAGCCTGGCCGATATCCCGCGCCAGCAACCGATCCGCGACAGCCTGACCGCCATCGAAGCCATATCGGTGCGTGCCCGCCGCCTGCGCCATATCGTGATCGGCATGATCCCGCAGGTCGATCTGGCCATCGATGCGGCCATCGGCATGCGCCTGCTGCTGTTTTCGCCCACCACCAGCCGGCTGGCCGAATGGCGCAGCCGCATGAACGGCGAAGCCGCGCGGCAGGCCGGCTTTGCCTATGGCGCCTATGGCCGGCTGAAATTCGCCACCGTCGTGGAACGCCTGGCCGACCAGATCGCCAAGACCGGGGACATCGACGCAGCGCGGGCGCGCAGCGCGCTGTGGCACCATGTGCAGGCCGCCGGCATCGCCGAACCCGAACAGACGCTGGGCAAGGCCGGGCCGGCATCGGCCCATGTGCTGTTCCTGCGCCAGTTTGATCTGGATTTCCGCATCCGCCGCCTGCGCTTCCTGATCCGGCGGGTCAACATGGCGATGGCCGGCGCCGACGAGCGCACCGGCGAAGCGCTGGGCACGGTGAAGGCCGGCATCTACGCCATCCTCGGCCCGCATCTGGCTCGCGGCGGCATCGGCCGGCTTGATCCCGCCACCCGCGCCGCCTGTGCCGGCGCGATCGGGGATCCGGCGGCGGCGCTGGCGGCTTTGGCGGTCGCGCTCGATCTGAAGGCGCTGGACGACAGCAGCGATGCCGCACTGGTGGCCTTGCTCAGCACCGGCCTGCCGCGCCGACTGCGGCGCGAGGCGCTGGCCGCCTATCTGGGCTTTGCCTTCTTCGATATCGCCATCCTGCCGCTGATCGCCGATGGCGGCGGCGATGAGCTGGACGAGATCAAGGTCGACCGCGTCAGCCCCGATGATTGCATGGCGCTGGCCAGCGTGGGCGGCCGCCATCTGAAAGGCGCACAATTCAAGGCGTTCGGCGCGTTTTTCTGCCGCGCCTACCGCGAGCATGATTATCTGTGGGGTCGCCTGCATGGCGCCGAACGCATGATCGATCTGGTCGTCTCCAGCCTGCCCGAAGCGGCCAGGCCAACCGGCCAGGTGCTGGCCGGCATCCGCCGCGAAGCGTTTCGCGCCATCGTCACCACCGAACGCCCGCACCTGAACGGCATCGACGACATATTTGCGGCGCTGGCGGCCGCGCTCGGTCCGGATTGACTATTCGGCGGGCTGGGCTTTGCCGGCCGGCTTATACTGCCGCAGATAATGGATGATGATGGCCATGCCGCCCATGCTGGGGATCGCCCAGATCGCCGGGTTGAAGGCGTGGGTGGGGAACATCTCGATCAGGCCGACTGACAGGAACGCCGTGTAGGCGGCGATGCCCGTGGCGACCATCGCCTTGAAATGTTCGGGAATATAGGCGCGCGCCGCCGGGCGCGGAGCGAAGATGTAGCGGAAATAGGTGATGGTGGTGCCGAACCCCAAAAGCGAGACCATCACCATCAGGACCGGCTCCATCACCGGGCCATTGCGGTTAAGCAGATACGCCCCGTGCGCCAGGCAGATGCCGGCTGCGACCATGGTGGTGCCCTGCAACGCCAGCATCGACCAGTGCCGATTCGCGTCGTGATCCCGCCGGTTGGCGACCATCACCAGGCCGTATCTGGTCATGGAGACGGCCAGCAGGCCTAGATAGACCATCATCGTGCCGAACATGCCGCGATACAGCACCGCATCGGTCAACTCAGGATGCATGGCCAGCGGCCACACCAGCGACAGCGCGCCCATGCCGAGCGCCTGGCTCGCCGCCGTGTAGATCGAAGCCGAAAACACGAATCCCCAGCGCCGATGCGCCGGGCCACCCTTGCGCGTCACCACCGCCCCCCAGAAACTGGTGAGCGCCACCACGCCGGCGCCAACGTGGATGGCAAGGAAGATGTGAAACAGCCAGGGCATGGAAAGCCAAGGGTAACGCCGTGCCGGCCCAGCGGCAATATGTGCTACACTTCGGGCATGACAGCGCTCATCACTGGCTGGTGCTACTTCGCCGGCGTATTTGCCGTCGCCTTCGCGCTCGGCACGGTGCGCACCTTGTGGCTCGCGCCACTGGTTGGCGCGGTCACGGCGGTGGCGATTGAAACGCCGATTGTCCTGGCGGTCAGTTGGTGGTGCAGCGGGCGGCTATTGGCCCGGCAGAAGCTGGGGCTGGCGGGGCGGGCGGTGATGGGCGGTTCGGCATTCGTGTGGCTGATGCTCGCTGAGTTCGGGCTGGCGCTGGCGTTCGGGCGGGTGCCTTGCGTGTATCTGGCCAGCTTTGCCACCCCGGCCGGCATGCTGGGCCTGGCCGGGCAGGTGGCGTTTGCGGCGATGCCGATGCGGGTGAAACGCCAAGGCGCCTGATTCCTGCCCATATGCTGCCTTGCAACATGCCAAGCCCGATGCTAGTCGCGCCCCACCATCGGCGGGGTCACCTGCCGTGCCCTTTGTCATATATGATCACAGCGGGGCCAAAGCCTTGGACGTACAAATTTCCTCAAGCGTGGCCACCGGCCTTTCCGGGCGCTATGCGCGTGCGTTGTTCACGCTGGCCATTGAAGGCAAGTCGTTGGGCGCGGTTGAATCCAGCCTGACGTCGCTGAAGGAGGCGTTGGCCGAATCGGCCGATCTCGCCGCGCTGGTGAACAGCCCGGTGGTCGGGCGCGGCGCGGCCGGCGCAGCCGTCGCCGGTGTGGCCGATGGGCTGAACATCGATGGCCTGACCAAGAATTTTCTCGGCGTGCTCGCCGCCAATCGCCGGCTGGCGCTGCTGCCGGCGATCATCCGCGATTTTGCGGCGCTGAATGCCGCGCGCAAGGGCGAAGTGACCGCCGATGTCACCGCCGCCCACAAGCTGACCGACACGCAAGCACAGGCGCTGGCTGCCAAGCTGAAGGCCGGCATCGGCCGCAACGTGGCGCTCAACATCACCGTCGATCCGGCGATCCTGGGCGGGCTGGTCGTCCGCGTGGGCAGCCGCATGATTGATTCTTCGATTCGCACCCGGCTCGACATGCTCGGCCAGGCGCTCAAGGCTTAAGAAGGACCTGACATGGACATCAACGCCGCCGAAATCTCGCGGATCATCAAGGATCAGATCGCCAATTTCGGCACCGAGGCGCAAGTCTCGGAAGTCGGCCAGGTGCTGAGTGTCGGCGACGGCATCGCCCGCGTGCATGGGCTGGACAATGTCCAGGCCGGCGAAATGGTCGAATTTCCCGGCGGCATCCAGGGCATGGCGCTCAATCTGGAAACCGACAATGTCGGCGTCGTGATCTTCGGGTCGGACAGCCAGATCAAGGAAGGCGATACTGTCAAGCGCACCGGCACCATCGTCGACGTGCCGGTCGGCAAGGGCCTGCTCGGCCGCGTCGTTGATGGCCTGGGCAATCCGATCGACGGCAAGGGCCCGATCGTCGCTGCCGAACGCCGCCGCGTCGAAGTGAAGGCGCCGGGCATCATCCCGCGCAAGTCCGTGCACGAACCGATGCAGACCGGCCTGAAGGCGCTCGACGCCCTCGTCCCCGTCGGCCGCGGCCAGCGCGAACTGATCATCGGCGATCGCCAGACCGGCAAGACCGCCGTGGCCATCGACACGTTCATCAACCAGAAGACGGTGAACGCTGGCGACGACGAATCGAAGAAGCTTTATTGCATCTATGTCGCCATCGGGCAGAAGCGCTCGACCGTGGCGCAGATCGTGCGCGCGCTGGAAGAAAACGGCGCGATGGAATATTCGATCGTGGTGGCCGCCACCGCGTCGGAGCCGGCCCCGCTGCAGTTCCTGGCACCCTACACCGGCTGCACCATGGGCGAATATTTCCGCGACAACGGCATGCATGCCGTGATCGTCTATGACGATCTGTCCAAGCAGGCCGTCGCCTATCGCCAGATGTCGCTGCTGCTGCGCCGTCCGCCGGGCCGCGAAGCCTATCCGGGTGACGTGTTCTATCTGCACAGCCGCCTGCTGGAGCGCGCCGCCAAGATGAATGACGATCTGGGTGCCGGTTCGCTGACCGCGCTGCCGATCATCGAAACCCAGGCTGGTGACGTGTCGGCGTACATCCCGACCAACGTGATTTCGATCACCGATGGCCAGATCTTCCTCGAAACCGAACTCTTCTATCAGGGCGTCCGCCCGGCCATCAACGTCGGCCTTTCGGTGTCGCGCGTCGGTTCCGCCGCGCAGACCAAGGCGATGAAGAAGGTCGCCGGCTCGATCAAGCTGGAGCTGGCCCAGTATCGTGAAATGGCGGCGTTCGCGCAGTTCGGCTCCGATCTCGACGCCTCGACGCAAAAGCTGCTGAACCGCGGCAAGCGCCTGACCGAGCTGCTGAAGCAGGACCAGTTCAAGCCGATGCCGTTCGAAGAGCAGGTCGTCAGCATCTTTGCCGGCGTCAACGGCTTCCTCGACACGGTGGACGCCAACGCCGTCACCCGTTTCGAAGCCTCGCTCTTGAGCCACATCAAGTCGGCGCATGCCGATGTGCTGACCGACATCCGCACAAAGAAGGATCTGAGCCCGGACACGGTCACCAAGCTGAAGGACGTCATCGGCGCCTTCGCCAAGACCTTCGCCTGAACGACGCACGATGCCCAGCTTGAAAGCCCTGAAGGTCCGCATCACTTCGGTGAAGTCGACCCAGAAGATCACCAAGGCGATGAAAATGGTCGCCGCGGCCAAGCTGCGCCGTGCGCAGGAAGCCGCCGAAGCCGCGCGCCCCTATTCGGAGCGGATGGCAGCAGTAATGGCGAGCCTCGCGTCACGCGTCACGGTTGGCCCGGAATCGCCCAAGCTGCTGGCTGGCACCGGCAAGGATCAGTTGCATCTGCTGGTGGTCTGCTCGTCGGAGCGCGGCCTCGCTGGCGGCTTCAACGGCAACATCGCCAAGCTGGCGCGCCGCACCATGGACGAACTGCTGGCCGAGGGCAAAACCGTCAAGTTGATGTTTGTCGGCAAGAAGGCCCGCGCGCCGTTCGCACGCACCCACAAGGAGCTCATCATCGACACGGTCGACATGACCCATGTGAAGACCCTGGCCTTCACCGATGCCAAATCCGTGTCGGAAGATGTCGTGCGCCGCTATGAAGCCGGCGAATTCGACGTGGCGCATCTGTTCTTCTCGACCTTCCGCTCCGCCCTGGTGCAGACGCCGACGCGGCTGCAGATCATTCCCGCCGCGCTGCCCGCCGGCGGCGATGCCCAATCCGGCGCCGACGCGTCGGTGGAATATGAGCCGGACGAAGAGGCCATCCTCGCCGATCTGCTGCCGAAGAACCTCGCCGTGCAGATTTTCCGCGCGCTGCTGGAAAATGCCGCATCCGAACAGGGCAGCCGCATGACCGCCATGGACAGCGCCACGCGCAACGCCGGCGACATGATCAACCGCCTCACCATCACCTACAACCGCACGAGACAGGCCGCGATCACCAAGGAATTGATCGAGATCATCTCGGGCGCCGAAGCGCTTTAAGGAGCACGCCACCATGGCCAACACCACGAACAATGTCGGGCGCATCAGCCAGGTCATCGGCGCCGTTGTCGACGTGACCTTCGAAGGCGAACTGCCGTCCATCCTGTCCGCCCTGGAAACCCGCATCGGCGATCGCCGCCTGGTGCTGGAAGTTGCCCAGCATCTGGGTGAAAACGCCGTGCGCACCATCGCCATGGACGCCACCGACGGCCTGGTCCGCGGCCAGGAAGTCACCGACACCGGCAGCCAGATCCGCGTGCCGGTTGGCCCGGCCACGCTCGGTCGCATCATGAACGTCATCGGGGAACCGATCGACGAGCGCGGCCCGATCGATCAGACCAACACCGCCCCCATCCACGCCCAGGCGCCGGACTTTGTCGATCAATCGACCGAAGCCGCCATTCTGGTCACCGGCATCAAGGTCATCGATCTGCTGGCGCCCTATGCCAAGGGCGGCAAGATCGGCCTGTTCGGCGGCGCCGGCGTCGGCAAGACCGTGCTGATCCAGGAACTGATCAACAACATCGCCAAGGGTCACGGCGGCACCAGCGTGTTCGCCGGCGTGGGGGAACGCACCCGCGAAGGCAATGATCTTTATTATGAATTCCTCGATGCCGGCGTCATCGCCAAGGATGCCGATGGCAATGCCATCTCCGAAGGCTCCAAGGTGGCGCTGGTCTATGGCCAGATGAACGAGCCGCCCGGCGCCCGCGCCCGTGTCGCGCTTTCGGGCCTGACCATCGCCGAATATTTCCGCGATGTCGAAGGCCAGGACGTGCTGTTCTTCGTCGACAACATCTTCCGCTTCACCCAGGCCGGTTCCGAAGTGTCGGCGCTGCTGGGCCGCATCCCGTCCGCCGTGGGTTATCAGCCGACGCTGGCCACCGACATGGGCCAGTTGCAGGAGCGCATCACCTCCACCAACAAGGGCTCGATCACCTCGGTGCAGGCGATCTACGTGCCCGCCGACGATCTCACCGATCCGGCGCCGGCCACCTCGTTCGCCCACCTTGATGCCACCACCGTGCTCAGCCGCGCGATTTCGGAACTCGGCATCTATCCGGCGGTCGATCCGCTCGATTCGACCAGCCGCGTGCTGTCCCCGCGCGTTGTCGGCGAAGAACATTATGGTGTCGCGCGTTCGGTGCAGGAAGTGCTGCAGAAGTACAAGTCGCTGCAGGACATCATCGCCATTCTCGGCATGGACGAGCTGTCGGAAGAGGACAAACTCACCGTCAGCCGCGCCCGCAAGATCCAGCGCTTCCTGAGCCAGCCGTTCCACGTCGCCGAAATCTTCACCGGTTCGCCCGGCGTGCTGGTGGCCGTGGAAGACACGATCAAGGGCTTCAAGGCCATCGTCGCCGGCGAATATGATCATCTGCCGGAAGCGGCCTTCTACATGGTCGGCACCATCGAAGACGCGGTGGCCAAGGCCAAGAAGCTGGCCGCCGACGCGGCCTGAGTTCTCCCCTCCCGCTTGCGGGAGGGGTCGGGGGTGGGAATAGACCCACCCTGACCGAAAAACCCACCCCCAGCCCCTCCCGCAAGCGGGAGGGGAGCGGAGCGGAACATGGCAGACCTTCTCGATTTCGAACTCGTCTCCCCGGAACGGCGCATTGCCAAGGCCAAGGTGGCCATGGTGGTCGTGCCCGGCAGTGAAGGCGATTTCGGCGTGTTGCCCGGCCACGCGCCGATGATGAGCACCATTCGCCCCGGCACCATCGAAGTCTATGCCACCGAAGGCAGCGGCCCCACCGAGCGTTACGAGATCGAGGGCGGCTTTGCCGAAGTGACACCGCAGGGCCTGACCATCCTGGCCGAAAAAATCGCCTGAAAAAATCGCCTGAGAAAGATCGGCTGAACTGGGCGGTTCAGCCGCCAGACAGGCCCGCACGGGCAACTTCGCCCACGTGATTGCCGGTTTCCCCCGTCGGCAAAACCGCCTAATCTTGTGCGGTTACACGTTGCTGGAGCCTGATGCGATGCGCCCTCTGCCTGCCCTGATCGCACTGCTGGTCGCTGTGCCGGCCCTTTCCCAGCCGACGCCGGCCAACCCCACCACAGCACCGCCGCGGCCAAGCATGTTGAAGCCTGCCGACATTCCCGCCGGCGATGGCAGCCAGCCGCGCCAGCGCATGGTGACGGTGTTCGGCAACGAGGCCTGCCCCAAGCCGAATTCCCCCGATGAAGTGGTGGTGTGCGCCCGCCTGCCCGAAGCGGAAATCTATCGCATCCCGGAACGCCTGCGCCGTGCCGAAACCCGCACCAGCGTGCTCACCCAGAATCGGGCGATGCTGCTGGGCGATGGCGCGGGCGGTGCCGGCAACAGCATCGGCAGTTGCAGCGCCGTCGGGCCGGCCGGCTTCACCGGCTGCGATCGCCGGCAGGTCGAAGCCTGGGCACAGGATCGCACCAACCGCATGGGCTATAGCGAGCCGACTCCGCCGCAGTAGGGGCAACTGCTGCACTTTGGGTCCCTCCCTTCAGGGGAGGGCGACTCGGCGCCAGCCGAGCGGGGTGGGTGATCCCCGCCCGATCATATAAAGCAACACCCTCACCCGCTCGCCGAAGTCAGCGGGTCGCCTCTCCCATCAAGGGAGAGGGAGACAAAAAAGGGCGCCCCGGTTTCCCGGCGCGCCCCCTCAATATCCAGCGCGGAGCCTCAGCGCATCGGCTTGACCGTCGGCGCCACGCCCGGCTTGGCCGGATCGAACCGCACCGAGACCGTCTCGCCGCTGTTGCCGGGGAAATTGGTGAAGATTGCGGTGACCAGATTGGGCACCAGCTTGGTCAGATTGTTGCTGCTGCTCACCGTTTCGGCGCGGCCTTCGAACACGCTGCGCTTGTCCGTGTTGCGGTTGATGCGCAGGGCCACCACGGCGTTATAGGTGGTGACCGAATAGACATCATTGTTCCAGCCGCCACCGAAGCCGCCGCCCCAGCCGCCGAAACCACCGCCCCAGCCGGCACCCCAATAGGGGCCCCAGCCGCCGCCCCAACCGCCGCCCCAGCCACCAAAGCCGCCGCCAAAACCGCCCCAGCCCATACCGCCCCAGCCGATGCCCGGCCGGGTGCGCACTTTCTCACGCGGTGCGGTGACATTGTAATCCAGTTGCACGGTCAGCGCCGACGCATCGGCGCTGGCAGCCTCCTGATAGCCGGCCGCCACCAGTTTCTGGCGGACCAGATTGGCATAGGTGGCAAATTCCAAGCCGCCTTCATTGGCCTTGTCGCGGGCTTCGATCACGAAGCTGTTGCCCGAAGGGGCCGGCAACTGCTGAAACCGCGCCACGCGCGCTTCGAACGGCGCGACACAGGCACTCAGGGCCAGCGCGGCCAGCAGCGGCGTGAGATGACGGGGTGCGAAGCGAATGTTCATATGTGACCCTGGATGAGGTGGTGACAATGTTATGCGCCTTCCATGCAACAACGCAACTGACTGCCACATGAACGACAGTTAATGTGATACCACGCTCAGGCGGTAAAGCCCACCGCCCGGTGCACATCGGCCAGCACCGGTTCGGCAATCGCCCGCGCCCGATCGGCCCCGCGCGCGCAGATGGCTTCGATGGCGCTGGCATCGTCCTTCAGCGCGTTGAAGCGCGCCGTGATCGGCGCCAGTTTCGCCACCATCACGTCGGCCAGCGCCGGCTTGAAGGCGCCGAAGCCCTGGCCGCCATGGTCGGCCAGCACCTGGGCAATGCTGCGGTCCGTCAGCGCCGCCATCAGGTTGACCAGATTGGTCGCTTCGGCGCGCCCGGCCAGCCCGGCCGGTTCCGATGGCAGGGCCTCCGGATCGGTCTTGGCCCGTTTGATCTTGGCGGCAATGGTGTCGGCATCGTCGGTCAGGTTGATGCGGCTCTGGTCGCTGGGATCGCTCTTGGACATCTTGGCGCTGCCGTCACGCAGCGACATCACCCGCGTCGCCGGGCCTTCGATCACCGGTTCGGGCGGCGGAAACAGCTCCCCGCCGAAACTGGGCCCGAAATCATTGTTGAACTTGATGGCGATGTCGCGCGCCAGCTCCAGATGCTGCTTCTGGTCCTCGCCCACCGGCACATGGGTGGCGCGATACGCCAGGATGTCGGCGGCCTGCAGCACCGGATAGGTATAAAGGCCCACCGAAGCGCCTTCACGATCCTTGCCGCTCTTTTCCTTGAACTGCGTCATGCGGTTGAGCCAACCGACCCGTGCCGTGCACATCAGCACCCAGGCCAGCTCGGCGTGCACGCGCACCCGGCTCTGCGGGAACAATATGCAGCGTTCGGGATCGAGGCCCGCCGCAATCAGTGCCGCCACCATCTCGCGAATGCCGCGGCGCAGCGTCGCCGGATCCTGCGCCACGGTGATGGCATGCAGATCGACCACGCTGAAAATGCATTCGGCTTCATCCTGCATGCGCACCCAATTGCGGATGGCCCCCAGATAATTGCCGAGATGCAGATTGCCGGTGGGCTGGATGCCCGAAAAAACCCGTTTCATTGGCGCTTCCGTCTCAATTGCGCGGCGAGGCCTGACAAGGTGAACAGGCCCAGTGCTCGCGCGGCCCCCAGATAGGCCAAGCCGCCCATGCCAAGCAACAGCGCCAGCGCCAGGATGCGCATCGGCACGGCGGCATCGGGCGTGGCAAAGGCCGCCATCGCGTGTTGGGCCGCCGCCAGCACCGCCAGCATCGCAACCGTGGCAATCACCAGGCGCGGCAGGCTGCGCCGCGCCCGTTCATCCAGCGCGAACTGCCCACGCCGGACCAGCAGCCACCACAGCGCCCCGGCGTTGCCCCACGCCGCGATCGCCGTGCCCAGCGCAATGCCGACATGACCGAACGGCCACACCAGCAGCAGATTGGCCGCCAGATTGACCAGCATCGCCCCCAGCGCCACCCGAACCGGCGTGCGCGTGTCGCTGCGCGCGTGAAAGCCCGGCGTGAGCACCTTGATCAGCACATAGGCCGGCAGGCCGAGCGCGAACGCCGCCAGCGCCGCGGCCGTCTGCCGCGTATCCAGCGCGGTGAAGGCACCGTGCTGGAACAGGACGCCGATGATCGGCGCGGCCACCAGCGCCAGGCCTGCTGCAGCCGGCAGGGTAAGTAGCAGCACCAGTTCGATGGCGCGATTCTGCTGGGCCAGCGCCGCGCTGGCGTCCCCGGCGGCGAGCAGCCGCGACATCGCCGGCAGCAGCGCGGTGCCCACCCCGATGCCGATGATGCCCAGCGGCAATTGATTCAGCCGGTCGGCATAATAGAGCCAGCTTACGGCGCCTTCGCCCAGGAACCGCGCCGCCAACGCCGTGGAGATCAGCAGGTTGATCTGCACCGCCCCTGCCCCGAGCGCGGCTGGCAGGATCAGCCGCAGCAGCGCCTTCACCTCTGGGGTCAGCCGTGGCACGCGCAGCCGCAGGCCGAAACCAGCGCGCTGGCACGACCACATCAGCCAGATCAGTTGGGCCACACCGCCCAGGGTGACGCAGATCGCCTGCACCCCGGCCACGGCCACGGCATCGCTGCCGGCCGACCAGAACAGCCCGGCGATCAAGACCAGATTGAGCAGGATGGGTGCTGCGGCATTGACCGCGAACCGACCGACCG
The DNA here is from genome assembly GCF_040398665.1 of Sandarakinorhabdus sp. Classification (GTDB taxonomy): domain Bacteria; phylum Pseudomonadota; class Alphaproteobacteria; order Sphingomonadales; family Sphingomonadaceae; genus Sandarakinorhabdus. Next base: position 292,265 of record NZ_JBBATQ010000004.1, read on the forward strand.
CGTTGAGCAAGCCGCCGAGCAGCGACACGATGCTGATCAGCATCAGATAGGGGAAGGTCAGCCGGGTGAAGTGCACGGTGAGCGCAAATTTTTCCGGCGCTGCATCGGGGAAGCCGCCTGTGAGCGCCCAAACTACCGGCGCGGTCGCCACCACCATCACGATGGTGAACAGCAACAGGAACGGCAGCAACACCGCCAGCACCGCCTCTGCAAAGCGGCGGGCAGCATCGACGCCGCCGTTTTCAGCGCCCATCCGTTGATTGAGCATCGGCACGAAGGCGGCGGCCAGCGCGCCTTCGGCAAACAGCGCGCGGAACAGATTGGGGAGGCGCTGGGCGATCAGGAAGGCATCGGCGGCCAGGCCCGCGCCCAGCAAAGTCGCTTGAAGCACATCGCGGACAAAACCGGCGATGCGGGAAAGCAGAGTGAAGCTGCCGATGGTGGCAGAGGCGCGGACGAGGCTCATCCGATTATCGCGCAAAACAAGGCGAAGGACCCCTCACCCCGCTCGCCTACGGCGAGTCGCCCTCTCCCGCAAGGGGAGAGGGGATCAAGCGTTGCCGATCTGGCCGTTGCCGCCCTGCTGCGCCAGATAGAGCGCACCGAAATCGATCGGATCGAGCATCAGGGGCGGGAAGCCGCCGTCGCGCACGGCATCGGCAATGATGCGGCGGGCGAACGGGAACAGGATGCGCGGCGCTTCGATGATGCAGAACGGCTCCAGCGCTTCTTCCGGCACATTCTGCAAGCCGAACAGGCCGGCATAGAGCAGATCAACCAGGAAGGTGGCGGTGCCATCGACATCGGCCTTGGCGGTGATCTTCAGCTCGACTTCGAACACATTGTCGGCTGCCTTGCGGGCATTGACGCCGACATTGACGTCGATGCGCGGCTGGCCGCCCATCTGCAGGCTGGCCGGCGCGTTCGGATTTTCGAACGACAGATCCTTCACATATTGCGTGATGATCGAAACCTGCGGCATCGCCTCACTGTCGAAGCTGCCTTCGCCAAACCCATTTTCAGGCGATGCGCCCAGATCGATTTCGTCGGTCATGCTGGCGGTTCCTTCTGGCAAACACGCTTGTGCGGGCTTTGGCGGCCAACGCCTCAGCCGCCCAACGCTTAATCGTCCGCACCAAATTCCTGCACCGGACCCGAATCCTGGCCCTTGGCGTCGACATTGCGATCGACGAACTCGATGATCGCCATCGGCGTGGCATCGGAACGGCGCACACCGGCCTTGACCACGCGGATATAGCCACCTTCGCGGTTGGCATAGCGTGCCGCCAGTTCGTCGAACAGCTTGGACAACTGCGCTTCATCGCCCAGGCGAGCCAGCGCCAGACGACGGTTGGACAGGCCGCCGTGCTTGGCCAGCGTCACCAGCTTCTCGATGTAGGGGCGCAATTCCTTGGCCTTGGGCAGCGTGGTCTTGATCTGCTCGTGCTTGATCAAGCTGGCCGACATGTTGCGCAGCATCGCGATGCGATGCGCGCTGGTCCGGCCGAGTTTGCGATGGGCAACGCCGTGGCGCATGGGTCTTCTCCGTTCGTATCGGGGCCGTATCAGGCACCCCGATCCAGGCTGATGGTGGGGCCAGCCAGATGCCCCCAGTCATGACGCGTCATGAACGATGGCCGCCCGTCACCGGGCGGCCAGAGATCAGAACTCTTGTTCCAGCTTCTTGGCCATTTCCTCGATATTCTCAGGCGGCCAACCAGCGATTTCCATGCCAAGGCGCAGGCCCATCTGGGACAAGACTTCCTTGATCTCGTTCAGCGACTTGCGGCCGAAGTTCGGCGTGCGCAGCATCTCGCTTTCGGTCTTCTGCACCAGATCGCCGATGTAGATGATGTTGTCGTTCTTCAGGCAATTGGCCGAACGCACCGACAATTCCAGCTCGTCCACCTTCTTCAGCAGATAGCGGTTGATGCTGGCGCTGTCGTCCACTTCAACGACACTGCCGGTGGTGGCATGCGTGACCGGTGCCGCGACGGCGGCATCTTCGAAGTTGACGAACAATTGCAGCTGATCCTGGAGGATCTTGGCACCATAGGCCAGCGCATCGTCGGGTGACAGGCTGCCATCGGTTTCCACCGTGATGGTCAGCTTGTCATAATCCAGTTCCTGGCCAACGCGGGTGTTGTCCACCTTGTAGCTGACCTGGCGCACCGGCGAATAGAGCGCATCCACCGGCACCAGGCCGATCGGCGCATCGGCCGGACGGTTGGCGCTGGCCGGCACATAGCCCTTGCCGGTTTCCACCGTCAGTTCCATGTTGAGCGTCGCACCTTCGTCGAGCGTGCAGATCACCAGACCCTTGTTCATCACTTCCATGTCGCCGGTCACGGCGATCTGGCCAGCGGTGACCGGGCCGGGGCCGGTGGCGTTCAGATAAACGCGCTTGGCCTGGTCGCCCGCCATGCGGATCGCCACCTGCTTGATGTTCAGCACGATATCGGTCACGTCTTCACGCACGCCAGTCAGGCTGGAAAATTCATGCAGCACGCCATCGATCTTGATGGCGGTGACAGCCGCACCCTGCAGCGACGACAGCAGCACCCGGCGCAGGGCATTGCCCAGCGTCAGGCCAAAGCCACGCTCCAGAGGCTCGGCCACGAAGGCCGACTTGTGTTTGCCGTCGCCCGTCGCGCGCTGTTCCAGGCGGTTGGGCTTCTTGAGTTCAGTCCAGTTCTTGGCGATGACTGCCACAGTGTTCACCTCGGTCTTGGAAGGAGCGGATCGTCACCCGCTCGTCCCGTTATACGTTGGGTATGGAACGCAAGCGCCGTCGGGGCCCCGGCGCCAGGGCAGATGATTCAGACGCGGCGGCGCTTGGGTGGGCGCACGCCGTTGTGCGGGATCGGCGTCACGTCGCGGATCGCCGTTATGGTGAAGCCCACCGCCTGCAACGCCCGCAAAGCCGATTCGCGTCCTGACCCCGGGCCGCGCACTTCCACTTCCAGCGTGCGGACGCCGTGTTCGGCGGCCTTCTTGCCGGCATCTTCGGCAGCCATCTGCGCCGCGAACGGCGTCGATTTGCGGCTGCCCTTGAAACCACAGGTGCCAGCCGACGACCAGGCAATCGCATTGCCCTGCGCATCGGTGATGGTGATCATGGTGTTGTTGAAGCTGGCGTTGACATGCGCCACGCCGCTGGTGATGTTCTTGCGCTCCCGGCGCTTGATGCGTGCTACTTCGCGAGCCATTTCGAATTTCCCTTAAAGCCTGTGATGAAGAAGAGCGGCGGTGACGCGCTTACTTCTTCTTGCCGGCGATCGGCTTGGCCTTGCCCTTGCGGGTGCGGGCGTTGGTGTGCGTGCGCTGGCCGCGGACCGGAAGGCCCTTGCGATGGCGCAGGCCGCGATAGCAGGCCAGGTCCATCAACCGCTTGATGTTCATCGAATTCTGACGACGAAGATCACCTTCGACGGTCAGTTCGCGATCGATCTTTTCGCGGATCAGCAGGATCTCGGCGTCGGTCAGTTCCTGCACCCGGCGCTCCGGCGGGAAGCCGAGTTCGGATGCCAGGCGGCTGGCGGTGGTGCGGCCGATGCCGTGGATATAGGTCAAGGCGATTTCAACGCGCTTGTTGGTCGGGATGTTAACACCCGCAATACGTGCCACAGATTGATCCTTTCATGCTCCACGGCGGTTCGGGGCAGGGAACCACCATCTCAAAGCAGCGTGCCGACCACCCTGACGGGCCGCCGGTCAACGTCCGTCCATGCGGAAGCGAGCGGGTTAGGCAGGAGTCGAGCGTTTGTCAAGCCTGCTGTGCCGGCCGGCGTTCACACATCCACAATGGCATCGATGCTGGCCGCGACATCGTCCATACTGGCCATGCCGTCCACGCGGGCAACGATGCCGCGGGCCGAATAATGCGGGATGATCGGAGCCGTCTTGGCGCGATATTCGGCCATGCGCTGGCGCACCGTGCCTTCATTGTCGTCGGAACGGCGCTTGAAATCGCCGCTGCCGCACGCATCGCACACGCCGTCGACCGCCGGCAGCTTGTACCGGTCATGATAGCCTTCGCCGCACTTGGCGCAGGTGAAACGGCCGGTGACGCGATCGACCAGCACATCTTCGTCCACCACCAGCTCGATCACATGATCGAGGGTGAGGCCCTTGGCGCTGAGCATCGCATCAAGCGCGTCGGCCTGCACATCGGTGCGCGGATAACCATCAAGAATGAAGCCGGCGCGCGCGTCAGGATGGTCCAGCCGTTCCGACAGGATGCCGTTGACGATCTCGTCAGAGACAAGGCCACCGCTTTCCATCACCGCCTTGGCGGCCAGGCCGACCGGCGTGCCGGCGGAAACGGCGGCGCGCAGCATGTCGCCCGTCGACAACTGGACCATGCCGCGCTCTTTGACCAGGCGGCTGGCCTGGGTGCCCTTGCCCGCTCCCGGCGGGCCCAGCAAGATCAGATTCAACGGCGATTCCCCCTGAGTTTGGACTTCTTGATGAGTCCCTCATATTGGTGGGCGAGCATGTGGCTTTGAATTTGTGCCACCGTATCCATCGTCACGTTCACCACGATCAGCAGCGAGGTGCCGCCGAAATAGAACGGCACCTTCAACTCGCTGATCAGAAATTCCGGCAGCAGGCAGATCAGCGTCAGATAGGCAGCGCCGATCACCGTCAGCCGGGTGAGCACATAATCCAGATAATCCGCGGTGCGCGCACCGGGCCGGATGCCCGGCACGAAGCCGCCGTATTTCTTCAGATTCTCCGCGGTCTCCTCCGGGTTGAACACCACGGCGGTGTAGAAGAAGCTGAAGAAGATGATGCCGGCGGCATAGAGGAACATGTACAGCGGCGCGCCGTGCTGCAGCGCGGTCGTCACCGTCGTCATCCATTCCGGCATCGAGCCCTGCTGGCTGAAGAACTGCGCCACGGTCAGCGGCATCAGCAGCAGCGACGACGCGAAGATCGGCGGGATGACACCGGCGGTGTTGATCTTCAACGGCAGGAAGCTGCTATCACCCTGGAAGGTGCGATTGCCGGTCTGGCGCTTGGGATACTGGATCAGGATCTTGCGCTGCGCGCGCTCCATCAGGCAGATGAAGGCGATGGTGCCAAGCGCCAGCACGGCGACCAGGAACACGAAGCCCACCGACAGCGCGCCGGTGCGGCCCTGTTCGAACATGGTGCCCAGCGCAATCGGCAACTGCGCGACGATGCCGGCCATGATGATCAGCGAGATGCCGTTGCCGATGCCCCGGCTGGTGATCTGTTCGCCAAGCCACATCAGGAACATCGTGCCGCCAAGCAGCGAGATCACGATGGAGACGCGGAAGAACCAGCCCGGATCGAGCACGGCCGACGCACCGGTGCCGGCGCCCCAGCTTTCCAGGCCGACAGCGATGCCATAGCCCTGCACGATGGTGAGGAACACGGTGCCATAGCGTGTGTACTGGTTCAGCGTCTTGCGACCGGATTCACCTTCCTTCTTCAGGGAGATGAAGCTGGGGATCAGCGACGTGAGCAACTGCACCACGATCGAGGCCGTGATATAGGGCGTGACGCCGAGTGCGATCAGGCTCATGCGCTCCAGGGCGCCGCCCGAGAACATGTTGAAGAAATCCAGCACACCACCGCGCGTCTGGTTGAACAGGCTGGACAGCGCCAGCGGATCAATGCCGGGCAACGGCACGAAACTGATCAGGCGGAATACCACCAGCGCGCCGAGCGTGAACCAGATGCGGTTCTTCAGCTCGGTGGCCTTGGAGAAATTGGCGAACGAAAGGTTCGCAGACATTTGTTCGGCGGCTGTCGCCATGGCACTCACCCGATCATGCTGGTCCAGAACGGCAAAGCGCCGCGTGCCCGTTCCATGTAGGCGACACGCGGCGCAATTGCCATGGGGTCCGTTGACCCGAATGCAAAGCTTACTTGCCGGCCGCCTTGGCAGCGCGAGCGGCAGCGCGGGCCGCCTTCTGCTCGTCCCTGGTCAGCGGCTCCGGCGGCGGCGGCGGCACTTCGATGCTGCCACCGGCGGCTTCAACAGCGGCCTTGGCCGTGGCCGAAGCACCGGCCAGCTTGAGCGTGACCTTGGCCGTCAACGTGCCGACGCCAAGCAGGCGCACACCGTCGCGGGCATGGGTGATGACGCCGCCATCAACCAGCGCCTGCGCGTCGATCAACTGGCCGGCATCGATGCGGCCGGCATCGATCGCCGACTGCAGCGTGCCCAGATTGAGCACGGCATAATCCTTGCGGAAGATATTGTTGAAGCCACGCTTCGGGATGCGCATGTGGAGCGGCATCTGGCCGCCTTCAAAGCCCTTGATCGCCACACCCGAGCGGCTGGTCTGGCCCTTCTGGCCGCGACCGGCGGTCTTGCCGACACCGGAACCGATGCCGCGGCCGACGCGCACGCGCTTCTTGCGGGCGCCGGGATTGTCGTGAAGGTCGCTGAGTTTCGTCGTCATGTGATGCACTCGCTTTCGCTTACGCGCTTGATAATGTGGCAGTTACGCCAGTTCTTCGACCTTCAACAGATGCGCCACGCGCTTGATCATGCCGCGGATTTCCGGCGTGTCGGTGTGCTCGCGCGAACGATGCATCTTGTTGAGACCCAGGCCGATCAGGTTCTTTTCCTGAACCGGCGTGCGGCGGATCGGCGAACCGATCTGGGTGACTTTCACTTTGGCCATGGTGTTGTTCCTCAAGCCCCTGCTCAGGCAATTGCTTCAGCGTCAGCTTCAGCCGTCTTGGCCGAAACATCGCCGCGCCGTGCCAGCAGATCCACCACCTTCTTGCCGCGGCGCTGGGCGACGCTCTTCGGGCTGACCTGGCCGGACAGCGCCGCAAAGGTGGCACGGATCATGTTGTACGGGTTATTGGTGCCCACCGACTTGGTGACCACGTCGGCCACACCCAGCGATTCGAACACCGCACGCATCGGGCCACCGGCGATGATGCCGGTCCCCTGCGTCGCCGACCGCACATAGACCTTGCCGGCGCCGAAATGGCCGTAGCCATCATGGTGCAGGGTGCGGCCATCGCGCAGCGACACGCGGATCATCGCCTTCTTGGCGGCCGCCGTCGCCTTGGCGATGGCTTCCGGCACTTCGCGCGCCTTGCCATGGCCGAAACCAACCCGGCCCTTGCCATCACCGACGACGACCAGTGCCGCAAAGCCGAAGCGCTTGCCGCCCTTCACGGTCTTCGACACGCGGTTGATGTGCACGAGCTTTTCGATCAGCTCTTCGCCCGGCGGTTCGCCATTGTTGTCACGGCCGCGCTTGTTGCGGTCGTTCGGGCCGCCACGACGATCACCGCCACCACGGCCACGATCACCGCCGCCACCGGGGCCACCGCGTCCACGATTGCCGCGACCGCGGTTTTCGGCTTCCGGCGCTGCGCCGCTCACTTCGATTTCATCAGCCATCTCAGAACTCCAGCCCGCCTTCGCGGGCGCCATCGGCCAGGGCTTTCACGCGGCCATGGAACAGGAAACCGCCACGATCGAACACCACAGCCGACACGCCGGCCGCCTTGGCCCGCTCGGCCAGGCGCTTGCCGACGTCGGCAGCGGCAGCCATCGTCGCACCCGATACATCGCGCACGTCCTTTTCCAGGCTCGATGCGGCGGCAAGGGTGATGCCCTTGTCGTCGTCGATGACCTGCGCATAGATGTGCTGCGACGAACGATGGATCGACAGGCGCGGCCGACCACCGCTCTTGAGGCGGATGGCGGTGCGCACACGGCGCCGGCGCTGGTTGAAGGGGGTGAGCTTGCTCATTTCTTCTTCCCTTCCTTGCGGAAGATAAACTCGCCGCGATACTTGATGCCCTTGCCCTTGTACGGCTCCGGCTTGCGCCAGCGGCGGATCTCGGCGGCGACCTGGCCAACACGCTGCTTGTCGGACCCGCTGATTTCCACCGTGGTCTGATCAGGCGTCTTGATCGTGATGCCTTCGGGGATGGCGAAATCGACATCGTGGCTGTAGCCAAGCTGCAATTTCAGGTTCGCCCCCTGCACCGACGCGCGATAGCCGACCCCGGTGATCAACAGCACCTTGGTGAAACCCTCGGTCACCCCGGTCACCAGATTGGAAACCAGTGTGCGCTGCATGCCCCAGAAGGCACGGGCGCGCTTGGTGTCGCTGGCCGGCTGCACGGCGATCAGGCCGGCATCGATGGTGTAGCTGATGTCGTCGACCAGCGGCATCGACATCTCGCCCTTGGGACCCTTCACCGACAATATGCGGTCGTTGATGGTGGCGGTGACGCCGGCCGGAATGGCAACGGCCTTTTTTCCGATGCGCGACATATCAGAACACCTGGCAGAGGATTTCGCCGCCGACGTTCTTGTCGCGCGCTTCCGCGTCCGACAGAACGCCCTGAGGCGTCGAAACGATGACAATGCCCAGCCCGTTGCGGACGCGCGGCAGCTCGGTGGCGCCGCTGTAAACGCGGCGGCCGGGCTTCGACACGCGGGCAACATGCTGGATGGCGGGACGACCTTCAAAATATTTCAGGTCGATGCGCAGATTCTGGTGCACGCCATTGAGCACCGACGAATAGCCGCGAATATAGCCTTCGCGCTGCAACACATCCAGCACCCGGGCACGCAGCCGGGATGCAGGGGTGAGAATCGAATCCTTGCGGGCCTGCTGGCCGTTGCGGATCCGGGTGAGCATGTCGCCCAGAGGATCAGACATTGACATGGGTCTATCCTTACCAGCTCGACTTGGTCACACCGGGGATCAGGCCCTTGTTGGCCAGTTCCCGCAGCATGATGCGCGAAAGCTTGAACTTGCGGTAATAGGCGCGCGGGCGCCCGGTGAGTTCGCAACGGTTGCGCACCCGGGTCGGGTTCGCGTTGCGCGGCAGTTCCGCCATCTTCAGGCGCGCCATCAACCGTTCCTCATCGGGACGGCTCTTGTCGGCAGCAATCGCCTTCAGCACGGCGAACTTGCCGGCATATTTCACCACGAGCGCCTTGCGGTTCTCGTTCTTGTTGATCATCGACAGCTTTGCCATGGTTCAGGCCGCCTGCTTTTCAAGAGTGTAGCCAATGAACGGGAACCCGAAGAGCGCGAGCAGCGCACGCGCTTCCTCGTCGGTCTTCGCGGTGGTCGTCACGATGATGTCCATGCCGCGGATCTTCTCGATCCGGTCATAGTTGATTTCCGGGAAGATCAGCTGTTCCTTGATACCGCAGGCATAATTGCCCCGGCCATCGAACGACTTGGCGGACAGGCCACGGAAATCGCGAACGCGCGGCAGCGCGATCGTGACGAAGCGGTCCAGGAAATCATACATGCGATCGCGACGCAGCGTGACCTTGCAGCCGATCGGCATGCCTTCACGCAGCTTGAACTGCGCGACGGACTTCTTGGCGCGGCAGATGACCGGGCGCTGCCCGGCGATCAGCGCCATTTCACCGGCGGCCTGCTCGACCTTCTTCTTGTCCTGCGTGGCCTCGCCAACGCCCATGTTCAGCACGATCTTGTCGACGCGCGGAACTTCCATGACGTTCTTGTAGCCGAACAACTCGGTCATCTTCGCGCGGATGCTGTCGTTGTACAGCGTCTGCATGCGCGGTGTGGGATTATCAGCCATCGATCCGGGCTCCCGACTTCTTGGCGACGCGCACCTTCTTGCCGTCGATCATTTCGAAACCGACGCGGGTCGGCTGGCCCGTGGTCGGGTCCTTGATCGCCACCTTGCAGGCCGCCATCGGCGCTTCGATGCGCTCGATGCCGCCATTGGGGTTCGCCTGCGTCGGCTTGTTGTGGCGGGTGATCAGGTTGACACCCGACACCACCAGCTTGCCATCGCGCGGCAGGTTGCGGGTCACGGTGCCTTCCTTGCCCTTGTCCTTGCCGGACAGGACGATGACCGTGTCACCCTTCTTGATCTTCGCAGCACTCATTACAGCACCTCCGGCGCCAAGCTGATGATCTTCATGTGGCCCGATGCGCGCAGCTCGCGCACCACGGGGCCAAAGATACGGGTGCCGATCGGCTCCTCGTTCTTGTTGATCAACACGGCAGCATTGCTGTCAAAACGGATCACCGAGCCATCGGCGCGGCGGATGTCCTTGGCGGTGCGCACCACGACAGCGCGATGCACATCACCCTTCTTCACCTTGCCCTTGGGCTGCGCTTCCTTCACCGACACGACAATGATGTCGCCCACGCCGGCAAAGCGACGCTTGGAGCCGCCCAGGACCTTGATGCACATCACCCGCTTGGCGCCGCTGTTGTCCGCCACATCGAGGTTCGTCTGCATCTGGATCATGTTTTCGATCCTTCACTCATAAGTCTGCCGATTCCGACCGGCAGACGCCTCTTGAAAATCCCGAAAGGACTGGCTCAGCCAACCTTCTCGAGTACGGTCCACGTCTTCAGCTTGGACATTGGCGCGCATTCTTCGATGCGCACCGTATCACCGGCCTTGATCACATTGCCCTCATCGTGGGCGTGATACTTCTTCGAGCGACGGATGATCTTACCGTACACCGGGTGCGCAACCTTGCGCTCCACCAGCACGACGACCGTCTTGTCACCCTTGTCGGACACCACGGTGCCCTGCAATACACGTTTCGGCATCTCTTATGCTCCCGCCTGCACGGCCTTGCGGCCTGATTGCAGGGTCTTGATGCGAGCGATGGTGCGGCGTACTTCGCGCACCCGGCCCGGCCGCTCCAGCTGGCCGGTGGCCGCCTGGAACCGCAGGTTGAACTGCTCGCGCTTCAGCTCGGAAAGCCGGGTGGCGAGTTGATCGTCGGATGCAATCTTCAGATCAGCGAAAATCTTGTTTCCCATGGCTCTCAATCCTGGCCGGTCGGTTCGCCGAGGCGCACCACCATCTTGGTCTTGATCGGCAGCTTGGCTGCCGCGCGCTCGAAGGCACCGGCGGCCACATCGTGCGGCACGCCATCAAGTTCGAACATGATGCGGCCCGGCTTGACGCGCGCCACCCAATATTCGGGCGAACCCTTGCCGGAACCCATGCGGACTTCGGCAGGCTTGGACGACACCGGCAGATCCGGGAAAATGCGGATCCACAAGCGTCCCTGACGCTTGATGTGACGCGAAATCGCGCGGCGGGCCGCTTCGATCTGGCGGGCGGTGATCCGCTCCGGTTCCATGGCCTTCAGGCCGAAGGCGCCGAAGTTCAACGCGGTACCGCCCTTGGCCGTGCCATGGATGCGGCCCTTGAAGGCCTTGCGGAATTTTGTGCGCTTGGGGGACAACATGTCTGACTACTCCTCAGCGCGCCGGACGGACGCCAGAGGTCTGGGCTTCCATCATCAGGCGATCCTGGGCCATCGGATCGTGGCCAAGGATTTCACCCTTGAAAATCCACACCTTCACACCGCACACGCCATAGGCGGTATGGGCCTGGTGTTCGGCATAATCGACGTTGCCGCGCAGCGTGTGCAACGGCACCCGGCCTTCGCGATACCATTCGATGCGGGCGATTTCGGCACCGCCCAGACGACCCGAGCAGGTGATCTTGATGCCTTCGGCGCCCAGACGCAGCGCCGATTGCACGGCGCGCTTCATGGCACGGCGGAAGGCGATGCGGCGCTCCAGCTGATCGGCAACACCGGCGGCCACCAGCTTGGCATCGATTTCCGGCTTGCGGATTTCGACGATGTTCAAGCTGACATCGCTGCGGGTCATCTGACCGATCTGCTTCTTCAGCTTCTCGATGTCAGCGCCCTTCTTGCCGATGATCACGCCGGGGCGCGCGGCAAAGATCGACACGCGGGCCAGCTTGGCCGGACGCTCGATCACCACCTTGGAAATTGCGGCCTGGGCGTGATGCTTCAGGATGAACTCGCGGATGCGCAGATCTTCCAGCAGCAGATTGCCATATTCGGCGCCCTTGGCGAACCAGCGGCTGTCCCAGGTGCGGTTGATCTGCAGGCGCAGACCAATGGGGGAGGTTTTGTGACCCATTATTCGGCGCTCCCGCTTTCGTCCATCTCGCGCACGACAACGCGCAGGCGGCTGAACGGCTTGGTGATCGATGCGGCGCGGCCGCGGGCACGCGGCGTGAACCGCTTCATGCTGATCGCCTTGCCGACGCTGGCTTCCTTCACATAAAGCGCATCAACATCGAGATTATGGTTGTTTTCGGCATTGGCGACGGCCGAAGCCAGCACCTTGCGCACATCAACCGCCATCGCCTTGCTGGAGAAGGTGAGGATGTTGAGCGCGTCGGCGGCCTTGCGGCCACGGATCAGGCCGGCAACCAGATTCAGCTTGTAGGCCGAACCGCGAATGGTGGTGGCAATGGCCAGCGCCTCGCGGTCGCCAACCTTGCGGGGGGACTTGGGCTTGGACATCAGCGCTTGCCCTTCTTGTCAGCAGCGTGGCCGGGGAAGAAGCGCGTCGGCGCAAATTCACCAAGCTTCATGCCGACCATGTCTTCATTGACCATGACCGGGATGTGCTTCTTGCCGTTGTAGACGCTGAAGGTCAGCCCGACGAACTGCGGCAGGATGGTGGAGCGGCGCGACCAGGTCTTGATCGGCGAACGCACCCCCGAAGCCTGCGCGGTTTCGGCTTTCTTCAGCAATGACAGGTCCACGAAGGGACCCTTCCAGACGGAGCGGCTCATGCGCGCTTACCTCTTCTTCTTGGCGTGGCGCGACCGGATGATCATGTGATCCGTCGCCTTGTTCGAACGCGTCTTCATGCCCTTGGTCGGCTTGCCCCATGGCGTCACCGGGTGACGACCACCGGACGTACGACCTTCACCACCGCCGTGCGGGTGATCGACCGGGTTCTTGGCCACACCGCGGGTCAGCGGACGATAGCCCAGCCAGCGATTGCGGCCGGCCTTGCCGAGGTTCTGGTTGCTGTTGTCGGGGTTCGACACCGCGCCAACCGTCGCCATGCATTCGGAACGCACGTAACGCTGTTCACCGCTGTTCAGACGGATGATCACCATGCCCTTGTCGCGGCCCACCACCTGGACGAACGTGCCGGCGGCGCGCGCCATCTGGCCACCCTTGCCGGGCTTCAGCTCGACATTGTGGACAATGGTGCCAACCGGCATCTGGCCGATTTCCATGGCATTGCCCGGCTTCACGTCGACCTTCTTGCCGGCGATCACGCTGTCACCAACGTTCAGGCGCTGCGGCGCGATGATATAGGCCTGGGTGCCTTCCTTGTCGGCATATTTCACCAGTGCGATGAACGCCGAACGATTGGGGTCATACTCCAGCCGTTCCACGGTCGCGGCAACGTCCCACAGGCGGCGCTTGAAATCGACGACGCGATACAGGCGCTTGTGACCGCCACCAATGCCGCGCGCCGTGGCGTGGCCCTTGTTGTTGCGGCCGCCGGTCTTCTTCAGACCTTCGGTGAGAGTCTTCAGCGGCCGGCCCTTGAACAGGGCCGAACGATCGACCAGGATCAGGCCACGCTGGCCCGGGCTGGTCGGATTATAGCTCTTGAGTGCCATTGCTAAGTTCCCGCCCTCAGATGCTGGTGGTCACATCGATGCGATCGCCATCGGCGACCGTCACGACGGCCTTTTTCACGTCCGACCGGCGATATTCCTGGCCGCGCCACCGCTTGGTCTTGCCTTTGGCAACCAGGGTGTTCACGGCCAGCACCTTCACGCCGTACAGCGCTTCGATGGCGGCCTTGATCTGCGGCTTGGTGGCATCGCGGGCGACCTGAAAGACAACCTGGTTGTACTCGGACACCAGGGTCGACTTTTCGGTGATCACCGGCTTCACGACCACGTCGTAATGCTTGATGTCGATGTTAGCCATTGACCCGGGCCTCCAGTGCCGAAACGGCAGCGCGGGTCAGCACCAGCGTGTCGTGATTGAGGATGTCATAGACGTTGGCGCCGATCGCCGGCAGCACGTCGATGTGGGGCACATTGGCCGAAGCCCGCGCAAACCCGGTGTCCACAGCCGCACCATCGATGAACAGGCCGGACGTGATGCCCAGGGCGCTCATCGATGCGATGAAGGCCTTGGTCTTGGCTTCACCCAGATTGAGGTCTTCGACCACGATCAGCTTGCCTTCCTGGGCCTTCACCGAAAGCGCGGTGGCCAGGCCGAGGCGGCGGATCTTCTTGTTCAGCGACGGATCGAAATCACGCTTGCGCGGACCATGGGCCTTGCCGCCGCCGATGAACTGCGGCGCAGCGCGGTTGCCGTGACGGGCCCGACCGCCGCCCTTCTGGTTGCCCAGCTTCTTGCCAGTGCGCGCAACTTCGCTGCGTTCCCGTGCCTTGCGGGCGGTACCACGGCGCTTTTCAAGCTGCCAGGTCACCACACGGTGCAGGATATCGAGCCGCGGCTCCTTGCCGAACACGGCGTCCGACAGTTCCAACTCGCCGGCATCAGCCGCGGTCAGGGTTGTTACCTGAATCTTCATGATCAGGACTCCGTGGTTTCGTCAGCAGCGACCGGTGCGGCATCAGCCTCGACCGGAGCGGCATCGTTGGCGACATCGTTGGCGACCACACGCAGCGACGCCGGATACGGCACGTCGGCCTTGCGCGGCACCTTCACGGCGTCCTTGACGAGCAGCCAGCCGCCCTTCGATCCGGGCACCGAGCCCATCACGAACAACAGACCGCGCTCGACGTCGGTCGAAACGATTTCAAGATTTTGCTGGGTGCGCTGCTTAGCGCCCATGTGCCCGGCCATCTTCTTGCCCTTGAACACCTTGCCCGGGTCCTGGCGCTGGCCAGTCGAACCGTGCGAGCGGTGGGACACGGAGACACCGTGGGTGGCGCGCAGACCGCCGAAGTTCCAGCGCTTCATGACGCCGGCAAAGCCCTTGCCCTGGGTGATGCCCGTGACATCGACCAGCTGGCCCGGAATGAAGTGATCGGCGCTGATGGTGGCACCGGTTTCCAGCACGGCATCATCGGCCACACGGAATTCGGCGACCTTGGCCTTGGGCTCCACTTCGGCCTTGCCGAAATGGCCGCGCTCCGGCTTGGTGGTGTTCTTGGCCTTCTTCGTGCCGGCGCCAAGCTGCACGGCCGTGTAGCCATCGGTCTCGTCGGTCTTCACCGCGATGACCTGGTTATTCTCGAGGGCGAGAACGGTTACGGGCACGTGCCGGCCGTCGTCGCGGAAGATCCGCGTCATCCCCATTTTCTTCGCGATCACGCCTGTGCGCATGATCAATTCCTTTCATCAGAGGCCCAACTCCTGTTTCCAGGTTCCCGGCTTGCACCGGGATGGGGCGTGACCCTTCCAAAGTCGCTCCGCGTATTTGGTCGGGTGGTTACTTGCCGAGTTTGATTTCCACGTCCACGCCGGCGGCCAGATCGAGCTTCATCAGCGCGTCCACCGTCTGCGGGGTCGGGTCAACAATGTCGAGAAGACGCTTGTAGGTGCGCACCTCGAACTGTTCACGGCTCTTCTTGTCGACATGCGGCGAGCGGTTCACGGTGAACTTCTCGAAGCGCGTCGGCAGCGGAATCGGACCACGGATCGCAGCACCCGTCCGCTTTGCAGTGTCGGCAATCTCACCCGTGGCCAGATCGAGCACACGATGGTCAAAAGCCTTCAGGCGAATGCGGATGTTCTGTGCGTCCATGATACCAATCTTGTTCAAACAGCCCTGCCTTGCGGCACGGAAAAAAACGCGGACCGGTGCAACCCCGATCGGAAGGTCGGGGTTGCACCGGCCGCTTGAAACTCTGTCCCCGGGCTTTCAGAACCAGGCTGGTCTGATCCAGTCGAGGCTCCGATCCGGGCTGACGCAGCAACGATTGCGCGTCAACGAATCAGGGCCGTTTCCCTAGGGAAACGGCCCTCTACACTCACTTGATGATCGATGCAACCACGCCGGCGCCGACGGTACGGCCGCCTTCGCGAATGGCGAAGCGCAGGCCCTGTTCCATGGCGATCGGGGCGATCAGCTTGACCTTCAGCTGCACGTTGTCGCCGGGCATCACCATTTCGGTGCCTTCCGGCAGCTCAACGGTGCCGGTGACATCGGTGGTGCGGAAATAGAACTGCGGGCGGTAGTTGGCGAAGAACGGCGTGTGACGGCCACCTTCATCCTTCGACAGCACATAGACTTCGGCGGTGAACTCGGTGTGCGGCTTGATGGAGCCGGGCTTGCACAGCACCTGGCCGCGCTCGACTTCTTCACGGCCCACGCCGCGCAGCAGCGCACCGATGTTGTCGCCAGCCTGGCCCTGGTCGAGCAGCTTGCGGAACATTTCGACGCCGGTGCACACCGTCTTGCGGGTGTCGTTGATGCCAACGATTTCCAGTTCTTCGCCAACCTTGACGATGCCGGTTTCCACACGGCCGGTGACCACGGTGCCACGGCCCGAGATCGAGAACACGTCTTCGATCGGCATCAGGAACGGCTTGTCCAGCGGACGCTCCGGCTGCGGGATCCACTCGTCAACGGCGGCCATCAGCTTGAGCACGGCCGCGCGGCCGATCTCTTCGTTGGTGCCATCCAGCGCCTTCACGGCCGAACCGGCGATGATCGGGATGTTGTCACCGTCGAAATCATACTTGGACAGCAGCTCGCGGATTTCCAGCTCGACGAGTTCCAGGATTTCCGGATCGTCAACCAGATCGACCTTGTTCATGAACACGACCATCTGCGGCACGCCGACCTGCTTGGCGAGCAGGATATGCTCCTTGGTCTGCGGCATCGGGCCATCGGTGGCCGACACCACCAGGATGGCGCCGTCCATCTGCGCGGCGCCGGTGATCATGTTCTTCACATAATCGGCGTGGCCGGGGCAATCGACGTGGGCATAGTGACGGTTCACGGTTTCATACTCGACGTGCGCGGTCGAGATGGTGATGCCGCGCTCACGCTCTTCCGGGGCCTTGTCGATCTGGTCATAGGCAGTGAAGGTGGCGCCACCGGTTTCGGCCAGCACCTTGGTGATGGCGGCGGTCAGCGAGGTCTTGCCATGGTCGACGTGACCGATGGTCCCGATGTTGCAGTGCGGCTTGTTCCGCTCGAACTTTGCTTTGCCCATGGCCGTAACCTTCTTCCTTGCTCACATTTGTGAGACGTTCAATGATGCCGGACGTTTCCGTTGGAAGCGCCTTGGCGGTGGTGTCTGGGGGACACCGGCCGAATCAGCGCGCCGTGCAAGGCGCGGTCACTAGCCGGCTTTCCCGAAAAATCAAGCCAGCTTGAGCTTGATCTCCTCGGCCACGTTCGACGGCACTTCGTCATAGTGGCTGAATTGCATCGAATATTGCGCACGCCCCTGCGACATCGACCGCAGGTTGTTCACATATCCGAACATGTTGGCCAGCGGCACCATGGCCTCGACCACTTGGGCGTTGCCACGGCTGTCGGTGCCCTGGATCTGGCCGCGACGGCTGTTGAGATCGCCGATGACGTCGCCCAGATAATCTTCGGGCGTCACCACCTCAACCTTCATCACCGGTTCCAGGATCTTGATCCCGGCCTTGTCAGCCGCTTCACGCATGCCACCGCGGCCGGTGATTTCGAACGCAAGTGCCGACGAATCGACGTCATGGTAGGCGCCGTCATACAGGGTCGCCTTGAAGTCGATCAGCGGGAAGCCGATCAGGTGCCCCGACGAAGCCACTTCGCGGATGCCCTTTTCGACCGCGGGGATATATTCACGCGGAACGTTGCCGCCCTTCACTTCATCGACGAACAACACACCCGAACCGCGCTCGCCGGGTTCGACGGTGAACTTGATGCGCCCGAACTGGCCCGAGCCGCCCGACTGCTTCTTGTGGGTGTAATCCACATCCACCTTGCGGGCCAGCGATTCACGATAAGCGACCTGCGGCGCGCCGACGTTGGCTTCCACCTTGAACTCGCGGCGCATGCGATCGACCAGGATTTCCAGGTGCAGTTCGCCCATGCCCTTGATGATCGTCTGGCCGCTTTCGTTGTCGGACGATACGCGGAAAGACGGATCTTCCTGCGCCAGGCGGTTGAGCGCGATGCCCATTTTTTCCTGGTCGGCCTTGGTCTTCGGCTCCACGGCGACTTCGATCACCGGCTCGGGGAATTCCATGCGCTCCAGGATGATCGGCTTCAGCGCCGAGCACAACGTGTCCCCGGTGGTGACATCCTTCAGGCCGACCAGCGCGACGATATCGCCGGCCAGGGCTTCCTTGATGTCTTCGCGGTTGTTGGCGTGCATCAGCAGCATGCGGCCGATCTTCTCGCGCTTGTCCTTCACGCTGTTCAGCACCGTCGAGGCTGCTTCCAGCTTGCCGGAATAGATGCGCGCGAAGGTGAGCGTGCCGACGAACGGATCGGTCATGATCTTGAAGGCCAGCGCCGAGAACGGCGCGTCATCCGACGCTTCACGGATTTCGTCCTGATCCTTCAGGTTGATGCCGTGCATCGGCGGAATGTCGAGCGGGCTGGGCAGATAATCCACGACCGCATCGAGCAAGGGCTGCACACCCTTGTTCTTGAACGCCGAACCGCACAGAACCGGCACGAAATCGAAATTCAGCGTGCCCTTGCGGATCAGCGCCTTCAGCTGCGCGGTCGTCGGCTCGGTGCCTTCCAGATAGGCCTCCATCAGCGCGTCGTCCTGCTCGACAGCCATTTCGATCAATTCGGAACGCGCCGCAGCGGCTTCATCGGCCATGTCGGCCGGGATGTCCTTGTATTCGAACTTGGCGCCCAATGATTCTTCCAGCCAGACGATGGCGCGGTTCTGCACCAGATCGACCAGGCCGACGAAGTCGCTTTCCAGACCGATCGGCAGATACAGCACGGCCGGGCGGGCGCCCAGACGATCCTTGATCATCTGCACGCAGCGATTGAAATTGGCGCCGGTGCGATCGAGCTTGTTGACGAAGCACATGCGCGGCACGCGATACTTGTCCGCCTGGCGCCACACGGTTTCGGACTGCGGCTCCACGCCGGCCACACCGTCGAAGCAGGCCACGGCACCATCGAGCACGCGCAAGCTGCGCTCCACTTCGATGGTGAAATCCACGTGGCCGGGGGTGTCGATGATGTTGATGCGGTGATCTTCGCCCAGACCATCCTCGGCGCGCCAGAAGCACGTCGTGGCGGCCGACGTGATGGTGATGCCGCGCTCCTGCTCCTGCTCCATCCAGTCCATCGTCGCGGTGCCTTCATGCACTTCGCCGATCTTGTAGGACTTGCCGGTGTAATACAGGATGCGCTCGGTCGTGGTCGTCTTGCCGGCATCGATGTGGGCCATGATGCCGATGTTGCGATAACGCTCGAGCGGATGAGTGCGGGGCATGGGACGGGGCCTCGGGTTAGGATGAGGAAATAGCGGCCCGGCGGGGTGCGCCGGGCCGAAACTGGTTTACCAGCGGTAGTGCGAGAAGGCGCGGTTGGCTTCCGCCATCC
Source organism: Sandarakinorhabdus sp. (assembly GCF_040398665.1). Classification (GTDB taxonomy): domain Bacteria; phylum Pseudomonadota; class Alphaproteobacteria; order Sphingomonadales; family Sphingomonadaceae; genus Sandarakinorhabdus. The sequence continues at coordinate 311,593 of NZ_JBBATQ010000004.1, forward strand.
GGTGCGTGTCTTCCCGCTTCTTGACGGCCGAACCGCGGTTGGCGGCAGCGTCCATCAGTTCCGACGACAGCCGCGCGGCCATCGTGTGCTCGCTGCGCTTGCGCGCGGCCGAAATGATCCAGCGGATGGCCAGGGCCTGACCACGTTCCGGGCGCACTTCAACCGGCACCTGATAGGTGGCACCACCAACGCGGCGGCTGCGCACTTCGATGCCCGGGCGCACATTGGCCAGCGCATCGTGGAACACACCCAAAGGCTCGCGACGGCTCTTGGTCTCGATCACTTCCAGGGCGGAATAGACGATGGATTCAGCCACCGACTTCTTGCCCTGCAACATGACGAGGTTCATGAATTTCGACAGCACCTGATCGCCAAATTTGGGATCGGGCAGGATGACGCGCTTTTCGGGGCGACGACGACGTGACATTTTCTATATCCCCCTTACTTCGGACGCTTCGCGCCGTATTTCGACCGGCTCTGCTTGCGGTTCTTCACGCCTTGCGTGTCCAGCACACCGCGCACGATGTGGTAGCGCACGCCGGGAAGATCCTTCACGCGGCCGCCGCGAATCAGCACAACGCTGTGCTCTTGCAGGTTGTGGCCTTCACCCGGGATGTAGCCGATGACTTCAAAGCCATTGGTCAGACGGATCTTGGCCACCTTGCGGAGCGCCGAGTTCGGCTTCTTGGGGGTGGTGGTGTAAACGCGGGTGCAAACGCCGCGCTTCTGCGGGTTGGCCTCCATGGCCGGCACCTTGTTGCGCGCCTTTTGCGGCGTGCGACCCTTGCGGATCAATTGGTTGATCGTTGGCATCGTCTCTCTTCTGTCTCTTCGACGTGCGCGCCACCATGGCCCGCCGCCTACTCCAGCGCCTGCCCCGTTGATGCCAACATGTCCTGTTGCCATCACATAAGCGCAAAAGGCCTTCCGATACCGGAAGGCCACCCACGCACGGTGCCGTCTGTCGCAACCCCCGCCCAGCGTTGCCGCCAATCAGGGATGCGCGCCCTTAAACGCAATGGCGCGGGCGGTCAACCGCCGCTGGCATTGCCGGCGGGACGCACCAGCGGTTCCAGCTCATCCGGCGCCGGCCCCGCACAGGTCAATTCCCAGCGCTTGCCCGGCTTGTCGATGGCCAGAGTGGCACAGCGTTGCGCGTCCAGCTGCGTGCGGGACAGATACAGCGCCCGGCTGGTGTCGCCGCCGCCCGCGGTGCGGCCACGCACCACGATTTCGGCCGGGTCGGCATCGGCATCGGGCAAGGCGATCTGGCCCCGTTCCAGCCTGGTGGCGCGGCTGCGGCGCGGGCTGACTTCCACGGCCAGCGCCGCAAAGCGCAGCGGCCCGATCACCAGGGGCCTTGCCAGCACCAGCCGGCGCACCCGGCGCGTCAGGCCATAGTCCAGCCGCTCGGTCCAGCCTTCACCCTGCAACTGGCCGCCGTACTGCCGGGCCAGATCCGCGGCCAGCGGCGCCGTGACCAGGGGCAATTCGCTGTGTTCGCGCACCTCTGCTGCCAGTTCGAAGCGACCCACACCGGGCAGGTTCACCCGCCCGGCGGCTGCCGCCCACTGGTCGCCGCGCACCAGTGGCAGCGACAGCGGGGTGCCGGGCAGCGCCTGCAGATGCACGCGGACCCGATCGAACGGCAGCGCCAGCAGATCGATACTGCCATCGGCTTCCAGCACATGTTCGCCCGGCACCCAGCCCACCAGCACTACCCCGGTGCGGTTGGCCACGCGCACGCCGGTGATCCCCCCGACGAAGGGCGCCACATCCGTGCCGAAATACAGGAAGCGGCCAGCGACGCCCGCCAGATTGCCGGCAAGGCGCGTCGCCACGCGTTCGTTCAGCAGCACCGCTGCCAATGAGCCGCTGCTCAAGCCCAGGCTGACGCGGTTGCCGGCTATGCGGGCCAATACTGGCGCGTCCACCGGCAGTTCGGCCCAGCCATCGGCGATCTGCACCGCGGGTTCCCGAGGCGACGCAGGCGCAGGCAGGGCCGGCAGCAACGGCACCAGGCCGGTGTCGGCACGGTTCGCCTGGGCCGGCGCGTCCCCGCAGTTGAGGATGAACGCACGGTCCCGCTTGGCCACCGTCAGGCTGATACAACCGCCCGCTTCCAGATGATTGCGGGACAACACCACCACGCGTGCCACGCCGCGCCGCACCGCCGTGCGACCGCGCACCTGCATTTCGGCAGGGTCATCCTCGGCGGCGCGCAAGGGTTGCTGGCCGCGCGCCAGCCGCATCGATCCTTCGCGCGCTCCGCCCACCCGCACGGCCACTGCATCAAATTTCAGCGGGCCGATCTCCAGCGGCCGATCGAGCTGCAGGCGCCGCACCGGCCGACGCACCCCAAGCAGGATTTCCTCCTGCCACGGCGCGCCCACCAGCCGCCCACCCAGAACGTCGGCCAGGTCCGCCCCGGTCGAGGCCGTGACCAGCGGCAAGGGCCGGCGCATGCGCACATCGGCCCCCAGCGCAAACTTGCGATCCGCCACCGACGCCCAGCCATAGGCGGCCTGGTTGATCCCGCCGATCAAGGGCCAGGCATAGGCAAGCGCTGCACCGGCGCCCCCACCCCCACCCCCACCCCACGCCACGGTCTGGTAGGGAATGGCGAACGGCCCGATCGTGCCCTCCTCCGGCAGCGGCGACAGGGTCGGGAACCAGAAAAGTTGCTGGCGCACCCAGCGATCAGCGATGGCGACCGTGCCAGCGCCATGACGGCCGACCAGCGCGACCACCCCGCCGATCATCAGATTGCCGACATTGTCCCGCGGGGCCGCCAGAACGCCGAGCCGCTGCACCACCGGATCATTCAGGGCGATATGGTCAACCGTGGCCGTGCTGATGGCCAGCGAGACATAGTGCCCGTTGAGCCAGACGCCAAACGGCTCGTCGGCGGTCACCACGATTTCATCAGGGGCCTGGGTCCGCGCCGGCACGGCCAGCAGGGCGCACAACATGATCAGGATGCGCAGCACGACTTGCACGCTGAAGACATTACATTTCTGCAATGATAGTTCAAGGCCGAATGGCGGCCACCGCCTGATCAACCTGTCCTTCACCAACAACGGCCTGGGCCGGCGCTGATCCGCCCGGTCGAGGTCCGCCACGCCGGCCGCCCCATGCGCGCACCGGTCGAACTGTTGGCCGCCTGCTGCGGCTATCGCGACGGCCAGGCGATGCAGCTGCGCACATCACCCATCGTCAACGTCGCCCTGCGCCCCGGCGAGGAAGTGCTGTTCATGAGCCTGCCCGCCGTGCCCGCCAACGCCGGGATGGTCGATCGCTTCGATGCGGTGCGCGAACAGATCAAGGTGCGCGCCTGCTATTGCTCGATCTTCGAGGAGTGCTGGACCGTCGAGGGACTGCAAGCAAAGCCGCAGCCGATCAAGGCCTGCCCGACCAACTGGACGGTGTGGCGGCAGCGCTGATTCGCCCTGTCAGCGACATAAAACCTAGACACGAACTAGGTTATGCGCTAAATGCGACCACATGGGCCAGGTGTTCCGCAGCAGCCGTAACTTCGTTGTCGCGGTCAATTCCAACGATCACCAGCCTGCGCATGTCCACACCTATGGCAAGGGCATGGATGCGCGCTTCGGATTGAACTGCCCGGATGGCCCGGTGGAATATTGGGACCATGACGGCCCGTGGCGCATGAAGCAGTTGAACGAACTTGGTCAGGAAATTGCCGCGCGCCTGACCGAATGTTGTGCGGAATGGAGGCGTATCCATGGCTGAATTCGTGCCCATCACGGCCAAGGCATTTCGCGAAGGCGGCAAACATAAGCCCGGTCCCCATGCAGTGGAAGCGCGCTTCGATGCCGCGCGCCATCGCATCGTGGTGGAACTCGATACTGGCCTCGAACTCGCCTTCGATCCGGCGCGCGCTCATGGCCTTGAACATGCCAGCGCCGCCGAACTGGCGGGCGTGGCGGTGGCCGGTGCCGGCAGCGCCCTGCACGTCCCGGCACTCGACGCCTATTTCACAGTCGCCCGGCTGCTCGAAGGCTTTCTCGGGCCACTGGACTGGTCCCGCCGCGAAGCCCGCGCCGCCGCCTCCCGCGCCAACGGCGCGCTGGGTGGCCGGCCGCGGAAGGCGTTGTTGCCGGCCTGAACGCGGCCCTGCCCCAAAGCCTGCCAACCGCAGGATACAATTAAAGGGGATTAAGTGCACTGTCACCGTAATCCCGTACCCGCCAACGCCGGGATGGTCGATCGCTTCGATGCGGTGCGCGAACAGATCAAGGTGCGCGCCTGCTATTGCTCGATCTTTGAAGAATGCTGGACCGTCGAGGGTCCGCAAGCGCAGCCGCAACCGGTCAAAGACTGCCTGACCAACTGGACTGTGTGGCGGCAGCGTTGAAGAGCCTTTGCGGCGGTGGCCAATCAGGGATATGCGGCCTGGGCCGGCGCTGATCGGCCCGGTCGAGGTCCGCCACGCCGGCCGCCCCATGCGCGCACCGGTCGATCTGTTGGCCGCCTGCTGCGGCTATCGCGACGGCCATCCGTCACCAACCGCGCTGCTTCAGGGCGGGCTGGTGATAAGATCCTTCGACTTTAGCTCAGGTCGTATCAATGTTTTCCACCATCCGGCGAAGATCGGATTTCGAATTGACCCTCGCAACGTCCGGAGCTGCGAAGATATGCCGCTTGGTCTGGAAGTCAGACGACGCCAGTCGCCCGCAGTCCACCCAGCCGGCTTCCTTGAATGACTGCAGCAGCGCCGCCTGCGGCACCCTTACGCCTGCCGGAACCTTACCTTCCATGAACAGCAGATCGCACAGCTTTTGGAACGGACCGCCAATAACGCCAGACGCAAACGGCGCGACCCGACGGCGTATCAGGTTAGCTAGGTAGCTTTCCTGCTCAGGGCGCATCAGGTCAACTTGGTAGCTTCCCTGCACAGACAGCTCCTCACGCGCCCATGTTTGAGCCATCACCTCCATCGTTTCGACAGCGCGACGCAGTTCCGACTTTGAGTTTGCCTTAGCGACGTCCGGGGCTGCGAAGATATGACGCCTGGTCTGGAAGTCTGACGACGCCAGCCGCCCGCAGTCCACCCAGCCGGCTTCCTTGAATGCGTGCAGCAGCGTCGCCTGCGGCACCCTTACGCCCTCCGGAACCTTACCTTCCGTGACCAGCAGATCGCACAGCTTGTGGAAGGGGCCTCCGACAACGCCCGACGCAAACGGCGCGACCCGACGGCGTATCAAGTCAGCTAGGTAGCGTTCGGGCCGCCACAGCTCAGTTGGCTCGTCCCACACAAAGCCGACGGCGTCTGAGCGGGGACGACGGACCTCCGTCAGCTCCTCGCGCGTCATTGTTTGAGCCATCACTTCAATGTTTTCCACCATCCGGCGAAGATCGGATTTCGAATTTGCCTTAGCAACGTCCGGTGCTGCGAAGATGTGCCGTTTGGTCTGGAAGTCAGCCGCCGCCAGCCGCCCGCAGTCCACCCAGCCGGCTTCCTTGAATGCTTGCAGCAGCACTGCCTGCGGCACTTTAACGCCCCACTCCTTAGCCAGCAGATCGCACAGTTTGCGGAACGGACCGCCGAAAACGCCCGACGCAAACGGCGCGACCCGGCGGCGCATCAAGTCAGCTAAGTAGCCCTCCTGCCCAGTATGATCGTACCACACAAAGCCGACAGCGTCTAAGCGGGCACGACGGTCCTCAGTCAGCTCCTCACGCGCCCTTCTTTGGGCGATCACCCACTGACCAAGCCTAAACGCACCGTAGAAGATGCTTGGCGGAACTAGGCAGTGCCCCTCACGGGCTTTGAAGTCCTCTAGATACTTAAAGCCTTTATTCCATAGTCCCTTAGAGGAGTTGCCCCACACAAAACCCAAAACATCTAAACGGCGACGACGATCTTCAGTTAGCTTATCGGATTTTATTCTTTGCGCATTAACCCACTGACCAAGCCTATAATCCCCCTCTTTGTATAATGAAGGAACGCGGCAGTGACCCTCACGAGCTTTGAAGGCCTGTAACCGCCCAAACCAACCATCCCAGTTATCGCCTACCTGCTCCACGATCTGGGTGAAGATGCTGGCTTGAAGAACCTCCAGAGAGACCTCTGGACCTAATATCTGGACCTTTTCAGCCAGTGGCTTTGGATTGAAGATTTCGCCTCGCCCAGACGCCTGCCTCGACTGTTGAATGATGTCGGTGAGTTCTTCATCCTGCTCCCGCATGGCGTTTAAGACCGCCATTACGTCGACGTAGTTGGTCCGCTCCAACGCCGCCTCGATAGTTTCGCCTTCGTCACGCTCGACAAAAAGAGGCACGACGACATAGCCGACGGTCTTGTCCGAGTTGCGGGGCTTACGCATGGCCCGGCCTGCAGCCTGAGCGATATCGACCCTGCTCCTACGCGGATCAACGAAGGCCACCATGTCCACGGCTGGGATGTCGATGCCCTCTGTCAGGCACCGCGCATTGGTAATGAGCGCCTTTGGGGCATCTCGGAAAGCATTGAGGATTTGCTTGCGCTCAAAGCTCTTCTGCTCACCGCTCGCATGGAAGGTCGAGAAGCCTTCGAGATATTGGCCGATGCCCCGAGCTGTGTTGGACGAAAAATCCTTCGCCAGAGAGACGCGGCTGTGGAAGCTGATCGCTCGTTTGGCTCCGGTTTCTTCAACAGCCCTTTGAACGGCAATTTGTTTTGCCACCCTTGACGCGCCTATCTGCTCGCCATCAACCAACGTGATCCCGTGTTGTAGGCAAAACTGGTTTACCTGCGCCCCTTCGACAACTGCGACTATGACCCTGTAGTCACAGATGATGCCTTGGCGAGCCGCCTCGCCGAAAGTGAGTGTGTAGGCACGCGGACCATAGATGGCCTCGTTGTCCATCGAGACGACCTTGAGGTCGCCGTCCTTGTCCCTGCTGCCAAGCCGGTAGTGCCTGGGCGTTGCGGTCAGAAACAGCCGCTTTTCGATCTTAATTTTCTCATCGTGCAATGCGGTGGCAAACAGCCCAGCTTGCGGCCCTGTCGTTTTGTGCGCCTCGTCGAACACGGCAATGTCGAACGGGTCAAGCTCGCGAGTTCCTTCCGCCACGATTGGGGAAGACTGGTAGGTTGAGAAAACAACCTTGACCTTGCCCGACGGTCTCTCAAGGAAGCGGCGGACATCGGAAGCGTCCGTGCTGACCGGAAAATCCACATCCATGCCGTTAACCCACATTTCCCAGATGAGAATGGAAAAATCTGGCAATTTTGGCGATATAGTGTA
>NZ_JBBATQ010000005.1:0-241678 GCF_040398665.1 Sandarakinorhabdus sp.
TGGAGATGCTCCGATGGCTTTGCGCGCTGTCAACTGGGTGCGCAGACCTGTCGCCCATGTGCCTTTGCATTTTCAGGCAATCTTGCTCGAGCGACCCGCCCAATAAGGGTGGCGCAGCTGGCGCTTGTAGAGCTTGCCCGTCGATCGAGCGCGGGCATTTGATGTGCGCCAGATGCTCCCGGCAAAACGCGATCAGTTCGGCGGCAAGTTCAGCGTCTGCCAATACGCCCGGCGCGGCCTGCACCACAGCCTTCACTTCTTCGCCCAGATCCTCGTTGGGTACACCAAACACGGCAACATCGGTCTCCTTGGGATGGGTGATCGGCAGGTTTCCGCACGCCTGCGGATGCACGTCGACGATTTTGGGACAGGCTTGCCATTTTTGGCCGGGTCGCGGTATGCATGGTCATCACAGAGGTCGACAGGGGGGATGATCTCGCCGTCCTGGGTTTCCTCGATGCCATTCGACCGGTCAACTCGGGACCGCGCGACTGTGAGGAGCCCGCATGGCCATCTCCCCCGTTTCCACTGTACCGCGGTCGCTGCGACTGGCACTGTGCCTGACGGTCATGGCGACCGCATTGCAGGCAGCGGCCGCAGCACCGGAGCCGGCCGATGTGGTGATCCGCGGCGGCACGGTTCATGATGGCAGCGCCGGCGCGCCCTATGTTGGCGATGTGGCGATCAAGGGTGACCGCATTGTCTATGTCGGCACGCGGGCGCCGATGGCCGCCGCCCGGACGATTGATGCCAGCGGGATGATCGTTACGCCCGGTTTCATCGATCCCCATACCCATGCCGATGGCTTCCTCCGCGCCCCCGATGCGGCGACGCGGGTCAACGCCGCCTGGTTGTACCAGGGCGTCACCAGCGTCATGATCGGGGTCGATGGCGGCGGGACGCCCGATGTTGGCGACGATGCTCGCAAATTGACAGCGTCTGGGGTCGGCACAAATATTGTCCCCTTTGTCGGCTTTGGAGCAGTGCGCCAGCGCGTGCTGGGGCAGGCGGCGCGGGCACCCGACGCCGCAGAGCTTGCCCGGATGCAGGGGCTGGTCGTCAAGGCGATGTGTGAAGGTGCAACCGGCCTTTCAACCGGGCTGTTCTATGCGCCGCAAAGTTTTGCGCGGACCGAAGAGGTCATAACGGTGGCGCGCGAGGCCGCGAAGCGCGGCGGTCTGTATGATACGCATCAACGCGACGAATCGAGCTACAGCATTGGCCTGCTCGGCTCCGTGCGCGAGGTGCTGGCCATCGGCCGGGATGCCGGGATGCCGGTGCATTTCGCCCATATCAAGGCCCTGGGCGTCGATCTGCAGGGGCAGGCGTCGGCAATCATCACGTTGATCGAGACAGCACGCGCCCAAGGTCAGGCCGTGACAGCCGACCAATATCCATGGCTGGCGTCGGGAACGAGCATTGATGCGGCGCTGCTGCCGCGCTGGGCGGTCGATGGTGGTGATGCGGCGCTGCTCAATCGGCTCGATGACCCGCCGATGCTGGCGCGCATCCGTGCGGACATGGCCGACAACATGCGGCGGCGCGGCGGCGCGGCGTCCTTGCTGCTGATCTCCGATGGGTTCGAATGGACCGGCAAGACGCTGGAGAAACAGGCACAGGATTGGCAGCTCGACCCCCGTGACGCGGCGCTGCGCATCATCCGCGACAGCCTATCCGGGCGCGCCGCCGGGCGGCAGGGGCGCGGCACCGGGGTCGCTTCCTTCAACATGGCACAGGCCGATGTCGACCTGTTGATGCAGCAGCCCTGGGTGGTCACGTCATCGGACGGTTCCGACGGCCATCCCCGGATGTTTGCGAGCTTTCCGGAAAAATACCAACGTTATGTCAAGGAGCGCCCTGTCATCACGCGGACCGACTTCATTCACCGGTCCACCGGGCGTACGGCCGACATCTACAAGCTTGCCGGGCGGGGCTATCTGCGCCCCGGCTATTACGCCGATGTTGCGGTGATCGACCCGGAAAAATTCATGCCGCGCGCAGATTATCTGAAGCCCCGCGAACTGAGTGACGGCGTGATGCATCTGTTCGTCAACGGCACGGCGGCGCTGGCCGACGGCAAGGCGACCGGGGCGCTGCCCGGCCGGGTGTTGCTGCGGCCGACGCCGGCTGAATGTCCCTGAACCAGTCTCGGGTGCGCCCACCCTGGTTCGGTCATCTTGTCCGGAAGCGCACACCAACGCGGAAAGCGCGCCCCAGAATGTCGCTGAACGTCGGGTTTGCCGACAGGCCGCCTTCGGGCAGCAGGATCGGATCCCGATTGAACAGGTTGGTGATGTTGAGGAACAACTGCCCATCCGAGCCGGCGATGCTGATCTTGGCGGTGAAGTTCAGATCCGCATAAAATGCACCGGACACCGAATTATTGTCGATGGTCGGAGCCAGCGCCGTGCTGGTCGGGCAGTTCGTGGTGCAGACGAAGTTGATGTTGCTGTAGGTGCCCGCGCTGACACCGCGGCCCACCGCCGTGATGCTGTAGTGCGGTGTGTCGAAGGTTGCCGAGGCACGGAAGATCCACTCCGGCGTGCCACTCTGTGTGCCGCTGTTCTGGCCGACCGTGTTGATCGGCACCGAAATGCCATTGTCGACGATGTTTTCCATATAGTTGGTGGCGGTGGCGCGCAGCACCAGCGTGCTGGCGCTGCCATCGAACCATTGATCGAGCGGCAGCGCATAGCGCGCTTCATAATCGATGCCGCGCACCGTTATGCGGTTGAAATTGAACGGACTGGCCGACACGACGAAATCGCGGACGCCGGTCGAATCGACGACGATCGCACTGCAGAAATCCAGCCGGCCTTCGGTGCAGCGCTGCGCGATGTCGTTGGCGAAGAACTGGCTGATGGCGCCCTTGACCTTGAAGCGGAACCAATCGGCCGAGAGGGAGAAGCCGGGCAGGAAGCGCGGCTGAAGCACGCCGCCAAGGGTCAGTGCGTCGGATTTCTCGGGCTGGAGCGCCCGATTCCCGATGGTGATTTCCTGGAAGGTGCGGCCCGCGTACTGACCAAAGGCGCTGCCGGTGCCAAAATTATTGCTGCGCGAGGTGCCGGACTGGAACAGTTCGTTGAGGTTGGGCGCCCGGATGTCCCGCGAGATCACGCCGCGCAGCCGGATGTCGTCGATGAGCTGCCAGGTCAGACCTGTCTTCCAGGTGGTCACATAGCCCGATGTCGAATAGTCGGTGGCGCGCACGGCACCATTGAATTCAAAGCCGACGCCAAGCGGCACGACGGTTTCGAGATAGGCTTCCTTGACGTTATAGCTGCCGAAGGTTGGCAGGAAGTTGCCCACCGACCAGCCGGTCTGGAACTCCACCGGGACAACGCCGGACACGTCTTCCTTCCGGTATTCGCCGCCAACGGCAACGCTGACATCGCCGGCCCAGGTGGCAAACGGGATCGTCGAGAGGTTGAAGCCGGCCACCGTCTGTTTGAAGCGCTGGTTGCGGAAGGGGTCCCCAAGCACATTGGCAAACGCCGCCGGGTTGGCGACGCCAATGCCAAGCCGGTTGAGCGGGATGCAGCCATTGGTTGGCGCGGTCAGCGTTGACCGGCAGACGATGGTGCCGGCCGCGACGCCAAGCGCATTGCCAGCCGGCGCGAACACCGCATCGGTCGCCTGGGCCATGCGCGTGTTGTTCATGATGTCGCGCAACTGCTCGTTGGTGTCGGTCTGGCCATATTGGGCATAGGCGCTCCACACCGCCTTGTTGCCGAACAGGTCGAACCCGCCGCCGGCGCCAAGCGTGTAGCGCTGCACCTCGCGGTCGCTGTTGTTCTTGCGGAACGGCAGATCCTGTGACGAGGTGCCGACCGTCACGCCAGTGACGTTGGTCAGCGCTGCTGCTCCCAGCGCATTGATCAGATAGGCATTATCGCGGGTCAGCGTGAAGGCTACGGCCTGCGGTCCGGAATTGAACAGCGTCTTGTTCCAGTTGTACGATCCTTCGGCATAGACCTCGATCCAGTCGGCCACTTCATAGCTCACCCGGCCAAAGACACCGCGCCGATTGTCCTCGGCATCAAGCCCGATCCGCCGCGACTGGTCATTCAGTTCCCAATCCCCGCCCTGGGTCTGCGTGGCGTCGGTAAGGGCGCCGAAGCGATAGGCACGGGGAGCACCACCGACATCGAAATAGATGCCGCGCAGCGCCGCACCGCCGGTGCCTGTTGCCGACCGGATGATCCCGCCCGGCAGCGTGTTCCAGGTGCCGGCACCCTTTACCACGAGGTTCTGGGGCTGGCCGTTGGTGGCTGTGTAGTTCGGGTTGACGAGCGTGCGGAAACCGATCTGGTTCCAGTCGCGGTCGGTGGTCAGGATGCCATTCCGGCGCGCAAATTCCCCGGCAGCCAGCACATGGCCGCGCCCACCGGCGAACGGAAGGCCCACGGCGGCGGAAAAGCTGTAGTTGTAGCCATCACCCGCTTCGTTGATGCCCGTATCGGCATCGATCTTTATGCCGGTGTATTTCTTGTCGAGGATGAAGTTGGCGACGCCGGCGACGGCGTCCGATCCATAGGCCGCCGAAGCACCGCCGGTGACGATCTCGACATTCTTGACCAGCGCCTGCGGGAAGGTGTTGATGTCCACCAGCCCGGTGATCGTTGATCCGACCGAGCGCCGGCCATCGAGCAGCACCAGCGTGCGCACTTCGCCAAGGTTGCGCAGGTTGAGCGTGTTGACCCCGGCGAGCCCCGAGCTGATCGCCAACCGCGAGTTGGCCGGGCGGGTGCTGCCCGCCAGTGCCGGCTGCTGGTTGATGAAGTCAGCCAGGTTGTTGGTCGGCGACTGGGTCTGGATTTCCACCTGCGACAGCACGGTAAGCGGGGTCGGCGACCGGAAACCGTCGCGGACGATGCGGCTGCCGGTGACAACAATCTGCTCGTCGGTCCCCGTCGCTTCGGCCGTCGAGGTCGTCGTTGCGGTCTGGGCCAACGCCGGAGCGGCGCTGATCAGGGCGATCGCCGCCGCAGCGGTTCCAAATCCGCCGCAATTGCCCAATGAACGACGGATTGTGCCATGATTGCGCATAAAAAACCCCCCGATAGATCCATGCTCGTCGCAGGATCACCACACCGGCTCCTGCATATTGCCCCCTGAACAATCCAGCCGCCGCCACCGGCACGCGCACTGACCCTGTTGCGACAACTCCATTGCAGGGCGACTTCGGGTGGTCAATAGTCCTGCGGGGTGGCCGTTTTCAAACGTATTCAAGGGCTAGCAATGGCGCGGCCGAGGGGGGGGCTGATGATCCAGCGACGAGCGTTTCTGTTGGCGTCGGTTGCCGCGCTTGGCCTGCCGGGGCGGCTGGCCGCGCAGGCACAGGCCGTTGCCGTCAGCCGGTCCGGGATCCGAATTGCCGGGGCCCGTGCGCCAATCGAAATCGTTGAGGACAAGCTTGGCATCCCACATGTCCGAGCGCAGTCGCTGCACGATGCCTTTTTTGGGCAAGCCTATCTGGTCGCACGGGACCGGTTGTTCCAGATCGACCTGCAGTATCGCCGCGATCAGGGCCGCATGGCCGAGGCGTTCGGCGCAGCGTTCGTGGCTGCCGATACGGCGGCACGGCTGTTTCATTATCGCGGCGATATCGATGCCGAGCTGGCAGCGATGCCCGATGGCGTGCTGGACTGTGCGAAAGGCTATGTCGCCGGCGTGAATGCCCGGATCGCCGAACTGGAAGCCGACCCGGCACAATTGCCGCTTGAATATGCGGCGCTGGGCATCCGGCCGCTGCGATGGGACCTGCGCGATCTGGCGCGGGCCCGTGGTGTCGAGGCCGGTGATGCTGACGATGAAGTGCGACGGGCCAGGCTGGCAGCGTTGGGGTTGCTGGAAGCCGATCGGCTGATGTCGCCGCTGCGCCCGGCGTGGGACTTCAGGATTCCGGATGGTCTTGATGTCGCTGCGGTCACCGAGGCCGATCTGGGCCTGCTGGCGCCATCGGCCCGGCCCCAGCCATTCGGCTCGCTGCAACTGGCCGCGCTGGACCCGGAACAGCGCCATGCCAACCGTTTTGCCATGGGCAGCAACGCCTGGACGATTTCGGCAACGCGCAGTGCGACAGGGCGTCCGATCCTTGCCAATGATCCCCATCTGGGCATCGGCAGCTTCAGCCCTCGCCATGTCGTGCATCTGACCGCGCCGGGGCTGGACGTGATCGGCGCCGGCGCCCCCGGCCTGCCGGGCATCATGCAGGGCCATACCGACCGTTTCGCCTTCGGCCGCACCAATTCGCACATCGATCAGACCGATCTGTTCGTGTTGCGCACCGCGCCCGCGGACCCTGAACTTTATTGGCACAAGGGCCGGTGGAAACGCTTCGAGACGTATGACGAAACAATTGCCGTGAAAGACGCTCCGGCACGGCAGGTGCGGCTGCGCTATGCCGGTGGCCGGCCGATCGTCGCGCAGGAACCGGGCCGGCAGCGCGCCATGGCCTTTGCCACGGCCGACATGCTGCCCGGTGCCTTGATGCGCTTTGCCATCATCGCGATCAACCTTGCGACGGACTGGCCTTCGCTGATGCGCGCCTTCACGCTGCATGTCTCGCCAACCAATTTTCACTATGCCGATATTGATGGCAACACCCGCTGGCAGATCATCGGCTTTGCCCCGCGCCGCCCGCGACACGACGGATTGCTGCCGGCGCCAGGCGATGGGGACCATGATTGGAACGGCCTGATCCCTGTTGCCGAACTGCCAAGCCTGCACAACCCGTCCGCAGGCTGGTTTGCATCGGCCAACCAGCTGAATCTGCCGAAGGATTATCCTTACGGCAAGAAAATCATCGGCTTTGAATGGAGCGATCCCTTTCGCCATGACCGGATATGCGAGGTGCTTGCAGCCCAGCCGCGGCACAGCATCAACGACAGCATATCGCTGCAGCAGGATGTCCAGTCGCTGCCAGCGCGGGCGCTGGTGCGGCTGATCCCGCGGCAGGTCTCGCCAGCGGCCGCGGCCGCCGCAGCGATGTTGCGGGCCTGGGACTGTGCAGTGACCGCCGAAAGCGGCGCGGCGCTGCTTTATGAAATGGTGATGCCCGAACTGCTCGCCGCTTGTCGCATGGCGTTGATACCCGAAGCCGCGCGGGATCTGATTCCAACGGTCAATCTGCATGCGATGCTGGCGGCGCTGGGAGCACCCGACGCGCGGTTCGGCCCGCAGCCCGCCGCTGCCCGTGACCAGATGATCGATGCGGCCCTGGCGGCAGGGTGGCAGAAGGCGCTGGAACGCGGCGGCCCCGATCCGGCCTTGTGGCGCTGGGGCACGCTGCACCAGGTGGTCATCACCCACCCCTTGCAGGCCGTGCCGCGCATCGCCGGGCTCTTTCCGCGCATCGCAGGCGGCGGCTCCGGCGGCGACGGCCAGACGCCGATGGCGCGCGGCCTCAACGTCAGGAACGGCTATGGGGTGACCCATGGTGCCAGCTATTTGCAGGTGATCGATGTCGGCGGCTGGGACAACAGCCGCTTCCTGCTGCTCCCCGGCCAATCGGCTGACCCGCGATCGGCGCAATATCGGGACTTTTACGACCGCTGGCTGGCCGGTGACATGCAGCCGCTGTGGTTCAGCCGGGCGGCGGTCGATGCCAATGCGGCGCGGCGGCTGCGGCTGGTTCCGGGCTGACGGTTCGCTGCGTCAAAGCGCTTCGGCGATGGCGACAAGCGCCTTGTCGACGACCGCCGTGGCGCGGGCATCCGCACCATCGGGCATGTCGTTGGCGATCGCCGAGAACGCCAGGGTGCGGCCGCTTTTGGTGACGAGATAACCAGACAGGGCGCGCGTCGCGTTGAGCGATCCGGTTTTGGCCAACAGCTTGCCCTGCAGGCTGCTAGTCTTGAAGCGGTTGCGCAGCGTGCCATCGACGCCGGCAATGGGCAGCGTGTCGCGCCACGCCTGGCCCCAGGGCTGCTGTGCGGCCCAGATGAGAAGACGGGTTGCGGCGCGCGGGGTGATGCGGTTGTACGACGACATCCCCGATCCGTCGGCAAAGGTGAAACTGTCAGCCGGCAGCCCGGCCGCTCCTGTCATCGCGCGCAGCGCCGCCATGCCGTCGGCGATCGATCCACTTCCCGCCAGCCGGGCCATGCGGCGCAGCATCAGATCGGAATAGAGGTTCTGGCTTTTCTTGTTGATGATCTTCAAGTCGGTGACCAGATCGGGCGCGGGCAGGCTTGCCAGCATGTCCGGCAGTGGTGGCCGCGGCGGCGGTGCGCTGCCCCGGATCGCCGGGTCATCATACGGCATCAACGGCCGATGCCTTGTGGCGATCCCGCCGCTGACGACAACGCCACGGGCACGCAGCAATTCGCGCAGCCGCCAGGCGGCATGATCGGCCGGATCATCCACGCCAAAGCGCAATGTGGCCGGTTTGGCGGCGACGCCGATCGTGCCTGTCAGGCGCACGACGTCGCTGTTGGGCGCGCGTTCGTCAACAATCGCCTCACCGTCACCCGCGACCGTGAGCAGCCGGTTGTCGATCCGGTAATAGGCCGAGGTCGCCACCACCGGCGTCGAACCGATTGCGCCCGGTGTGACCGTTGCGGCGATTTCATTGTCATCAAGCGTCAACGCCGAAATGCCGGTGCCGGAATCGGTCTGGATATTGTTCCAGCTCATCCCCGGCCCCCAGCGTTCGGCCGGAAACCAGCTGTCATCCCCGACGACATGGCGCACGCGCCGGGTGTTGGCCGCCACGGCATCGGCCAGCGTCTGCAGGCAGGCGGTGGTGCAATCTGGCGCGCTGGACAGCTGCGATTCACCCCGGCCTTGCAGGACGACATCCACCACGCCCGGCCCTGCCGGTTCCAACCGCACGCCGGTGCCCGTGGCCGCCGCCTCCAGAGCCGACAGATTTGAAAAGGCGGCGGCGGTGACAAACAGCTTGGTGTTGGACGCCGGGATGAACCGCCCATCCGGGTTGATGGCAAGCAGCGATTCGCCTTCAAGCGTCGTCACCATCACGCCATAGCGTGTGCCGGCGGGACCTTGCGCAAGGATGGCTTCGACAACGGGCTGCAGCGGCGGTGCGGGTTGCGCGGCGACCATGCCGGTTGGAGCAAGAAGGGCGAAAATCAAGGCAAGGCGCATCCCCGATCATAAGCCGAAGGACCATGGCGTTGGCAAGTGACGTCAGCAGGCGGTCGCCGCCTCGGCAAGCGCCTGCCCGACCGCCGGGCGCAGCGTGAAGATGCCGCTGTCGGTGTGGCGGCTGGGGTGGACACGATTGGTCAGCAAGGTCCAGGCCAGGCCGCGCCCGAAATCGATCCACAGGCCGGTGCCGGTGAAACCGGTATGGCCGATGGTATCGGGCGAACAGCGGTCGCCGCCCGACCATCCCGGAAAGGCGCGTTCCCAGCCGCAGGTGCGATGGCCGAACTGGGGCGTGCGCACCTGCGCCATCATCGCCGGCGACAGCAGCGCGCCTCGCAACATGGCATGGGCAAAGCCCAGCACACCGTCGACGGTGCCGAACAGCCCGGCATGACCCGCTGCCCCGCCCAGCGCGTGGGCATTCTCGTCATGCACCTCGCCCTTCAGCATGCGGCCGCGCCACTGGCAATATTCGGTGGCCACCGCCGGCCCGGGCACCTGGCCAAAGCCCAGGCCGTCGCCCAGGCGCCACGCCGACAATGGCGCGCCGGTGATGCGTTCGATGGCAATGCCCAGGAGGATGAAATTGATATCGGAATAGACTGGGGGCGTCCCGGGCTGTGGCTGCCGCCATTCGCGTTGCAGCACAAAGGCGCGCAGCCGGGCCGGATCGTCGCCATAGGTGTAGATCGGCTCGACAGCGGGCAGGAAGCTGCGATGGGCAAGGCAATCCCGAAACGTCAGTTGGCGTTCGGCGGCGTTCGCCACGTCATATTGGCGAAGATCGGGGATGGCATCGGTCAATGGCCGGTCAAGATCGATCCGCCCCTGTTCGGCAAGTTGCAGGATCATCGTCGTGGTGGCGATCACCTTTGAAACCGACGCGAGATCGAACCAATGGTCACGGGTCAACGGTTCAACGGTCGGCCGCAGCGCCGCTGCCCCGGCCAGCCGCACCGCGCGGTCCCCGTTGGCGCTGACGACCCCCAGCGTGGCACCCGGGATTTCGCCCCGTGCGACGGCCAGACGGGCGGGGGCAAAGCCCGTTTCGCAAATGGTCTCAATCATGGCGTCCTCAACGCGTCCGCGGCCGCAGGTGCATGACAATCGGCAAGAACAGGATGGCAGCAAGACTGAGCGCACCCGCCATCAGGAAGAACCCATCATAACCGATGGCTTTCTGGATGGCCCCAGAGGCGCCGCCGACCAGCCGCGGCAACAGAAACGCAAAGCCGGACAGAAACGCGAACTGTGCACCGGGAAAACGCGGACTGACCAGCATCGACAGATAGACAACGAACACGGCCCCGGCGACACCGTGGCCAAACTGGTCAACCCCGGCGGCCACATAGAGCACCAGCGCCGATGGCTCGGCAAACCACAGCCAGACGAACACCCAGTTGCCGATGGCGGAGGCAATGGCCCCGATGACCAGCGCCAGCGTCATCGACAGCCGCGCCGCACACAGTCCGCCAAGCCCCACACCTGCCAAACTGCAGCCAACGGCCACCAGCCCGTCAGCCATGCTGATCTGATCGAGGCTGTACCCCGCAGCGTTCCATAACGGATGCGAGAGCGTCAGCGTCAGCACATCGCCCATCCGGTAAAAGGACACGAAGGCCAGCAGCGGCAGCACCCCATGGCCAAAGCGCCAGAAGAGTTCGACATGGGGTGCCAGCACGCGTGGCAAGTTCGCCCACGCATCCAAAGGCAGCCGCTTGATCCGCGGCAGTGCGGCAGCCAGCGCCACGAACGGCAACAGCGCAATGCCCAGCACGATGGGCGTGACATTGGTTTCGGCCGACAGACCGGCGCCGCGCACCGCCGACAACAGTGCAGCCCCGACCAGCGCTGCGGCCAACCCGATCAACGCAAAAGCGGCGAGACTGACCAGCACGCCCTGCACCAGCGCACTGGTGCGGCCCATGGCATCGTGGGATTCGGGGGAGCGTTCGGGCCGCATGGCTGCCAGCAATGGGAAGGGCACGAAGGCGGCGCCTGCAATGACCAGATAGGCCGTCGTCCAGTCCGCGCGGGCCGCGACCAGCGCCGCGCCGCTGCCGGCGGCAATCATGGCGCTGCGATACCCCCACAAATTTGCCGCCACCACCGGCGCCTGTTCAACCTGCGAGGGCGCCAATTCGATCCGCCAGCCATCGGCCGCCACCTCCAGCGTGGCCGTCCAGAAGGCCAGCAACAGCGCAAACAGCGCCGTCAGTGGCAGGCTCTGATCATCGGCGGTGCCGGCCATGGCAAGAAGCGCCAGAAATATCCCGAGCTGTGAAATCATGACCCAGCCCTGCCGCCTGCCCCAGAAGCGCGAAAAGCCGGGGACGCTGTAATTGTCGAGCAGTGGCGCCCACGCAAATTTGAAGGTCGGCAGCAAGGCGATCCAGGCGAAAAAGCCGATGACAACGATATCCACATCATGGCGCGCCAACCGCAGCAGCAGCACCGCGTTGAACATGTAGAACGGCAGGCCGGCGGAGAAACCCAGCAG
Organism: Sandarakinorhabdus sp.; assembly: GCF_040398665.1. Classification (GTDB taxonomy): domain Bacteria; phylum Pseudomonadota; class Alphaproteobacteria; order Sphingomonadales; family Sphingomonadaceae; genus Sandarakinorhabdus. The sequence continues at coordinate 11,615 of NZ_JBBATQ010000005.1, forward strand.
CAGGTAAAGCCGCAACAGTCGCGAAGGCGCCGGCGCAATGGGCATCGTTTCCGTCATCGCGGCGCGTTCCCTGGCAGGCAGCACTGCCCGATATGGCTCGATACATCAGGCAGTTGATGCAGTCCCAAAAGCTTCAGTCGCCGCCCGCGGGATGACCGCGGCGCGATGGTTCGGTTCGGAACTGGGTCGGCAACATGCGTCCTCTCGCTGACGTGAACTGACCCTGTCCCGGGATTGTCTCCGGCCAGAATGAGAGACCTGGCGCTTCATCGGCCGGGGTCAACCCCGGCCGATGAAGCAAATTCGATCGGTGTCGTGAACCCCAATGATGTGCGAGGCCGGGTGTCAATGAAGGCCCGGCACCGCGCTTCGCATTTGGCGCGGGCGTCGTCCCCAGACAAGAACCAATGCATGTTCCGACATTCGTCGTGCAGCCGGCCGTTGAAGAATGCCACGAACGCGTTGCCCGTGGGCTTCCCGAGCCGATTGAAGTCCAAGGTCGCCCGATTGACATATGCCCAGTGATCAAGCGCCCGCCCGTGTCCCCAATCGATTGACCTTCGCGGCCAGACCGGCAATGTTGCGCGCCCGGGACGGCCCCGGGGCCATCGTGCTGCACGGACCGGTCCGGACACTCAGCTATCGGAGTATCGCCTTGAAACGACGTGACTTTCTCGCCCTTACCGGGCTGGTCGGTGGCGGCTTCGTCGTCCCGTCGAGCTTCGGCCGGTTGATCGCCGCCGAAGAATTGCAATCCAGCATCGATGTGGCGGTGAAGAAGGCGCTGGCCGTCGCCGCGCTGGGGGCGGCCACGTCGGCGGGCGCCACCTATTGCGATGTGCGCGTCGGGCGTTATCTGCGCCAGTTCGTCATCACGCGCGAAAATCGCGTCCAGAATGTCGTCAACACGGAATCGACCGGCATCGGCGTGCGCGTCATCGCCAATGGCGCCTGGGGCTTTGCCGCCACGAACGAGATGACCGCCGATGCCGCCGCCAACGCGGCGCGCCAGGCCACCGCCATCGCCAAGGCCAACGCCACGACACAAACGGCGCCGGTGCAGTTCGCCCCCACCAAGGGCGTCGGCGACGTCAGCTGGAAAACGCCGATCATCAAGAATGCCATGACGGTGCCGGTGAAGGACAAGGCCGACATGCTGCTCGGCGTCAACGCCGCGGCGCTGGGCGCCGGTGCGGATTTCGTCAATTCCACCCTGTTCCTCGTCAATGAACAGAAATATTTCGCCAGCACCGATGGCTCGTTCATCGATCAGGATGTCCACCGCATCTGGACCCCGATGACCGTCACCGCGATCGACAAGACCACCGGCAAGTTCCGCACCCGTTCGGAACTTTCGACCCCGGCCGGGCGCGGCTTCGAATATCTCGATGGCAATGCCGCCGACAAGTTCGTCTCACCCAACGGCGTCATCAACTATGGCAAGTCCTACGACATGAAGGAGGACGCCATTGCCGCCGCCAAACAGGCGCGCGCCAAGCTGACGGCGCCGTCGGTGAAGCCCGGCAAATATGATCTGGTGCTCGATCCGTCGCACACCTGGCTGACCATCCATGAATCGGTCGGCCACCCGCTCGAGCTTGATCGCGTGCTGGGCTATGAAGCCAATTATGCCGGCACCAGCTTTGCCACGCTCGACAAGCGCGAGGCGGGTTTCCAGTATGGCAGCGACAAGGTGAACATCACCGCCGACAAGACCGAAGTCGGCAGCCTCGGCCATGTCGGCTATGACGATGAAGGCGTGCCCACCAAGAAGTGGGACCTGATCCGCAATGGCAAATTGGTGGATTATCAAGCCATTCGCGATCAGGCGCATATCCTGGGCAAGACGGAATCCGATGGCTGCTGCTATGCCGACAGTTGGTCGAGCGTGCAGTTCCAGCGCATGGCCAATGTCAGCCTGGAGCCCGGCAAGGCCAAGATGAGCGTGGCCGACATGATCGCCGGCGTTGAAAACGGCATCTACATCATCGGCGACGGCAGTTTCTCGATCGATCAGCAGCGCTTCAACGCCCAGTTCGGCGGCCAGCTGTTCTACGAGATCAAGAATGGCAAGCTCGGCGCCCAGATCGAGGATGTCGCCTATCAGATCCGCACGCCGGAATTCTGGAACGCCTGCGCCGGGGTGTGCGACGCCAGCGATTATCGCCTGGGCGGATCGTTCTTCGATGGCAAGGGCCAGCCGGCGCAGGTCTCGGCGGTCAGCCATGGTTCGTCCACGGCGCGCTTCAACGGCATCAACGTCATCAACACCGCCCGTTCACTCGGTTGAGCGGCGCAGGAGGCACCATGAGCATCATGACCGAAGACCAGGCCCGCACCATCCTTGCCAAGGTGATCGCGCTGTCCAAGGCCGACGAGTGCACCGCGGAACTGGCCGGCAGCACCGAAGGCAATATCCGCTTCGCCCGCAACAATGTTTCGACCAGCGGCATTGTTTCCGACACCGAATTGTCCGTGCAGGTCGCGTTTGGCAAGCGCGTCGGCATCGCGACGATCAACGAATTCGATGATGCGGCGCTCGCCCGCGTTGTCCGCCGCGCCGAGGATCTGGCCAGGCTCGCCCCGGAAAATCCGGAGTTCGTGCCGGCGGTGGACAAGCAGACCTATGCCAGGACCGACACGTTCAGCGCCGCCACTGCGGCGATCACGCCGGAATTCCGCGCGCGTGTGGCCGCCAGCTCGATCGCGCCGTGCAAGGCCGCCAATCTGGTCGCCGCCGGCTATCTCAGTGATGCCAACCGCTTCAATGCCACCGCCAACAGCCGCGGCAACAGCGGCTATGCCGCCTCCACGGCGCTGAACTACACCTGCACGGTGCGCACCGCCGATGGCCGCGGGTCCGGCTGGGTCGGCCGCAACGTGCAGGATGCCGGCGACCTCGATGCGGCCAGCGAGATCCAGACAGCAATGCGCAAGGCCAGCGCTTCGGCCGAAGCCCGCGCGCTGGAGCCCGGCAAATATACGGTCATCCTCGAACCGGCGGCGGCGGCTGGCCTGATCAGCTTCATGATGCGCTTCTTCGATGCGCGTCAGGCCGATGAAGGCCGCAGCTTCCTGTCGAAGAAGGGCGGCGGCAACAAGATCGGCGAGCTGGTCTATGATCCGCGCGTCAACATGACCGCCGATCCCGGCCACCCCGGCGCCGCCGTGCTGCCCTGGGATGGCGATGGCCTGCCGCGCGAGCGCATGGATCTGGTGAAAGACGGCAAGATCGCCAATCTGCAATATTCGCGATTCTGGGCGCAGAAACAGGGCAAGCGCGCCATGGGCAACCCGGGCAATCTGATCATGGCCGGCGGCACCAAATCCACCGCCGATCTGGTGCGCGGCACGGCCAAGGGCATCCTCGTCACCCGCACCTGGTATATCCGCATGGTCGATCCGCAGACAGTGCTGCTCACTGGCCTGACCCGCGACGGCACTTTCTATATCGAAAATGGCCAGATCAAATATCCGCTGAAGAATTTCCGCTTCAACGAATCGCCGGTGATCATGCTGAACAACATCGACGAACTCGGCCGCCCGGTGCGGGTGGCGGGCGATGAAAGCAGCCTGGTGATGATGATCCCGCCGATGAAGCTGCGCGATTTCACCTTCACCTCGCTGTCGGACGCTGTCTGATCGTGGAGCGCGGCAAACTCCCTCCCCCTTGCGGGGAGGGCGACTCGCGCGCAGCGCGGCGGGGTGGGGGAACCCGCCTGTGGTAACCAAATGCGTGACCCCCACCCCGCTCGCGCCAAGGGGCGCGAGTCGCCCTCCCCGCAAGGGGGAGGGCGTGTCGCGCGCGGCCTTCCTGCGGCTGGCCCTCGCCGCCGCGCTGCTGCCGGTATCAGCGCGCGCAGCGCAAGGCACGTATGATTTCTGGTTCACAAGGCTGAAATACAACAGCGGCGATTGGGATGTGGACCAGCGCATGCCGAACAATGTGCTGACCTCGCTGATCGATTACACCAATTTGCGTGTCGATCCCAAGGAGCGCATCATCGCCCTGTCCGATCCCGCCATGCTGGCGGCGCCCTTCTGCTATCTGGCCGGCCACAAATTGGTGGAATTCGATCCGGCCGAGCGCCGCAACTTCGCCGCCTATATCCGCAACGGCGGCTTCGTGCTGGTCGATGATTGCAATCACGACATCGACGGCCTGTTCGCCAAGAGCTTCGAAGCCGAAATCGCCCGCAGCTTCGGGCCGCGCGCCCTGCAGAAAATCCCCAGATCCCACCCCGTCTATTCCAGCTTCTTCAAATTCGATGGCCCGCCGGCCACCGGCCTGGAACTCAACGGCTGGGGTGACGATCTGGTGCATGATTATCTGAAGGGTGTGATGATCGATGGCCGCCTCGGCCTGCTCTACAGCAACAAGGATTATGGCTGTGAGTGGGATTATGATTGGAAAAACAAGCGCTTCCTGGCCGTCGACAACACGAGGTTCGCGGTCAACATCATCATGTATGCGCTGAACAGTTGAGGATCGGCATGGACGTTACCGAACGCGAGATCGAAGCCCGGCTGGCGCGGCTGGGCGACCTGCGCGCCGCCATCGCCCAGGCCATTGTCGGGCAACAGGATGTGGTCGAACAATTGCTGATCGGGCTGCTGGCCGGCGGCCACTGCCTGCTGGAAGGTGTGCCAGGCCTGGGCAAGACCTTGCTGGTCCGCTCGTTGGGCGAGGCGCTGAAGCTGCAATTCCGCCGCGTGCAGTTCACCCCCGATCTGATGCCCAGCGACATTCTCGGCACCGAATTGCTCGAGGAAGATCATGGCACCGGCAAGCGGCATTTCCGCTTCCAGCCCGGCCCGGTGTTCACCAATCTGCTGCTCGCCGACGAATTGAACCGCACCCCGCCCAAGACGCAGGCGGCGCTGCTGGAAGCGATGCAGGAAAAGACCGTCAGCTATGGCGGCGTCACCCACAATCTGCCGCGCCCCTTCTTCGTGCTGGCCACGCAGAACCCGCTGGAACAGGCCGGCACCTACCCGCTGCCCGAAGCCCAGCTCGATCGCTTCCTGCTGCTGGTGCGGGTGGAATACCCCAGCGAAGCCGAAGAGCATGACATCATCGCCGCCACCACCGGCAACCGCGTGGCCAGCGTGCCGCAGGTGATGGACGCCGATGATGTGCTGGCGCTGCAAGGCTGGGTGCGCGACGTGCATCTGGGCGAGGATCTGCTGGGCTGGATCACGCGGCTGGTGCGCGCCAGCCGGCCGGGGCCGGGCGCGCCCGATATCGTCAACGCCTATGTGCGCTGGGGCGCCGGGCCGCGCGCTGGCCAATCGCTGGTGCTCGCCGCCAAGGCGCGGGCGCTGCTGCAAGGCCGGCTCGCCGTCACCCGCGACGACATATATGCGCTGGCTGCGCCGGTGATGCGCCACCGCTTGCTGCTGTCGTTCGCGGCCGAGGCCGAGAACAAGAGCGCCGACGACGTGATTGCCGGCCTGCTGCACGCCGTGCCGCCGCCGGCCGCCTGAAGATGCCAGCGTAATCGCGCCGGCCGATGTCGCCTGATCTGATCCCCCCCGCCGTGCGCAACCGCCTGGCCGGCCTGCGCTTGACCGCGCGGCGCGCCGTCGATCTGCACGGGCTGGGCCTGCATCACAGCCGCAGCCGGGGCGCCGGCCTGGAATTCGCCCAGTATCGCGCCTATGAACGCGGCGACGAACCGCGCGCCATCGATTGGAAGCTCTACGCCCGATCCGACCGGTTTTTCGTGCGCGAATCCGAACGCGAAAGCCCGCTGGCGCTGTGGCTGCTGATCGATGCCAGCGCCTCGATGGCGCAGGAAGACGAAGCCAATCCCGGCTGGTCACGACTGGCCGCCGCGCGCGGGCTCGCGGCCTGCATGGCCGAACTGGCGCTGCGCCAGGGCGACCGCTTCGGGCTGGTCGGCCTGTCTTCTGGCGGCTTGCGGCTGCTCGATGCCGGCGGCGGCGCCCGCCAGCGCGACCGGCTGGCGCTTGATTTGAACGCCCTGGCCGCCGCCGGCGCCTTCCCGGCGCTGACGCAACTGACGCCGCTGTGGGATCGGATCGGCGCGCATGATCTGGTGGTGATGATCAGCGATTTCTTTGACGCGCAGGCCATGGACCTTGCCGCGCGGCTGGCCGGGGCGCGCCGCGAAGTGCTGGCCATCGAAGTGCTGACGGTGAGCGAACGCGACTTTGCCTATCCGGGCGGCCATCGCTTCCGCGATCCCGAAACCGGCGCAGAATTGCTCGGCGATGGCCCGGCGCTGCGCGCGGAATTTCTGGCGCGCTTTGGCACTGCCCGCGCGGCCCGCCATGCCCGCTTCGACAGTCTAGGCATCCGCCACGCCGCGCTGGTGCTCGATGAACAGCTCGACGTGCCGCTGCGCGCCCTGTTCGGCGCGCGCGCGGCCGGGGAATATGGCTGATGCCGGCGCTGCTGTTTCCGGCGGCGCTGGCCGCGCTGCTGGCGCTGGCCGTGCCGCTGCTGATCCATCTGGCGCGGCGCAGCGAGGCCCGCCCGACCGATTTTGCCGCGCTTGAATGGCTGCGCGAAAAGCCGCGGCCCAAATCCCGGCTGCGCTTTGATGACTTGCTGCTGCTGGCGCTGCGGCTGCTGCTGATCACGGGGCTGGCGCTGTGGCTGGCGCGCCCGGTGCTCACCGAAAGCGCGGATCGCACGCCGGTGGTCGCCGCCGTGCCGGGTGTCGATGCCGGGCCGCCGGCTGCGGCCATGCGCAATATCTGGCTGGCCAGCGGATTCCCGCCCGGCGATGAACCGCAGGCGAGCTGTCTCGCGCAGGCCTGCCCGCCGCTCTTCTCGCTCATCCGCCAGCTCGATGCCGAACTGCCGCCTGACGTGCCGCTCACCCTGATCGTGCCCGAATGCCTCGCGGGGCTCGACGCCGAGCGTCCGCGCCTGTCGCGCGCCGTCACCTGGAAAATCGTCCCCGGCGCCATGCCGGCCTCCGCAGCGCCGCCGCTGCGTCTGCACTTCATATTGCCCGCCGGCAGCGATCCGGGGCTGCGCTATCTGCGCGCAGCGGCGAGCGCGCTGCAATCGCCGGGCACGCCGACACAGGCCATCATTGTCCACATCGCCGCCGGGCCATTGCCCGCGCATCTGCGTGCCGCCGTCACCAAGGGTGCCACCGTGCTCGCCGCACCGGGCGTCACCGCCGCCGGTGTCGCCACGCCCATCTGGCACGATACCGATGGCCAGCCGCTGGCCACCATGCAACGCATCGGGCGCGGCTATCTCTATCGCTTCACCCGTCGGCTCGATCCGGCGGCGATGCCGATCCTGCTCGATCCGGATTTTCCCCGGCAACTCGCCGCCATACTGGCACCGCCGCCGCCAGGCCGCGCCATGGCCCGCGATGTCGCCCCCATCACCGGCGCCCCCCCTTGGCCGGTGCCGGCGCGTGATCTGCAACCCTGGCTGGCGTTGGCCATCGCCGCGCTGTTTGCGGCCGAACGCTGGCTGGCAACCCGCCGCCGCCGCGCGGTGTCACCATGACCGCCGCGGTTCCAGCCACCGCCTTTGTCGCGCATTGGTCCCGCCCGGCCCGCTTGCGCAGCGCCGCCAACGATCTCGCCATCGGCCTGCCACTGCCGCTGGCGGCGGCAGCGCTGGTAGCGCGTGCGGGCGGATGGCCGACCGCCTTTGCCGTGGTCGTCGCCGGCCTCGCCCTTGTCGCCATGGTCGCCCACGCGCGCAGCCGCCGCTTCGATAAGGTCTGGCTCGTCCGCCAGCTCGACGCCGCCCATCCCGAACTGGAAGACAGCAGCGACCTGCTGGTCAGCGATGCCAATCTTGGCCCGCTGCAACGCCTGCAACGCCAGCGCATCGCCGCGCGGCTTGCCGCCATCGACGCCGCCACGCTGCGCCCCGGCTGGCAGACGCGGCCCATCGCCGCCGCCTGGCTGATCGGCCTCGCCATCGCGGCGGCGGCCTTGTCGTGGCCCGCCGCCGGCGGCAGCGCCCCGCTGCGCCCCCGCCCTGTCACCGCGCGCCCGGCCGGGCCGCCGCGCCTGATCGGCCAGCGGCTGCGCATCACGCCGCCGGCCTATACCGGCCTGCCTGCCCGCGATGCCGCGCTCACCACCCGCGCGCCCACCGGATCACGGCTGGCCTTTGCACTGCGCTTTGCCCCGAACCCGACCAGCGCCGTGTTGCAGGGCGTCGATGGCCGGCGTTTGCCGCTCACAAGATCCGGCGACTTGTGGGTGGCCAGCGATACCCTCAACCGCTCGCTGCTCTACCGCGTGGTGGCCGCCGGTGCCGCCCCCGGCGCGCTGCAACGCATCGACGCGGTTCCCGATGTGCCGCCGACCATCCGGGTGATCGAGCCTGAACGCACGCTGACACCGATGGCCGTCGGCCAGACACGCTGGCAGTTGCGGTTCGACGTCAGCGACGATCATGGCGTCGCCGCCACCGCCCGCCTGCGCCTGATCGTCACCAGCGGCGAAGGCGAGAATATCAGCTTCCGCGAAACCAGCCGGGTGATCACCGGCAGCGGGGACCGCAAACGCCGGCGTTTCGATACCAGCCTCGACATCCGAAGCCTCGGCCTTACCGCCGGCAACGATATCGTCGCGCAGTTGATCGTCGCTGATAATCGCATGTTCGGGCGCAGCCCAAACCCGCAAACCAGCCGCAGCCCCAGCCTGATCCTGCGCTGGCCGCCCGATCTGGGGCAGGAGGCCGGCGGACTGGATGGCATGGTGAAAACCGTGCTGCCGGCCTATTTCCGCAGCCAGCGCCAGATCATCATCGATACGCAAGCGCTGATCAAGCAGCGCCGCCGCCTGGCCCCGGATCGCTTCCTGGCCCAATCGGATACGATCGGTGTCGATCAACGCACGCTGCGCCTGCGCTATGGCGCGCTGCTGGGTGATGAAAGCAGCGCGGCGCCGGTGCTGCCGACCAGCGATGCCCCTGCCGAAAAGCCCAGGGACGACGCCCTGCCCAAGCAGGACAGGCTGCCCAGCGGCCATGCCGCCGACGATGGCCACGACCATGGCAGCGCCAAGCCGGTGTTCGGCAGCGCCGACGATGTGCTGGCCGATTATGGCCATGCCCACGCCGAAAGCGATGCGGCCACGCTGATGGATCCGGCCAGCAACAGCCTGCTGCGCCAGGCCGTCGATGCCATGTGGCAATCCGAACTGAACCTGCGCCAGGGCGCCCCCGAGAAGGCGCTGCCCTTTGCCCTTATTGCGCTGGCCCGCATCAAGGCGGTGCAGCAGGCAACCCGCATCTACCTGTCGCGCACCGGGCCGGAACTGCCGCCGATCGATCTCAACCGGCGGCTGAGCGGGAAGCGCACCGATATCATCGCGCCGGCCCTCGCCCCGGCGCCGCGCGCCAGCGATGGGGTGAATGCGGTGCCGGCGGCGGCGTGGCGCGCGCTCGCCGGGCCCGGCCCGGTGGCGCTGGGTGGCGTGCAGGCCTGGGCCGCCGCGCACCCGCCGGCCGATCCGCTCGCACTCGCCGCCGCCATCGATGCCGTGCAGCGCGACCAGGGCTGCACCGCGTGCCGCAAGGCGTTGCGCGCGCAGCTATGGGCGGCGATGGCCCCGCCGCCGGCACAAGTGCTGCGCCGCGCCGCCAGTGACATGGCCGGCAAACGCTATCTGGCGGCGCTGCAATGACGGCGCTTGGCATGTGCTTGGCGCTGGCGGCGCTGATCGGCATCGCGCGGCTGTTGTGGTGGCAGCGCACGTCGCCGGCCCCGGCCAAGCCGTGGCGGCTGGCGCTGCTTGCCGCCTTGCAGATCGTCACCGCCGGCTTGCTGTGGCTGACGCTCGAACCGCCGCCGATATCCGGCCACGCCGGCACTTTGGTGGTCGCCACGGCCGGCGCACCCCGGCTTGCCATGCTGGCCGCCGGGGATGCACTGGTCGCCCTGCCCGAAGCCCCCACCCTGGCCGGCGTGGAACGCGTGCCCGATCTCGCCACCGCGCTGCGCCGCCACCCCGGCACGCGCGCGCTGCGCATCATCGGCACCGGCCTGCCGCCGCGCGACCAGACCATCACCGACCTGCCGCTCGCCTTCGATCCACCGCCGCTGCCGCGCGGGCTGGTGTCGCTCACCGCGCCGGCACCGGTCGCGCCGGGGGCGGCGTTTCGCGTCGGCGGCTACGTGAACAATGTGCCGGGCGGCCGCGTCACCTTGCTCGATCCCGCCGGGCGCAACTTGGCCAGCGCGCCGCTCGGCCCGTTGGGCGAATTCACGCTGGCGGGGACGGCTGGCGCAGCCGGACCAGCCGAATTCACCCTGCGCATCACCGATGCTGCGCGCCGGCCGGTGGAAACCGCCATGGTGCCGGTGGTCGCCGCCGAACCAGTTCTGCTGCGCGCGTTGATCATGGCCGGCGCGGCCGGCCCCGATCTCAAATATCTGCGGCGCTGGGCCACCGACGCCGGGCTTGGCGTCAGCGCCAGCATCGCCGCCGGCAATGGTCTGGACATCGGTGACGCGACCCCTCGCCTCGATGCCGCCAGCCTGGCGAAGCTCGATCTGCTCATCCTCGACGAACGAAGTTGGGCGGCAATCGGCGCGGGCGGCCATGCGCAAGTGTTGAACGCGGTGCGCGGCGGGCTGGGCGTGCTGCTACGCGTCACCGGGCCGCTGCCCGATGCGACAAGGCGTGAGTGGGCCGCGCTCGGCTTTGCCGCCGACGATGCCACATCGCCGCTGCGCTTGCTCGGCGAGGGGCCGGTGCTGACGCAAGTGACCACCCGTCCCGGCCGCGACATGGCCGCCTTGCCCGGCGCACCGGCGGGCCACTGGCGCAATCTTGGCCGTGGCCGCATCGCGCTGTGGCCGGTCACCGATCTCTACACATTGGTGCTGGCCGGCGAAGGCCAACGCCATGGCGCGATCTGGAGCGCGATCTTCGCCACAATCGCCCGCCCGCAGGCCGCTTCGCCGCCACGCCTCAGCCCCGATGCCGCGCCGGGCGCGCGCATGACGGTCTGCAACCTCGGCAGCGCTGCCAGCGTGCGCCAGCCCGACGGCGCGGTGACAACGCTGATCGTCGATGCCGGCTGCGCCGCCTTCTGGCCGCGCCTGCCCGGCTGGCACGAACTGCGTGGCACCGCCGCTACGCCGTTCCTCGTCACACCGCCCAGCCCAGCCCGCGCCGCCGTTCAGGCCCGCACCGCGACACTGGCGCTCGTCCAGCCGGGCAGCTCTGCCACCGCCGCTCCGCCCGCGCGCGGCCCAAGCTGGCCCTGGTTCCTCGCCTGGCTCATCGCCTCGGCGCTGCTCTGGTGGTTCGAACGCAGTCGCTACGGCCGCGCCATTCCCGGCTAGGGCGGATTGAGACGCCGCCTGCTTGCCAAGTCGCCAAGCCTCGGCCACGCTGTGCACATTCAGGGGGTTGGCACATGGGTCCGATACAAGCGCACTGTGCCAGGGTTGGCACGATGATCCTGTTGCTGGGCCTCGCGACGGCCGCAGCGGCCGCGCCGCGCCAGACCGATGCCGGCGCCTACACGCGCTATGAATTGCTCGCCCCGGGCACGCACAAGTTCCGCATCATTTACGACATCACCGCCACCACGCCGGGCGCCACCGCCTATTACAACCCGATCCGCACCGGCAGCATCGCCAGTGACGAATCCGTCATCGATGCCGCCACTGGCAAGCCTTTGGCCTTTGCCGAGGTGAGCGGCGATGTGGCGAAAGCCGGCGGCGTGACCAGTGCCACCCCCGACAGCCACTATATCGCCGTCACGCTGGCGCGGCCGGTGCCCGAAGGCGGCGGCGCGCGCATCCGCATCGACAAGACCTATGAAGACGCGAAGACCTATTTCGCCGACGGTGACGCGATCATTTTTGATCGCTCATTGGGCATCAAGCGCAACATGGTCGTGCTGCCGCCGGGCTATCGCCTGGCATCCGTGAACGTGCCGGTGCAGGTGTTGCAGCAGGGTGATGGCCGCATCGCGGTGTCGTTCTGGAACGCCATGCCAGCGCCGATGCCGCTGCGCATCCGCGCGCTGCCCGTCGCTGGCCCGCTCGCCAAAGGATCGAGCATGGCGGCCAGCTTGCGCGAGCGCGCGTCGCAAACCCGCGAGATCGTCTATTATCTGCAGCAGCCCGAAACCCATAGCTTCGACCTGACCCATGATTACACCGAGGAGCGGGCGGGCGTTGGCGCCTATGTCAATGTCGTGCGCGCCGGCAGCACCGTCTCCAACCCGTCGGCGCGCGATCTCGATACCGGTGCGGCGCTCACCACCGAACTGGTGCGCGGCGCGGCGATCACCGCCATCGATCCCCGCGAAACCAAGGTGACGCCCGACACCACCGCCGTGGTGTTCCGTTTTCCCGCCGTCACCGCCGGCACCAGCCGCCGCATCCGCATCGCCGAAACCTACACCGATCCCGATCGTTACCGCGTGGTTGAGGGCGAACTGGTCTGGCACCGCGCCTTTGGCCGCCCGGACAATGCCGTCGTGCTGCCGGCCGGCTGGGTACTGAGCAATTCCACCATCCCCGCGGCCATCAGCCTGACGCCCGATGGGCGCACCCGCCTCGATTTCATCAACCCACGCCCCGACGAGATCGACGTGGCCATCACCGCCCGCCGGGCAGGAGCACAATAATGACAGCGCACCGGTTTCTGATTGCGGCCCTGCTGCTCGGCCTGCCGGTGGCGGCTGCGGCGCAGACAGCGCCGAAGGATTTCTTCAAGCAGGCGCCCGGCAGCGATTATTACCTCGCCAATTATGGCGAGTATGAAGCCTATCTGCGCAAGCTGGCCAGTGAATCCGATCGCATGAAGCTGATCGACATCGGCAAGACCGCCGAAGGCCGCACAATGTGGGTGGCGATCGTCTCCACACCGGCCAATCTGGCCAAGCTGGAGGATTATCGCCGCATCGCCCAGCAGCTGGCGAAGGCACGGGGGCTGGATGAAGCCCAGGCGCGGACCCTGGCGGCGCAGGGCAAGGCCATCGTGTGGATCGATGCCGGGCTGCACGCCTCCGAAACCGTGACCTCGCAGGGCCAGATCCAGGTGCTGCACCGGATGCTCACCCAGAATGATGCCGAAACCATGCGCATGCTGGAGGACTGCATCATCCTGTTCGGCCACGACAATCCCGATGGCATGGAACTGGTGAGCAACTGGTACATGCGTTCAGCCGACCCCAAGAAACGGGAATTCGCAACGCTGCCAAGGCTTTACCAGAAATATATCGGCCACGACAATAATCGTGACAGCTATATGGCGCAGATGCCGGAGACCGAAAACGTCAACCGCGTGCTGTTCCGGCAATGGTACCCGCAGATCGTCTACAACCAGCACCAGACCGGGCCGGAAGGCATGGTGGTGTTCGTGCCGCCGTTCCGCGACCCGTTCAATTTCAACTATGATCCGATCGTCATGACCGAATTGAACGAGGTCGGCGCGGCGATGCATTCGCGGCTGATCGCCGAAGGCAAGGCTGGCTCTGGCATGCGCAGCGCCGCGCGCTATTCCACCTGGCACAACGGCATGGAACGCAGTGTCGCCTATTTCCACAACAGCATCGGCCTGCTGACCGAGATCATCGGTGGCCCGACGCCAACCACCATCCCGCTGGTGCCGGCCACGCAATTGCCGCGCGGCGATGAAATGCTGCCCATCGCCCCGCGCGCCTGGCATCTGCAGGATACGCTCGATTATCAATGGACGCTCAACCGCGCCGTGCTGGATTATGCATCGCGCAACCGCGAACGGCTGTTGTTCAACATCTGGCGCATGGGCGCCAACAGCATCGAACGCGGCAGCCGCGACAGCTGGACCATCACGCCGACCAAGGTGGAGCGGCTGGCCGAGGCCACACCCCTGCCCGGCGGCGGCGCGCGCAAGGTCGATCCGGCGCTTTACGCCAAATTGCTCCAGGCCCCCGAAGATCGCGATGCCCGCGCCTATATCATCCCCGCCGATCAGCGCGACGGGCCGACCACCATCACCTTCCTCAACGCGCTGATCAAGAACGGCGTGGAGGTCGAGCGCGCCGCCGCGCCGTTCACGGCGGGCGGCAAGCGCTATGCCGCCGGCAGCTTCATCGTGCGCACCGCGCAGGCCTATCGCCCGCACGTGCTCGACATGTTCGAACCGCAGGACCATCCCAACGATGTGCCCTATCCCGGCGGCGCGCCCACCGCGCCCTATGACGTGGCCGGTTACACATTGGCCTATCAGATGGGCGTGCAGTTTGATCGCGTGCTCGATCCGGTGGCGGGCAATTTCGCCGCCGTCGATGATCTGATGCGGCCGTCGCCGGGTCGCATTGTCGGCAACGGCCGCGCAGGCTGGCTGATCGGCCACGAAACCAACAACAGCGCGATCCTCACCAATCGCCTGCTCAAGGCCGGGGTGCAGCCGGCCTGGGTGAAGGCGGCGATGACGCTCGGCAACGATAGCCTCGCCCCCGGCGCCATCTGGGTGCCAGCCTCCGGCGCGGCCAGCGCCATCATCGGCAAGGCTGTTATGGAACTGGGGCTGGTAGCGCACGCCGTCGCCCGGCCGCCGGCGGCCGCCACCGTGAAGCTGCGACCGGTGCGGATCGGCCTGGTTGATCGTTATGGCGGCCTGATGACCGCGGGCTGGACGCGCTGGGTGCTGGAACAATATGAATTTCCGTTCGAAGTGATCTACCCGCAGCGGGTCGAAGCCGGCGGCCTGAAGCGCAATTTCGACGTGCTGCTGTTTGCCGATGGCGCCCTGCCCGGTGACGGCGCCTGGGGCAGCGAGCGGCCATCGCCGCAGCCCAAGCCGGAGGACACGCCGGTCGAATGGAAGGCCGCGACCGGCACGCTGACGGATGCGAAAACCGTGCCGGCGCTGAAGGAATATTTCCGGGCCGGCGGCGCCGTGGTGGCGATCGGCGGTTCGGCGCGGCTGGCCGAACTGTTCGGCGCCCCGCTGGCGCTGGCGCAAAGCCGCACGGTGAATGGCGAGAGCCGCGCGCCCGACACCAAGGAATTCTTCATCCCCGGATCCGTGCTGCGGGCGCAGGTCGATAACCGGCAACCGCTGGCCTATGGCCTGCCAACGCAAGTCGACCTGTTCTTCAACCGCTCCCCCACCTTCGTGCCGGCCATGGGCACGGGCGCGGCCGTGCCGGTGTCTTGGTTCGAGGGCCGCTCCCTGCTGCGCAGCGGCTGGGCGGTGGGGCAGGAGCAGTTGGCCGGCACGATCGCCGTGGCCGACATCGACGTGGAGCGCGGGAAATTGTTCCTGCTCGGCCCAGAAGTCGTCCAGCGCGCCCAAGCCTATGGCACGTTCAAATTCCTGTTCAACGCGCTGCACTATGGCGGTGCCGACCGCTGAGGCAGCCCGGACCTGTCCTGAACCTAGAAGGCGCGGGTGATGCCCACGTCCACGCCGGTGCGGGCGAAATCGAACAGGCCCACGGTTGAAAAATTGCGCTCGTGGCTGACCCTGATAACCGGGGAAAACCCCCGCACCTGCACCTGCCGCAGCGTGATCCCGGCCGCCGCACGCACCAGCCATTCGATGCGGCGTTTGGGAAACAGGAACAGCCGGTCATCGCCGCCAAGATGCGACACGCCGGCCGAACCGAACAGCGTGGAACGCCCGATCTCGCGATAATAAAGCAGGTTCACCCCGCCGCCCACGGCGGCATAGCCCGGATCGCGCGCGGCCAGCCGCTGCCCCGCCAGGCTGATGCGGCCGCCGCTGCGGGCATCAAAGGCCCGTTCCAGCCCCACGGCCAGATCGATGGCGGCCCCATCCTGCAGATCATTCTGGCCAAAATCTGTGTGGCCGGCGCTGGCCGACACATCCAGTTGCGTGCGTGGCCCCAACGGCCGCAACCAGTTCAGGCTGGCGGTGTTGGCGGTGGTAAAGGGCCGCCCGCCAAACCAGCGCCGCGTATGGCCAAAGCTCGACTGCAGGCGGGACCGGCCAATGCGCCATTCCAGCCCGGTTTCCACGCTGCCGGCAATATCGTTGAACTGGGCCTGGCCATAGAAAAACCCCTGGCCCGATGCCCGCGCCGTCCAGCGCAGCCGGTTGCTGATCGGCAACCGTACGAAGCCCTGCCCGGCCAGCTTCACCCCCAGCCCCGATTGCGCCTGGGCATCGTCTGAAAGCTGCAGCGGCGCGATGATCGTGTCCAGCGTGGCGCTGCGCGGCGCGCGGTTGACATTGCTGCTGGGCGCCAGCGCCACTTCCAACGATCCGCCCACCGGCTGCACCGCGCGCAGCGCACTTTGAAACTGGGCGACGATGCGGGTGATATCGGGCGGCAACCCGCCCGCCTGGACCTGGCGCAGCGCCTGCGCGGCCGCGCCCTCCTTGCCCGCCCGCAACAGCGCCTGCGCCAGTTGCAGGCGCACGCGCTGGGCATCGGGGCGTTCATCCAGGATGGCGCGGTACAGCACGGCGGCATCGCCAAACTGGCGCTGGGCTTCCAGCAGCCGGCCATGGCGAAACCGCGCTTCGCTGCGGATATCGACATCCGGATCCCTGGCCAGTGCGGTGAACAGGGTGATGGCGCCGGCCACATCGCCCGCTTCGGCCTTGGCGCTGGCCAGTTCCAGCACCTGCGCCGCGCCCAGATCCAGGGTCACGGCGGCGGGCGGTGCCGGTGCCGGTGCTGGTTCGGGCGCAGCCGCCGGCCCGGCCAGCGCGGCCGCGATCAACCACAGCGGCACGCTGGATCAATCCTTCCGGCCGACGGCAACGCCCGAAAATGTGGTGCGGCCATTGGCATCATCGCGGGTGGCATCGAACGCGGCGCCAAATTCATTGGCGGCCGGGCCAAAGAAGCGGCCGGAAAACTGTCCGATATTGCCGTTGTTGCCATTGCCGGAAAAGCCGTTGGTGGCGATGAAGCCGCCAAAATTGAACGGCGCAAACGCCGAGCCGGTCGCGACATCGCTCAACGTCACGCTGGCGGTGAAGCTGTTGTCGGCAAAATTGGCCACCATCCGGCTGGTGCCGCTGGCTTCCACATTGAAACTGGTCGGCGTCACGCCCTGGGCATAGGCGACCCCGTTGTACGTGGCGGTGCCGGTGCGCGGCAGGGCGGCGGCCGGCGTCGCGACGCCAAACGGCAGCCACATCCGGCTGTAGCCGCGCGGGCTGATCGGCTGGCCGGCGGCGTCCACCTCCTGCACCAGTACATCCACGAAGCTGGTGTAGGTCAACGCCAATGTGGTGTTGCCGCTGCCGGGGTTGAACAGCCGGCCGGTGATCTGGCGGCGCGTCGGCGGGCCTTCGATGATGGTGCGCCCCACGGTGAAGGTCGCATTGGTCTGGCTGGCGAGGCGGTTGGCCGGGCCGAATTCGGTGAGAAATGCAGTGGTGATGCCAACGCGGGCAAATTCGGACGCGTCGCCCGTCACCCGATAGGATGCGGTGGCAGGCGAATAGATCACCACCGTGCCGGCGGGCGCGCGGCCAACACCATCGGTCATGGCGATCGGAAATTGTTCGAACGTGGTCGGGCTGGCAACATTCAGCAGCGGCTGCCCGGCGGCCAGCAGGCCATCATCCTTGATGCCGATGAAACTGCCGACCAGCCGCCCACTGCCATCAGACAGGCTGAACGCGCCGCCTACCTCATCGGCGGCCGGGCCAAAGAAATTGCCGCTGATCGGCCCGGTATAATTGCCCAGGCCGGCCAGCGTGGCGGTGCCGGCAAAGCCGTTGCTGCCCGATGCGATGCTGGCCGTGGCAGTGAAACTGCCATCGGCCTGCACCGGCGGAAAGCCCGAAATCGTGCTGTTCTCGCGATAGCGGGCAGAGCCGGCCATGTTGATCGCGCCCGAAGCAAAATTGGCCCGCAAAACGCCGCTGCCACCCACGAACATGAAATTGCGCTGATCCGGATCGGCCGCGGTGCCGTGGATAGCGAAATTATAGGCAGCCTCGCCCGTGCGCGGCATGCCGGCCAGTGGCGTGCGGATGCCGAACACCAGTTCATCGATCAGATAATCGGTGTTGGCACCGGCACCGCTGCGCTTGGTCCACACCCCGCCAGCGACATAGCGCAACGTGTCAAACACCGCACCGCCGCTGCCGCCGACCAGATTCAAGCGGTTGGAATAGCTGGCGCGTTCGAAACTTTCGGTGACGGTGCCGCCCGCACTGGTGCCTTCGGGCAGGCTGCGATCACCGGCCACCACCGTGTATTTGCGGGTGCCGGCATTATAATTCACGGTGAAATCGCCGTTGGCGGCCGACAGATTGGCATAGGTGGTGGGCGTGGTGTTGGTGCCCGATGTGCCGGTGATGCGCGCACCCAGCCGGCCGCCTGAACCGGGGTAAAAATCACTGAGTGTCTGTGCAGCCAGGCTGGTGTTGCCGCCGACGCCGGTGCCGCGCCGGCCGGTGATGGTGCCCACCGCCCGCCGGCCGCCGGCTTCCGCCAGCGCAAAGGCCGCGCCGACCTCCTGCCCTTCCGGGCCATAGAAACGGCCATCCAGCGTGCCGTTGAACTGGCCGAACTGGAAAAAGCCCAGATTGCCGGTGAAGCTGGTGCCGCTGGTGATGCGGGCATCGCCGGTGAAGGCTTCGGCGCGCGGGCTGCCGACGTTGGGATCAAGCGTGCCACTGATCAGCATCAGGCCATTGTCGAACAGCACCTGCAACGTGCCGCCCCCCGAAATGGCCTGCTGGGGCGAGATCACGCCGAGCAGATCAATATCATAACTGGCCTTGCCCGTGCGCGGCATGGCCGCAGCCAGGGTGGGAAAGCCATAGGTGAAGGCATCGAAACTGCCGTCGACCGTGGCGCTGTTTTCCACCGTGCGCTGCCAGAAACCGGCGCCGACATATTGGAAGGTCAACCGGCCCGACGTGGCGGCGCGGGTGAGCGTCAGGCTGTCCGTCGTGGTGCCATTGCGGCGGATATAGACCGCAGCGCCAGGGCTGCTTTGCGCTGCATCCAGATCGCCGGGCAGGAAGCTCTGGCTGCGCGATCCCACCGTGACCGTATAGCCGCCGGTCGCCTGGCTGTAGGCGATGGTCACCGTGGCGCGCGCCGCCGTGGCCGTGGCGGCTTCCGTGGTGCGGTTGACCGTCACCGTCCCGGTCACCGCGTCGGTGGGAAAGCTCTGGCTGGCAGACAGGCCGATCAGCGAGCTGTTGGTGGGCGTTGGCGTTGGCGTTGGCGTTGGTGTCGGGGTGGGCGTCGGTGTCGGGGTGGGCGTTGGCGTCGGTGTCGGGGTGGGCGTTGGCGTCGGTGTCGGTGTCGGTGTCGGCGTCGGTGTCGGAGCGGGCGCGGGCGGATTGGTGATCACCAGGCCACCGCCCGATCCGCTGCCGCCACAAGCCGTCACCAGCACGCTGGCACCCACCAGCATCGCCAACCGAACCAACCGCATGATGACCCCCGTCTGCGTTATCTTGTTGGCCAACGGGTTAGCAAGGCCGGCGCGATTTCACAATCAGCCTTTGGCGGCAATCCAGCGGCGGTATCGACAAGTTTCCTGCGTTGCCACCGCCGGCACTCCACCGGGATCAGGTCCGCAGGGAAGGACGCGCAATCTGAGCGCAATCTGAGCGCAATCGAGACCAGGCGTTGGGGTGGGAAGGGCCGGGAACCCTTCCCTCGTCATCCGCTGGTCGGGGCGAGAGGAATCGAACCTCCGGCCTCTGCCTCCCGAAGACAGCGCTCTACCAGGCTGAGCTACGCCCCGACGCTGCGGAGTTGCGGCTATAACGGCGCATCGGTTCCCGCGCAACCGCTGAAACCCGGCATCTGGCATTTGATCGGCATTTTTGGGCCGGCACCGCGCCAGACCAATTCAGCGCCAATTCCAGCCCGATGCGACCGGGCCTGACCCCGCGCCACGACGCCCGTTAGATAGCCGCCAGCATGGCCGCAATGTCGGTGATCTTCTCGCGCGGCGCACCGGCGCGGGCGGCAGCGACTTCGGCGGCTTCGATGCGCTGCCAGTCGGCAAAATCGGT
Source organism: Sandarakinorhabdus sp. (assembly GCF_040398665.1). Lineage (GTDB taxonomy): Bacteria > Pseudomonadota > Alphaproteobacteria > Sphingomonadales > Sphingomonadaceae > Sandarakinorhabdus. The sequence goes on from NZ_JBBATQ010000005.1 coordinate 31,553, forward strand.
GGGTCGCGCGCCGCGCTGGCTCAGCAGCGCATCCAGACCGTCCCCGCCGGCCTTCTGGCTGGCGCTGATGCCATCCGCCACCATCGCCTCGATCACCGAGAATCCATCCGGCCGGTTGGTGCCGATGGTGCCCGATGGCCCGCGCCGTGCCCAGCCGCTGGCATAAAGCGCCGGCGCAATCCGCCCGGCATCATCGGTTGGGAAACGGCCGAGCTTGTCGGACCAGTTCACGCCGGCAATCTCGGCGGTGCGATAACCGATGCAGGCAATGACCAGCCCGCACGGGATCGCATGCAATTCGCCGGTGCCGACGGCTTGGCCATTCTCAAGCCGCGTCGTCTCCACGATCAGGCGCTCGGCCTTGCCATGGCCCTCCACCGCCACCGGGCGACGGAAGAATTCGAAATTGATCGTCACCGGTTTGTCGCCCCTCGGCAGGCCGGCGAAGCCGCGCAGGTGGGTGACCATCTTGCGCTGGCCGGGATCCAGTGCGGCGTCTTCGGCTTCCGGCGGAAAATCGCCCGGCCGCACAATGGGATGCGCACGCACCAGGTGGCCCAGTTCGCCGGCTTCCTTGGTGGTGAAGCTGGCCTGATGCGGCCCGCGCCGGCCGATGATGTGGACATCGCGCACCCCGCTGGCGGCAAGCGTCTTCAGCGCGTGATCGGCGATATCGGTGGTGGAAAGCTCATCCACCGTCTTGGCCAGCACGCGGGCGCAATCGATGGCAACATTGCCATTGCCGATGATCGCCGCGCCATGGTGAGACAGATCCACCGGCAGCCCGGCATGATCCGGATGGCCATTGTACCAGCCGACAAACGCCGCCGATCCGACCACGCCCGGCAGATCGTCGCCCGGAATGCCGATCGGCTTGTCCAGCGGCGCACCCACCGACAGCACCACCGCGTCATACAGGCCCAGAAGCTCCTCGACCGACACATCGCGGCCGACCATCACATGGCCCACCAGCCGCGTGTTCGGCGCCAGATTGGTCGCCTCATAACGCTTGGTCACCGCCTTGATCGACTGGTGATCCGGCGCCACGCCAGCGCGGATCAGGCCATAGGGCGTCGGCAGCCGATCGATGATGTCGATGCGGACATCCTTGCCCCACATCTTCTGCGCGGCTTCGGCGGTGTAATAGCCGGCCGGGCCGGCACCGATGATGGCGATGGAAAGCGTCAAATCGGGTCTCCTGATCCAGTGCCGCTCCGCTATGGCGCGCACGCGCGCCGGTCAAGCGCTGGCCAACCATGGCCAACTGTCGCGTTGCATGAGGACACAGCCCTGCTAAAGCCGCACGATGACCGCAGACCAAAGCCGTATCCGCAATTTCTCGATCATTGCCCATATCGATCATGGCAAATCGACCCTCGCCGACCGCCTGATACAGACCACGGGCGGCCTCGCGCTGCGCGAAATGTCCGAACAAGTGCTCGACAACATGGATATCGAGAAGGAGCGCGGCATCACCATCAAGGCGCAAACCGTCCGCCTCGATTACCGCGCCCGCGACGGCCTCGATTATATCCTCAACCTGATGGACACGCCCGGCCACGTCGATTTCGCCTATGAAGTGTCGCGCAGCCTCGCCGCCTGCGAAGGCGCGCTGCTGGTGGTCGATGCCGCGCAAGGCGTCGAAGCGCAGACTTTGGCCAACGTCTACCAGAGCATCGAGCATGACCACGAGATCGTGCCGGTGATCAACAAGATCGATCTGCCGTCCGCCGATCCCGAAAAGGTGAAGAAGGAGATCGAGGACATCATCGGCCTCGACGCGTCGGGCGCCGTGCTGGCGTCGGCAAAATCCGGCATCGGCATCGTCGAGGTGCTGGAAGCCATCGTCACCCGCATCCCGCCGCCCAAGGGCGATCCGGAAAAGCCGCTGAAGGCCATGCTGGTCGACAGCTGGTATGATCCCTATCTCGGCGTCGTCGTGCTGGTGCGCATCATCGATGGCGTCATCAAGAAAGGCCAGATGATCAAGTTCATGGCCGCCGACAGCACCCACCTGGTGGACCGCGTCGGCGCCTTCCGGCCCAAGATCGAACAATTCACCGAACTCGGCCCCGGCGAAGTCGGCTTCATCACCGCGCAGATCAAGGAAGTCGCCCAGGCCCGCGTCGGCGATACCATCACCGATGCCAAGCGCCCCGCCAACGAAGCCCTGCCCGGCTTCAAGGAGGTGCAGCCGGTCGTCTTCTGCGGCCTGTTCCCCACCGACGCCGCCGATTTCGAGAAACTGCGCGAATCCATCAGCCGCCTGCGCCTGAACGACGCCAGCTTCTCCTTCGAAATGGAAACCAGCGCCGCGCTGGGCTTCGGCTTCCGCTGCGGGTTCCTGGGGCTGCTGCACCTGGAAATCATCCAGGAGCGGCTGACCCGCGAATATGATCTCGATCTGATCACCACCGCGCCATCGGTGGTCTATCACATCGTCCAGCGCGACGGCACCGAGATCCAACTGCACAATCCGGCCGACATGCCCGATCCGTCCACGATCCTGAAGATCGATGAACCCTGGATCGAAGCCACCATCTATGTGCCCGACGAACATCTCGGCTCCATCCTGAAACTCTGCCAGGACAGGCGCGGCATCCAGAAAAACCTGACGTACGTCGGCGGCCGCGCCCAGGTCGTCTATGAACTGCCGCTCAACGAAGTCGTCTTCGATTTCTACGACCGCCTCAAATCCATCTCACGCGGCTATGCCAGCTTTGATTATCACCAGATCGGCCACCGCGAAGGCGACCTCGTGAAAATGTCGATCATGGTCAACAACGAGCCCGTCGACGCCCTCTCCATGATCGTCCACCGCGGCGCCGCCGAAGCCCGCGGCCGCCACATGTGCGAACGCATGAAAGACCTGATCCCCCGCCACCTGTTCAAAATCCCGATCCAGGCCGCCATCGGCGGCAAAGTCATCGCCCGCGAAACCATCGCCGCCCTGCGCAAGGACGTCACCGCCAAATGCTACGGCGGCGACGCGTCGCGCAAACGCAAGCTGCTGGACAAGCAGAAAGAAGGCAAAAAGCGGATGCGCCAGTACGGGAATGTGGACATCCCGCAGGAAGCGTTCATCGCGGCCTTGCGGATGGGGGATGATAATTGATCTTATGATTCTCCCCTCCCAAGCTCCTCCCCTCTCAGGGGAGGTGGCAGCCGAAGGCTGACGGAGGGGTCGCCGCAAGCACAAACGCAAGAACCAAGAAGAGCCTCCGGCGGGCAGGGACTCGTCCCTGCACCCATCAGTTTTCGGGCGGCCCTTCTCACCGCGCTGGTCCCGATCTTGTCGAGGAACACACTATTCACCACAACACTTCACCTTGGACTGGATCTGGAGTTCAACTTTCTCGAAACCCCGGTCGAAATACAAACGGGACGGCCCAACTCAAACCCTCGCTAGCGCCCCAGACACAGACAGCATCCACATCTGCTTCAGCAAACCACCGACCAAAAAAATTCCCGGCAACTTGGCTATTGAAATTATCTATAAAATTGATCATAATCACGCTATGGACGAGATAAATTCTGAATACATAGGAGTTTGGTGGCTACCATCCGACCCCACTAAAACTGTAGGCGGGGTACTTTCTTTTGATCCGGTAATTGGATACTCGCTCCAGTTGATTGGTTCATTCAATTCGTCCTCAATAAATGGCAATGTCGGCACTATTTTTGGATTAACTAAAGAATCAAAACTATTTTCATTGTTTAACTGTATGATTAACGGCCTTAATATTGGCTTTCCAGGATTTTCATCTACAAATTTTTTTGTTGGTTCAACTCTTTTTGGAGATCATATTGAGGGTTTGGATTCAAAATTTATCGATAGATGTAGTTTAGATATTTTCAATTCGAGCAAAGTGTTTGGAGTTGCGCAAATTCCGGCAGATTATCATGATAATCAATTAAATATATCATTACCAGCTATGGATGAGATATCATTATATGAATTAGATGATTTGAAATTTGCAATTTCACGATACTTTGATTATAAATCAAATCTTAACACCTCGGTCCAGATAAATAGTTTATCTTATTTGACAATAAAGTATGCTAAACCAGTCAGCCTGAATCAGATAATAAACGATTCAACCTCATTGAGAGAGATGTGCTGCATTTGTGCAGCCAATTTTTTGCCGATAAAGTCAATACAATGCGTAAGAAATCCAGATGGAGATGTTTCAAAACGCAGGGCGTCGCGATATTATTTCAGATCTATTCTAGATGATTTCCAGAAGTCTGAATCGGACAAAGCAACTGCTGTAATCTCGTTGAATGAGATTTGTCTTTTGAATTCAAATGCGATCGGCGATTGGATTTCGACGAGAGAGCGATTTGCATCCGTTATGAGTTTATACTTTTCTCTCAATTCGACTGGTAAAAAATTTCTTGAGGATCGATTTCTTTCTACCGTTCAGGCGCTCGAAGTTTTCAGCCGTCGACTAAATAATATTTCTATAGATAAGGCCTATTATAAAAGCCAGAGAAAGCTTTTTCAGGACAGCTTTCCCTCGAATGGGGACCCGCTTATTGCGGAAAAACTGAGGGGTGCGCTTGCTTACGCACATGAACCCTCTCTTGCTTCGCGACTGATTCAAATATTTAGTGAAATTGAAGACGACATTGAATTCATGAAATTCACAAATAACAAAAAATTCTTGAGATCTATAGTAGATACTAGAAACTATCTTACCCACTACGATAAAAATGACAAAAGCGAAATTCTTAAAGGAGACGATCTTTTTTATACTACTAGATGTTTGCTGGCATTACTCAATGCAATTATTTTACGAGAAATAGGACTGCCACTAAATAATTCTCTAGAATTAATGAATAAGAATGAACATTACGGGTTTGATTTTGCATATATTTCCCGCAGATATAAGGAATGAGATGAATTCCGTGAATTCCGGGGACATTGTACCAGACTTAGCCGCTGTGAAGTTATGTTGGATGCAAGAAACGGCCAAACTCCGGCCTTCGCCGGGGCGACGCTTTGGGGGTGAAGGGCTAAGCGAAAACTAATGGGTGCAACGACGAGTCCCTGCACGCCGCCCCGCATCAAGTCTGGTGCGCCGCGCACCTCACGCCGCCACCTTCCACCCACCGCCCGCCTGTTCCAGCGTGATCCGCCCCTCCCCCTCCTCCAGATCGGCATCGATCAGCCGGTCGATCATCTCCTGGATATGGGCATTGCCTTCGTTCAGCTCGCGGTAGATGGCGCGGATGAAGCGGTCGGCGATGTTGGGTTGGCTGCTGCGTTTTTCCCACAGGGCGATGGTTTGGGCTTCGTTGCCGAGCATGGCGGCGAGCTTGGCCTGGCTGAGGCCCATTTCCTGTCGCAGGAAACGCAGTTCGGTGCCGGTCAGCTTGCCATTCTTGGTGACGAGGCCGTGGGCGATGGCGCGGTGCAGGCCGGGGAGATCGTGGATGGCGATGCCCGGCCCATAGGGCGTTTCAAGTTCATCATAGCCATTCGCCAGCCAGACATTGCGAAGGCCGCTTTCCCGATAATGATACATAGCTGCCTCCTTCAAAACACGGTGATGATGATCGCCCGGCTGGGCACATCGATCGCCACAGCGACATTCAGATCCTTGCCCGCGACCTGCCGGGCGACGGTCAGTTTCCAGTTGCCGTGCACGTCCAGCGCCACCGGCTCGCTGATGATCCCGTGCTGCAGACAGGCCAGCACCTGCACGGGGGTCACCTTGCGTTGCCGCATGCGCAGCCGGGCGTGTTGCGTGAAGATCACCCGGCCGCTGTCTTGCGCAATATCGCGGAGCAATTTCAGCGCCGACGCATCGTTCATGCGCAAGGGCACTGGCTCGCTCACGACCTATAATTATTATAGGTCGTGAGGCTTGGCAAGCGCAGATTGGGCAAGCATGCCAAGCCCCGTGTCAAGCACAGCCTGCCCCGGACTTGATCCGGGGGGGGCGACGTGTTGAAGTTGGGGGCCGCCCCAAACAAATGGGTGCAGGGGTCACCCCTGCCCGCCGGAGGCTATCTCCTTTCCTGCCTTAGAGGCCAGCACTTGTGGCCTACCCCTCCACCGCCGTGCTGGCGGTCCCCCTCCCCTGGAAAGGGAGGATCAAGACAGGTCACCATCCCGCCTTGCGGCCGGTCCTTGGCGACACGGCCAACCCAATAAACACCAGCACCGCCTGCCCCAGCCGCACCAAGTCCGCATCGCCCAGCCGGCCGATCGGGGTGCCCAGCTTTGATTTGGGCACGGTGGTGATCTTGTCCACCATCAGGCGGGACGGCGCGCGCAGGCCGTTGCGGGGGGTTGGGGTGATGGCCAGGCGGAACAGCGGCGCGTCGGTGGGATCGGTGGTGAAGGCGCAGATGGTGACCGACGCGGTGGCGTCGAAGCTGTCATCCTGGAGGATGACGACAGGTCGCGGCTTGCCGGCATAATCGCTGCCGCCCGCGACCGTCCAGATTTCGCCGCGCTGCACGGGCCGCCTCAATCGTCGGCCGTTTCCGATATGGCATCGATGAAGGCCTGATCGTCACGCGCGTGCGCGCTGGCGGCGACGGCCAGCGACTGCTGATGCGCAGCGGCGCGGAAGGCGGGGGCGCGCACGTCGGGCACCCATATCTGAATCGGGCGCAGGCCCTGTTCGCGCAGACGCGCGCGAAACGCCTGCACCTTCATGCGCGATGACTTCGGGTTTGCAGCGGCAACCATGGCGGGGGCCTCCCCTATCGTTACATGTAACTTATCAGGATGGACGACAGGAGGCCAGTGGCTTGCGAATGGGCGGGGTGACGTGCCGCTTGCCCCTTCCCGCCTCCCCTGCCCCGCTGTCCTACATCGCCGGCTTCTGTCATCATGGCGCTGCCCGGCGTTTGTGTGCGGGCCGGACGGGCGGCGGGGAGGTCAGAGAATTCAACGCTGAATCCCGCCCGTTTCGTCCAATGGGTCAAAACTGGATGGGGTTGGTGATTCGGTGCTCCGGTGACACAGGCGCCACCCCTCCGTCACCTTCGGCGCCACCTCCCCTTGGAGGGTAGGAGCAGGTCGGAGGGCAGGATTAGGGGGTGCGTTCGTACACCACGCGGCCCCGGAACAGGGTCAGGTCGGCCTTCATGTCCTTGATGGCGGCGGTGGGGACTTTGGTGGGGTCGCGGTCCCACACGGCGATGTCAGCGGCCATGCCGGTCGCCAAAGCCCCGGTGCGGCCGGCCTGGCCGATCAGGGGGGCGGCCCAAGTGGTGTAGCTTTTCAGCGCGGTGTTGATGTCAACGCTTTCCGCTGCGCCGAAGGGGGTTTTGCCCCAGGTGCCGCCAGAGGGTTCACGGGCGACCGAGGCCCACAGGCCGAGCCGCGCCGGGAAGGGGGTGACGCCGGTGTCGGAGCCGCCGCCCCAGATGATGCCGTTCTTCACGTAGGTGGCATAGGGGTTGAGCCGCTGGCTGCGGGCCGGGCCGAGGTTGGCGGCATAGATATCGCCGATCCACCAGGCGAAGCTGCCCTGGGTTTCGGGATAGCCGGAGCCGTAGTCGCGTTGCAGGGCGGCCATGGTGGCGATGGCGTGATCGGTGGGGGTGTTGGCGTGGATGATGGAGAGGCGCAGATCCTTCACCGGGTGGGCTTTCAGCGCGGCGGCATAGCCATCGACCACCCAATCGATCGCCTTGTCCCCAATCGCGTGGGTACCGATGCCGATATCGGCATTGATGAACATGGCGATCATCTGGCGATATTCATTTGGCTCGATCTGCGGATAGCCGCTGTTTCCTTGCGCGATTTCGGTGCGGTGGTGGTTCCAGTCTTCGTACATCCAGGCGGTGGGCGCGGCGCCGCTGCCGTCCATGAACAGCTTGACCCCGCAGACCGACAGCGAACTGCCGGGCACGCTGGCGATCTCGGATTTGGCCTGCCTGATTTCGGTGAGCGCCTTGGTCGCCGTGGCCATGGATCGCCCGCCGGAGAACAAAACGCAGGCGTTGATCGGGAATTGCCCGGCCTTGACCAGGCCCAGATAGGCCTCCCAATCTTCACGCCCGATGCTGGGGTCCTTGAAGCCGGTCATGCCTTCTTCGTGCAGGCGCTTGATCATGTGAACCAGCGCTGCGGAACGCTGTGCAGCGCTGGCCGGCGGGATCAGCCGGGTGATCAGATCATGCGCGGTTTCCTTCATCACGCCGGCCGGGCGGCCATCGGGCAGCCGTTCGATGGTGCCGGCCGTCGGGGTGGCGGTGGCGGCGGTGACATTGCCGAGTTTCAGCGCGGCGGAATTGGCGACGCCATAATGGCCGGTGGTGTTTTCCAGCCAGACCGGATTGTCGGGCGAGACGGCATCGAGATCGGCGGCGGTGGGATAGCGGCCATCGGCGAATTTGCCTTCATCCCAGCCGACACCGGCAATCCATTCGCCCTTCGGCGTCTTGGCGACGCGCGCCGCGACACGTTTGACGATTTCGGCGACCGAACGGGCATCACCGAGCGCAATTTCGTACAGCTCACCCAGCCCGGTGGAGAGGATATGGGCGTGGGTGTCGATCAGGCCCGGAGTGGCGGTGCGACCCTTCAGATCGATGATCCGGGTGTTCGGCCCGGCCAGTTTGGCGATGTCGGCATCGCTGCCCACGGCGCTGACCTTGCCATCGCTGATCGCCAGCGCCTGCACCACGCTGCCAGCCGCATCGGCGGTGATGATGCGACCGTGCAGCAGCACCGTCTCAGGCGGCGCGGCAATGGCCGGTGTTGCCAGCAGGCTGAATGCTACAATGGCCTTGATCATATGCGGTCCCCTCCCCGAACGAGGCGACAGTCTGGCGATATCCTGAAGTGCGTCAAGCGCTACCGTCAGGGCCGCAAGCGTTGCTCGCGAGTTTGTGCAGCGACCGCTGTCACGATGGCCGCGACCAGCGCGCGCCGCTCGCCAGGCCGTTTTGTGATCGGCTGGTTGAGGCTGACGGCCAGCACCAGATCCAGCGACGGGCAGGCCACAAGATCGACATTCCAGAACCCGGGATGGCCAATGCACCGATGACCAGCGATTATTTCGTGGAAGAAAACCAGGCCATGCAGGGTGTCGGAACCCGGCGCCACCGGGCGTTGATCGGACAAGGCAAGGTCGCGGGTTTCGCGCCGGGAAAACAGCGCCCCGGCCTGCAAGGCCCGCATGAACCGGACAAGATCGGTGACGGTCGATACCAGGCCGCCGCCGCCCCACAGATCGAAGGAGGGATCGGCCGAGGTGATGTCCAGATCACCCAGATACTGGCGCAACAGGGGCCTGGCTGCGGTGCCGCGCGGCGGCGGTTCCAGCGTTTCGAACCAGGTGTCGGGAAGGCCGAGGTGATCCAGCGTCAACAGGTGGCGCAGCGCGGCGGCCCAGGGCCGGCCGGTCTGGCGTTCGATCACTTCGGCCAGCAACAGATAACCGGTGTCGGAATAGGACCAGACTGCGCCGGGCGCGCCCACGGGCCTGCCGTCCTGCATGGCCAGCGCTATTTGTTCGGACCGCTGCCAGCGCCGCTGCGGATTGGCCATGATTGCCGCCTGAAACGCCGGCAATTCGGCATGGTCCGGCAGACCGCTGCGGTGGGTCAATAGCCAGCGGACGGTGATGCGGTACGGTGCATGGCCGCCGCCAGCCAGCATCGCGACGGTTTGCGGTGACAGCAGCCGGTCCACGCCCATATCGAGTCCGATGCGGCCGGTTTCGACCAACCGCAAGATCGCCGCCGCCGTGAACAGCTTGGTGGTGCTGGCGATGCGGAACGGGCGAGCAGCCAGCGACACCGGGCCGGTTTCGCGGGCGCCGGCGGCAGCGGCGATCCAGTTGATGCCGGCTGCGGGCGCGGTGGCGTGGATCACCACGCTGGGTATGGCCGGATCGCCGGCAACCAGCGCGTCGGCCAACGGTTGCAGCGGATTGGCGGCAGCGGGCACGGCCGCCACCAGCAACAGAATCGCCCGCAGGATCACAGATAGCGGCGCGACACCGCCGTCAGATCGTCGGCCAGATCATAGACCATCGGCTGACCAGTGGGGATTTCCTCGTGCAGGATATCGGCATCCGACACGTTGGACAGATGCTTGACCAGGGCGCGCAGGCTGTTGCCGTGGGCGGCGATGATCACCCGCTTGCCGGCCTGCAACTGCGGCACGATGGTGGATTGATAATAGGGCAGCACGCGCTCGATCGTGTCTTTCAGGCTTTCCGCGGTCGGCACGGCAATCCCGTCATAGCGGCGGTCACGGGCCAGATCGAAGGCGCCGCCCGGTACCAGCGGCGGCGGCGGCACGTCAAAACTGCGGCGCCAGATCAGCACCTGGTCCTCGCCATGCTGGGCAGCGGTTTCGGCCTTGTTGAGGCCGGTGAGGCCGCCATAGTGGCGTTCGTTCAGGTGCCAATCCTTCACCACCGGCAGCCACAGCCGGCCCATCGCCTCCAGTGCCAGATTGAGCGTGCGGATCGCGCGGCTCTGCACACTGGTGAAACCGATATCGAAATCCAGGCCAGCGGCGGCCATGCGGCGGCCAGCATCGGTGGCTTCGGCGATGCCCTGTTCGGTGAGGCCGACATCCCACCAGCCGGTGAAGCGATTTTCAAGATTCCACTGGCTCTGGCCGTGGCGAAGCAAAACGAGCGTAGGCATTCGTGGTTCTTAGCGCAGTCCGGCGGGGTTGCCAGCCAAGATTTGCAGATCAGCGGCCGGCGCCCCGATCAATGCCGGGTTCACAGCGCGGTTTCGTTCAATTCACCGGTGCGGATGCGCGTGGCCTGGCCAATCCCGGAGAGGAAAATCTTGCCGTCACCTGTGATGCCGGTGTGCGCGGATTGCAAGATACACTCCACCAGCCGGGCGGCATCATCATCCTCCACGACGATTTCGATCTTCAGCTTGGGGACGAGGCTAAAGCCGTGTTCGGCACCATGCCCGGCATCGGCGTGGCCCATCTGGTGGCCGCACCCGCGCACTTCGGTCACGGTCATGCCTTGCACGCCGCTGGCCATCAGGGCCTCGCGCACGTCTTCCAATTTGAACGGCTTGATGATCGCCGTGATCAGCTTCATCTGCACTTGCGCCTCGTTTACTGAGCCGCAACCTGCCGCAGGGCCCTGGTTCCCGATATGGGTTGTTTGCCGGTGCGGATGCCATGAACGCGGGCCGGAATCAGAGGGGTCGGGCCAGTTCCGCACGGGCCACCGCTTCATCATCGGCATCAACCATGATGCGGATGCCGGACACGCCCGGCCCGATCAGGCTGGCAATGCCGGCATCGAACAACACGGCCATGATGCCGGCGGCGGCCAAACGGCTGCGGGCGATCTCGGCCTCCACCGGCGAGAACAGCGTTTCGATGCAGGCCAGCCCCATCAGTTGTACGGCAGGCGCGCGGGCGGCGTGATCGGCAGGCCGTCGATCGATCGGTTGCGCTGCTGATATTTGGCCAGGCGTTCCGCGGCGTCGTCGTTCACATAATATTTGCGCAGGGTCTGGCGCTCTTCCACCAGCGCCATCTTGGGCACCGCCCAGCCGCAACTGGTCTGGGTGGATTCGACATCGATCACGAAAATCTGGCGCACCCCGCGTTCAATGGTGAATTGTGCGGCAAGCCAATCCCAGCCACCGTCTTGCGGCAGCACGGCATGGCCACGACCATAGATGCGATAGATGAGCGCCGGCTGGTCGAAGGCGCAAAACATGATGGTGATACGGCCATCGGCGCCGAGATGCGCATGGGTTTCATTGCCGCTGCCGCCGAAATCCAGATAGGCGCATGCTTTTCCAGCCTCCAGCACCCGGAACGTGTCCATCCCCTTGGGGCTGAGATTGATTCGGGCATCAGGCGCGGCGGTGGCGACAAAAAACACCGGCTGGCGCGCGATGAAATCGGCATGTTCGGGGGTGATGTGATCGAAGAATTCCGACATGCCATGCTCCCTTGCCTTGTCAGGCGGCAGTGCCGCCCACGGTCAAACCGTCGATCAACAGGGTCGGCTGGCCAACCCCGGCCGGCACGCTCTGTCCGCCCTTGCCACAGATGCCGACGCCTTCGTCCAGCGCCATGTCGTTGCCCATGGCCTTCACACGGGTCAGCACATCGGGGCCGTTGCCGATCAGCGTGGCGCCCTTCAACGGGCGGCCCAACTTGCCATGTTCGATCTCATAGGCCTCAGTGCAGGTAAACACGAACTTGCCGCTGGTGATATCGACCTGGCCGCCGCCGAAGCTCTTGGCATAAATACCCTTCTTCACGCTGGACAGGATGTTGCCGGGGTCTTCGTTGCCACCCAGCATGAAGGTGTTGGTCATCCGCGGCATCGGGGCGTGCGCAAAGGATTCGCGGCGGCCGTTGCCGGTGGGCGCCACGCCCATCAGCCGGGCATTCAGCCGATCCTGCATATAGCCCTTCAGGATGCCATCCTCGATCAGCACGGTGCGCCCGGTGGGCGTGCCTTCGTCGTCCACCGTCAGGCTGCCGCGGCGCTGATCGATGCTGCCATCGTCAACCACGGTAACACCCGGCGCCGCCACCCGTTCACCGATACGGCCGGAAAAAGCGCTGGTGCCCTTGCGGTTGAAATCGCCTTCCAGGCCGTGCCCGATGGCTTCGTGCAGCAAAATGCCGGGCCAGCCGGGGCCGAGCACCACGGTCATCTGCCCGGCCGGGGCATCAATGGCATCGAGGTTGGTCAACGCTTGCGCCAGGGCAATGTCGATGGCGCCTTCCCACGACGCATCCTCGAAGAGGCTGTCATAGAGATAGCGCCCGCCCAGGCCATGAAAGCCGGTTTCGCGGCGGCCATTCTTCTCGGCGACGATCTGCACGTTCAGCCGCACCAGCGGCCGCACATCGCGTACCCGGCTGCCATCACCGCGCAGGATTTCCACCACGCTCCAACTGCCGAGCAGGCTGGCCGACACCTGCACCACCTGGGGATTGCGGGCGCGCGCTGCCGCATCAATGCGCTGCATCAACGCTACCTTGGCGGAAAAATCGATGCCGGCCAGGGGGTTCATGTCGGTGTAGCGCCGGGCGTTGGTCGGACGCGGCGCCAGCGCCAGCGTGCCGCCATGGCCATCGCGCACCACCTTGATCGTGTCGGCCGCGCGCAGGATCGCGGCTTCCGAAAGCTCGTTGGCGTGGGCAAAGGCCGTCATCTCGCCGGCCACGCCGCGCAGGCCAAAGCCCTTCTGCGTGTCGAAGCTGGCGGCTTTCAGGCGGCCATCGTCAAAGGCGAAACTTTCCGACACGGCATACTGCATATAGAGTTCGCCATCGTCGCAGCCATGCAGCGTTTCGGACACCAGCCACGCCGTGCGATCGGGATCAAGGCCGGTATCGGCATAGAAGAGCGTGTTGGCGTCGGGTGTGCTGGTCATGCCCCCGATATGGGCCAGGGGCGCGCAAAACAAAAGGGGGTGTGCGACGCCGCCGTTGGACCGCTCAGCCGAATTTGCAGGTCAGCACCCAACGCTCGCCGGCGCGATCAAAGCTGATGCGGCTGCAATCATCGAGCACGTCGCGGCCGATCAGGATCCACGGGTCGCGGCCACGGCGCTTCTTGTTGCGGTCGGCCGATACGGTGATCGTGTCTTCATCGTCGGTGTCGGTGGAGGTGCCGCGGGCCGCCGCATCGATGGCGCGCGCTTCGGTTTCGGAAATCCGCACGCCCATCTGGCGCATCGGCAGGCCGGCGATCGTCAACCCGGTCTTTGGCGACAGGGTCTGGGTGGGCAGGGCCACACCCGGCACTGGCCGCCAGAAACCCAGGCTGGACGTGCGCCGCACCAGCCCGGCCTTCACCAGCGCTTCGCCGGCGCGGGCGTTCATCACCGTGGTCGGGATATTGAGTTCCAGGCTGATGGTCACCGGTTCATCGCCGATCCGCGTCTTGATCATCGCCTCCTCTTTGCCCTTCTTGGGGATGATGAAGCTCTGGCTGCCGGGCGGCGTGTCGCGCAGGATCACATCGATGCGATCGGCGGCCAGCGCGCCGATCGGCAAGATGCCCTCGGCATCGCCGGCCATCGGCGTTTCCAGCCATACCACCGGCACCTTGCGGGCGGGCAGCGCCTGCGGGGTGATCGTCGCCAGATTGAAACGCAGGACGGACTTGCCATTGCCGAAGGCGCTGTTGCTGAAGCTGAACTTGCCGATCAGCGGAAATGGCTTCAGCGCTGCGCGCTGCACCGCAGCCGGATTCAGCACCATCCCCTGATCATAGCTGAGCGCGATGCGGATATTGAGCGTCGCCTGCTTCACGGCGACCTTCATATAGGGATTGCCGTTGTCGGCGACATTCAGGGTGAGCAGCGGCGGGGTCGCCAGCTTGGCCGCGCTGGCCGGCACCGCCAGCAGGGCCAGCGCCAGCAGGAGCGGCACGTTCATCGCTGGTCGGCCGGGCCGCCGGCCAGGATGAAGCGCCGATCACAATAGCCGCAATCGGCAAAGCCCGTCGCATCGATCTGGAGCCAGACGCGGGGGTGGCCGTCACCGGCCTGCTCATCGCCATCGCACCAGACCCGGGCAGTTTGCGTGACATAGGTTTCGGGCGCCGGAAGGGCGTGATTGTGGGCGGAAGGCATGAGGTCGCTTTACCAGCGCTGGCCGGCAAAGTCACCATGTCGCAGCGCTCTGCAACAATGTTGTCATGGCTTTGCCACGCCGGTGCAACGTCCACACGCCAAAGGCCAGCGCGTGTTGCGGCGCACCATCATCGTGCGCCGTCCATCAAAAAGGGGTTCAAGACGATGCGCCGTTTCCTGTTGCTGGCCAATGCCAGCCTGCTTGCCAGCCTTGTCGCCCTGCCCGCACTGGCGCAGCAGGCGGATGACCAGATTGCCGAAACCATCGGTGAAGAGCTGGTGGTGACCGCCCAGCGCAGCGCGCAGAAGCAGAATGACGTGCCGATCACCATCACCGCCTACAGTGGCCGTTCGCTGCGCGAAATCGGCGTCACCCAGTTCGACCAACTGGCCGCCTATGTGCCCGGCCTCAACGTGCAGGAACAATCGCCCAACAATCCGGGTTTCGTCATCCGCGGCATCACCTCCGACAGCGGCTCGTCGCAGGGCGCGCCGGCGGTGACGGTCTATCTGAACGGCGTCGATGTCTCCCGTTCCCGCGGGTCCTATTTCGACCTTTATGATCTTGAGCGTGTCGAAGTGGTGAAAGGCCCGCAGGCGACGTTGTTCGGCACGGCCGCAGCGGTGGGCGTGGTTTCGGTGATCACGGCCAAGCCGAAGGCCGGCACGTCAGGCGAAGTGCGGGTTGGCTACGGCAATTACGAACAGCGCCGCATTGATGGTCATGTGAACATCGGCAACGACAAGATTGCGCTGCGCGTGGCCGGCGCCGTCAAGCTGCGCGACGGTGTGGTGGAGAATATCGCCGGCCGGCCCGGTTCGCAGACGCCGAACGGCCCGCGTATCGACGATCTGAATGGCCAGGGCCAATATGGCGCGCGCGTGTCGCTGCGCTACACGCCGAACGCCGATCTGACCGTCGATCTGGTTGGCACTTATGACGGCCAGCGCGCACCGGGCACGGCCTTTTCGTCAGGCACGTTTGCGCCAACCGGCGGCAGCACCAGCCCCTACACGTTCAAGGAAGCGGCGGGTTCGCCGGTCAGCGCCGCCGTGCTGAGTGCCGATCAACCCAGCCTGACCCGCAATGTCTATGACATGAACCTGACCGGCAACTACAAGTTCAGCGACGGCTGGAGCGTGACGGCGGTGGCCGGCTGGCGCAATTTCGACAGCAACGAGGTGTTCGATGCCGATGGCACCCAGGCCTGGTATCTGGAATTCGCCGAAGATGCCCGCGGCGAGCAACTGAGCTTCGAAGCGCGCACCAATTACACCAGCGACACGTTCCGCGCCTTCTTCGGCGCAAATTATTTCTGGGAAACCGGGTTCCAGCGCGTGCCGTTCAGTTCGGAAGAAGGCATTTTCCTGCAGTGCGCCGCGCGGCTGGTGCCGGGCCTGGCCTGCATCAACAATGCCACCGGCGTCGTCGAAGCCGCGCGCGCCACTGCCCTGCTCACCGCCGGGCGCTTCACCCAGTTGCCTTATTCCGCCGAACTGTTCCGCAATTCGGCGACCATCGACACGTTCAGCGCGTTTGCCGATGCCACCTGGATCCCGACGCCAAGGCTGGAGATCAATGTTGGCGGCCGTTGGCTGACGGAAAACCGCTTCAGCGGCATTTCAACGAAAATCCCCAACACGGTGATCACCGGTGCGACGCTGATCCCCGGCGGCATCAACACCGGCGGCCAGGTGCTCAGCTCCAGCGGCCGCTTCAATGCCTTCCTGCCGCGCGCCAACCTGCTGTTCCGCGCCACTGACAACATCAATCTTTATGCCACCTATTCGCGCGGCCGTCGCTCGCCGGTGCTGCAGGTGAATGCCGGGCGCACTGCGGGTGTGCTGACCCCGGCCGTCCGCGTGTTCCCGGCGGAAATCATCGACAATTTCGAAGCCGGCGTGAAGGGTTCGATCGGCAAGCTGACCTTCAGCATCGGTGCCTATCTGCTGAAGTACAAGGATTTCCAGATCACCGTGCTGCGGCCCGGCCTGCCGTCGACCATCGAGAATGCCGACGCCAGCAACAAGGGCATCGAAGCGGAAATCAGCGCCAATATCTCGCCGAATTTCAACCTGTTCGCCAACGGCAGCTATATCGACGCGCGTGTCAACGATGATCCGCGCTTCGGCCAGTTCGCCGGCGATCGCTTCCGCCTGCAATCGGAATGGCAGGGCGCCATCGGCGGCACCGTGCGCGTGCCGCTGGGTGACAAGCTTGAACTGTTCGCCACTCCCACCGTCACGCACCGTTCGTCGCTGTTCTTTGAACTGCCCAACAACCCGGTGACGTCGCAGGGTCCGGTGACGTTGGTCAATCTGCGCGCCGGCATCCGCCATCCGGACGCCAAGTGGGAAATCATCGGCTTTGCCAACAACCTGCTGAATAACAAATATCTGCTGGATGGTGGCAACACCGGCGGCGGCTTTGGCATCCCCACCTTCATCCGCGGCCTGCCGCGGCTGTTCGGGGTGGAAGCTGTGTACAGGTTCTGATCGCAGCCGGAGCCGGCAAGATCGACCAGCGAGCGAAAAAGGCGGCCCGATCAGGCCGCCTTTTTTGTCTCGTCTGACCGCGGCCTGCGCCGGGGCAGGCTTGTGGCTCCACCGCCGCTCCTGCCTCCGCCGCAGCCACCCTCCAACATGCCACAGCCCCCAACCCTTGCCCCAACCCACCCCACCGTCTATCCCGTTGCCCATGAGCGAACCTGCCATCCGCCTTTCCGGCCTGACCAAGGTCTATGCCGGCGGCAAACGCGCGTTGAACGGCATCGATCTGGAGATTCCGCGCGGCAGCATCTTCGGCCTGCTCGGCCCCAACGGCGCCGGCAAATCCACCACCATCAACATCCTCGCCGGCCTGGTGAACAAATCCGGCGGCAGCGCGCGCATCTGGGGGTTCGACATCGACGAACACCCCCGGAACGCCAAGGCCAGTATCGGCATCGTGCCGCAGGAACTGGTGTTCGATGCGTTTTTCACGCCGTTCGAAACGCTGGAGCTGCAAGCTGGCCTGTTCGGCGTGCCGCGCGCCAAGCGGCGGACGATGGAATTGCTGAGGGCCGTGCGGCTGGAGGACAAAGCGCATGTCTATTCCCGCACGCTTTCGGGCGGCATGAAGCGGCGGCTGCTGGTGGCCAAGGCGTTGGTGCACACGCCGCCAGTGCTGGTGCTGGATGAACCGACCGCCGGCGTGGACATCGAACTGCGGCAATTGCTTTGGGATTATGTGCGGCAACTCCATGCCGACGGCACCACCATCGTGCTGACCACCCATTATCTGGAAGAAGCCGAAAGCCTGTGCGATCGCATCGCCATCATCAATCATGGCAGCGTGGTCGCCAATGACGAGACCCATAAATTGCTCGGCACCACCGGTGACAAGGTGCTGGAGTTGGTGGTCGACCGCGATCTGAGCGTGGTGCCGGCCGAGCTTGCCACCTGCAAATCGGTCGAACTGAAAGGCCCGCGCCAGTTGGCCATCACCTTCGACAAGCGCAGCACCAATGCTGGCGCCGTGCTGGCGATGGTGTCTTCTGCCGGATTGGGCGTGCTCGACGTGTCGACGCGCGAGGCCGATCTGGAAGACGTGTTCCTGGAGCTGACGAGTGGCCCAAAAACCTAAACTGCCACCGGAAGCGTTGCACTATGATGCACTGGTGATCGGATCGGGTGCGGCCGGCCTCACCGCCGCGCTGAACCTGGCCGAACATGGCCGCGTGGCCGTGCTGGCCAAGGCCGATCTTGCCGCAGGTTCGACGGCGTGGGCGCAGGGCGGCATCGCGGCGGTGCTCGATGCCGGTGACACGGTTGCGGCGCATGTCGAAGACACGATGGTCGCCGGCGCCGGCCTGAATGACCGCGCCACGGTGGAATATGTCGCGGCCAATGCCTCGGCCGCCATCGATCGGTTGGCGGCGCTGGGCGTGCCGTTCAATCCCGGCGAAACCGTGTCGGAACGCTGGCACCTCACCCGTGAAGGTGGGCACAGCCATCGTCGCATCGTGCATGTCGATGATGCCACCGGCTGGGCGGTGAGCCAGGCGTTGATCCGGGCTGCCGAGGCCCACCCCAACATCACGCTGATCCCGCACATGGCGGCGGTCGATCTGATCACCCACCGCCATGTTGTCGGCCGGCGCTTCCCGGCGCGGCGTTGCCATGGGGTCTATGCGCTCGACACGCAGAAGCGGCGGGTGGTGCGCATATTGGCGCCGGCCACGGTGCTGGCCACCGGTGGGGCCAGCCGGGTCTATCTTTATTCCACCAATCCCGATGGCGCGACCGGCGATGGCATCGCCATGGCGTGGCGGGCGGGATGCCGGGTTTCGAACATGGAATTCAACCAATTCCACCCGACCTGCCTGTTCCACCCCAGGGTGCGCAATTTCCTGATCACCGAGGCGGCGCGCGGCGAAGGCGGTCATCTGAAGCTGCCCGACGGCAGCCGTTTCATGCAGCGCTATGATGATCGGCTTGAACTGGCGCCGCGCGACGTGGTGGCGCGGGCCATCGATGCCGAAATGAAACGGCTGGGGCTGGAACATGTGCTGCTGGATCTCACCCATCTTGGCGCGGATTTCGTGCGCGGCCATTTTCCGACCATCCATGCGCGGCTGCTCGAACTTGGCATCGATTGCACCACCCAAGCCATCCCGGTGGTGCCGGCCGCCCATTATAGTTGCGGCGGCGTGATGGTGGACCTGAACGGCCGCACCGATCTGGGGGGGCTGTGGGCGGCGGGGGAAGTGACGCAGAGCGGCCTGCATGGCGCCAACCGGCTGGCATCGAACAGCCTGCTGGAATGCCTGGTATTCGGCCAGGCCGTGGCGGACGACATCATGGCGCAGGATGCCGCAGACACCATGCCCGATATCAAGCCTTGGGACGAAAGCCGGGTGACCGACAGCGACGAAGAGGTGGTGATCGCCCATAATTGGGACGAGCTGCGGCGGACCATGTGGGATTATGTCGGCATCGTGCGCACCGAAAAGCGCCTGGAGCGCGCCGCGCACCGGGTGAAGACGCTGCGCAAGGAAGTTCAGGAATATTATGGCAATTTCCGCATCACCGCCGATCTTGTCGAACTGCGCAACCTGGTGACCGTGGCCGATCTGATCGTACGATCCGCCCGCGCCCGCAAGGAAAGCCGCGGCCTGCATTTCAGCACCGATTACCCGAACCAGTCGGCAGCCGCGCTCGATACCGTGCTGGACCCTGCCCAAGGCCGGGACGCCTGACCGGTCAGGCCGCAACCCGCTGATACGGCTGCGCCACCGGCTTGCCGAACAGCCAGCCCTGGGCCAGATCGCAGCCCATCTGGCGCAGCAGCAACCGCTGCCCTTCGGTTTCGACACCTTCGGCGACCACCTGCTTGCCAAGGCTGTGCGCCAGATCCACCAGCGCCCGCACGATCTGCTGGCTGCTGGCCGAATCGACCATATCCCCGACAAAGCTGCGATCGATCTTGACGATATTGGCGGGCACTTCGCGCAAATGGATCAAGCTGGCAAAGCCGGTGCCGAAATCATCGAGCGCCACATGCACGCCGGCATCGCGCAGACATTCCAGGCATTCGATCAAGGCGCCGCCCAGCCCGCCCATCACCACGTTCTCCGTCACCTCGACCACCAACGCCTGTGGCGGCACATGGTGGCGCGACAGATCATCCAGGATCGCCACGGCGGCTGCCGTGCCCTGCAACTGCCCGGTGACGAAATTGACCGACATGGTGAGATCCGCGCCCTGCCCGCGCAGATACGCAGCCTGGGTCAGCGCCGTGTCGAGCACCCACAACTGCAACGCCGGCAGGATGGTGGCTTCCTTCATCACATCGGCAAATTCGCCGGGCGCCAGCAAGCCAAGACGCGGATGCTGCCAGCGGAGCAGGGCTTCATGGCCGACCACGACGCCATCGAGGCGCTGGACAGGCTGATAATGGAGCAGGAATTGTCCGGCAGCGAGGCCGGCGCGGGCTTCGGCAATCATGCGGCTGCGGGCGAAGGCTTCATCGGCCATGCTGCCATCATAGCTGCGCCAGCAGCCGCGCCCGGCAGATTTGGCGGCATACATGGCCAGATCGGCCTGCTTGAAGATGCGGGCCATCGGCACGCCGCGTTCTTCGCTGGCAGCATGCCCGGCGCAGATGGAAATGATGAGATCATAACCGGCATGGCGCAGCGGCATGCCGGCCGACAGGGCGATCATCTGACGCACCGCCGGCAGACGCGCCCGGGCCGCACCTTCCAACAGGATCACGAATTCATCACCGCCGATGCGCGCGATGGTTGCCAGCGGGCCGGCCGCAACCGCCAGGCGTTCCGCCACCGCCACAATCAGCGCATCGCCCGCATCATGGCCCGCCATGTCGTTGGTCTGTTTCAGATAGTCGATATCGATGGCAATCACATCGATCCCGCCCTGGCGCATCGCGGGCTTTTCCAGCAAATTCTGGAACAAGGCGCGATTGCCCAGGCCGGTGAGCGGATCGGTGGTGGCAAAACGCAGCAGGATCTGGCGCTCCGCATCGCCGGCATCGGCATCGCGGCGCATTTGGCGGAAGCGATCGGCGATGGCCAGGCTGAGCACCAGGGATTCCCAACCGATCGCTGCGAAACCGGCCTGATCGATGAAATCATCCTGTGGCAGCAGCCCGAAATTGCGGGCGATCCGCAGGCCCAGCATGGCCAAGGCCGGCGTCCATCCCGCCAGATAGAACCAGACGGCACGGCTGCCGCGCAGCACGGCAAACACGCTGCCCACCATCAACGCCCCGGTCACACTGATCATCGCCAGGTTCAGCATCCGGTCGCTGAACCAGGCGGGGAACACCATGTCGAACGCCGCCACCACCGACGTGATCGCCGTCATCATCCCGGCCAATTGCCCAAAATCGATCAGCCTTTGCGGCAGCTTGCCCTTTTCGATCAGCGCGAAGAAAAAGGCCGCGCCTGAGACCACCAGCAACCCGACCAGCAGGAACGTCGTCCGCGCGGTCGCCGGACCCGCAAGGAACGGCAGGATGTTGAGCATCGCACCCGTCCACACCAGCAGATAGCAAAGCGCACTGGCCACCCACACCACATACCAGCGCTGGAACGAGGTCTTGAGCCAGGTGAGCAGAAACACATTGTAGGTAAAGGCCGAAAACAACACGCCCATCACCAGGGCAATCAATATGGTCCAGTCCAGCAGGTGACGTTCGTGGCCGGCAGCATCCATGGCCTTGATGGAACGCATCATTTGCGGCGCATCGATGTTGCGGAAACCGACGCGCACCGCGGTGACATCGGCGCCGGCCACCGGCACTTGAAACCGCAGATTGTTGCCAAGCGTCCAGTTGCTTGTCAGTTCGAACTGGCCGCGTTGCAGTTGATAGACGCCGCCCTTGTGCACCACCTGAACCGACACCGCCGTGAAGCGCGTATTGTCCACCAGCAGATTCCATTGCGGTGGCAGCGATTTCAGCCCGCCGACATCGACAGCAAACCAGGTCCAGCCGCCGCC
Organism: Sandarakinorhabdus sp.; assembly: GCF_040398665.1. GTDB lineage: Bacteria > Pseudomonadota > Alphaproteobacteria > Sphingomonadales > Sphingomonadaceae > Sandarakinorhabdus. Next base: position 53,630 of record NZ_JBBATQ010000005.1, read on the forward strand.
GTCGCGGGCTGGGCACTGCCCGGGCGCACGCGCACAATCAAACATGTGGAACGCCAACTGCTGGCGTTCGGCACGGGCCGGGCCGGCACAGGCGGCAATCGCAACCAGCAGCGCCGTGACCCACAAGCAGACATGTGGGAAAAGGCCGACCGGCCGGGCCCGCAGCATCACTCCCGAGAACCAGTCAATCGTCACCGCCGCAGCCAAAGCCCCACCAACATCAATCGTCGCAACTTAGGGAGGCGGCGTTTACAAATAATTACTTCACATGCTGCCAGAATGTCGCCAGCGCGAAAAATCAATTGCGGCGGCCGGCATGGCAGCGATCTTCAGCCCATCAATTGGCGCACATCGGTCAAACGGCCGGTGATGGCAGCCGCAGCGGCCATGGCCGGTGACAGAAGATGCGTGCGCGAACCGGGGCCCTGGCGGCCGACAAAATTGCGGTTCGACGTGGAGGCGCAGCGTTCGCCAGCCGGCACCTGATCCGGGTTCATGCCCAGGCACATCGAACAACCCGGCTCACGCCATTCAAAGCCGGCTTCGGTGAAGATGCGGTCCAGCCCTTCGGCTTCGGCCTGGCGCTTGACGAGGCCCGATCCGGGCACCACCAGCGCCTGGCGCACACCGGACGCCACGCGGCGGCCCTGCACAACCGCCGCGGCAACGCGCAGATCCTCGATCCGGCTGTTGGTGCAACTGCCGATGAAGATATGTTCCACGGCCACGTCTTCCATGCGGGTGCCTGGCAACAGGCCCATATATTCCAGGCTCTTGGCGGCCGCCGCGCGCTTGCCGGGATCGGCGAAGCTGTCCGGTTCCGGGATGCGGCCGGTGATCGCCACCACATCTTCGGGGCTGGTGCCCCAGGTCACCAGCGGCGCGATGGCGCTGCCGTCGATGATCAGGGTGCGGTCAAAGCGTGCGCCCGCATCCGTGTGCAATGTCTGCCACCAGGCCAGCGCCTGATCCCAAGCCGCGCCTTGCGGCGCGCGCGGCCGGCCCTGCACATAATCAAAGGTCTTCTGGTCCGGCGCCACCAGTCCGGCGCGGGCCCCAGCCTCGATCGCCATGTTGCACAAGGTCATCCGGCCTTCCATCGACAGCGCCTCGATCACCGGGCCGGTATATTCGATGACATGGCCGGCGCCGCCGCCGGACCCGAGCGCGCCGCAAACCGCCAGCGCGACATCCTTAGCCGACACCGAAAAACCCAGCGATCCGGTGACGCGCACCTCCATCGCCTGCGATTGGCGCAGCAGCAGCGTCTGGGTGGCGAACACATGTTCCACTTCGGATGTGCCGATACCAAACGCCAGCGCGCCAAAAGCGCCGTGGGTGGCCGTGTGGCTGTCCCCGCACACCAACGTCACACCCGGCAAGGTGAAGCCCTGTTCCGGGCCGATGACATGCACGATGCCCTGTTCCGGTGCATCGATGGCGTAGAGCTCGACCCCGAAATCGGTGCAATTGCGGACCAGCGCATCAAGCTGCGCCTTCGACATGGGATCGAGAATCGGCTTGCTGCGATCTGTGGTCGGCACATTATGGTCGGGCACCGCCAGCGTCAGATCCGGGCGGCGCAACTGCCGGCCCGCCAGGCGCAGCGCCTCGAACGCTTGCGGCGTGGTCACTTCATGGATCAGGTGGCGATCGATGAAAATCAGCGCGGTGCCGTCGTCCAGCGTGCCGACAACATGATCGTCCCAGATTTTCTGATACAAGGTGCGGGGAAGGTGGGCCATGCGGCAAGGCTTTGCCAAGCTGAGGCACCAAAATCCAGCGGCATTTGCACTTGGCCGGGCGCTGTCGAGCTTCTAGGCTTGGCTGGCATGTACAGCCTGGTTGATGAATTGCCGCCGCTAGCCGTCGCGCTGCTGCTGTTGACGCTGGGCGCCGGGGCAATGACGGCCGGTCGCGGTTGGCGCAGCCGGCTCGACGGTTCCGGCACGGCCGAGACGCTTTATGCAACCACGGCCGCACTCAGCCTGTTCACGCTGCTGGTCGGTTTCACCTTTTCGGTGGCGCTCAATCGATATGATACGCGCCGCGATCTGGTGGTCGAGGAAGCGGCCAGCTGCTTTGCGCTCTGGCAGCGGCTGCAATTGCAGCCAGCCCCCTATCGGGCGCAGATGGCCACCACGCTGCGCGCCTATGTCGATGCCCGGCTGGCGTGGGCGAGTGACGGGCAGGAAACCGATCGCAACCGGCCCGGCGATACCGCCAGCGATGCCCTGATGGAGCAGATGTGGAACCTGACCCGCCAAAGCGGCGGCGATGGTGCCCGGCTGCGCCTGATGGCCGACAGCCTGACGCGGGTTGATGATGCCGCCTGGCGCCGTGAGGCGATGGCGCGCGAGCATATTCCGCTGTCGGTGATCGACGCGCTTGCCGTGTTTCTGATCTTGTCAGCCTTCTCGCTCGGCTATTCCGGGGCGGCCAACGCCCGGCTGGCGCGGCCGCCGCACGCCCTGTTCCTGATCCTCGCCGCCGGGGCGATTTTTCTGGTGCTGGACCTCGACAGGCCGCGTTCCGGCCTGGTCATGGTCAACCAAGCGCCGATGCGCGAGTTGTCGGGCTTCATGGCCCGCGACTTGGCGGCAGACGCTTCGCTGCGACCCTGATCAGCCACCCCTGGCGATACCGGCCAGCGCACCGAGCAGTGCGTCAACCTCGGCGGCGCTGTTGTAATGGGTGAAGCCCACCCGCACCGCGCCCCGTTCCTTCACGCCGAGCACGCCGGCCGGCTCCCAGGCATAATAATAACCGTGCCAGACAAACATGTTGCGCGCCGCCAGCGCCGCCGCGACGTCGGCGCTGCTTTTGCCGGCCAGTTCGAAGGTGAAGGTGGCGACGCGTTCGTGCAGGCGGTTGGGATTGGCGATGCCGTGCAGAGCCACGCCCGGCACATCGGACAGTCCGGCCAGAAACTGCCGCATCAGATCCGTTTCATGCGCCTGCGCCGCCGCCAGCCCGGCCACCAGCCGTTGCCGCAGCGGCTGCGCCGCGCTCATGGTGCCGGCGGCCTCGCCCAGCCAGGCCAGATGATCGATGGCCGCCGCGGTGCCGGCCATGGCTTCGAACGCGGGCGTGCCGGGCGCCAGCCGTGTCGGCATCACATCCGCCGACGGCCGCACCTTCAACGGCGGGATGATGGCCTGCAAGCGCCGCGACACGAACAGGATCGCCGCATGCGGCCCAAAGAATTTATAGGCCGACGCCGCCATCAGATCACAGCCGATCGCCGCCACATCCAGCGCCATGTGCGGCGCGGACTGCACGGCATCGACGATGCTGACCGCCCCCACCGCGCGCGCCGCGGCGCACACGGCGGCAACATCGTTGATGGTGCCCAGGAAATTGCTGGCATGGCCCACGGCCACGGCGCGCGTGCGCGCATCGATCAGATCGGGCAAGGTCTCCAGCTTCAGCGCGAAGCTCTCCCGGTCCCATTCCAGAAACCGCACCTCCACGCCGCGCGCCGCCGCGGCCTGCAGCCACGGCGAGACATTGGCATCATGGTCCATGCGGGTGAGCAGGATATTGTCGCCGGCACGCCAATCATGCGCGATCAACGGCGCCATCTGGAAAAACAGGCTGGTGGTGTTCAGCCCGAAAATCACTTCATCATCGCCGCAATTGAAGAAGGCCGCCGCACTGGCAATCGCCGATTCGACAATAACGCCGGTCGTCACGCTGGTGCGGAACAGCCCGCCATCATTGGCACAGGCCTGAACCATGACGTGGCCCATGGCATCGATCACCCGCCGCGCCACCTGCGTGCCGGCCGGCGCATCGAAATAGCCGCGCGGTTCGCCATCATCCGCCAGCGCCAGCGCTGGAAACGCCGCACGCACCTGATCAATCGGCAATTGCATTTTCACTCCCCCTCAGGGGCACCTTACTGGCCCAGCGCATCCACTGCGGCAAGCACGACCTCGACCGGCGGGCGCTTGCGATAAGTGTCTTCCATCAGGCGCGCGCGGATCACGCCCTTGCGATCGATCACATAAATCGCCGGCCGCGGCACGCCATGGGCAAGATTGCCCGGCGGATAGGCCGGATCGCGCAGTTGCCAGCCATCGATCACCCTGGATTGCGGATCAGAAAGCAGCGGCCAGGCGACGTTGCGCTCGGCGGCGAACCTGGCCAGCACCGGCACCGCATCATAGGACAAGCCGACCAGCGTATAGCCGCGGCTGGCCAATTGGGCGGCTGCGCCGTCGTTCATCGCGATCAGCTGCGCCTTGCAATAGGGGCACCATGATGCAGAACGGAAGAACATCAGCACCGTGCCCTTGCGGCCCGCCACCTGTTTCAGGGTGCGCTGCCTGCCAGTGATGTCGACGCCCACCACGGCCGGGGCCTTTTCCCCAACCGCTGGAATCGCCGCAGCCGGGGCGGCGAGCATGACCAGCGGAGCAACGGCGGAGAGGAGGAAGTAGCGCATGATCCCGCATTCGCGCGCCGGCCGCATCCGGTTACACGGCCCGCGTCATTCCTCGTCCAGCAACGGCAACATGGTCTGTTCGGCGGGCGCGATCAGGCCCAGATGCTTCCACGCCGGCCCGGTCAGCATGCGGCCGCGCGCCGTGCGGGCGACCAGGCCCTGCTGGATCAGGAAGGGCTCGATCACATCCTCCAGCGTGTCGCGCGGTTCGCTGAGGCCGGCGGCCAGCGTTTCGATCCCCACGGGCCCGCCGCGATAGATATCGGCGATCATCATCAGATAACGGCGATCCATGGCATCGAGGCCGAGCCGATCCACTTCCAGCCGGCTGAGCGACTGATCGGCCAGCCGTTGATCCACGGCGTTGCCGCCGGCAAAATCGCGGACCCGGCGCAGCAGCCGCCCGGCGATGCGCGGCGTGCCGCGGGCACGCGCCGCAATCTCGCGCGCGCCATCAGCCGTGAGCGGCAGATCGAGCAGCCGCGCGGCGCGGGTGACGACCTGTTCCAATTCATCGACGCTGTAGAAATTCAGCCGCAGCGGAATGCCGAACCGATCGCGCAAGGGGGTGGTCAGCAGGCCGGCGCGGGTGGTGGCGCCGACCAGCGTGAAAGCCGGCAGATCGATGCGCACGCTGCGCGCCGACGGGCCTTCGCCGATCATGATGTCCAGCACCCGGTCTTCCATCGCCGGATAGAGAATTTCCTCCACCGCCGGCGACAGGCGGTGGATTTCATCGATGAACAGCACATCATGCGGTTCGAGATTGGTGAGGATCGCCGCCAGATCGCCGGCCTTGGCGATCACCGGGCCAGACGTCGCCCGAAAGCCCACGCCCAGCTCGCGCGCCACGATCTGCGCCAGCGTGGTTTTCCCAAGGCCGGGCGGCCCATGCAGCAACACATGATCCATCGCCTCACCGCGGCCCCGCGCGGCGTTGATGAAGACCGACAGGTTGGAACGCAGCGCTGCCTGGCCGATGAATTCATCGAGGCCCTTGGGCCGCAGCGCGGCATCGATATCGTCGGGGCGACGTTGCGGGGAGAGATCGGCGGTCACGGCCGGCGTTTACCGCACGCTCTTCTTCAATGCCACTCGCACGACATCATTCAGGCTGGCCCCCTCACCCAGTTCCGCCAGCGCGTCGCTCACCGCGCGGCTGGCGTCCATCGGCCGGAAGCCCAGCGCTGCCAGCGCCGCCAGCGCGTCTTCCAGCAACCGGTTGCCAGCCTGCACTGCAATCGGCGCGCCGGCGGCCAGCGCCACCCCGCCCAATTTGCCCTTCAATTCATTGGCGATGCGCGCCGCAAGCTTGGGCCCGACGCCATTGGCCCGCGCCAGCGACGCCGCATCACCGGCGGCCACGGCATGCGCCACCTGATCCGGGGTGAGCACGCTCAGGATATTCAACGCCACGCGGCCGCCGACACCCTGCACGGTGATCAGCGCGCGGAACGCTGCCAGCTCGGTTTCGCTGACGCAGCCGAACAGCGTGATGGCATCTTCGCGCACCTGGGTTTCGATGTGCATCACCACACCCTGGCCGACACTGAGCGCCGAAAGCGTGCGCGAGGAGGACTGCACGAGATAACCGACGCCGTTCACATCCAGCACCAGTGCGTCGGCGGAAACCGAATCCACCAGGCCTTTCAGGCGGGCGATCATGTCAGGCCCCGGCTTTTGCTGGCGCCCAGATGCGCGTGCGCTATCGCCACCGCCAGCGCGTCCGCCGCATCGCTGCCCACCACCGCCACGCCGGGTAGCAGCCTTTGCACCATGGCGTGTACCTGCACCTTGTCCGCACTGCCCACGCCGACGATGGCTTTCTTCACCAGCCGCGTCGCATATTCGGTCACGGGCAAGCCGGCCTTGGCGGCGCTGAGCATCACCACGCCGCGCGCCTGGCCGAGTTTCAGGGTGGATTGCGGATTGGCGTTCACGAATACCTCTTCAACGGCGGCGGCATCACAGCCATGGCCTTCGATCACTTGGCAAAGCGCATCGTAAAGGCTGGCCAGCCGCTCTGCCAAGGGGGCGCTGGCCGCCGTGCGCACAGTGCCGTGGGCGATGTGGCTGATCCGATTGCCCTCCGCCCGGATCACGCCCCAGCCGGTGGCGGCCAGCCCGGGATCAAGGCCAAGGATGAGGTTCAACTCCCCTCCCGTTGAGCAACGCTCGCCTTCGGCTCAGGGGAGGGGAGTTTAGCTTGCGCCATTTGCCAGCGTCACAAACGTCTCGCTGCGCAGCTTCCAGCCCGTCGCGGTGGGCACCCACACTGCCAGATATTCGCCGCTGACCCGGCCGGAGGTGCTGCCGCCCGACCAGTGGCCGCGCTCCATGGCGCGCAGCGGCGGCACGGCCATGGTCACCACGTCGGGCATGCGCACAAAGCCCAGGAACCCCGGCGTCTTGAAGGCGCGCGCGAAATAATCCGCCATGGCATCGGCGCCGATGATCTTTTCGCCGCCCGTACCGGCCAGGCCGATATACTCATCGCCCAGCGCGGCGCGCACCCCGGCCACATCGCGCGCCGCGATGGCCGCGTTATACGCGCTGCGCGCGGCCTTGATCTCGGCAATCGCATCGGCTGCCGCCGGGGTGGCAATCGCCATGATCATGCTTGCGGCCGCCAGCCTCACAGCTTCGCCAGCACGTCTTCGGGCACATCATAATTGCCCCACACCGTCTGGACATCGTCATCGTCTTCCAGCGCATCGATCATCCTGAGCAATTGGCCAGCGTCGGCCTCCCCCACGCTGACCATCAGGCCCGGCTTCCAGGCCAGCTTGATGGCTTCGGCTTCGCCCAGCGCGGCTTCGATGGTTTTGGCGGTTTCGTGCAGGCCATCAATGGCGGTCCAGATCTCGTGGCCGTCCTCGGTGGATTGCACGTCGTCGGCGCCGGCTTCCAGCGCGGCTTCGAACACGCGGTCGCTGCTGCCGGCCTTGACGGGATAGGAGATCAGGCCCAGCCGTTCAAAGCCGTGGCTGACGCTGCCCGACGCCCCCAGATTGCCACCGTTCTTGGCGAAGATCGTCCGCACATTGGTCGCGGTACGGTTGCGATTGTCGGTGAGCGTTTCGACGATCAACGACACGCCGCCGGGACCAAAGCCCTCATAGCGCACGTCTTCATAGTTCGCCGTGTCGCCGCCCTGGCTCTTGTCGATGGCGCGCTGGATATTGTCCTTGGGCATGCCTTCGCTGCGGGCGGCCAGCACGGCGGCACGCAGGCGCGGGTTGGCGTTCGGATCAGGCATGCCCATCTTGGCCGCCACGGTGATTTCGCGGCTGAGCTTGGAAAAAAGCGCACTGCGCTTTTTGTCCTGCGCACCCTTGCGGTGCATGATGTTCTTGAACTTGCTGTGACCTGCCATTGTTCGTCTGCTTGCATGATGGATGGCGGCGGGCTTAGCAACGCTGCCGCCGCACCGCAATCAATAGCACGGGCACTGGCGCATGGCGCCCTCAGGCCAGATGGGCAATTGCCTGCTTCAGCATCACCCCGCACAGATGCGCGCGATAGTCGGCGCTGGCATGGATATCGCTGTTGAGATCATCGGCCGCCAGCACCGGCACGTCGCTGCCCGCCGCCAGCGCGCTTTCCGCGTCGTGCCAGCGAAACACGCCCGGGCCGGCACCGGTGACGGCGACGCGCCAGCCAGCAGCAAAACGCGCGACATACACGCCGACCATGGCATAGCGCGACACCGGATGGCGGAACTTGCCATAGGCCGAAGCCTGCGGCACGGCGAAGCCAATACGGGTTATGATCTCGCCCTCGGCAAGCGCCGTGCTGAACATGCCCTGGAAGAAATCATCGGCATTGTGGCTGCCGCGATCGGTTTCGATTGTGGCATTCAGCGCCAGCGCCGCTGCCGGATAATCGGCGGCCGGATCATTGTTGGCGAGGCTGCCGCCGATGGTGCCGATATTGCGCACCTGCATATCGCCGATGCCATTGGCCAGCGCCGCCAGGCCGGGAATCGCGGTGGCGCCAGTCGCCACATCGGCGTGCCGGGTCATCGCGCCGATCCACAGCCGATCCCCATCACGAGCAATGCCACCCAGGCCCAGCGCCGACAGATCGATCAGCGCATCGGGCATGCGCAGCCGCGATTTCATCGCCGGGATCAGCGTGTGGCCGCCGGCCAGATAGGCGGCCTCGCCGCCAGTCGCAAAGGCGGCGGCCGCGTCGGCCACGCTGGCCGGGCGGTGCAGGGCGAAATCACGCATGCTGGCTCTCCCCAAGGACGGCCATCCCGGCGGCGCCGGCGACCACGGCCTTGATGATGTTGATATAGCCGGTGCAGCGGCACAGATTGCCTTCCAGCTCGTGCGCCACCAGTTCGGGCGTCAGGCTGGTGCCGTGCTTGCGCACGATTTCCAGCCCCGCCATCACCATGCCCGGTGTGCAGAACCCGCATTGCAGGCCGTGCGCTTCGCGAAAGGCCAACTGCATCGGATGCAATTGTTCGCCGTTCGCAAGCCCTTCGATCGTCGTCACCGCAGCGCCCTGCGCCTGTGCGGCCAGAATGGTGCAGGATTTCACCGCCTTGCCGTCCACCAGCACGTTGCAGGCGCCACACTGGCTGGTGTCGCAGCCGATGTGGGTGCCGGTCAGGCCCAGCGTGTCGCGCAGCACTTCGACCAGCAACGTGGCGGCCGGAGCCTCCACATCATGATTCTGGCCGTTGATGGTCAAGCTTATCTGCATTGCTGTTCCCTTTGCCGCCCAACCCTAACCGCTCTGCAACACGTCGGCAATCAGCCCTGCCGCGCGGCCATCATCGCCGCCAGGCCCGCGGCCTGTTCGGCAATGGCCTGTGCACCCAGGTTGCTGGCCTTGGCGCGATCCCACCAGGCGGCAAGACCCGGCCGTGCCGCCATCAGCGCCTTGGTCGGCATCGGGCCATCCAGCGCATCCAGGAAGAAGAACAACGGGATCAGCGCGGCATCCGCCTGGGAAAAGCTGTTCCCCCAGGCAAATGCGTCGCCGCTGCGCCGGTAATGTTCGATATAGCCAAGCCCTTCGGCCATCGCCTGCATCGCCGCCGGCACCCCTTCCGGCTGTTCGCGGCCACGGAACAAGCCGCCCAACGCCGGCACCATGTACACATCGGCCAGCCGGACGATCAGGCGCACCATTGCGGCGCCGGCTGCATCATCGGGCAGCAGCTTCGGCCCCGGCAGCGCCGCATCCAGATACTCGGCGATCACCTGGCTTTCCGGCAGTGCCAGATCGCCATCGATCAGCAACGGCATCTTGCCCGTCGGGCAAAGCGCCAGATATTCCGGGCTCTTGATGCCGCCCTCGAACATGGCGAGTTCAACCTCGGCGCCCTTGGCCCGGCTCACCAGCAGCGGCCGCATCACGAACGGCGACAATTTTCCCCCGTACAGCTTCATCACGTTTCCCCTCAAGTTCACAGGCCGAGCGCGGCCTTGTAGGTTTCCAGCAGCGCCTCGGCTTCCTGCCGCGCCGCGGTTTCCATCTTGCGCAGACGCACCAGGGATTTCATCGTCTTGATGTCAAACCCGGTGGCTTTGGCTTCGGCATAGACATCCTTGATGTCGTCAGCGATGCCCTTCTTCTCTTCCTCCAGCGTCTCGATGCGCTCGATAAACTGGCGCAACTGCGTGGCGGAGACATTCTCTTCGGTCATGGCAATCCCTGTCTGAAATCGATGCGTTGGGGTTACCGAACCGCCTCGTTCTTCGCCAGCGATTCGGCCATCAGGTCCAACTGTGCCTGGGTCGCCGGCTGTTGGTGCCGGGTTTTCCATTCGGCCTGGGTCATGCCGTAAACATGGGTGCGTGCGTCGTCCTTCGAAACCGTGACACCCAGTTTCCCGGCCTCTTCGTGCAGCCAATCGCCCAGACAATTGCGACAGAAACCGGTGTGCCCCATCAGATCGATATTCTGCACATCGCTGCGCTGCGCCAGGTGCAGCATCAACCGGCGGAAGGCGGCGGCTTCCAATCGATCGCGCGTCGCAGCGTCCGCAAAAACCGTCGCAGTCATCGTCATGTTTGCCCAATCTTTCATCGCATTGCGCGCCAACCATGGCTAACATCCCGGCAGCAACCAGAAGGCGCGACATGAGCGGAGTCTTTCAGCCAAGAAACCGCCAGGTCAAGGTGCTTGCCACGTTGGGCCCGGCATCGAGCAGTGAAGCAATGATCGCCCGCCTGCATGCCGCCGGTGCCGATGCGTTCCGTATCAACATGAGCCACGGCAGCCATGCCAGCCAGGGCGCCCTGATTGCTGCCGTTCGCAGCGTCGAGCAGTCCAGCGGCCGGCCGATCACCATATTGGCGGACTTGCAGGGGCCAAAGCTGCGGGTCGGCCGGGTGGCGGGTGGCAGTGCGGTGCTGGTGAAAGGCCAGGCCTTTCGTCTGGACATGAACGACGCGCCCGGAGACGCCGCGCGCGTCCACCTGCCCCACAAGGAAATCTATGCCGCGCTGGCCCCAGGGGATCGGCTGCTGGTGGACGATGGCAAGATCGCGCTGCGCGCCACAACGGTGTCTGCCCACGCCATCGAAACAATCGTGGAATCGTCGGGGATCATCAAGGACAACAAAGGCGTCAACGTGCCGGATGTGGTGGTGCCGCTGCCAGCACTGACGGCGAAGGATCGCGCCGATCTGGATTTTGCGCTGGATGTCGGGGTCGACTGGATTGCGCTTTCCTTCGTGCAGCGGCCCGAGGACGTTGCCGAAGCCCGCCGCCTGATCGGCGGCAGGGCGGCGCTGCTGGCCAAGATCGAAAAGCCGGCAGCGCTCGATCGGCTTGAGGAGATACTGGAAATTGCCGATGCCGTGATGGTTGCCCGCGGCGATCTGGGGGTCGAACTTCCGCCGCAGAATGTTCCGCCGGCGCAGAAGCGGATCGTGGCCCTGGCCCGCAGTGTCGGCAAGCCGGTGGTGGTAGCCACGCAGATGCTGGAATCGATGATCAGCGCCCCCACGCCGACCAGAGCCGAAGTGTCGGATGTGGCCACGGCCATTTATGACGGCGCCGATGCGGTCATGCTGTCAGCCGAAAGCGCCGCCGGGGATTTTCCCGAAGCCGCCGTGGCGATGATGGATGCGATCGCCCGCCAGGTCGAGGCCGATCCGGGCTATCACGGCCGGGTGCATTTCACAGCGGTAAGCGCGGGCCGTTCGACTGCGGCGGCGATCACGGCGGCCGCTGCCGATATCAGCCTTGCCATCGGGGCGCGGGCGATTGCCTGCTTCACCATTTCGGGTTCGACCGCCGGGCGCGCGGCGCGCGAACGGCCATCGGTGCCCGTGCTGTGCCTGACGCCAAGCCAGATCACGGCCCGCCGCATGGGGCTGGTGTGGGGCATCCATGCCATCGTCACCCGCGATGTGGACAGTTTCGAAGCCATGGTGGCGAAATCCAAGCGCATGGCGCTGCGATCGGGCCTGGCGAAGGGCGGCGACCCGCTGGTGCTGATTGCCGGCGTCCCGTTTTCGACACCGGGAACCACGAATGTGGTGCATGTGGTGCGATTGATCGGCGATGAGCTGAAAATCTATTGAGGCCGCGCCGCCAGGACGCTCAATCAAGCAGGCCCAGCCCTGCGAGTTCCGTCGCAAGCCGGTCATGATCCCGAAAAAGATGCCCGACAAAGCCGTTGGCCGCCGCAGCATCGACATTTTCGGCGCGATCATCAACGAACAGCGCGTCGCCCGACGCCAGACCGAACCGACGCAGCGCCAGAGCATAGATGGCCGGATCCGGTTTCACCAACCGTTCGGCGCCCGATACGATGATGTCGCGGAAATGATCGAAAATCGGCGAGACGGCGCGGAATGGTCCCCAGAATTCATCGGAAAAATTGGTGATCGCAAACAATGGCACGCCGCGCGCTGCCAGCCGTTCCACCAGCGCCGGCATGCCCGGCACCGGCCCGGTGACGGTCTCGTTGAAGCGCGGCCCGAAGGCGCGGATCAGATCGACCTCCGCCGGAAAGCATGCCGCCAGTTCGGCCGAGGTTTCGGCAAAGGGCCGACCAGCATCGTGCTGGAAATGCCATTGCTGCGTGACAACCGTGCTGCAGAACCAATCGAGCCGGGCCGGATCGTCGATCAACTTGGCGTACAACGCTTTTATGTCCCAACCGAACAGGACATTGCCGACATCGAACACCACAGATTTCATGGGCATGGCTGCATCACCCGCAAACGACAACACCCCCGCCGCAAGGCAGGGGTGCATCATGCCACCGATGCGCTGCCAACCGGCAGCGCAAGACTTCAGCCCTGGCGGGCCTTGAAGCGACGGTTGGTCTTGTTGATCACATAGGTGCGACCATGGCGGCGAACCACCTGGCAATCACGGTGACGAGCCTTGAGGCTCTTGAGGCTGTTGCGGATCTTCATGGGAAATTCCGGTGCTGAATCGGGTCTTTGAAATGGAAGCGTGGGGTTATGGGAGGCCCACCGCTTTGTCAACCGCGGTTGCGCCAGCGCGCCGGCCATGCGACCAAGCGGCCCTGAAGACAATGGTTCTGAGGGCGACCGCCATGGCGCCAGCGGCCAGACCGGGATTGTGAAGCCCAGCACATGATCAGCATCGATTCGAATTTCGATTCCGGCAACATCGTTGTCGAACACATCGCCAGCCCGCACGAGATCGTGCTGAGCATCCGGAAGGATGCGCACAGCGACTTTTACCAATGGTATCATTTCCGCCTATCCGGCGCACGCGGGCAGCCCTGCACCATCCGCATCATCAATCTCAATGGCAGCGGCTACCCCGGCGGCTGGCCCGGATATCGCGCCTGCGTTTCGGAAGACCGGCAAGTCTGGCGGCGGGCCGAAACCAGCTATGACCCCAAGGCCGACAACGGCACCCTGACCATCCGCGTCGCGCCTGCCGTCGATCAGCTATGGCTGGCCTATTTCGCGCCTTATTCGCTGGAACGGCACCATGATCTGATCGCCCGCATCGCCGCCCGGCCGGGCGTGGCGGTGGACGTGCTGGGCCACAGCCTGGATGGTCGGGCCATCGATCGGCTGGTGATCGGCGAAGGACCGCGCACAATCTGGCTCTACGCCCGCCAGCATCCGGGCGAATCGATGGCCGAATGGTGGATGGAAGGCGCCTTGGAGCGGCTGACCGATCCGGCCGACCCGGTGGCGCGCAAGTTGCGCCAGTTGGCAACCTTCCACGTCGTGCCCAACATGAATCCCGACGGGTCGATTCGCGGCCATCTGCGCACCAACGCCGCCGGCGTGAACCTCAACCGCGAATGGGCCAACCCGTCAGCCGAACGGTCGCCGGAAGTGATGTGCGTGCTCGGCACGATGAGCCAGACCGGCTGTGACATCGCCATGGACGTGCACGGCGACGAAGCCATCCCGCAGGTGTTCATCGCCGGCTTCGACGGCATCCCGTCGATTACCGAGACACAACTGGCGCTGCTGGACAAGTACAAGGCACGGCTGGCGCGGCTGTCACCGGATTTCCAGACCGCAAAGGGCTATCCGCGCGCCCGCCCCGGCACCGCCAATCTGGCGATGAGCACCAACCAGCTCGCCGAACGCTTTGGCTGCCTGGCCATGACGCTGGAAATGCCGTTCAAGGACAATGACGACCTGCCCTGCGCCGAATTTGGCTGGTCGCCCGAGCGCAGCAAGCATCTGGGCCGCGATTGTCTGGCGGCGATACTGGAAACGCTGCCTGACCTTGGCTGAATGATGGGGTGACCTGTATCCCTGCCCCCCATATCCTGCCGTGCAAACGCGAGGACACCCAATGACCTACAGCCACATCACATTCGAAACCGAAAACGCCATCGCCACACTCACCATCAACCGGCCGCAGGTGATGAACGCCCTGCATGTCGGCGTCATCGAGGAGATGATCGACGCGGTTGACCGGGTCCGCGACGAAGGCACGGCGCGGGTGCTGGTGCTCACCGGCGCCGGCCGCGCCTTTTGTTCGGGCGCCGATCTGGCCGGCGGTGGCGCCGGTGGTGGGCCAAAGCGCTCCGGGCCGCCGGATGCCGGGTCGGTGCTTGAATCGCATTTCAATCCGCTGCTCGAACGGCTGTTCGCACTGCCGGTGCCGTTCATCACGGCGGTCAATGGCCCGGCGGCGGGCGCCGGCTGCTCCTATGCGCTGGCCGGCGACATCGTCATTGCCGCACGCTCTGCCTATTTCCTGCAGGCCTTCGTCAACATCGGCCTGGTGCCCGATGTCGGCTCGACCTGGCTGCTGCCGCGGCTGGCCGGCCGGGCGCGGGCGCAGGCGATGATGATGCTGGGCGAACGGATTCCGGCCGAAACCGCGCTGGATTGGGGCATGGTCTACAAGGTGGTCGATGATGCCGATCTCGCCGCCGCCACGCGCGCAGTAGCCGAAAAGCTCGCCGCCGGCCCGACCAAATCCTATGCGTTGATCCGGCAGGGCATCCGCCAATGCCTCGACACGTCGTTGAGCGAAGGCCTGATGGTCGAACGGCGCCACCAATTGCTCGCCGGGCGCAGCGCCGATTTCGTCGAGGGCGTGAGCGCGTTCCTGCAAAAGCGGCCGGCGCAGTTCACGGGGAAATAGCCCAATTCGAAGCACTTCCGCTCCCTCCCCCTTGCGGGGAGGGCGACCCGGCGCCAGCCGAGCGGGGTGGGGGTTCCCGCCTTTGGTGACCGCAGGCGCAACCCCCACGGGCCTCGCCTGCGGCTCGTCTCTCGCCCTCCCCTCAAGGGGGAGGGAGTTTGGCTTAAAGCAACCACAGCGCTTGCAATTCCCGCACCAGCCCGGCCGGCAGCGCCTCGATGCCGTCGCTGGTGCCGTCCACAAAATCCGCGGGCGCGTCCTCGGCGGCGAGATAGCGCCAACCCTGGTGGGCGCGACATGGTCGCGCCTGCACCGCCACTGGGCCAGGCACCAGTTCGATGGCGCATTTCTCGCCCCATGCTGTCGTCGCCATGGCGATGGACAGGATGGTTTGCCGCGCCACCAGCCGATGTGCGATGATCCAGAAGATCGAACCGCCAATCAGTTCCTCAGCGCGTTTCGGCATGAAGCGGGTGTGGGCACCGGCGCGGCCGTCGCCCCACCACTGCGTCTGCCGGGCCGCCAACGTCTCGATGTCCGGGCAGCCCACGGCCACTTTGGTCAGATGCAACATCAGCCCAGATACTGGACGCCGACCAGCGTCGCCAGGCCGAGGAATGCGAAGAAGCCCATCGAATCGGTGATCATCGTCACGAACACCGACGATGCCACTGCCGGGTCGGCCTCCAGCCGGTCGAGCGTCAGCGGCACCATCACGCCGGCCAGCCCGGCGATCAATATGTTGAACTGCATGGCCACCGCAATGACCAGCCCCAGCGTGGCATTGCCGAACACCAGGGTGACGCCGATCGCCATCAGCACGGCCAGCGTCAGCCCGTTGAGCAATGCCACCCGGATCTCGCGCCACACGGTGCGGCGCGTGTTGCTGGTCGTCAGTTGATTGGTGGCCAGCGCGCGCACGGTGACGGCCATGGTCTGATTGCCGGCATTGCCGCCGACACTGGCCACGATCGGCGACAGCGCCGCCAGCGCCACCAGCGCCTGGATGCTGCTGGAAAACGCGCCGATGATGCTGGCCGACACCAGGCCCGTCACCAGATTGGCAACCAGCCAGCGCGACCGGGTGCGATAGGTGGTGAACACCGGCTCGTTGATGTCGCCGTCGCCGGCGCCGGACAGTTTCAGCACATCTTCGCCGGCTTCGGCCTGAATGATGTGCACCACGTCATCGACGGTGATCACACCGACCAGCTTGCCGGCATCATCCACCACCGCCGCCGAGATCAGCGCGTATTTCTGGAACAGCAGCGCCACTTCCTCCTGGTCCATCGCGACCGGGATCAGCGTCTGTTCGCGCTTCATCACATCGCCCACGGAAATATCGGGCGGTGCGGTCAGCAGCCAGCTCAGCCGCATGGTGCCGGTGGGCCGGCGTGCGGCATCGATGACGAAAATCTCCCAGAAATCCGTCGCCGGATCGATGGTGGTGCGCACCGCTTCGATCACCTCGCCGACGCTCATGGTTTCGGGCACCGCGACCAGATCGCGCTGCATCAGGCGACCGGCGGATTCCTCCGGGTAATTCAGCGCGGCTTCGATATCGGCACGGTCTTCGGGTGCCAGTGCGCGCAGCACTTCGCGCTGCTCATCCGCTTCCAGATCGCCGATGATCGCCACGGCATCGTCGGTGTCGAGCTGGGTGACGACTTCGGCGACCTCGCCGGGCGACAGCGCGCCGAGCACATCATCACGGACATAATCGTCAAGCTCGGCGACAACATCGGCATTGAGCAGTTCACCGAGCGCGCTGGCCAGCGGCCCGCGCCGATCATTGGCAATGGCGGCAAACAGATCGGCGACGTCGGCCGGGTGCAGCGGCGCCACCAGCGCGCGGACACTGTCCACATCGCTGCTGTCCACCGCCGCCGTTACATCAGCGACAAAGACACGGCTCAACTGCCCTTCCTGCAGGGCATCCGGCGCGTCGTCGTCGCGATAATCCAGGCGGGCATCGTCGGTCACGTCGGCGGTTATACGCGCAACCGCCGCCAGCGCCAGCCGGGGCGCGCCGTCCCGGCAAAAGCGCCGCAGCCACCTTTGCAGGCTGGCGGTGGATGGTTACATACCTGCCATGTCCGGCAACAGCGCATCCTCCACCTGGCCGCTCCACGGCGCGGCCGGGATCGCGTTCGTGGCGATCCTGTTCGCCTGGCCGGAGCCGCTGGCGGGCGGCTGGGAATGGGCCAGCCTGTCGGCGGCGGTGTTCGGCATAGCGGGCAGCTTGCCATTCTGGCGGGCCGCGCAGCAGGCGCAGATGGCAAATGGAAAATCCGGCTTTGGCGGCCTGATCCTGGCGATCATGGCCGGCGTGCTGGTAGCCGTCACCATCGTGCATCTCGGCAATGCGGCGCTGTCACCGGGGCCGGTGCGCGAGGCGGTGCTGAATGTGACCGACAAATATGTCACCCGTGGCCGGCGCGGGCGCAAGAATTACCGGGTGGTGACCTCGCCGGTGCCGGGGGACAGCGGCGGCGTGACCGTGCACGGCGTCGGCGGGCTGGCCAGCACCTCCGGCAGCTATGATGATTATGAGATCGGCGGCTGCATGGCGCTGAAATGGCGGCCGGGCTGGCTGTGGCCGGTGGTGGTCAGCCGCGCTGCCAGCCCCTGCCCGCCGCAGCAAGCGCCGGCCAGCGCATCCGCCCTGCCGCTCGCCCGCCCCGGCCCGGCGTGGAGCGGCATTCAACAGCGCCTGGCCCGCGATGTCGCCACGCTGCCGTTGCCGCCACAGGGCCTGCGCGTCGAATATGAAGTGACGGCTGACAGCGTCGGCCGCATCACCGCCATGGTGCCCTTGCCGGGCAGTGCGGCCCTGTCGCCGATCGCCACCGAAATCGTCGAAAACGCCATCATGCGCCAGCCCGGTGCGCTGCTTCAGGCCGGCGAATATCGGCTATGGCTGCTGTTACGCCCGGCTGGCGGCCAGGCCGGCACTGACATATGATCGCGGCGTGTTGAGCCGCGCATGGGGGGAGAAACACATGCAGGTCTGGTTGCCGATCATCATCTATGGCACGACCGTCGCGATGGGGCTGGTGCTGGGCTGGTATTTTCTCAGCGCCAAGCGTCCGCCAAAGGGCGTGCAGGCCATTCATCTTCTCACCGGCCTGGGCGGGCTGGAGGTGGTGGTGCTGTGCAGCAAGCTGGTCCGCGGCACCGCACCGCTGGGCGATGACATCAGGATTGCCCTGGTGCTGCTGGGCCTTGCCGTGGTCTCCGGCCTGTTTGCCGGCCTCATGGCCAAGCCGCGTCCCGAGATCGTCGGCCCGGCGCTGCTGGCCCACGCCACCATCGGCGGCACGGCGTTTCTGCTGCTCGCCAATTGGACGATGAACGCAACCTGAGCGAACGCAACCTGAGCTGAATATCGTTTTGACCGAAGCACTTCGGCTCCCCTTGTGGGGAGGGCGTTGGGGCCTTCAAACAGAGCACAAAATCAGAAGCTGAACGCAGCGCTCAGATAATAATAGGCGCCATTGAACCCGAACTGGTTGGAATTGCGCGAATAAGGCACCTGGCCGTTCGAGTAGGAGGCCGCCTCACCCAGAAATCCGTCCCGACGATTATTGTATTTGTCGGGATAGGTGTTGAAGATATTATTGGCCCCCAGCGTGATGTTGAGATTGTCCATCAATTTCACGCTGGAGCTCAGATCGAAGATCGCCTTGGCCGCGAAGGTCTGCACGCAGCGGGCCGCGGCATCGCATTGCACATTCGGGTCCTGCCCGGACAGACCGGTGCTGAACGCCTTGACCGAACCGAAATAGGTGCCGCGCGCATTCACGGTGACATTCTTGTAACCGACCGTGACGCTGCCCAGCACCTTGGTTTGCGGGATGGCGACTTCGATCAATTCGATCGACGTCTGATCGAGCAATTGCAGGCTTTGCCCACGTGCGGTGGCGCTGACCAGGATCGGCGCCGGAGTTGGCCGCTGCCGGCGGACCTTCGTGGGATTGTGCGAGGCCGCCACACTGGCATCCAGGCGCCAATCGTCGCTCAGCCGCGTGCGGTAGGTGGCGACGAAATCAATCCCCTTGGTGCGCGTGTCGATCTGGTTGGTGAAGAACGAGATTTCATTGTTGGTGGGGAACAGCGCACGAATGGCCGGGAAATCGGCGGTGCGCAGGCCCTGGCTGATGGTGATCCGATCCTTGATGTCGATCAGATACACATCGAGCGTGGTGGTGATCTGCCCACCCAGAATATCATCGAAATCACCGGTCACACCGGCGCTGAAGCCGTTGGAAATTTCGGCGCGTGGCTGCTCAACGCCCAGCGTGACCAGGCGGGGATCATCGCTGGACACCTGCTGCGTCTGCACCACGACATTGTTCTGTGCGGTGGAGGTGAGCACCCGGTTGCCGATCTGCGCCAGCGACGGCGCCCGGAAGCCCCGGTTGTACGAGCCGCGGACCGCGAAACTGTCGGTGATCTTGTAGCGCGCGGCGAGCTTGCCCGAGACGTTGCCACCGAAGTCGCTGTAGTTTTCATAGCGCAGCGCCGCCGCCACCAGAAAGGCGTCGTTGATATCCAGCTCCACATCGACGAAACCGGCGTAGTTTTCGCGCGCAATGTCGATTTCGTCGCGATCGGCGATGCCGGGGCGCGCGCTGGAACCGATGAACTTGCCCGACGCGGCCAGCGGCCCGGTGGCAAAAGACGCCGCATCGCCGCGCATCACGCGGAAATCATCGCGCCGCGCCTGCAATCCGAACGCGATGTTGAGACCCTTCAGCCCGCCAAAGCCGTCAAAATTCTTGCTGCCGTTGAATTCGGCGATGTACTGGCCGAAATTGGTGCGGCCGACATAGAAGCTGGTGGGCGATGCCGTGCCCAGCGACGGGTTGAGCGTGTTGAAGATCGACTGGTCGAGCTCGTTATGGCCATAGCCGATCGACAGGTCGAGCTTCAGGCCACCCGATGTCTCGTGATTGGCGCCGACCACAGCCGAATAATCCTTCGATGTGCCGGGGATCACCGGCACATAGCCGTCGGGAAAGATGCTGAGCGTGGAGTTGGCAAAGTTCGCGGCCGAACGGAAAAACCCGAAGGCGACGATGTCCTTCTGCGAATAGCCGCCGAAAGCATAGATGTTGGTGGTTTCGCTGATCGGCACCTGGCTGTTGAAGAACGCCTGATAGGTACGGTTCTCGTTAGCGCCGAAGTTGCCGACCACGAATGGCGTGGTGGGATAAACGCCGCGATCGACGCGCGGATTGGCCGTGGCATAGGGGAAATTCACCGTCGGGCCGGTGGTGGCATAAGTCGCCGGCGTGGCCGGATAAAGCGCGCCGTCAAACGTGTCGGAGCGGTTGGTGCCGGCAAAATCGAAGAATTCCAGCGTGTAGTTGAAGAACCCGCCCTCGCCGCCCAGCCGGAAACCATGGTTGAGCGCGGCGCGATAGGTTTCGCCGTCGCCTTCGTGGAAGATTCCGGCCGTCACATCGACCGTGCCGCCTTCGGCGCCGTCGTTGAGCACGAGGTTGACGATCCCGGCGATCGCATCCGATCCATATTGCGCAGCGGCGCCATCGCGCAGCACTTCGATGCGCTTGATGGCGGCCGACGGGATCGCGTTCAGATCGCTGACCACCGTGCCGCGCCCCGGCGCGACGTTGAGGTTGAGCGCCGAAAACTGATGGCGGCGCTTGCCGTTGATCAGCAGCAGCACCTGATCGGGGCCAAGCCCGCGCAGCGACGCCGGATCGGCATAGTTGGTCGCACCGTTGACGCCATATTTGGCCGAATTGAACGACGGCGAGGTGAACTGCAATTGCTGGCCCAGATCGGTCTGGCCGGTGGCGCGCAATTCCGGCGCACCGACCACATCGACCGGCACCGGCCGATCGACATCGGTGCGCGCCCGCCCGCGCGATCCAACCACCAGGATTTCCGCAGCCGGCTCGGCTTCTTCACGCGCTGACGTCGCAGCGGCTGGTGCCGGATTTGCAGTCTGCGCAATTGCCGGCGTCAAGGCGGCGGTCCCGGCCAGCAACATGGCAAGGTACAGTTTCGATGTTGTCATGGTCTTCCCCCCGAAAGTGCATTTCTTGCCGGATGAATATTATCTTACACGCTTCCTCGTGTGTCCTGGCAGCATATGCAAGGGCTGTATTGTCTCACCCGTTTTTCAACTGATGCCGACGATCTCCACCTCTTGGCCAACGAGCGTCACCACATCGCCCAGCCCCTTGCCGATCAGCGCGCGGGCCAGCGGCGAAACATACGACACGCTGCCGGATGCCGGATCGGCTTCATCGTCACCGACGATGGCATAGTTTTGCGTGCGGCCGTCGGCGCGTTCCAGGCTGACCCGGTTGCCGAACACCACGGTTTCCCCGGCGGGCTGCGTCGCGATCACTTGCGCCGAAGCGCGGCGCGCCGACCAATAGCGCAGATCGCGGGTGGCGCGGGCCATGGCGGTGCGGTCGGCGCTGATCGCGTCGCCGGCCTGTGCCGCGGCATAGGCGGCGCGCGCCGTGCGCAGTTCGGCGTCGATCTGCGCCAGGCCGCGCGGCGTGACCAGATTGGCGTGGGCCGGGATCGGCCGGTCAGGCAGATCGGCGGCGACAGCTTCGGCGTCGGATTCCTTGGTGAAGGCCACACTCATCGAGGATTGCTGCCAGCGGCCGATCCGGGCAACAGCAGGCTGCCATCACCATAGCTGTAGAAGCGATACCCCTTCGCAATGGCATGGGCATAGGCCGCGCGCATCACGTCCAGCCCCATCATGGCGCTGACCAGCATGAACAGGGTCGATTTCGGCAGGTGGAAATTGGTGATCAGGCCATCGACGGCGCGCCAGCGATAGCCGGGGTGAATGAAGATGGCGGTGTCGCCGGTGAAGGGCTGGATCACACCATCCTGGCCGGCCGCCGATTCGAGCAGACGCAAGCTGGTGGTGCCGACCGGGATGATGCGGCCACCGGCGGCCCGCGCCGCGTTCAGGCGCTGCGCCGTTGCCGCATCGATGCTGCCCCATTCGGCGTGCATCTGGTGATCGGCAACGCGATCTGCCTTGACCGGCAGGAAGGTGCCCGCACCGACATGCAGCGTTACCGTTTCGCGGGCGATGCCGGCAGCGGCCAGCGCGTCCCACAGGCGCGGCGTGAAATGCAGGCCGGCGGTGGGCGCGGCGACCGCGCCATCCTTGGCGGCGTGCAGGGTCTGGTAATCGGCCAGGTCGGCCGCATCGATGCCACGCCGCCGGGCGATATAGGGCGGCAGCGGCATCTGGCCGACGGCGTGCAGCGCGCTTTCCAGGGGCGCGCCGTCGGTATCGAATTGCCAGAGCACGCCATCACCGCTCTTTTCGAGCACTGTGCCGGACAGGGTCACTGCGCCCTGACCAAATTCAATGACGTCGCCGCCCCGCAGCCGACGGGCGTTCTTGACGAAGCTCCACCAGCGGTTGGCGGCCTCGCGCTTGTGCAGGGTGACGCCGATGGCGGCCTCGCCCTTGGTGGCAAACAATTGCGCCGGGATGACGCGGGTGTCGTTGACCACTAGCACATCGCCGGCCCGCAGCAGGCCCGGCAGATCGAGAAAGCCAAAATCGCCGAGCGCGCCAAGCTCACGCCCGGTCACGTTGAGCAACCGTGCCGAATCGCGAGGCGACACGGGTCTCAGCGCGATGGACTCAGGCGGCAGATCGAAATCGAAATCGGACACCAGCATTGGGGGAACAGCCCTTTGATGGAGGAAGGGGGGGGACGGTTCAGCGCGGCGGGGTCGGCCCCGAAACCACTGGCGCGGTGCCCGATGTGGGCGGCGGCAGATCCAGCGCCCCAACCGGAATCGCGCTGGCAGCCGGCTTCAGCGCGGCAAAATCGGGCGGCGGCACCTTGTCGGTGGCGATGCTGGCCTTGACGATGCGGGTCGGGTTGTCCGGCGGTTCGCCCTTTTCGATGCCGTCCACCCATTTCATGCCTTCGACCACCCGGCCCCACACCGTGTAGTTGCGATCCAGCTTCAGCGTGGGCATCAGCACGATATAGAATTGGCTGTTGGCGCTGTCTTCACCCTGCGCGCGCGCCATGGCCACCGCGCCGCGCACATGGGGCAGATCGTTGAATTCGGCCTTCAGATCGTCGAGCTTCGATCCGCCGGTCCCGGTGCCGGTTGGATCACCGCCCTGCGCCATGAAGCCATCGATGACGCGATGGAAGATCGTGCCGTCGTAGAACCCTTGCCGCACCAACGTGCGGATGCGATCGATATGCTTGGGGGCCACGTCCGGGCGCATGATGATCTTCACGCGGCCGCCGGAGGCCAGATCGAGCAGCAGGATATTCTCTTCGCTGACCTGCGCGATCATGCCCTGCAGATTGGAGGGCGCAGCCATCTGCGGCAGCTTGGGCGGCGCCTTCAAATCCTTGGGGTCAATGCGCGGCGCCTGCTGCGCCAGCGCGGACGTGGCCCCGCTCACGGCAACCAGCAATCCCGCAGCAAACAGTATCGAAAATCGCATCACTGGCCCTTCATCCCGGTCTGCTGCACGCGGGCCACCACATCGGCGGCCACGGCATGCGGCACGAATTTGCGGATGTCGCCACCATAGACCGCAATTTCCTTGACCAGACGTGAAGCGATCGGCTGCAATGCCACATCGGCCATCAAGAATACCTGCTCGATATCGTCGTTTAGGGCGCGATTCATGCCGGTCATCTGGAATTCATATTCGAAATCACCGGCGCCACGCAGGCCGCGCACCACCACCGTGGCGCCCAGCCGTTCGGCAAACGACATCAGCAGTTCATCGAAATCGGCCACTTCGACATTGGGAATATCGGCCGTCTCCCGGATGATCTGCGCCTTGCGTTCGGCAAGGGTGAACATCGGCGATTTCGATGGGTTGGTGGCGACCCCGATCACCAGCCGGTCCACCAGGCGCGCGCCGCGCCGAATGATGTCCATATGGCCCAGGGTGATGGGATCGAACGTGCCGGGATAGACACCGATGCGCGTCATGGCTTGAGCTCCCTACCGGTCACGTTCGACCGCGAAGCGCGCAATCGCCCGCAGCAAGTCCGCCTCCGGACCAAAGCCGGACAATTGGCCGATGGCCTGATCGATCAGCGCGCTGGCCTGGTCGCGGGCGCGATCAAGGCCGAGCAGCGACACGAACGTCGCCTTGCCGGCCGCCGCATCCTTCTGCACCGCCTTGCCGGTCTTCGCCGACGTGCCTTCGACATCGAGCAGATCATCGGCAATCTGGAAGGCCAGGCCAAGATCACGGGCATAACCACGCAGGCTCTTCTTCTCGGCATCGGTGGCGCGGCCCATGATGGCGCCGGCTTCCAGGCACCACACGATCAATGCGCCGGTTTTCAACTGTTGCAGCCGGGTGATGCCCGCCAGATCATAGGTCACATCGCCCGCCACCAGATCCATCATCTGGCCGCCGGCCATGCCTTCCGGTCCGGACTGGATCGCCAATTGGGTGATCAGTTCCAGCCGCGCCTGCGGATCATCGTGGGTGGCAGGATCAGCCAGGATTTCAAAGGCCAGATCATGCAGGCAATCGCCGGCCAGCACGGCGGTGGCTTCATCGAAGGCGATGTGCACGGTCGGCTTGCCGCGGCGCAGATCGTCATCGTCCATGCAGGGCAGATCGTCGTGGATCAGGCTGTAGCAATGGATGCATTCGATCGCCAGCGCGACCCGCAAACTGCGTTCGCGTGGCACCTGGAACAGATCGCAAGCCGCCACCACCAGCAACGGCCGCATGCGCTTGCCGCCGCCGATCACGGCATGGCGCATGGCTTCATACAGGCGGGCGCGGCTGTCGTCGGGCACGGCGAGCAGGCGATCAAAACGCTGATCAATGGCCTTGCCAATGGCATCGAGCGCCGGTTTCAGCATCAACGGAGCGGGGACCATCGCGGCGGCGCCTTTACTGGGCATCAAAGGGGCGGGTGCCGGCGGCTTCACCGGCGGCGCTTTGCTGGATCTGTTCGATGCGCATGCGGGCATCGGCCAGCCTTGCCTCGCACAGGCCTTTCAGGCTCTGGCCTTCCTCATACAGGCTGATCGAGGCATCGAGGCTGAGTTCGCCGGACTCCAATTGGCGCACGATATCCTCCAGGCGCTTCAATGCGGCCTCGAAGGTCGGCGGGGGTGCGGAAGGACTGTCCATCGTGGCCGTAATTGAACGGGCGCGCGTCCGGGGTCAAGCCGGTCTGCAACAGGCTGTCCTCGCAGGAATGGCGGCTGGCCTTTCGCGGGGCCAGAGCCGATGATGGTGCCAGAACGGGAGACCCGCCATGACGACGACCACCACCGCTGCCGTGCTGCGCCAACGCGGCGGACCTTACAGCCTCGAAACACTGGAACTCGCCGATCCGGGGCCGGGGCAATTGCTGGTCCGGCTGGCGGCGTGCGGCATCTGTTTCACCGATGTCGGCGTGCAGCGTTATGAACAGGGCACGCCGCTGCCGCAGGTGCTGGGCCATGAAGGCGCCGGCACGGTGGTGGCGGTGGGGGACGGCGTTACCCATGTCGCGCCGGGGGATCGGGTGGTGCTGAGCTATGCCAGTTGCGGCGCGTGCAGCAATTGCAGCCACGATCATCCGCAATATTGCAGCAATTTCATGATGTTGAACTATGCCGGCGTGCTTTCGGACGGCCGGGCGCCGTTCACCTTGGCGGGCGCGCCGGTCTATGGCGGCTTCTTCGGCCAATCCAGCTTTGCCACCCACGCCATCGCCTATGCGCGCAACACGGTGAAGGTGGACGCGGATGTGCCGTTCGCGCTGCTGGCGCCGTTCGGCTGCGGGCTGCAAACCGGCGCTGGCACGGCCTACAACACGCTGGACGTGCAGGCCGAGCAGTCGTTCGCGGTGCTGGGGGCAGGCTCGGTCGGCCTGGCGGCGATGCTGGCCGCGGTGGATCGCGGTTGCCATAGCATCATCGCGGTCGATCGGGTGGCGGCGCGGCTCGATCTGGCGCGGCAACTGGGCGCGACGCACACGATCTTGGCGGAAGGCCAGGATCTGGCGGCCGCGCTGCGCGCCATCTGCGCAACCGGCGTCGATCGCATTGTCGATACCACCGGCGTGTCGGCAGTGGTGCGCGGCGGGCTGGAGGCGCTGGCCAGCCGCGGCGAGCTGGCGATGCTGGCCGTGACCGCACCGGGCACCGAAATCACCTTCAACCCCAACACATTGCTGGGCGGGCGGGCCATAAGGGGGGCGGTGGAGGGCGATGCCGATCCGCAAGCCTTCATCCCCTGGCTGATCGGCCGCCATGTCGCCGGCCGCTTCAACCACACGCCGCTGATCCGCGAATATCCGCTGAGCGCCATCAATGAGGCCGTGGCCGACATGGCGGCAGGGCGCGTGGTGAAGCCGGTGCTGATCCTCGATTGACGCGGCCTTCCGGCAGACAGGACGCCACTTTCTGCTGGTCTAGATGGTTAACACGGTTGACCTGCGGCTGTGCTGGCCCCATACCACAGTGATGTTCACGCCAGACCGCCCGATTTATCGCCAGATCCGTGACGTGATTATCGAACGGATCCTGACGCTTGGCGATGGTGCCATGCTGCCGTCGGTTCGGGCGCTGGCGGCCGAAGCCGGGGTCAACCCGCTCACCGTTGCCAAGGCCTATCAGGATCTGCAAGCCACCGGCCTGGTGCGGGCGCGCAAGGGCGTTGGCCTGTTTGCCGCCGAAGGCGCCATGAACAGCCTGCTGACACAAGAGCGCGAGCAGTTCCTGACCGAGGAATGGCCGCGCGTGCTGGCGCGCATCAACCGGCTGGGGCTGGAAGCCGCCGAACTGCTCGAACAGGCCTGAGGCCTTCCACTCGCCGCTGCGACGGCGATGATGACCACTCGCCGCTGCAACGGCGATACTCATCTTTCGCCGCTGCGACGGCGATGATTACCACTTTTCCTCAGGCCACCACGGAAACACTGCTGCCGGCATGTCCTGGCTCACGGTGTCCGGATAGGCCGGCTTGCGCTTTTCGAGGAAGCTGACGACGCCTTCCTTCGCGTCGCCCGAACGGCCGCGCATATAGACCATCTTGGAATCGAGCCGATGCGCATCCCACGGACTGGGCGCGCCGGCCATGCGCCACAGCATCTGCCGGGTCAGCGCCACCGAGACCGGCGCGGTATTCTCGGCGATCTCCAGCGCCAGCGCCCGGGCCGCCGGCAACAGATCGTCCGGGGCGTGGGTGGAACGGGTGAGACCGCCCTTTTCGGCTTCGGCGGCGTCGAAGACCCGGCCGGTCATGCACCATTCCAGCGCCTGCGGCAGGCCGACCAGCTTCGAAAGGAACCAGCTCGATCCGGCTTCGGGCACGATGCCGCGCCGCGCGAAGACGAATCCGAAGCGCGCCGTGTCGCTGGCCATCCGGAAATCCATCGCGCATTGCATGGTGGCGCCGATGCCCACGGCCGGGCCGTTCACCGCCGCAATCACCGGTTTCAGACTGCGGAAGATGCGCATGGTCATCTGGCCACCGCCGTCGCGAGTGGCCGGGTGGTGCCAATCGATGCTGCCATCGTCGCCGATCGGGCTGGCACTGCGCGCGCCGCCCAGCTTTTCATAATCGAAGGTGGCGGCCCCGGCGCTGAGGTCCGCCCCGGCGCAGAAGGCCCGGCCGCGCCCGGTGACGATCACGGCCTTCACCTGATCATTCGCGTCGGTTTCGTCGAAGGCGGCAATGATCTCCGCCATCATGACACCGGTGAAGGCATTGAGCTTCTCCGGCCGGTCGAGGGTGATGGTGGCGATGGGGCCGTCGATGTCGAGGGCGATCTGGGTATAGGTCATCATGAATTCCTTTATCGACGACGGTTCGCGCTTGCTGCGTTTCCCACCCCCAGCCCCTCCCGCAAGCGGGAGGGGAGCAGGCGGCGGAAGGGCTATCGACTCCCCTTCCGCTTGCGGGAGGGGCTGGGGGTGGGTTTTCCCTGACTTACAGCGCCTCGATGATCGTCACATTGGCAAGCCCGCCGCCTTCGCACATCGTCTGCAGGCCCCAACGCTTGCCGCGCGCATGCAGCGCGTGGACCAGGGTGGTCATCAGCTTGGTGCCCGAAGCCCCCAGCGGGTGCCCCAGCGCAATCGCGCCGCCATTCACATTCAGCCGCGCATGATCGGCGCCGAGCACTTGCAGCCAGGCCATCGGGATCGACGCAAAGGCCTCGTTCACTTCATAAAGGTCGATGTCGCCGATGTTCATGCCGGCACGCTGCAAGGCCTTCTTGGTCGCCCCGATCGGCGCTTCCAGCATGATCACCGGGTCTTCGCCGACCACGGTCATGGTGTGGATGCGCGCCAGCGGCTTGACGCCCAGGGCCTTCAGGCCGCGCTCGTTGACGATCAGCACGCCGGACGCGCCGTCGCAGATCTGGCTGCTGGTCGCGGCCGTCAACCGGCCGCCATCGGGGTTGATCAGCTTCACGCCGCGCACGCCGTCCAGCGACACGTCAAACCGGATGCCTTCATCCTGGGTATGGCGATGCAGCGCACCGTCATGCGTGGTTACATCGACGGCGACGATTTCATTGGCAAACGAACCATCCTTCGCGGCGCGGCCCGCACGCACCTGGCTTTCGTAACCAAATTCATCGAGCATGTCCTTGGTCAGCCCGTATTTCTCGGCGATCATCTCGGCGCCGGTGAACTGGCTGAACTGGATGCCCGGATAGCGCGCCGCCATGCCTTCGCCATAGGGCATGCCCATGCCGGCCTTGGCGGGCAGCGCCACGGTCATGCCCATCGGCACCCGCGTCATCGATTCGACGCCGGCAGCGATCACCACGTCCATCTGGCCGCTCATCACCGTGGCAGCGGCGAAATGGATGGCCTGCTGGCTCGAACCGCACTGGCGATCGACGCTGGTGCCCGGCACGGATTCGGGCAATTTCGAGGACAGCACGGCGTTGCGCGCCACGTTGGTGCTCTGCTGGCCGCCCTGACCGACACAGCCCATGATGACGTCTTCGATCAGGGCCGGATCGACGCCGCTGTCATCGACCAGCGCATCGAGCACCTTGCCGGCCAGATCGGCGGGGTGCCAATCGCGCAGCAAGCCGCCGCGACGGCCACCGGCGGTGCGCTTGGCGGCAACGATATAGGCTTCGCTCATGCTGTATCTCCCGGATCGAAGGACTGATTCGTTCCACATGACTTTACGCCCGCGCGCCCCTTGGGCATGGACGGGCAAAATGATCAGGGAAGGACGGAAGATGCGCCGCCATTGGGGAATGATTGCCGCGCTGCTGGCCCAAATCATTGTGGAGGCGGTGCCGGCGCAGGCCGCACCGCCTGCAAAGAAGCCTGCCGTGGCGGCCAGGCCAGCGCCAAAGCCTGCCGCAAAGCCCGTGCCGGCACCGGCTGCAATCGCGCCGTTGCCCGATACGCCGGACATCCGCGCGCTGCGCCGCGCCTTCCGCTTCGGCTTTGCCCCTTATGAAATGCTGCGCACCCGCCAGTTGCAATTGGCCCGGATCGCCGAGGCCGGCTTCGGCACCGGGATCAATGCGCTGATCCCGCGCGTCACCCTGGCCGATGCCACGACGCGCGAGATCACGACGCCCAACAACGACACGCTTTATGGCTCGGCCTGGCTCGATCTGTCCCAGGGCCCGGTGTTTTTCACCATCCCGCCGCTGGCGCGCTATCATTCGGCCTCGCTGATGAGCATCACCAGCGATGTGAACGCGCTGCTTGGCACGCGTACGGTGGGTGCCGCAGGCGGGCGCTATGCCATCGTGGGCCCCGGCTGGCGCGGCGAGTTGCCGGCCGGCGTGGAGAAGGTGCCAAGCCAATCGAACGACGCCTGGCTGCTGGTGCGGGTGGTGGTGAATGGCACGGAGGATCTCGCCGCCGCCGCCGATGGGCTGACGCGCTTCACGCTTTCGGCCGTGGCCGGCGCGACGCCGCTGGACTTGCAGGTGCCGGCCACGCCCGATGGCAAGGCGTTCCTTGCCACGGTGAATGCCGCCGTCGCGCGGTCCGGCGATGACCGGCTGGTGGCCCGCGCCCAGAGCTTTGCCCAACAGGGCATCGGCCAGGCCTGGGAGAATCTGACGCCCGAACAGCAGAAATTGTGGGACGACAGCCTGCCGGCGTTGATCGCCGAATTGAAGGGCGGGCTGATGGCGGGGGGCGGCGTGGGCGGCTGGATCTATCCGCCGTTCAACATGGCGCTTTATGGCGACGATGATGATCTGCGCAGCCTGGTGGCGCTGGGCGGGCTGGCAGCACTGCCGCGGGTGGAGGCCATCTATGTGTCGGCGCGCACCGATGGCGAAGGCCGGCCGCTGACCGGCGAAAAGAGCTGGCGGCTGCGCATTCCCGGTGGGTTGCCGGTGGGCGGTTTCTGGTCGCTGACCATGTACCAACAGGAAGAAGATGGCCGCCTGTTCTTCGTGCCCAATGCGCTCGATCGCTTTGCAGTGGGCGACCGATCGCGGCATTTGCGGCCCAATCCGGATGGCAGCATCGAACTGTTCATCCAGAACGGCAAACCGAGTGGCGAGCGCGTGGTGAACTGGCTGCCGGCGCCCAAGGGCCCGTTCGTGTTGATGTTCCGCGCCTATCTGCCCGGCGCCGGCCTGCTGGATGGCAGCGTTCGGCTGCCGCCCGTCACGCAAGACGAGGTGATCCCATGAGCCGAGCCGGCAAGCATATATTGCTCGACATCTTGCACAGCGAAGGCGTCGAGTTCGTCTTCGGCAATCCCGGTACCACCGAATTGCCGCTGCTCGATGCCTTCGTCGTGGAAGATCGGCTGCGTTACATCCTCGGCCTGAACGAGGTGGTGGTGATGAGCATGGCCGATGGCTGGGCGCAGGCCACGGGGCGGCTGGCGGTGTGCAACCTGCACGCCGCGCCGGGCCTGGGGAACGCCATGGGCATGCTTTATAACGCCGCCAAGGCCGGCGCGCCGGTGCTGGTGACCGCCGGGCAGCAGGACATGAGCATCCGCCTGACCGAGCCTTTGCTGTGGGATGATCTGGCCACCATGGCGCGACCGCTGTGCAAATGGTCGTTCGAAGTGAACAGCATCGCCGAACTGCCGCGCGCGGTGCGGCGGGCGGCGAAAGTGGCGCTCACAGCGCCGACCGGGCCGGTGTTCCTCTCCATCCCCGGTGACGTGCTCACGGCAATCGCGCCCGATGATCTCGATCTCGGCGCGCCGACGCGCATCGGTGCCGGCCTGCGCGGCGATGCGACGGAAATCGCCAAGGCGGCCGCGATGATTCGTGCCGCCGAAACGCCGGTGATCTTTGCCGGCGATTGCGTGGCGAACAATGATGCCTTTGCCGAGATGGTGGCGTTCGCCGAGGCCGTCGGCGCGCCGGTTTACATGGAGGGCATGGCCAACCGCGCCGCCTTCCCATCGAACCACCCGCAGTTCGCCGGCACCGTGCCGCGCATGACCCCGGCGCTGCGCAGCGTCATGCAGGGTCACGATCTGCTGATTTCCATCGGCGCCGATCTGCTCACCCAAAGCCAGGCGACCGGCGTGGAGGCATTGGCGCCGGGCACATCTGTCGTGCATCTGGATGACGAGCCCTGGCAGATCGGCAAGAATTTCGCCGCCGATGCCGCCATCCAGGGCTGCCCCAAGGCGACTTTGCCGGAATTGACGGCGCTGGTGACGGGCTGCGGCGATGGCCGGCGGGCCGGCGTGGTGGCGCGCATTGCCGAGGCAAAGGCCGCGCTGCTGGCCAAGGCCGAAGCGGCAATGGGCGCCAGCCCGATGGACCCGCTGGCGGTGCTGAAGCGGCTGGGTGAGGTGATGCCGGATGATGCGATCATCATCGAGGAGCTGCTGTCGTCCGGCATGAATGTGGTGCGCAGCCTGTTGCCCGCCACGCGGCCCGATTCCTGGTTCGGCATGCGCGGCGGCGGCATCGGCGTGTGTGTGCCACAGGCCGCCGCGATGAAGCTGGCGCACCCGGACCGGCCGGTGGTGGCGCTGACTGGCGATGGCAGCCTGATGTACAGCGCCGCCGCACTGTGGACGTGCGCGCACTACAAATTGCCGGTGGTGACGATCGTGTTCAACAATGCATCCTACCGCATTCTCAAGCAGCGCACCCGCGCCATCGGCGACCACAGCGCCCGCACAAGCGTGTTCGTGGCGATGGATCTGCAAGAACCGGCCATCGATTTCATGGCGCTGGCGGCGGCGCATGGCGTGCAGGGCGTGCGGGTGGAATCGATTGCGGCACTGATCGCGGCGTTTCAGGCGGCGCTGGCCAGTGATAGGCCGACGTTGATCGAAGTGCCGGTGGCCAGAGCCGTTTGAATCTGGCGACTTGAGGGCAACAAGACCCACCCCCAGCCCCTCCCGCAAGCGGGAGGGGAGCAGTGAAACAGGGCGGAAACGACCCCCCTCCCGCTTGCGGGAGGGGCTGGGGGTGGGAACGGCCGCTCAGCGCAACCGCGCCGCGTGCCAGCGCAGGTGATCGCCGACAAAGCTCTGCACAAACCAATAGCTGTGGTCATACCCCGCGTGCCGCCGCAGGGTGAGCGGGATGCCGGCGCGGGCGCAGGCCGACGCCAGCAATTCCGGCCGCAATTGAGGCTCCAGAAACTGGTCCGCCTCGCCCTGATCGACCAGCAAATCCGCCACGCGCGCGCCGCCGTCGATCAGCGCGCAGGCATCATGCACGGCCCAGGCTGCCGGGTCATCCCCCAGATAGGCGAGCAGCGCCTTTTGCCCCCACGGCACCTGCGTCGGCGCGACGATCGGCGCGAAGGCTGATACGCTGCGGAACACGCTCGCGTGTTTCAGCGCCAGGGTCAACGCGCCGTGGCCGCCCATGCTGTGGCCGGTGATGCCCTGCCGCGCCAGATCGGCCGGGAAGTTCGTTGCGATCAACGCCGGCAGCTCGTCGATCAGCCATGTCCGCATGCGGAAATGTGCCGCCCACGGCGGGTTCGTCGCATCGAGATAGAAGCTCGCCGCCTGGCCCACGTCCCACGCCGGATCATCGGCCACGCCGTCGCCACGCGGTGACGTATCGGGCGTGATCAACATCAGGCCGAGTTCAGCGGCCAGCGCCTGCGCCCCGGCCTTGATCGCGAAGGTCTCTTCATTGCAGGTCAGGCCGGCCAGGCACCACAGCACCGGGAACGGGCCAGATCCCGGCGGGGTGAACAACCCGAACTGCATGACCGTTCCCGTGGCCTTGCTGTTGTGACTGTGAAACGACTGCACCCCACCATGGCAGGCGGTTTGCGTGCGCGTGATCAAAACAGCACCACCGTGCGGATGCTCTCGCCGCCGTGCATCAGATCGAACGCCTGGTTGATCTTTTCCAGCGGCAGCACATGGGTGATCATCGGATCGATGGCGATGGTGCCGTTCATGTACCAATCGACGATCTTCGGCACGTCGGTGCGGCCGCGGGCGCCGCCGAACGCGGTGCCTTTCCACACCCGGCCGGTCACCAGCTGGAACGGGCGCGTGCTGATCTCCTTGCCGGCTTCGGCCACCCCGATGATGATCGATTCGCCCCAGCCGCGGTGGCAGCATTCGAGCGCAGTGCGCATCACATCGGTGTTGCCGGTGCAATCGAAGGTGTAATCCGCGCCGCCCTCGGTAAGCGCCACCAGATGCGCAACCATATCGCCCTGCACGTCGCGGGGATCGACGAAATGGGTCATGCCGAATTGCCGGCCCCAATGTTCGCGGTCCGGATTGAGATCGACCCCGACAATCTGTTCGGCGCCCACCAGCCGCAGCCCCTGGATGACATTCAGCCCGATGCCGCCCAGCCCGAACACGATGGCGCGCGCTCCGGCCTGCACCTTGGCGGTATTGACCACCGCGCCGACGCCGGTGGTGACGCCGCAGCCGATGTAGCAGGCCTTGTCGAACGGCGCGTCGGGCCGGATCTTCGCCACGGCAATTTCGGGCAGCACGATGAAGTTCGAGAAGGTCGAGCAACCCATATAGTGGTAAATTGGCTGGCCCTTGTAACTGAACCGCGTGGTGCCATCAGGCATCAGCCCCTTGCCTTGCGTCGCGCGGATGGCGGTGCACAAATTGGTCTTGCCCGAAAGGCAGCTTTTGCATTGCCGGCATTCGGGGGTGTAGAGCGGGATGACATGATCGTCTGGCACCACGCTGGTGACGCCGGCACCGATCGCCCGCACCACACCGGCGCCTTCATGGCCCAGCACGCACGGGAAAATGCCTTCACTGTCCTTGCCTTCCAGCGTGTAGGCATCGGTGTGGCAAACGCCTGTGGCCATGATTTCCACCAGCACTTCGCCCGCCTTGGGCCCTTCCACATCGATCTCGACGATTTCGAGCGGCTGATTCGGCGCAAAGGCCACGGCGGCACGGCTTTTCATGGGCGTTGTCCTGTTGAGATGCAGTCACACATGGCCACGAACCGCTCGGCTTGCAAAGGGGGACGGGTTGCTTTTTCGGCCTTGACGCGCCATGGGGCAAGCCGGCCACGCGGCTGCCCGGCACACGGCCCGGCTGTCCAAGCACAACTACGGGATATTACATGCGGTTTGCCAGCGAGATTCAGGCGTAACATGCCAAAAGAAGAGATCATCCGGATCGAAGGTGAAATCACCGAAATCCTGCCCGACGGGCGCTTCCGCGTGAAGTTGGAAAACGAGCACGAGATCATTGCCTATACGGCCGGCAAGATGCGCAAGAACCGCATCCGTTCCATCGTCGGCGATCGGGTGCATGTGGAAATGACGCCCTATGATCTGGACAAGGGCCGCATCGTCTTCCGCGAAAAGACCACCCCGATGCCCATGAATCAGCGGCGCTTTTTCCGCCGCTGACCTGGACGCATCAGCGGGGCTTTGTCTGCTGCCGGACGGGGTGCAATTTTGCGTCGTACGTAGATCCCGCATGTGCAGCAATTTCAATGCGTCACAGCGAAATGTCAGCCATTTCGGGGAAAGTTTCTCCGAAGCGTCACTTGCGTTCAAGCCCCTTTGGCCATAGCCCATTGAAATGGGCCAATATGTTGTTTCATCGTTGAATGCGCAGGAATCGCCGCGCGGCACCCTGCTGGATCGCATCGTCGGCCCTGGCTGGGCCGAAACGCCCGCCAACCTGCTCGACCATCTTGTGCAGGGCCGGCACAAATTCATCCTGGCTGACAGCAACTTGAAATTGGCGGCACGGCGCCAGGGCGAACATCAATGGTTGCTGATCATCGTCGATCCCGAGGGCCGCGAAGTCGCACCCCAAAGCCTGCCGCACTGGCGCATCGAACAGCTGCGCCCCACGCCGAGCCCGCGCCTCAATTGGTGGCAGCGCCTGATGGACCCTGATGCCGCCTGATTGCCGGGGCTGATCGGCGCACCCCAGACACCGATGCGCTGGCGCTGACGGCCATCCCATGCCGTCCCCGGCCGCCGCGCCGGCTCGCATGATCAGTTGCATGTTCGAGCACACCGCTGGTGGCACCGCCCGACGAAGGCACCTCACGTCAACCAGGCCGAATCTGACAGACGTGACGCCCCGAATCAGCGGCGCCGATGCCATTTTCTATTTTGCATAATCGCCGCCGATCTTGCGCCAATGCTCTGTAATTGCGCTTGAAAAAAAATTCATTGCCCAAAAAGAATCGGCTTAAATTTATTCTTTATTAAGCATATCGTTCACCCATGGCTACATACATTGTCTCGGCGTTGCACGCCCTCCAATCACCCCTTGGTGTGGTCCTCGACCGCATCGTAGGCCCCGGCTGGACCGAAACTCCGGCCAAGATGCTGAATCATCTGGTTCACAATCGGCACCAGTTCGTGCTGGCCGGAACCGGGCTGCAGCTCGCAGCGCGGCGGCAAGGCGCGGACACCTGGCTGCTGGTCATCGTGGATCGTGATGGCCGCGAAGTCGCTGCGGAAAGCCTGCCGCACTGGCAGCTTGAGCAGCAGCAGAAGCCCGCGCGCGCCGCCCAGAGCTGGTGGCAGCGACTGGTCGGCCCTGATCTGGCCTGAGCCGCACGACCATTTCCGGTGCAAGCCGGAAACGGCAAATGCCGGTCAGGCCGGGAATGGGCCCAGTGCGTCACCCAGGCTTCGGGTTTCAGGCCGGCGGGCCCGACTTCGCACGCTGTCAATTCGATCACGCCAGTGATGCCAGCCGACGTGAGATCGCCCCCCTGTCGCCGCGGTCCGAGTGTCGGTCGCCGCAAGCGCTCCCTCGGATCCAGGCCGGTTCGCCTTACCAACGCCAAGTTCGATGACGGTGGTGGTCCAACGACGACAGACCATGGGCGTGCGCCCGGCGCTGACCGAGATTGCGCATCTGAACCAGCGGCGCCGCTGCAGCCTTTCTTCAGCCGTGATCAACGACGTTCCGACTGATCCAACCATCTGAAATTAATGAAAATAACTTTTTCTTAATCTTATTCGAATCGGCTTGTATTTATTATTTATTAAGCATATCGTTCACCCATGGCTACATACATTGTCTCGGCGTTGCACGCCCTCCAATCACCCCTTGGTGTGGTCCTCGACCGCATCGTAGGCCCCGGCTGGACCGAAACTCCGGCCAAGATGCTGAATCATCTGATTCACAATCGGCACCAGTTCGTGCTGGCCGGCACCGAGTTGCAGGTGGCAACGCGGCGGCATGGCGCAGACACCTGGCTGCTGATCATCGTGGATCGCGATGGCCGCGAAGTGGCTGCGGAAAGCCTGCCGCATTGGCAGCTGGAACAGCGCAAGCAGCCGGTGCCGGTCGCCCGCACCTGGTGGCAGCGCCTCGTCGGTCCTGATCTGGCGTGAGTGTTCGCGGCCCAGGCCGCGAACGTCCTCAGCGCTTCACCCGGTCTCCGGGTTTCAGGCCGATGCGCTTCGCTTCGCCGGCAGCAAGTTCGATCACATCAGCCGTGATCCCAGCGGATGCCAGAACGTCGCGCGAATAGGGCTGCCCCTGCCGGACGTTGAGCACGCGTCCCTGTGGCGACACGAAAATGATGTCGAGCGGCAGGATCGTGTTTTCCATCCAGAAACCGGTCGCCCGCGGCGGCTGCATCGGAAAGCGCATGCCGGTCCCCGGCGCCATCGATTCGCGGAACATCATGCCGCACGCCTGCTGTTCGGATGTGGCTGCCACTTCCACGCGGTAGGGAAAACGCCCCTTCGCCGTTTCAAACACCACCTTGATGGTTTGCAGGCCGCTGTTCGGGCACGGGGTGGCTGCCCATACAGGAGCCAACGCCAAGGTAGACAGCAGCATTGCTGCCGCCAGCAGATTTCGCATCAACCGCAGCCTTCATCCGATTCGGGCACGGCGTCGATGGGGATCGCCACCACCGCCAGCGGCCCTTTGTGACCTGGCGCCACCCGCACCTGCAATGGATGGCCGGGCTGCACGTCGGTCAAGCCGGCGCGGCGCAGCGTTTCCATATGGATGAAGATGTCGTCCATGCTGTCCGGCCTTATCACAAAGCCATAACCCTTCAAACGATTGAACCATTTGACTGCGACCGGTTCGAACGGGCCTGCGGCGGCAACCATGGCCCGCGGATCGACCCGATCGGCGGCACGTGCTGCGACGGTTTCAGGATCCGGGCCGATTGCCGTGGTCAGATCAAGATCGAGGATGCGCTTGGCCTGGCGGCCCCGATCGCGCGCCACCACCGTGCAGGTGAGGGTGGCGCCTTCCGGCAGGCTGCGACGGCCGAGCTCGCGCACCAGGCTGAAATGCACCAGGATGTCGCTGCCTTCCCCGGTCACCGGCACCATGAAGCCATAGCCGCGCACCGGATCGAACCATTTCATCGTGCCGCGCACGATGATTTCTTCTTCCTCAGCCAGCGACGCCACTGCTGATTCAGCCGCCTTCATGTCCATTCCCCCGCAACCTGCCCCACTTGCCCCCGCAAGTCATAAAGTCTTAATCAGTGGCTTCAGCTTTGCAAACCAGCTTTTTTCCGCCTGATTGACTTGGATGCGCCGAAGACGGCAAGCGTTGGTGACAGGCCACAAACAGGCAGATGACGAGGCGCGCATGGAACTGGCAGGACAAGTGGACATCGCGGCATCGCGCGCCAGCGTGTGGGCGGCGCTGAACGACCCCGATGTGCTGGCGCGCTGCATTGATGGGGTCGAGCGGCTGGTGCGCACGGAAGGCACCGAATCAGGTGGCGTGCCGAGCTTCGAAGGCGAGATGAATGCCAAGGTCGGCCCGGTGCGGGCGCGCTTTGCCGGCACGGTGCGGCTGGAGGATATCGTGGCGCCCGAACGCTACCGCCTGGTTGGCGAAGGCAAGGGCGGGATCGCCGGCTTTGCCAAGGGCGGCGCCGATGTCGCGCTGGCCGAGCTTGGCCCGGCGCTCACACGCCTCGATTATGTGGTGAAGGCGCAGGTGGGCGGCAAGCTGGCGCAATTGGGCGCGCGACTGATCGAAGGCACCGCCCGGCAATATGCCGAAGGCTTTTTCGCCAAGCTGAAGGCCGAAGTCGAGGCGCCAGCGGCGGTGGAAGCCGGAGCGGTCGATTCGGCAGTGGAAACGGTGTCCGTCAGCACCCCGGCGGTCCAGGGCGGGCTGTCGCCGCTGGTGTGGGGCGGCGGGCTGATCCTGGCGGTGATGCTGTTCCTGGCCTGGCAGTGGAATCATCTGTGAGCGTGGCGGGCCTGGACGATGATCTGGCCACATTGGCCACCGGGCTCGATTGGGCACGGGCCGGGCATGGTGTTGGCATCGCCACGGTGATGACCACCTGGGGTTCGGCGCCGCGCCGGATGGGCAGTCATCTTGCGGTGCGCGCCGATGGCCTGTTCGCAGGCAGCGTATCGGGCGGGTGTGTGGAGGCCGATGTCATCCTGGCCGCGCAGGATCTGATCGCCGCCGGCACCGGCCATGCCGTGCTGGAGTTTGGCGTTGCCGATGAAGTGGCGTGGAGCGCCGGGCTGGCGTGCGGCGGCCGCATTTCGATCCTGGTGCAACGATTGGCCGACGATGGCCTGCCGGTCGCGCTGGTGGCCGATGTGCTGGCGGCAACCGCGGTGGGCGAGGCGCGCAACATCAGCAGCGATCCCGCCACCGGCCAGGCGCAGGCGGGTGACGCCGGCCCGTTCGTGCGCGCCTATCCGCCGCCACGCCGGCTGCTGATCATCGGGGCCGTGCACATCGCGCAGGCGCTGGTGCCGCTGGCCCAAAGTCTGGGCATCGCTGCTTCGGTGATCGACCCGCGCGGCTTGTTCGCCGCCGACGATCGCTTTGCCGGGGTGGTGCTGGATCGGCGCTGGCCGGATGAGGCGCTGGCCGCCTTGCGCCCTGACGCCGCCACCGCACTGGTGGCGCTCACCCACGATCCCAAGGTCGATGATGTGGCGCTGGCCGCGGCACTGCGATCGCCGGCGTTCTACATCGCGGCGCTGGGCAGCCGCAAGAATCACGCCGCGCGGCTGGAGCGGCTGGCGGCCCAGGGCTTTGGCGCGGCCGATCTGGCGCGCATCCACGGCCCGGCGGGGCTGAACATCGGTGCAGCCAACCCGGCGGAGATTGCCCTGTCGATCGCGGCGCAACTGGTGGCGAGCTGGCGCGGGGTCTTGGCCCGCCCATGAAATTCGGGCCGGTGCCGCTGGTCGCCGCGCAGGGCGCGCTGCTGGCGCACAGTGTGGCGCTGGGGCGGCGGCGGCTGGCCAAGGGCCATCGCCTGAGCGCGGATGATGTGGCGGCGCTGGCCGCAGCCGGGATCAGCGACGTGATGGTGGCCCAACTGGAGCCTGGCGACGTCGGCGAGGATGCGGCGGCCGCGCAATTGGCAGCGGCGCTGGCCGGTACCGGCCTGATGGCGCTGGCGCCAGTGCACGGCCGGGTCAATCTGGCGGCGCGCAGCGCCGGATTGCTGTGCCTGCCGCCCGGATTGGTCGCCGCGATCAACAGCATCGACGAAGCCATCACACTGGCGACGCTGGCACCGCACACGCGGGTCGCAGCGGGCGGCATCGTCGCGACCATCAAGATCATCCGCTATGCCGTGGCCGAAGCGCAACTGGCCGCCGCCATTGCGGCAGCGCGCCCGCTGCACATCGCAGCGTTTCGGCCGGCGAAGGTGGCGCTGATCGCCACGACCTTGCCCGGCACCAGTGCCAAGGCGCTGGCCAGGCTGGCGCAGGTGACGGCGGCGCGGGTCACCACGCTGGGCGGGGACATGCGGATGCAGCCGCCCTGCCCACATGATGCCCCGGCACTGGCGACCCGTCTGGCCGCAATGGATGCCGATGTGCTGCTGGTGGCTGGCGCGTCGGCCAGCGTCGATCGCGGTGACGTGATCCCGCAGGCAATCCTCCAGGCCGGCGGCAGCGTCGAGCGGCTGGGCATGCCGGTCGATCCCGGCAATCTGCTGGTGCTGGGGCAATTGCGCGGCCGCCCGGTGATTGGCCTGCCCGGCTGCGCGCGCAGCCCGAAACGCAACGGCTTTGATCTGGTGCTTGAACGCCTGCTGGCCGGGATCGCAGTGCGCGGCGACGACATTGCCGCCATGGGCGAAGGCGGCCTGTTGCCCGAAGCCGAGCGCCCGGAACCGCGCGCGACCGCGCGGCGGCCACAAACGGTCGGCGCGGTGGTGCTGGCGGCAGGGCGGGCCAGCCGCATGGGCGGGCCGCACAAATTGCTGGAACCATGGCGCGGGGCACCGCTGGTGGCGCATGTGATCGATGCCCTTGCCGCCGCCGGTCTGCCGCCGCCCGTGGTCGTGCTCGGGAATGAAGCAACAGCAGTGCGGCGCGCGCTGGCCGGGCGGGCGGTCCAGTTCGTCGCAGCCGCCGACTGGCAGGACGGCATGGGCCGCAGCCTGGCTGCCGGCATTGCGGCGGTGCCAGCCCACTGGGATGCGGCGCTGGTCTGCCTGGCCGACATGCCGCGCATCGAGCCCGCCCTGATCACGGCTCTGGCGGCAGCCGCGGGCGAGGTGGTGCTGCCGGAATTTCAGGGCCGGCGCGGCCATCCGGTGCGCTGGCCGCGCGCCGCCTTCCCGCAACTGCTGGCGCTCACGGGCGATGTCGGCGGGCGGGCCGTGATGGCGGCGTTTGCCGTGACCGCTTTGCCGGCGCCGTCGGATGCCTGCCTGGATGATATCGACACGCCGGCGGCGCTGGCGGCGTTGCGGGCCTTGCCCTGACGCTGGCTTAGCCTAAGCTTCGGCGACATTGGAGGATCAACCATGACGCAACCGACCCAGGCGATGATCGATCTCTATGACCGCTTCACCCACGGCCGCGACCCCAACCGTCGCGACCTGATGGCTGAAATGGCGCGGCTGGCCGGCGGCATGGCGGCGGCGAGCAGCATGCTGGGCCTGATCGCGGCGCGCAGCGATGCGGCGCCAATGGTGGCCGCAGACGATCCGCGAATCAAGGCCGCTGATATCGTTGCCGATCTGGGCAGCGGGCGCACGATGCGCGGGCATCTGGCGCAGCCGGCCAAAGGCGCCGCCACAGCCCCCCGCGTGCTGGTGATCCACGAGAATCGCGGCCTCAATGATCACAACCGTGATCTGGCGCGGCGGCTGGCCACGGCCGGCTTCGTGGCCTTCGCCGCCGATTTCCTCACGCCAGCCGGCGGCACGCCCACGGTTGGCAGCGGCACCACCAGCGCCGAAGATGTGGCGCGCGACATGATCGGCAAGCTCGATCGTGCCCAGACGGTGGCGGACGGCGTTGCCACGCTGCAATGGCTGGCTGCCAAGGCGCCGGGCAAGGGCGCGGCCGGCGCGGTCGGCTTTTGCTGGGGCGGCGGCATGGTCAATGCGCTGGCGGTGGACGCAGGCCCGGCCTTGCGCGCCGGTGTCGCCTATTATGGCGCTGCCCCGCAGGATGTGGCCGGGGCAGCGCAGGTGAAGGCGAAATTGCTGCTGCACTATGCCGGCCTGGATGAGCGCATCAATGCCATGGCACCAGCCTGGCAGGCGGCGCTGAAAGCCGCCGGCGTGACCTATGACGCGCATGTCTATGCCGGCGTGAACCATGGCTTCAACAACGACACCGCGGCGGCGCGCTATGACAAGGCCGCAGCCGAACTGGCGTGGAGCCGCACGCAGGCCTGGCTGCGTTAGCCAGGCTTGATTGCCTGCAATTGCAGATTATACTGAGGGCGTGATTTCGCCTGCTCCACCCCCGCGTTCCGGGCCCGGCCTGCTGTGCACCGCGGCCAAGGTGCGGCAATTGTCGCGGCGGGTCAGCCAGATTTACGACGATGCACTGGCGGAGCATGGCCTGACCATCGGCCAGTTCGGCCTGCTCGCCTGCCTGTCGCGCCGCAAGGGGCTGGGCATCGGCGCCCTGGCCGAACAGTTGCGCGCCGATGCCTCCACGGTTTCGCGGCTGGTGCGGCCGCTGGCCAATGCCAGCCTGATCAGCATCCGCATCGATCCCGACGACAAACGCGGCCGGCTGGTTTGGCTCACCGACGCTGGTCATCAGCGCCGCGCTGCCGCCCAGGCCGGCTGGCAGGCCGCACAGGATCAGTTGGCCATCCAACTCGGCCCCGGCCGCCTCGCGGCACTGCGCTTCCTGCTCGATGAAGCCCATGAGCGATTGGAGACGGCAATATGACTGCAATTGCAGATAATGCACCGGCGCGAACCGGGCTGGACCTGATGCAGGCGCTGGTTGCAGGGCCGCACCGCGGCATGTCCGCGCTGATGGGCATTGACGGCGGCAGTGCCGGTGAAGGCTGGGTAATATTCCTCGCCACGCCTGGACCGCAACACCTCAATCCGATCGGCACCGTGCACGGCGGCTTTGCGGCCACCTTGCTCGATTCGTGCATGGCCTGCGCAGTGCACAGCACGCTGCCGGCGGGCGTCGGCTACAGCACCATCGATCTCAATATCAGCTATATCAAGGCGATTACCCCCACATCCGGCCGGGTGACCGCGCGCGGCGAGATCATCAGCCGCGGCAAGCGCGTGGCCACCGCCCGCGGCACGCTGACCGACAGCGAGGGCCGTCTGCTCGCCACCGGTACCACCACCTGCCTGA
This sequence comes from Sandarakinorhabdus sp., assembly GCF_040398665.1. GTDB lineage: Bacteria > Pseudomonadota > Alphaproteobacteria > Sphingomonadales > Sphingomonadaceae > Sandarakinorhabdus. The sequence continues at coordinate 96,633 of NZ_JBBATQ010000005.1, forward strand.
TCATGGGTGCCGCATGAGCGGCGCGGCGGTGATCATCGGGGCCGGCGATGCCACCGGCGGCGCGGCGGCTGAAGCCTTTGCCGGCATCGGCCTGGTGGCGGTGCCGGTGCGGCGCAACGGCGACCAGTTGGCGCCGCTGCGTGATCGGATTCTGGCCAGTGGCGGCCAGTGCGTGGCCATCGGCGGCGATGCCCGTGACGAGGCGCAAATGGTCGCGCTGTTCGACCGGGTCGAGGCCGAAATCGGGCCGGTCGAGGTGCTGGTGTTCAACATCGGCGCCAACTCGCCGATGGGAATCCTTGATGAAACCGTGCGGCGTTACACCAAGATCTGGGAAATGTGCGCGCTCGCCGGCTTCATCACCGGGCGAGAGGCGGCGCGGCGCATGGTGAAGCGTGGGCGCGGCACCATCATATTTACCGGGGCGACGGCCAGCCTGCGCGGTTCAGCAGGGTTCGCCGGCTTTTCCGGCGGCAAGTTCGCGCTGCGCAGCCTGGCCCAGGCCATGGCGCGCGAGCTGGGCCCCAAGGGCATCCATGTCGCGCACAGCATCATCGATGGCGCCATTGATACGGCGTTCATCCGCAGCAATTTTCCGGATCGTTACGCGATGAAGAACGACGATGGCATCCTCGATCCCCACGCCATCGCGGCGGAGTATGTGCGGCTGCACCAGCAGCCGCGCAGCGCCTGGACGCACGAACTGGATCTGCGACCGTGGATCGAGAAATGGTGAAGGAGCAAGCCATGCCCAATGCAATCGAATTTCTGTTCGACGTCGGATCACCCACCGCCTACCTCGCCTGGCACCGCCTTCAGGGCATCGTGGCCCGCACCGGCGCGGCTCTGATCCCGGTGCCGATCCTGCTCGGCGGGGTGTTCAAGGCCACCGGCGGTAGCCCGCCGGGCACGGTCGCTGCCAAGGGCCGCTGGATGAACGAAGATATGCAGCGTTGGGCGGCACGCGATGGCGTTGTGCTGGCAATGAACCCGTATTTCCCGATCAACACGCTGACGATGATGCGCGTTCTGGCCGGACTGGAGGGCGATTCCCGCTTTGGCGGCGTGGTGAACACGTTGTTTGCCGGCATGTGGCAGCAGGGGCTGAACATGGCCGATACCCAGGTGCTGACCGGCGTGCTGACCGCGGGCGGGCATGATGCACATGGCCTGCTGGCGCTGGCGCAATCACCGGACGTAAAGGCCCGCCTGATCGCCAATACCGAAGCCGCCGTGGCGCTCGGCGTGTTTGGCGCACCAACCTGCTTTGTCGCTGGGCAGATGCATTTCGGCCAGGATCGACTGGATTGGGTGGAGGCGGCGGCGGCCGGCTGATCCGCCGGCCGCCCCCTATAAACCTCAGAAGCGATAGCGCACCAGGCCGCCAAAGGTGCGCGGCTGGTTGCGATAGCCCGACAGCGTGCCGGCCTGCGCCACACCCGGGAAGATGGTGGTCACCCAGGCTTCGTCGGTGAGGTTGCGGGCCCAGATGGTCAAATCCAGCTTGTTGTCGATGGCAAGCGTGGCCGAGGTGTTGACCAGATTGACTTCACGCTGAAGCGCGACCGTGCCTTGGGCGATCTGGGTCGGGCTGTTGTGCTGATAGTCGATGTGGAACATCAGCCTGTTCTTGTCGCCCAGAGGCACAGTGTAATCGGTGGCAAGCGACGTCGAGAATTCCGGCACGCCGGCGCTGCGCTGGCCGCTCAGGTCCACCGGAACCGTAGAGAAGCTGCCGGCAACAAGCGCGGCGCCGCCGGGGAAGCGATCAAACTTGTTGTCGAGATAGGTGAAGTTGGCGCTGAAGCGCAAGTTCTTCGATGGCGAGAAGCTGGTGTCCAGTTCAAGCCCCCGCGACGATTGCTGATCGGCATTGGCCAGGATGAAGCCGGTGCCGGAGAACACATTGCTCTGGAAGCCGTTGATGACCTGAATGAACGCCGCGAGATTGACACTGAAGCCTTCCCACTGGCCCTTGGCACCAATTTCATAGACGGTGGCATGTTCCGGATCAGCAAAGCGCGAGCCGGTGGTGAGGTTCACTGGCAACGCAGCGCCCAGCGCGGTGCGGATCGGCGACGCGGCCGGTGCCGGCGACTGCGCGGTCGAACCGGGGATGAACTGCGTCGCGAACGGCCGCGAATCGATCGAAAGGTTGAACGAGCTCGCCTTGAAGCCAGTGGCGTGGGTGGCATAGACGCTGATGTTGTCGCTGGCCTTGTAGGACAGACGCAGCGTGTAGGCGAAATCGCTGTCAGACGTGCGGCCATCTTCAACGGCGTTCGGGAAGTTCAGGAACGGCGGGATGAACTGCAACGGGCGCAAGCCCAGGAACGGGTTGGCGGAGGTGGCAGCCACACTGGCCGGCACCCCGGCCCGCACACCGGCAAGCACCAGATCAAGCCCGGAGAACACGTCGTTGGTGGTGATGTTGGTGGCCACACGCTTGTTGTCGCGCGTGTAGTTGCCGCCGGCGGTGAAGGTCAGATTCTCGACGATTTCCCAATCCACGTTGCCGAAGATCGAGATGGCGCGATTCTGATAGTCATATTGTTCAAACCGGCCCTGACCCTGGCCGCCGAAGGGTGCGGACGGCGTGCCGGGCAGCAGCGCACGCAGCGTGGGTTCCAGATTGGTGTAGGCCCCGCCCGACAGGGCGCTGGCATAGTTTCGGAAATCGCGACCAAAGGTCAACTGGCCGCTGGCATCGATATTCTCGTGGAAATAGAAGGCACCAAGCAGGAAGTTGATCGGGCCATCGAATTTCGACGCGATACGGAATTCGGCGGTGTAGGTGTCGATGGCGTTGCGGGCGCTGTTCTCACCGATCAGATCGGCGCTGGTGAAATCGCTGTCAGCATTGGTGTTCAGCCGCACGCCGCGATAGGCGCCAATGAAGGTCAGATCGAACTTGTCGGCGTTGTAATCGGCCTGGGCCGAGACGCCGAAATTGTCGATCAGGTTGGTGGAGCCGAAGTTGGTGGCCGAGGTCAGCGCGAGCGGCTGATTGGAAATGACCCGGCCGCCCAGCGCCCGCACGGCATTGCCGGTGGGGCCGTCGACAAGGTTGACCACCGAGCAGCAGATTTCATCGATCTTGTCGTAATCGGCGATCAGGCGCAGCTTGAAATCTTCGGACGGCTTGAACAGCAACTGGCCGCGCACGCCACCACGGTTGCGCTCATTCTCGTCGCGGTTGAGCGTGGTGTTGAACACATAGCCGTCGCGCTTGTTGAAATTGCCGGCCAGGCTGAAGGCGATGGTTTCGGAAATCGGGCCGGTGATTTCGGCGCGCGCCACGATGGCGTTGTAGTTGCCATAGGAGAGTTCCGCCTGGCCGCCGAACTCGAACTTCGGTTCGGACGTGACCACCGAAATGATCCCGGCCGACGCGTTCTTGCCGAACAGCGTCGATTGCGGGCCGCGCAGCACTTCGATGCGCTCCAGGCTGGGCAGATCGCCGATCTGCGCGGCGGAACGGCTGCGATAGACGCCGTCGATGAACACACCCACCGCCGGTTCGATACCGACATTGTTGGCCCCGTTGCCGAAGCCGCGGATGATGAAGCTGGTGTTGGCCGAGCTTTGCAACTGCGACACGCGCAGCGACGGCACCAGCGTCTGCAGATCGAGCGCATCGCGGATCTGGGCGGTTTCAATCGCCTGGCGGCCGGTCACCGACACGGAAATCGGGGTGTCCTGCAGGGTCTTGGCCTGCTTGCTGGCCGTCACGATGATGATGTCATCGTCGTTTGCCGCATCATTCTGGGCGCTTTGCTGCGCGGTTGCGGCGGTAGCGATCAGGCTGGCGCCGGCCAGGATGGCGATACGAAGAGCAGAGAAGTTCATGATGGTCGACCCCGGATAAGGCGTTGCAATAGGGTATATACCCCACGATGTGCCTGTTTCTCGGCAGTCAGGCCGGAAGGAAAGCGCCAAAGCGAAAGTGGGCCAAATGGCCGACTGTTTCCGGTCGCACGTGGCCAAATTGTCACAGTTTGGTTACGGTCGGGCCATGATCTGGCGTGCAACTGCCAATTTTTCGAAACAGCGTGGCAACCGAAAGACAAAAGGCCCGGCAGGTTTACCTGCCGGGCCTTGATGTTCACGCTGTCCCAAGCGGTTTATTCGCGGTTGCCCATGAAGCTGAGCAGGAACTGGAACAAGTTGATGAAGTTCAGGTACAGTGTCAGCGCACCAAGCACCGCCGACTTGCCAGCGAAATCGCTGCCGGCGACCTGGTAATAAAGTTCTTTCAGGCGCTGCGTGTCATAGGCGGTCAGGCCCGCGAAGATCAGCGTGCCCAGGATGTTCACCGCCAACTGCAAACCCGTCGAACCGATGAAGATGTTGGCAATCGACGCGACGACAATGCCGATCAGGCCCATCATCAGGAAGCGGCCCATGGCCGACAGATCCTTCTTGGTCGTGTAGCCATAAAGGCTGAGGCCGGCGAACGAGGCCGCGGTCACGAAGAAGGTCTGCGCGATCGACGCGCCGGTGTAGCGGGCGAAGATCACACTCATCGACACGCCCATCAGCGCGGCAAAGCCCCAGAACAGGCCCTTCAGCGTCGATTCGCTCATGCGCGCCAGGCCGAAGTTCATCGCCAGGATGATCCCGAGCGGCGACAACATCGCCACCCAGCCCAGCATCGTCGGGCGGCCGATTTCGTTGAAGAACACCGCGAACAGCGACGGCGTCGAATATACCAGCAAGGCGACGATGCCGGTCAGCAGCACGCCCGATGCCATATAATTGTAAATGCTGAGCATATAGCTGCGCAGGCCGGCATCATAGCCGGCGCTTGCACTGGCCTGGGCCCGCATGGCTGCGAGCCGTGGGTCCATTTGATTGGCCATTGGTCTTTCCTCCAAGATGCCGGCAACAGGCCGGTGACGGAACCGATATCGGGCATCTCGCGGCGTTTTTCAATGGCTGCGGATTACCGACGCGTCATCAGAGTTGTCGCAGCACGGCGGCTGGTCGGGCCGGCCGCTATAATTGTCTCAGCACGGCTGACGGCCGTGCCGAGAGGGCCTGCCAGTTGCCGAGCAGCCCCAGCACCACCGTCACCACGGCGCCCACCGCCACCGTGGCGACCACGCCGCCCCAATCCGGCGTCCATTCCAGGCTGAACACCTGGGTGACCACGAACCAGCCCGCCGCACTGCCCAGCAACAGCGCCAGCCCGGATACGATCAGCGCCAGCAGGCCATATTCGGCCAGCGTCGCCGCCGCCACCTGGCCGCGCGTCGCGCCGAGCAGTTTCAGCAGCACCGCATCATAGGTACGCGCCCGCGCCCCGGCGGCCAGCGCGCCGACCAGCACGGCAATGCCGGCGGCGACGGTGACGCTGGCGGCGGCGCGGATCGCCGCCGAAAGCTGCGCAAGCAAGGCCTGCACCTGCCCGATCACGTCCTTCACCCGGATGATCGAAGCGGTCGGAAAGGCGCCCGCCACTGCACGCGACACGCCGGCTTCCTGATCCGGCTTTACCTGCACCGTGGCCATCCAGCCGTGCGGCGCCGCCTCCAGCGTGCCGGGCGAGAACAATATCGCGAAGTTGAAGCCCATCGACTGCCAATCGATCTTGCGCGTGCTGGCGATTTTCGCGGTCACTTCGACGCCCAGCACCGAAACGGTCATCGTGTCCCCGATCTTCAGGCCGAGCGCTTGCGCCGCGTCTTCATCGATGGAGATCAGCGGCGGACCGGCATAATCGCGCGGCCACCATTTGCCCTGCACCAACATATTGCCCGGCGGAAAATCGGCAGCGTAAGACAAGCCGCGATCGCCGCGCAGGATCCAGGCTTCGGGCGCCACGATCCTTTCCGACGGCACGTTGTTCACCGCGGTGATCGGCCCGCGCATGCTGGGCACGGTGACAATGCCGGCGCCCGGTGCCGCGCGGGTGACGCTGGCCAGAAAGGCGGCGCGTTCTTCACCCGGGATATCGAGCACGAAAAAGCTGGGCGCACGCGCCGGGATGCTGCGATTGATCTGGCCGGCCAGATTGCCTTCGATGGTGGCGAGCGTGGCGAACAGGGTCAGGCCCAGTCCCAATGCCACCACCAGATTGCGGGTCGGCGCGCCGGGGCGGTGCAGATTGGCCAGCGCCAGCCGGGCCAGCGTGCTTCGCGGGCGCGGCACGCGAGCGGCGCCCCAGGTGATGGCACCAGCGAGCAACCAGAGCAGCAAGAGCAGCCCGAGCGCGCCGCCAAGAAAGCCGATGACGAAGATGCGCTGTTCCGCGAGCAGCACCAGCAGGCCGAGCACGGCCACGGCGCTGCCGGCGATGATGGCGATGGTGGTGGCATCGGGCCGGGCGCGCGCTTCGGTCAGGCTGCGCAGCAGGCGCGCGGCCGGCATGCGCGCGCCCTGCGCCAGGGGCCACAGCGCAAACGCCAGCGCGATGGCGAGGCCATAGAAGGCCGCCTGCGCCAGTGCGGCCCATTGCGGGCCGGTGGCCGGCGGCACCGGCAGGCTGGCCGCCGCCAGGCCGGCGACAACGGCCGGCGTGGCGGCGCCGATGGCCAGGCCGATCGCCACGGCAACGACCGCGACGATCGACAATTGCCACAGATAGATGGCGCGCACGGTGGCGCTGTCAGCCCCCAGCGTCTTCAGCGTGGCGATGGTGCGGGTGCGCGCCGCGAGGTAGGCCGACACCCCGCCGGCCACGCCGACCCCGGCCACCACCAGCGCGGTCAGGCCGACCAGCGTGAGGAACTGGCCCAACTGGCTGATGAAATTGCGGGTGCCGGGCGCGCCATTGCTGCGATCGCGAATGCGGGCGCCGGCGGCGACGGTCTCCAGCCGCGCCTTGGCGTCTTCCAGGCTGACGCCGGGCTTCAGCCGGATGCGCAATTCGCTGGTGTACAGGCTGCCGATGGTGATCAGCCCGGCCTTGGCCAGATCATCGCCGTGGACAACCAGGCCGGGGCCGAAACCGAAACCATCACCGGCGCGGTCCGGCTCCTCAAGCAAGGTGCCCGCATAGATCAGGCTGGTCTGGCCAAGCGTCAGCCGGTCGCCAGGTTTCAGGCCCAGTTTGTCGGCCAACGCCGGCTGTGCCGCGGCATAGCCGGGGCGGACGTGACCACCGCCAGCCAGCAGGGTGCGGCCATAGAGCGGCCAGTTGGCATCGACCGCCTTGATCTCTGCCAACACGGCGTCTGTTCCCGGCCGCGGGCCCGAAACCATACCGCGCAGTTTGGCGACCACGCCGACCGTGCCGAGATCGGCCGCGATCTTGCGCTGCACCGCTCCCGGCATGGCACCCGAAAGGCGCAGCGCGACGTCGCCGCCGAGCAACAACTGGCCACGTTCGGACAGGCCGGCGTTGATGGCGCTGGCCAGGCTGCCGACGCCGGCCAGCGCCGCAACGCCAAGCACCAGGCACACGGCCAGGATGCGCAGGCCGGCCAGCCCGCCGCGCAGTTCCCGCAACGCAAGACGAAAGGCGAGATTCAGAGGACTTCGGCCAGGAAATTGGTCAGCGCCTGCCACGATCGGCGATCAGCGGCAGCGCTGTACTGGATGCCGCCGGCCGGGTTGTTGGCCTGCGGCGCCGTAAAGGCGTGCATGGTGTGGCCATAGGCATGCAATTGCCAATCGGCGCCCTTGGCATTCAGCTCATGGCCCAGCGCCACCGTGGCATCGGGCGGGGTGAGCGGATCATTCCAGCCGTGCAGCACCAGCACTTTGGCGGCGATCGGCGCATCTGGCAGACCATTGGGGGCATAGACGCCGTGGAAACTGACCGCGCCCTTGACGCGTGCATCGCCGGCGCGGGCCACATCGAGCGCGCAAAGCCCGCCGAAGCAATAACCGATGATGGCAATGCGATCCGAATCGATGGCCGGATTGGCAACCGCCGCATCGACCGCAGCCAACAGGCGGCGTTGCAGGCCGGCGCGGTCGCCCATCCACGGGTTCATCAGATGGCCATTGTCACCCGCCGGATCACCGCGCACGCCCTTGCCATAGACATCGATGGCAAAGCCGGCATAGCCCATGGCCGCCAGTTTGCGCGCCACGCCATTGTCCGCCTCCGACTGGCCAGCCCAGTTGTGCACGATCAGCACGCAAGGATGCGGGCCGGGCCCGTCGGGCAGGGCAACAAAACCTTCCAGTTCATCGGTGTCGTCGAAATAGCTGAACAAAGTCACGCGTATCGTCTCCTCATGCGGCCGCTTCGGCCCCAGTTGTTGTGTCATCTGTTGTGTCGTCGACAATGCGGCCGTCGCGCATGGTGATGATGCGATCGCAGCGCGCCGCCAGATCGGCATCGTGGGTGATCAGCACCAGCGTGGCGCCGGTTTCGGCCAGTCGGCCATAAAGCAGCTCGACAATGGTCTCGCCGGTGGCGGCATCGAGATTGCCGGTGGGTTCATCGGCGAAAATCAGCGCAGGGCGGCCGACCAGCGCGCGGGCAATGGCGACGCGCTGCTGCTCGCCGCCGGACAATTGGGTGGGATAGTGGCTGAGGCGGTGGCCAAGGCCGACCGATTCGAGTTCCGCTTTGGCGCGTGCCGGCGCATCGGCCTCGCCAGCCAGCTCCAGCGGCACGGCGACATTTTCGAGCGCGGTCATGGTCGGGATCAGGTGGAAAGCCTGCAACACGATGCCGATGCGGCCCCGGCGGGCGCGGGCCAGCGCATCCTCGTTCATGGCGGTGAAATCCGCGCCTGCGATCAGCACCCGGCCAGATGTGGCCTGCTCCATACCCGACAGTACCGCCATGGCGGAGGATTTGCCGGAGCCGGACGGACCGAGAATGGCCAGGCGCTGCCCCGCCGGAACCGCCAGGGTGAGGCCGCGCAGCACATCGACTGCGGCATCACCGCTGCCGAGCCGGAGGGTGACATCGCGGGCGTCAATGACGATATGGGTGTTCATCAGTTCCCGCTGGATCGGAAGAGGATCGATTTGTGCAGTTAGGCTTGTCCCGGGCGTTTTACCAGATGATGCTGGGAGTCGGCGCGCTGTTCATGTCGCAGGCAGCGATGGCCGCAAAGCCATTGACCGTGCTGGCCTATGGCGATTCGCTGATGGCCGGATATCAGCTGCCGCCCGGCACCGGCTTTGCACCGCAACTGGAAAAGACGCTGAAGGCAAAAGGCCGCGCCGTGACGGTGGTGGGCGCCGGCGTGTCGGGCGACACCAGCACGCAAGGCAAGGCGCGGCTGAACTGGGTGCTGGCCGGCATGAAGACCAAGCCCGATCTGGTGATCCTGGAACTGGGCGCCAACGACATGCTGCGCGGCCAATCGCCGGCGACGGCGCGCGCCAACATCGATGGGATCGTGAAGGCGTTCAAGGCGAAGGGCGTGCGGGTGATGATTGCCGGCATGCGTGCCAGCCCCAATCTGGGCGCCGCCTATGTGCGTGAGTTCGAAGCGCTGTATCCGGCCGTGGCCAAGGCCAATGGCGTCGCGCTCTATCCCTTCTTTCTGGACGGCGTGGCGGCACAGCCGAAACTGCAACTGGCCGATGGCATGCACCCCAATCCCAAGGGCGTCACGGTGATGGTGCAGCGCATCCTGCCGGCCGTGGAGCGGGAGCTGGACGCGATCAGATGATCCGGCTTTTTGTCGCGCTGGAATTGCCGGCCGATGTGAAGGCGGCGCTGACCGCCAGCATGGGCGGGGTGGCCGGCGCGCGCTGGCAGCGCGACGATCAACTGCACCTGACGCTGCGCTATATCGGCGAAGTCGATCGCCACACCGCACAGGACATTGCTGCCGCTCTGGGCCGGGTGAATGCGAAGCCGTTCACGGCCGAACTGGGCGATCCCGGCCTGTTCGACCATCGCGGCCGCGTGGACAGCCTGTGGGTGGGGGTGCGCCCGGCCGATCGGCTGGCGGCGCTGGCCAGGGCAGTGAATGCCGCGCTGGCCGGGGTGGGCATCGCGCCGGAACCCCGGGCGTTCGTGCCGCACATCACGGTGGCACGCGGGCGCACCATGCTGGGCGTGACCGGCTGGCCGCAGGCGCCGATCCCGCGCCTGAATTGGCCAGTGAGCGGTTTTGCCCTTTGGGACAGCCATTTGGGCCGTGACGGCAGCGATTATACGGTGCTGGCGCGGTGGCCCTGAGCCGCTGGCCGTGAGGCTGCGGCGAAGCCGCGAAGGCGGCGCCGGCGTCAATCAAAAGTATATTTAAAAATCAAAAGGCTAGATGCCCCGTGCTGCGCATTGCCAAGGCTGCGCGGCCAACCTACCTGCGTCGCTTCCGGAAATTATCAACGTTTCCGAAATATTTATGAACAAGAAGCGAGATACAGCACGATGATCAAGTCCCCATCCATCGCCGCAGTGGCCAGCGTGCTGGCGGCCAGCAGCGCCCAGGCCGTCATCCCCTTCACGGTCAGCCTGGAATCGGAAGCAGCCGGCATCCAGAAAAGCACATCCGGATTCGACGCGGTGGGCATCGAGACCTTCGATGCCATCGCCACCGGCACCGGCAAGAACGTCACCAGCAATTTCGGCGGATCCGTGTTCAGCGGGCGTTACGCCGGGGTGCAGATCAACAAGGCCGATCAATATGGCGGCGCTGGCGGCAACGGCCGCTATCCGGTGACCTTCACCAATGCGGGCTACAGCGTTGATCTGTCGTCATCACAGCCCGGCGGCGTCACCTATTTCGGGTTCTGGCTGTCCGCGCTCGATGCGGGCAACAATGTCAGCTTCTATCAGGGCGGCCAGTTGCTGTTCACCTTCGGTGCACAGGCTGCCCGCACCTTCATCAACACACTGCCGGACTTCAAGAGCCATTATGGCAATCCCAACATCGCCTTTGCGGGCCGGAACAGCGGCGAGCCCTACAGCTTCCTGAACTTCTATGCACGCGGCGGCACCAGCTTCGATCGCATCGTCTTCGCCGAAAAGCCGGCCGGCGGCGGCTATGAAAGCGACAACCACATGGTCGGCCGCTGGAACCGTGTTTCGGGCACCATCGTGCCAGTGGCGGGCACCATCAATACTGTACCGGAGCCGGCGACGTGGCTGATGCTGGTGTTCGGCTTTGGCCTCGTCGGCGTCGGCATGCGAAAGCACATGCTGGTTGCAGCCTGAACACAGCACGGTGTGAAAATATGGCCGGCAGTCGAAAGACTGCCGGCCTTTTTTGCGCCTTTCCGCCTGCGGGAGCCGGCGAAATCCGGCGCCGCCGGCCCGGGCTGAAGCGTGAGATTTGGCCCAGCAGCGCTTGCGACGCGCGCATCTCAAACAATTTTCCTCGTAAATACATATATTTGAGTTGCAACGGCAGCGATTGGAGACCACAGGCGCGCCGGGCAATTCGTTATTTTTTGTTCATCGATATTAACTTCACGCTTGCGCTGCATCGCGCTCCGCCTTAATGACGACCCTCGACAGGCGCGTAAACGATTTGTTAATTGATATGAACAGTTTCGGCCAACAGCAACTCAGGGGTTTGACATGAAAATCATTCTTGCATTCGGCGCCACCGCGGGCCTGATGGTGGCAACCAGCGCGCAAGCGCTCATTCCATTCACGGTCAGCCTGGAATCCGAAATGCCGGGCGCGCAAACCACCACCACGGGCTTTGATGCCTTCGGCGTGGAAACCTTCGACACCATCAACACCGGCACCGGCAACAATTTCCTCTCCACCTTCGGTGGTTCCGTGTTCCGCGGCAATTATGAGAACGTCGAAGTGCGCAACGCCGATCAATATGGCGGCGCCAACGGCGACACGCGCTATGCCGTGACCTTCACCACGGCTGGCTACAGTGTCGATCTGTCCAGCACCGAACCGGGCGGCGTGACCTATTTCGGCTATTGGCTGTCGGCGCTGGATCGCGGCAACAATGTCAGCTTCTATAGCGGTGGCAACCTGTTGTTCACCTTCAATGCCGAAGCCGCAAGCACCTTCATCGGCGGCCTGCCGGCGGCACCAAGCTATCGCTGCAATCCGAACATTGAGTTTGCCGACCAGAATTGCGGCGAGCCCTATGCCTTCCTGAATTTCTATGCCCGCGGCGGCACGACCTTTGATCGGATCGTGTTCAGCGAGTCGCCCGAGGTTGGCGGCTATGAAAGCGACAACCACACGGTCGGCCGCTGGAACCGCATTTCAGGCACGATCGTTCCGGTGCCGGGCGGCATCAACGCCGTGCCGGAACCGGCGACCTGGCTGATGCTCGTGACCGGCTTTGGCCTCGTGGGTGCCGGCATGCGCCGCCGCAGCCAATTGATGGCTTCCTGAATACCGGTGCCGGCTGAAGGGTGAGGGGTGCAGATATGGCCACCGTTGGCCACGCTCCACCCCATTCGGCTTCGCCGAGTGACCCTCCCCCCAAGCTTACCCCAGAACAGGCCTGGGGAGAGCAGGAAACACGGTCACGCCGCCTCATCCTTCCAGTTCAGCACCGGTCGCCGCGCCGCCAGCGTCTCATCAAGCCGGCGGCGCGGCGCGAAATGCGGGGCGCTGCGCCAGGCTTCGGGATCGGCCAGCATCTGCGTGGCCACATGGCGCATCGCCCCGATCAACTGATCGAGATTGGCCTTGCTTTCGGTTTCGGTCGGCTCGACCAGCATGGCACCGTGGACGACCAGCGGGAAATACATGGTCATCGGGTGGAAGCCTTCATCGATCAGCGCCTTGGCAAGATCGAGCGTGGTGAGGCCCGTTCCGTCGAGAAAATCATCGGAAAACAGCGCTTCGTGCATGCACGGGCCACCATCCGCAAACGGCGCGGTGTAGATGTCCTTCAGGCTGGCCAGCAGATAATTGGCGTTGAGCACGGCATCTTCCGACACCTGGCGCAGGCCATCGGCGCCATGGCTCATCATGTACGACAAGGCGCGCACGAACATGCCCATCTGGCCGTGGAAGGCGACCATGCGCCCGAAACTGTCAGGCGCGACCGTGCCGGCGGTGTCTTCTTCCACCAGTTCCAGGCCTGTTGCGGTGCGGCGCACGAACGGGATCGGCGCGAACGGCGCCAGCGCAGCCGAAAGCACCACCGGGCCTGAGCCAGGCCCGCCGCCGCCGTGGGGCGTGCTGAACGTCTTGTGCAGATTGATGTGCATCGCATCCACACCCAGATCGCCGGGACGCACGCGACCGACGATGGCGTTGAAATTGGCGCCGTCGCAATAGACATAGCCACCAGCCGCATGAACGGCATCGGCAATGGTCTTCAGATCGGGTTCGAACAGCCCGCAGGTGTTGGGATTGGTGATCATCACCGCCGCCACATCCGGCCCCAGCCGGGCCAGCATGGCATCGAGATCAACGCGCCCACGCGCATTGGCCGGGATATTCTCGACAGTGAAGCCGCAGAAGGCCGCCGTGGCCGGATTGGTGCCATGCGCCGATTCAGGCACCAGCACGACGCGGCGAGCATCCCCGCGCGCATCGAGCGCGGCGCGGATCGCCAGCATGCCGCACAATTCGCCGTGCGCGCCGGCCTTGGGGCTCATGGCGACCGCCGGCATGCCGGTCAGCTTCATCAGCCAATCGGCGAGCACGTCGATCAGTTCGAGCGCACCCTGCACGCTGGCCTGCGGCTGCAACGGATGGATATCGGCAAAGCCCGGCAGCCGCGCCATTTTCTCGTTGAGGCGCGGGTTGTGCTTCATCGTGCACGAACCCAGCGGGAAGATGCCGAGATCAATGGCATAATTCTGCCGCGACAGGCGGGTGTAGTGGCGCACGGCCTCCGGCTCCGAAAAGCCGGGCAGGCCGATCGGCGCGCTGCGGCCAAGGCCGCCCAGCCGATCCGGCACGGGCGGCACCGGCGCGAAATCGACGCCCGAACCGTCGGCGGCACCGCGTTCGAACAGCAATGGTTCTTCAAGCATCAGCGCGCGATTGCCGGTGAAGGTTTCCACAACCGCGCCGGTGCCGGCCACCAGCCCCAGATCGAGTCGGCTGGGGCGGCCCACGTTGTTCATCTCAGTCATTTTGCCAGCACCTCATCCAGCGCGTCTTCGAACGCGTCAAAATCTTCATCCGTGGCGGTTTCGGTGACCGCGACAATCATCGCATTGTGCAGCGACGCCTCGCCCGGCCACAGCCGGCCCAGCGACACGCCGCCCAGCACGCCCTTGTCAGCGAGTTTACGCACGACAGGCCGCGCTTCGCGGCCGAGATCCAGGGTGAATTCGTTGAAGAACGACCCGTTCAGCAGCGTCACGCCCGGCACCCGGCCCAGCCGGTCGGCCAGTTGTACGGCGCGGGCGTGATTAAGCGCCGCAAGATGGCGCAGGCCCTTTTCGCCCAGCAAGGTCAGGTGCACGCTGAATGCCAGCGCGATCAGGCCGCTGTTGGTGCAGATGTTGCTGGTCGCCTTCTCGCGGCGGATATGCTGTTCACGGGTGGACAGCGTCAGCACGAAGCCGCGCTTGCCGGCGGCATCGACCGTTTCCCCGCACAGGCGCCCCGGCATCTGGCGAACATGTTTCTCGCGGCAGGCGAACAGACCGAGGTAAGGCCCGCCGAACAGCAGGCCCGCGCCCAGCGACTGGCCCTCACCCACGACGATATCCGCGCCCATTTCGCCCGGCGACTTCACGGCACCCAGCGAGACGACTTCGGTGACGACGACGATCAGCAGCGCACCGGCCGCGTGGCAGGCATCGGCCAGCGGCGTCAGATCGGCGATGTGGCCGAACAGATTGGGGTTCTGCACGATGACGCAGCTGGTGTCCTTGTCGATGCCGGCGATCAGGCTGGCCAGATCATCGCCCGGTGCCCCGACGGCCAGGCTGGGCGTGCCGGCCACCACCACATCACCGGTGAAGCGCGTGAGCGTGTTCAGCACCGAGGTGTAATGCGGGTGGACGCCGGCCGAAACCAGGCACTTGGCGCGCCGGGTGATGCGCCGCGCCATGAACACCGCTTCGGTCATCGCGGTGGAGCCGTCGTACATCGAGGCGTTGGCCACCTCCATGCCGGTCAGCCGCGCCACCTGGCTCTGGAACTCGAACAGCACCTGCAGCGTGCCTTGGGCGATTTCCGGTTGATAAGGCGTGTAGGCGGTGAGGAACTCGCCGCGCTGGATCACCATGTCGACCGTGGCCGGCACGTGATGCTTGTAGGCGCCGCAGCCGACGAAGAACGGCGCGGTGCTGGCGGTGGTGTTCTTCGCCGCCATTTTCATCAGCGCGCGTTCCACCGCCATTTCGCTGGCATGGTTGGGCAGGCCGGCGATCGGGCCATCCAGCCGCGCATCCAGCGGCACATCGCTGAACAGCGCATCGATATCGGCGGCACCGATGGTGGCCAGCATGGCCTGGCGGTCGGTGGGAGAAAGCGGCAGGTAACGCAAGCGGGTCACTCCGGAAAATGCGCGGCAAAGCGCAGGCGAACATAATCGGCAATCCAGGCGCCATCGGCTGCCTGCAGCGCGGGCACGAGCAGTGCGGTGGTTTCGGCGATGATCTGATCCTTCAGGCCATCGGGCACGCCGGCGGCATCGATGAAGCCGCCGCGGAACGTTTCCAGCCAGCCGGCCATGCCGCTGGCGGGCAGCGGCGTCGGGCGCGGGATGAGGGCGCAGGCTTCAACTGCAAAGCCGCCGCGTTCGAGCACGGCGCGAAAGGCCGAGCCGGTGGGGTAATAGCTGGTTTCGGCGCCAGCGGCCGGAAAGCCGTGGTTGGCCAGCACCGCCTTCAACGCTGTGCGGATGGCGGCAATGTTGGCGTGACCGCCGAATTCACCGACATACCGCCCGCCGGGCTTCAAGGCACGCTTGACGCCCGCCGTCACCACATCAGGCTGGCCGACCCAATGCAGCGCAGCATTGGTGAACACCGCATCGAATTCGCCGGCAAAATCCAGCGCGCGAGCGTCGCCAACGCGGGCATCAAGGCCCTTGGCCCGCGCCGCGGCGACCATGGCAGGATCAGCATCCACGCCCACCACGTCGCAGCCGGCCTCGACGAGCTTCAGCGTCAGCACGCCATCACCGCAGCCCAGATCGAGGATACGCTCCCCCGGCCGAGGGCCGAGCAGATCAAGCACGGCAACGCCATACGCCGGTACGAAACCGGCGTTGGCGGCATAGAGCGCCGGATCCCAGCGGGAGGCGGTGCCGATGCTCACTTACAGCCCGGCGACGAACGCGTCGTAGGCCGCCTTGTCCAGCAGGCCATCCAGTTCGGACGCATCGGCCAGCGTCAGCTTGAAGAACCAGCCTTCGGTTTCGGGCGCCGTGTTGACCAGCGCCGGATCATCGGTCAGCGCCGGGTTGGCTTCGGTGACGGTGCCCGACACCGGCGCATAGACATCCGATGCGGCCTTGACCGATTCGACCACGGCGGCTTCCCCGCCCTTGGTCACGGCGCGGCCGGCTTCCGGCAGTTCGACGAACACGACATCGCCCAATTGGCCCTGCGCGTAATCGGTGATGCCCACGGTGGCGGTACCGCCATCGACATCGATCCACTCATGATCCTGCGTATAGAGGCGGCTCATGCTTTGGTCCCTTCCCTGACATAATTCTTCTGCTTGAACGGCATCGGCACGACGCGCGCGCCGATGCGCTTGCCCCGCACATCAATCTCCAGCGCGGTGCCGTCGCCGGCATGCGCGGTTTCAACCATGGCCATGGCAATCGGCACATTCAGGCTGGGCGCGAAGCCGCCGGACGTGACGACCCCCACCTGACGCTCCCCTGCCCAAACGGTGGCGCCCTCGCGCGCTGGCAGCCGGCCTTCCACGCTGAGGCCCACCCGCTTGCGCGGCGCACCGTTCAGCAATTGATCGAGGATCAGCGATGCCCCCGGAAAGCCGCCTTCGGTTTTGCGACGCTTGGAAATGGCATAGGCCAGATCGGCCTCGATCGGCGTGACACTGGTATCAATGTCATGTCCATAAAGCGGCAGCCCGGCTTCGAGCCGCAGCGAATCGCGTGCGCCCAGCCCGATGGACTTGACCTCCGCATGCGCCAGCAAGGCTTCGGCCAACGCCTCGGCAGAAGCCGCCGGCACCGAGATTTCATAGCCATCCTCGCCGGTGTAGCCCGACCGTGTGATGCCCAGCGTGATGCTGTTCCACAGGAACCGCGCACCGGCCATGAATTTCAGATCGGCAAAACCGGGCTGGTCCGCTTCGGCCGGAGCCAGCGCCAGCCGCCCCATCACGGTGACCGCCTGCGGCCCCTGCAGGGCCAGCAGCGCGTGATCCTCCATGTGGGTCAGTGTGATGCCGGCGGGCAGCCGCGCCTGCATGTGCGCGATGTCGCCCGCCTTGGTGGCGCCATTGACCACCAGATAATAGCTCTTGCCGGTGTTGGTGACCATCAGATCGTCGATGATGCCGCCATCATCGGTCAACAGCAGCGAGTATCGGGTGCGGTGCGGCTGCAGGGCCAGGAAATCACCGGGCGCCAATGTTTCCAACCACGCGCCCGCGCCGTCGCCTTCCACCAGCAATTGCCCCATGTGCGAAACATCGAACAGCCCGGCGGATTCACGCGTCCACACATGTTCGGCGATGATGCCTTCAAACTGGATCGGCATGGCATAGCCGGCAAAGCCCACCATGCGCGCGCCCAGGCGGCGATGCAGCGCATCCAACGGCAGCGATTTCAGATCGGCTTCGGCCATGTAACCCCCGGCAACAACAGTTGCGCCCGGCATGGTTGCCGACCGCCTGTCCCCCACTGTCGCCAGACCTGAGAGCTTTGACCGGGTCACTTGCGTGACCGCGGCTTACCCCTTCGGTGGGGCATGGCCACAAGGCCATACCCGCTTTCCAGAGTGTCGCTGATACGCCGGCGCGGTCCTTGGGCCTGAGAGATTCCGGGGGCGGCTTGCTCCTTCGGCGGTGGGCATCGGCCTTGCAGCCCCACCCACACTCTCCCGCGCGCGGCGCCGGGGTTTCCCCCGGCGACACCACCGCGATTGGGCGATGCCCGCGCGCCTGTCAATGGCCGGATTGCCACCCGGCTGAAACAAGCCCGGCCGCGGCCGTTGCTGGCTGCAGGAGGGCGTGACGATGGGCAAATATGGCTCGGTGCTGGCGCTGGTGATCGGCTTTGTGCTGGCGATGGGGATGCACGGTGCGAACCGCGTCGAAGCGCCGCGCACCGGGCCGGCGCTGCCCGAACTGGCGCGCAGCGCGGCCGGCGCTGGCGTCACCATCGGCGATGCGTGGCCGGCGTCGGCGGATCTGGCCGGGTTGCAGACCGGCTGCGCCGAGGCCTGCACGCGCAGCGATTATCGGCCGCTGGCCCCCTGGGAAGCGCAGCCGCCGCTGCCGCAAGTGGCCGGCGACCTGCGCCTCACATGGCCGGGGCGTCAGGATGGTAGCCAGCGGTTGCAGAGCGGCACCGCGCCGCCTGCTGCCCTGGCCCGCCTGCAAGCCACGCCGATGCAGTTTGCCACCGAGCCTCTGGCGATGCCAGCCCGTGCGAGCAGCCTGAGCGATGGTCCGTGGCTGAACCTGGCACCCACGCCGGAACCGCAGAGCTGGGCACTGTTCATCACCGGCATGTTGATGGTCGGCCGCCAGCTGCGGCGCCGCAAATCGGCTTATTTGGCGACGTTGTAGGCCAGGGACTGATCGTCGAGCTGGAAGCCGAGCAACACCTCGAAGCTGGCGGCGCGCAACGCGGCGCGCACTTCGGGATCGGCCATCGGATCGGTGGCGGCATCGATTTCGCCCGGCTTGCGATTGCGGTTGATCTTGCCAAGGATTTCCGCCGAAACGGCCGCCGCCCGGCGCGACACGCTGACGTCGGCCGTGCCGCTGGCCAGCGCGCGCTCCTGCCCGGCAGCGAACTTCACCTGCACCTGGGCAATCTGCTTGGCGTTCACCAGATTGCCGGCCTGCACCATCGCGACGAACAACGGCAAGGTGACGCTGCGCGCCGCGGTGGTGTCGGTGCGGCGCGCCACCACATCATAGGTGATCCGCGACTGGAAAAACTCCGCCGTCTCGACACAGGTATCGCGGACGTTGGTGATGGACGCCACCAGATCGAGGTTGGCGACATCGGGCGGGCCGGGGCGGAACAGGCTGATATCGCCGGCATAGGCCGCCACCGCCACCGCCGGGCAGGACGAGCGATTGACCACCAGCGGATTATTGTCACAGCCGGCCAGAGCCAGCGCTGCCAGCGCTGGTAGCGCCAGGCGGGCAGAGGTGCGAAATGCGGGCGTCATCATCGGGGCCATGGCCCTCTCCTATGGGGCAAACGCCGCGGGGGCAAGCCACTGCTGGGGGGTGGCGCGGCATTGGCAGTTGGCGTAAAGCGCGGAGCATGAGCAGCGCTGCACCCGCCCCCACGCTTCCTGAAGCTGATGTCATCTCGCCGGCCGCCCGCCCGGCCCTGAATGTGCTGGTCGCTGCGCCGCGCGGCTTTTGCGCCGGGGTCGATCGCGCCATCCATATCGTCGAACTGGCGCTGGAGCGCTGGGGCGCGCCGGTCTATGTCCGCCACGAGATCGTGCACAACAAGTTTGTCGTCGACAGTCTGAAGGCCAAGGGTGCGCTGTTTGTCGAGGAACTCGATGAAGTGCCTGACGGCGTACCGGTGGTGTTTTCCGCCCATGGCGTGCCCAAGGCCGTGCCGGCCAAGGCCGAAGAGCGCGGCCTGACCTATGTCGATGCCACCTGCCCGCTGGTGTCCAAGGTGCATCGCCAGGCCGAGCGACTGGTCGCCGCCGGGCGCCATATCCTGTTCATCGGCCACCATGGCCATCCGGAAGTGATCGGCACCTTCGGCCAGGTGCCCGATGGCGCCATGACCCTGATCGAGACGGTGGAAGACGCGCAGCGCATCCAGCCCGCCGACCCGGCCAATCTGGGCTTCCTGACGCAGACCACGTTGAGCGTCGACGACACCTCGGACATGGTTGCCGAACTGAAGCGCCGCTTCCCGGCGATCGAAGGCCCGCGCGGCGACGACATCTGTTACGCCACATCGAATCGCCAGGCTGCGGTGAAGGCGATGGCGCCGCGCTGCGATCTGGTGCTGGTGATCGGCGCACAGAACAGCAGCAACAGCCAGCGCCTGCGCGAGGTCGCCGAACGCGAAGGCGCACAAAGCTGGTTGATCCAGCGTGCCGTCGATATCGATTGGCGCTGGTTCGATGGCATCAGCACCGTCGGCATCACCGCTGGGGCATCGGCACCCGAACTGCTGGTGCAGGAAGTGCTGACCGCGCTTGGCGAACGCTTTGTGGTGATTTCGGAGAATATCACCACCGCGGTGGAAGAGGTGGTGTTCAAGCTGCCGCGCTCGCTGACGGCCTGAGTCTGGACTATGGCGGTTTACACGCCGGTCAGCGCTGATGATCTGGCCGGGTTTCTGGCGGGCTATGATGTCGGCGAAGCGGTCAGCTTCAAGGGCATCGCCGAAGGCGTCGAGAACAGCAATTTTCTGGTCGAAACAACGCGCGGCCGTTTTCTCCTGACGCTGTATGAAAAGCGTGTGGCCGAAGACGATCTGCCCTGGTTTCTGGCGCTGATGGGGCATCTGGCGGCCAAGGGCTTGCCGGTGCCGGGGCCGATCCGCGACCGGCAGGGGCACAGTCTGCAACGCCTGAATGGCCGCCCGGCCTGCATGATCGAATTTCTGCCCGGCGTGAGCGTGACCGAAGCAACGCCGGCACAGGCCCATGAAGTGGGCGCCGCGCTGGCTGCTATGCACCGCGCGGCCGAGGATTTCACCGCCGTGCGCCCCAACAGCCTGGGGGTTGAGGCATGGGCGCCGCTGGCGTCACGATGTGATGGCCGGCTGGGCGAGATTGACCCCGCATTGCCCGGCCTGGTCGATGCCGGGCTGGCGGCGATGGGGCACTGGCCATCCGGGCTGCCGATTGCGACCATTCACGCCGATCTGTTCCCGGACAATGTACTGCTGCTGGACGGCGCGGTCACCGGCCTGATCGATTTCTATTTCGCCTGCACCGATGCCCGCGCCTATGACGTGGCGGTCACCCATGGCGCCTGGTGTTTTTCCGCCGATGGCCGGCAATTTTTCCCGGAGCGCGCGGCGGCGTTGATGGCCGGTTATGCCAGCGTGATCACGCTTTCCCCGGCGGAACGCGCCGCGCTGCCGTTGCTGGCAGCCGGCGCGGCGCTGCGCTTCACGCTGACGCGCGCCTATGACTGGATCAACACCCCGGCCGATGCCCTGGTGACGCGCAAGGATCCGATGGCGTTTGCGCGGCGCATGGCGTGGTATTTGGACGCGACCCCGGAGCAAATGGGTGGCTGAGGCGCTGGCCGCAAAGCGTCCTGCGGTGGCGATTTTCACCGACGGTGCCTGCAAGGGCAATCCCGGCCCCGGCGGCTGGGGGGCGATCCTGCGCTTTGGCGGACAGGAAAAGGAACTGAACGGCGCCGAAACGCTCACCACCAACAACCGCATGGAATTGCAGGCGGCGATCAGTGCGCTTGCGGCGCTGACCCGCCCATGCAGCGTCGATCTGACCACCGACAGCGTCTATGTGCGCGACGGCATCACCAAATGGGTGATCGGCTGGCAGCGGAACGGCTGGAAAACCGCCGACAAGAAGCCGGTGAAGAATGACGACCTCTGGCAGGCCCTGCTGGCCGCGGCCCGCCCGCATCAGGTGCGCTGGCATTGGGTGAAGGGTCACGCCGGCCATGCCGAGAACGAGCGCGCCGATGCGCTGGCCAATGCCGCGATTGCGGCGATGCAGGCCGCCGCGCGCTGACGTGGTACGGTTGCTGCCTCAACGCGGCGGCGGCACCGGGCGTTTCGGCGGCACGGGCTGCGGGTTCAGCCACTTGGCTTCAGGCGGCTCCGGCGGCAGCGGCTGCGGATTCAGCTGATTGGGACGCGTGCGGGCATCCCTGAGCAGTTTCTGCTGGCGAAGCTGTTCGCGGGTCGGCGCGGTGCCCGGCTCGGTCACCATGGCCTTCTTGCGGTCTGGCACCGGATCCTTTCTGGCGTGACTGGTGCCGCCCAGCGCAACCAGCATCGCAGCGGCGGCCAGCCACCGGATCATGGGCACAGGCCGGACGCTGGCGTGGCGGCCGAACTGAAGAATCTTCGTCATCATCTGCTCCTGTCCTGCGGCTAGGCGCGTGGTTGGTGATGCTGGATTGTAGTCGCCGTTCAATTCACCGGCGCTTCGTAGTCATTGCGGCGGCGGCGCGCGTTGCGATTGTCATCCTGGGCCTGGGCGCGCGCCGCTGGCGTGACGCAGATGACATCATCGGCAACCGCCTCCCGCCAGACAAAGCCCGGCAGGCAGGCGATGCGCTGCACGGGCTCCCGGCACGGCGTGCCGGGTTCACACAGCGAGGGGCGGAAGCCACCGGCCCGGCGCTGCAGCGCCAGTTGATTGTCGGCCCGCACCTGCGCCCGCACCTGCGGCAACACGCACACAAGATCGTCGGGGCGCACCAGCCGCCAGACAAAGCCGGCCTGGCAGCGTGCATCCACGATGCGGCCGCCGGTGCCGAGCGCGATGCGCAGGATATCGGGTGCCACCGTGCCGACTTGGACCGATTGATAGCGCGGCCCCTGACAGACCAGTTGGTTGATCTGCGGCACCGGGTTTCCGGGCAGCATCAGATCTTCGCGCACGCCGGTGGCCAGTTGGCGGCCCAGCACGCCATCGTTGAAATGATCATAGATGGTGGCACCGACGTCGGCGAGAAACGACACCAGATCGCCGGTGAAATTCTCCCCCTTCGGCTTGCTGATGTTGCGCACCGACACGGTGGTGCGCGGCCGGCCGAGACACTGCCCGCCGGCCTGCGGCAGATCGATGATGGTCGTGACCTCCAGATCGAACCGGGTGAACAGCCGCGGATCGGCGCCCTGCCCAAGGCCGATATCAAGGCCGAGCACCGATGTGCTGGGCGTGGTGACATTGGCGGCAAACCGGTTGCGCGGCAGTTCGATCACGAGCTTGATGGCTTGCGCCGGGCCGATCAGCGTGGCCCGCGCCCGGCAGCCGCTCGACACCTCCAGCGCCGGGCGCACCAGTTGCACCCCGGCGATGCGGCTGCCGATCTGGGCGTTGGCCTGCAACAGCGCATAATTCATCCCCGCCCGGATCCAATCCTGCAGCTCGCCCAGCCGGGCGCAATATTGCGCCCCGTCGAACATGTCCGGGCGCGACAGCAGGGTTTGCGGCGGCGCTTCGATCAACAGGCCGCGAATGGCGGGCAGCGGGCCGAAATTCTGCTGCGCCCTGGCCCTTGGTGTGGCCGCCAGCAGCGTCAGGCAGAGCGCCGACAAGATCGGGATGCGGCGGTTCATGGTTGCACCCGGCGTTGTTCGGCCATCGCATTTTCGCGGGCCGTGAGGTTGCGCACCTCCGGGGTGACGCACACGGCGTCGCCGGGAAACGCCTCGCGCCAGACAAAGCCGGCGATGCAACTATAAGGGCCGGACGCCCCGTCCGGATCGCGGCGGCTTTCGGCCCGCTGATTGTCGTGCACCGCCCGCACCCGCGAATAGCTGAGCACGCATACGCGATCATCCGGACCGGCGTTGCGCCAGACAAAGCCAGGCAGGCAGGCATCGGCCGTCGGGGTCGCGCCCGCCGGCGGCATTCGGCCGAGCCGGCGGATGGGACGCGCGGGCGTTTGAGCGGACGACGCAGGGACTGGCTTGGCGGTCATGCTGGGCAGCATCAGCACCGGGAGCGGCGTGGTGCTTACCACCTTGGCGCAGATCAACCCGACGGCGTTCACGTCCTTGCCATGCCGTACGACCAGGCCGGTTGCATATTCCGCACCAGGACAAGGATTATCGACAACGCTGGCAGCTGTGCCAACTTGAGGACGTAGGGCAACCGACGACGATGTTCTTGTCCCACCGAACCAGCGATTTTGCCCGGCATCAGCGCCGTCGCATGGTTTGGAGCAGGAAAACTGGAGAATGCGCACACGCCCCTCGGTGTACAGATAGTAAAACTGGATCGATCTGATCCCGCCTCCGGGATCACAGTTTGATTCCGTTGGGCTGCCGCCGTTGCCGCCCTTGGTTGCCAGTCGTATGGTTTTCCCCAACGCGAAATTCGGCAGAACTTCTGAACAGATCACCTGGATCTGATCGATCCACGTACCGGTCCGGCCGGAAAAGCCGCTGAGAACATATCCAGCCGGGCATACCACTTGATGTTCTGCATCACCGCGGCCACCCTCGGCCGGAAACTTGGTCTGCGCCGGTGCCGATGCCGGCCATATCAGGCAGCAGACGGTCAGCAGGGCACCAGGTGTCCGGGAATGTCGACGCCCACCCCGGCACGGGCCGGGCTGATCGAGGGCAGGCCTTGGCGGCAGCGGTGACAAGATGCTGTGTGTCATGACCAATTTGGTCAGGCGAAACGTTGGAAAGCGCCATGGCGCAAAGCTGATGGATTGCTGATCAAAAGCTGATAATTTGCCCGCACGCTGCCCGCAGGAGCCTCGCCACGCCATGACCTCAAGCTGGGAACCGATCCGGCTGGCCGACATCGCCCCGCTGACCATCGGCCCGCTGCACATCGGCCCATCGACCCTGGAACTGCGCAATGGCCCGGAACGGACCATGATCGAGCCGCGCATGATGCAGGTTCTGGTCGTGCTGGCGCAGGCCCAGGGCACCACCGTCTCGCGCGATGAACTGGTGGCCCGCTGCTGGGGCGGAGTGATCGTGGGTGACAATGCCTTGCAACGCGTCATCTCGCGGCTGCGCGATCTGGCGCAAACCATTGGCCAGAATGTCTTCACCATCGAAACGGTCAAGCGGGTCGGGTATCGATTGGTGGAATTGCCATCACTGCCGGCGGCGGCTGGCGAGCCATCGGCGCCCGCGCTGGCAGCCCAGCCCGCCGCTGGGGCAATGCCGGCGCCTGCCCACCCCCCGCATCGCCGTCCGCTGCGCTGGTGGGCCCCTGCCCTGATCGGCGCGGCCGGGCTGGCGCTGGGCCTGTGGTTGCTGATCACCCCGGCCGCGCCCACCAGCGCCATCATCCAGATCGAGCTTGATCCCGGCACCAGCTCTGCCCGCGAAGCGGCGCTGACCCTGGAACTGATGCGCGCGCGCCGCACGCCTGATCTGCCGCTGTTCCGGGCGGACGGCGCGGTGGACGACGCGGATTTCCGCTTGCAGGCCGCACCCGGCCCGGCCGGCGAGGCGACCGATCTGTTCAGCCTGCACGATCGGCGCGGCGGCGTTTTGTGGTCGACTTCGCTGCCGCGCGCGCCGCCGGGCGCGCAGCTCAAGGCCATGACCGGCGCTGCCGGGGCGGTCCTGTTCTGCGCTTTTGGTGCCGGCGGCCTCGACCGGCCTTATGATCCCGAAGCCCTGCGGCTGATGCTGGCGCTGTGCGCGCAGCAGCGCATCGACGGCAAATTGCCGGATCAACAGCAGCTCGATCAGCTTGCCGGGCTGATGCCAAAAAGCCCCCGTGTCGCGGCGTGGCAGGTGTTGCGCGCCATCGATTGGTACCGGTTCAGCCAGCTGACCGGCGGGCACGACAACCGCGCCGGGCTGGAACGGCAGGTGGCCCGGCTGCGCCGGCTTTCGCCGGGCCATCCCATGGTGGTGATCGGCGAAAATGCGCTGCTGCCGGCCGGGCGCTGGGGCCAGCGCCTGAACCGTATCGACACCGCCTTGCAGCAGCAGCCCGGATCGGCGGCGCTGCACGAGGCCCGCGCCGCGCTGCTGCGCGAAATCGGCGAGCTTGGTTCGGCCGTCTATGCCGCTGGCAATGCCCTGCGGCTCGATCCCTATGATGTGCAGCTGCATCATGCGCTGATTTCCGCGCTTGGCTTCTCCGGGTTCATAGCACCGGCCCGCAAGGCCGCGCGCGAGGCCGAATTGCTTTGGCCGGGATCGGCGGCCATTCGCGACGCGCGTTTCCGCATCGAATGGCGGCTGGGTGACGCCGCCACCGTGCTGCGTCAGCTTGAAGCCGGGGATTATTTCGACTCCGGACCGCGCGAGGTGCAGAATTCGCTGTTCCGCAACTATCTGCTGGCCCGAATGGAACCGACCCCGGCGCGCATCGAAGCCGCGCTGGCGCCGCTGCGCCGGCAATGGGCACGCGAACCGAAAATCCCGTTCTTGCTGCTGCAGGCGGCCGCCAGCCTGGGCGCCCGCGATGAGGCATTGGCGATCATGCAGCACCCGACCGCCATTGCGGAATTGCGCACCGGCCCGGAAATATTGTTTCGCAGCTATTTGCAGGATCTTCGGCAAGACCAGCGCTTCATGCGGGCGATGGCCGATATCGGCCTGGCACAATTTTGGCTGCAGCGCCGCGACTGGCCGGATTTCTGCTCGGCGCCCGATCTGCCCTATGAATGCCGGGCCCTGACCCTGGAGATTCTGGCCCGGCGCTGATGCCGGACCGCCCCGACGATGATTGGGGCGCCCGCTGCAGCGGCTGCCACCAACCCCATGATGTTCCCTTCATCACCCCATTGCCAAGCGCCGTGCAATCGGCTTTGAGTCACGCCATGTCTGCCGAACCCGTTCCTGCCCCAAAGGGCGTCAACGCCCAGTTCACCCGCGTCTGGATGACCTGGGGCGCGCGATTCCTGCCGTTCTCCGATGTCGCAAGCCCGACATTGCCATTGTCGCGATTGCTGCGGCTGTCGCTGATCCAGGTCAGCGTGGGGATCAGCCTGGTGCTGCTGGTCGGCACGCTCAATCGCGTCATGATCGTCGAACTGCACGTGCCGGCAAGTCTGGTGGGCCTGATGCTGGCGCTGCCGCTGTTGGCGGCGCCGTTTCGCGCGCTGGTCGGCCACAAATCGGATACGCACAAATCGGCGATGGGGTGGCGACGGGTGCCCTATATCTATCTTGGCACCATGGTGCAGTTTGGCGGTTTGGCCATCATGCCCTTTGCCATCCTGGTCTTGTCCGGTGCCCAGGAGGCTTTTGACGAGCGCCTGTGGCTGGGCATACCGGCGGCAGCGATCGCCTTTCTGATGGTCGGGGCTGGCGTCCATATCACCCAGACGGTCGGGTTGGCGCTGGCCACCGATCTGACGACGGAAGAGCAGCAGCCCAATGTGGTCGGGCTGATGTATGTGATGCTGCTGATTGGCTCGATCGCTGCGGCGTTGTTCTTCGGTTGGGTGTTGAAGGATTTCTCACAGGGCCGTCTGATCCAGGTGATCCAGGGCTGTGGTGTGGTGACCATCCTGCTGAACTTTGCCGCGCTCTGGAAGCAGGAGGCGCGGGTTCCGAGTCGGTTGCGCACGGCGCCACTCGCCCCCGATCCCAGCTTTCGCGAAAGCTGGGATTTGTTCGTGGCCCAGGAAAAGACCCTGCTGCGGCTGATCGCAGTCGGGCTGGGCACATTGGCGTTCTCCATGTCGGATATCGTTCTGGAACCCTATGGCGGCGAGGTGCTCCATTTGGGTGTCGGCGCCACCACCTTGCTGTCCGCAACGATGGCCGGTGGCAGCCTCTTGGGCTTTGCCTATGCGTCCTATGTGTTGTCCTTGGGTGCCGATCCATTCCGCATGGCCGGCCTCGGCACGGCGATCGGCTTGCCGGCCTATGGTCTGATCATCTTTGCGGCCGGCTCGGACACGCCGGAAATCTTCACCTTGGGCGTGCTGCTGGCTGGAATCGGCACCGGATTGTTCGGTCATGGCACACTCACTGCCACCATGCGACTGGCACCCAAAGGTCAAGTCGGCATCGCAATGGGCGCCTGGGGGGCGGTGCAGGCGACATCCCAAGGCGTGGGCGCCACCATCGGCGGGGCATTGCGCGATCTGACGCGTGGCATTGATCTGGGACTGCCACTGCCACAAGCCGCCAACGGCTATATGCTGATCTTTGGGCTGGAACTGGCGTTCATGCTGGCCACGCTGCTGGCGATCATCCCATTGCAGCGTCGCGAACAGAATGACTGAATTGCCCAGCGGTTGATGCGTTGCCGCCGAAGCGCTGCGATTGAGCAACATGCCGATGCCGGGTGGTGACGGCGCCTGCAACGCCGAGCCAGCCGGAGTCCCAGTTCATGCCAGGCATGAACGCGCAGCAACGCACGGCTGGTAATCTTCGAACGAAAAAGGGCCGGGCCCCCCGTCGGGGGGGCCCGGCCCTGTTGTTCAGTCCCTCCGGCGCAAGGCCGGAGACAAGACTTACTTGGCAGCTTCGGCCGGAGCCGCTTCTGCAGGGGCTTCAGCAGCCGGGGCCATGGCGTCAGCAGCCGGGGCTGCTTCAGCAGCCGGAGCCGCTTCCATTGCGGCCGGTGCTGCAGCCTGGGCAGCAGCGCCTTCCCAGAACGCGGCGAACCACGTGGTGTGGGTCAGGATCGAGAAGTGAATCGCGAACGAAACACCAGCGACCCAGACGAGAAAGAACAGCGGCAGACCGACGCTGGGGTTGACGTAAAGCCAGATACGACCTTCATTCATGAGTCAGACTCCCCTCTTGCTTACTTCAGCCACGGCGTCAGAACGAACGCCAGGATGTGTGCAACAATCGCGGTGCCAACATAAATCCGCGTGCCCCACTTGAGGCCTTCGTTGATTTCAATCGCTTCCTTTTCGGTCAGCCCGGTCGGGTAGACCTTGGTATCATCAGCCATAGGACACTCCTCTCCCATTCGGAAAATTCGCCGGCCCGGTAATGGGCATCGGCTACCCCGCCTGTTTGCCGGAATGGGTAACGAACGCTTGCGACCCAATCCTTGCTGCAGCCCATTCGCCAGCGGCGGTCCCCAGGGAGAGACGCGGCGCGGTGTCGCAGCGTATTAATCCTTAGCCATTCCGCCGCATGTGTCAATCTGTCGCCGCACCATCATGTGCGATTGATTTGTCGATTTTTCCGACCGCCAAATTGTTGCGTTGCAACAAAGGCATGCCGCAAATGCCGACGGGCTTGGCGGACTGCGGCGGCCCTGCCAGGATGGCACAACTGCCGGCAGGAAGAGCGCAATGCGCTTGCCCGCCGCAAACAAATTCCGGCTGCATCTGCATCCGGACTGGGGAGACAAGCGTATGACCATGTTCGATCGCCGCACTTTGCTGGCCGGTTCAGCCGCAGCGCTGGCGCTGCCGGGCGCCGCCCGTTCTGCGACCGCGCCGGCTGCCGCCGCGCAAAAAACCATCCGTGCCGCCATTGATCGCCAACTGCCGGAGAATATCGCCCGCATTCAGGCCTGGATCCGCAGCCCCGGTATCGCGGCGGAAAATTATCGGATGGAGGAAGCCTGCGCCTTCACCATGGACCTGATCCGCGATGCCGGCTTCCAGATGGTGAAACGCATGCCCACCACGGGCCAGCCCGGCATTTTCGCCACGCTCGACGCCGGCGCCAAACGCACCGTCGGCATTTATTTCATGTATGATGTCAAGCAGGTGAACCCTGCCGAATGGACCAGCCCGCCGTTCGAAGCGCGCATCATCGACAAGCCAGGCTGGGGCAAGGCCATCGTCGGCCGCGGTGCCATCAACCAGAAAGGCCCGGAAGCCGCCTTCCTCGCCGCGCTGCACGCGTTTCGCGCCGCCGGGCAGAAATTGCCGGTCAACCTCGTGCTGGTTGCCGAAGGTGAGGAAGAAATCGCTTCGCCGCATTTCCACGAGATCGTGCAGGCCCCCGAAGTGCTGGCGGCCCTGAAAAAATGCGACGGCATCGTCATCCCCACCGCCTGGCAGAGCCCCAATGGCAGCACCACGATCAACCTGGGATCGAAAGGCCCGATCGAATTCCAGTTGATCGCCAGTGGCGAACGCTGGGGCAAGGGGCCAAAGGGGGACATCCACAGCAGCCAGCACGCGCATGTCGATTCGCCTGTGTGGCATCTGGTGCAGGCGCTGAACACGCTGGTGAAGGACGATGGCTTCACCCCGGCCATCGATGGCTGGTTCGACAATGTGCGCGGCCTGACCGCGCGCGAGAAAGAACTGATCGCGATGACCGCGGCCAGCCAGAACGAGGCGCAGGCCAAGGCGGCGATGGGCGTGAAAATGTGGATCAACAACGAGCCATGGCAGCAATCGCTGGAGCGTTTGGCGTCGCAGCCCACCGTGAACATCCAGGGACTGGTCGCCGGTTACATGGGCCCGGGCGGCAAGACCGTCCTGCCCGGCCGCGCCGAAGCCAAGCTGGAATGCCGCCTGGTGCCCAACCAGACCTTCCGCGAAGCCGAAGCCAAGTTGAAGGCGCATCTGGCCAAGCGCGGCTTTGGCGATATCGAAGTGGTGGTGTCCGGCGGTTACGACCCCACCGAAACCGCCGAAGACGCCCGCGTGGTGCGGGCCCAGCAGGCGGTTTATGCCCGTTTCGGCGCGGCCGCCACGCTCTATCCGCGCAACGCCGGGTCATGGCCTGGCAGTGTCTTCACCCAGCCGCCCGTCTCCCTGCCCGCCGGCCAGTTCGGCCTGGGCCACGGCAGCGGCGCCCACGCGCCGGACGAATATTTCGTGATCGAAAGCAGCAACCCGGCGGTGCAGGGGCTGGCCGGCTGCACGGCGGGATTTGTCGATTTCCTGTATGAAATGGCGGTCGCCCGATAGGCCGGCTGAGCAGCGCAGAAGGAGGCTGACTGCAAGTTTCGCCACAGGCGACCGGAACTGACCGGATTGCAGCGCCGTTGGAATGGGTGGATGGCGACGTGCGTCAGGGCCGCGACGACGGAACATGGGCAACCCCACCTGTTTCCGTTCATCACGGGGTCGACCGGCTGCCTGCGCGGAGAATGAGGTTGAACGGATCACAGACAATCCTGTTGGTGGAGGACGAAGCCTTTGTGGCGATGATGCTGCAAGACGTACTCGAAGCGGCTGGGTTCCCGGTGATTACGGTGCACAGCAGCGGCCTGGCCAAATCTGTTCTGGAAAGCCGGCCGGGCGATCTCGCCGCGGTCATCACCGATATCCGCCTGGGTGGCAGCGTCGACGGTTGGGAACTGGCCCACTATGCCCGGTCGCAAATTCCGGATGTACCGATCGTGTATCTGTCGGGCGGCAGCGAGCATGACCATCGCAGCATGGGCGTCGCGCACAGCCTGCTGATCAGGAAACCTTTCACCTCCGCACAGTTGCTGGCGGCAGTCAGGCCCCTGCTGGCCATGACCCCGGCGCGATAGAGGGGACAGAGCGCCGCACATGCCATCGCAGGCGATTGATGGTCTGCGGCATGACTGAGGAAGCCCGTTGGCCCGGCAGACCGAAGCGGCGATGCGTTGGCCTTTCCGGTGGAATTTGCCGAAGAGGGCAAAGCGGGCATGGCAAAACAATCCGACGGGTTACGTGTTACCGAACCGAGTCATGCGCCCGCTGGCAAATGCGCCCGCCCTCACACCTTCACGAACCGGTCCACCCCGCCGGTATCCGTCACCCGGTTCACCCGGCCACGTTCTTCCAGCCAGTGCAGGTGCGCCACCGTCTCGCCCGTCGCCAGGCCATAATCCGCATCCCCGATCGGGCGGCGGAACAGGGCGGCGAAGCAATCGACCGCAGTGCGCGGCGTTTCACAAAACGCCTCCAGCTTCTCCAGTTTGCCGTGGTGATCGGCGGCGAGTTGATCGAGGCGGGTGTGCAGGCCGAAGAACGGCTCGTTATGCGCCGGCAGCACCAGCACGTCGGCCGGAATGGCGCGCAAGCGTTCGATGCTTTCCAGCCAGTCGGCGAGCGGATCGGCGTAGGGCTCGGTGGGATAGACCGACACATTGCTGGTGATGCGTGGCAGCACCTGATCGCCGCTGATCATCAGGCCATCACTGACCAGGCAGGCATGTTCGGGGGCGTGGCCGCGGCCGACGACCACCTGCCATTGCCGTGCGCCGATGGTCAGCACATCGCCGTCCTTCAACCGCTTGAAGCCAGAAGGCATTTTCGAGATGATCTTGCCGAAATTGCCCCAGGCCTTGGCCTTCATCGCCGCCACCTGTTCCTCGCTCCAGCCGGCGCGGATGGAAAAGGCCACGGCTTCATCCGGCGGGGCATCGCGCACATCCAATGTGAGCGTGCGCGCCAGCAGATATTCGGTGCGGGTGATTTCCAGCGGCACGTTGAATTTGCGGCACAGCCAGCCGGCCATGCCAAGATGATCGGGGTGATAATGGGTGACGATCACCCGCGTCACCGGCTTGGCCTTGAACGGCCCGGCCAGCAGCGCTTCCCAATTGGCCTTGCTGTTGGGCAGGCCGACGCCGGTATCGACGATCGCCCAGCCGCCATTTGGCCCGTCGCCTGCATCCAGCACCCACAGGTTGATATGATCCAGGCCGAACGGCAGGCCCATGCGCACCCAGTGCACGCCTGGCGCCACTTCATGCGTTTCGCCGGGGCCGGGCACCCAGCGGCCAAAGGGATAATCGAGGCCGCGCATGCTGTCGGGCGTCCGCGCTTCGGTGCTGGCCTGGCCGGCGGGAATGGGCAAGAGCGGCGGCGGTTCCATGGTGCAGCGCTAGCCTGCCCATGGCGCGGCGTCGACTCTCCTTGCCGACAGGATGGGGGTGAGGCAGGAAGCGCGGGCTATGCACCCCAATGCCGCCTTCCGCAGCGACGATGATCCGCTGGCCTTTGTGGCCGCGTACAGCTTTGCGCATGTTTTCGGCCAGACGCCGGCCGGCCCGCGCGTGGCGCACGCGCCGGTGCTGGTGACGGCGCACGGCAGCCTGATGTTCCACCTGGCCAATGGCAATGCATTGGCGCAGGCGCTGGACGGCATGGTTGCCGTGGCCAGCATCGGCGGGCCGGGCCATTATGTATCGCCCAATTGGTATGCGGAACCGGCGAACAACGTGCCGACCTGGAATTATCAAGCGGTCGAAGTGGAGGGGCCGGTGCGTGCCCTCGATGAAGACGAATTGGAAGCGCTGCTGAACCTGTCGTCAGCCACGTTCGAACCGCGCGTCGGCCAGGATTGGACAATGGCCAAGATGCAGCGCCCGCGTGCCGAAGCGATGATGCGCGCCATCACCGGCTTCGAGCTCACCCCCACAGCCATCCGCACCACGTTCAAGGCCAGCCAGAACCGCAGTGCCGCCGATGCCGCCGGCGTGATCGCCGCGCTGGAACAGTTGGGCGAAACCGCCGGCGCTGCCGCCATCCGAAAGACGCGATCATGAAGCCTGGCCCAAAACTGGCCGTCTTCGATTGCGACGGCACGTTGATCGACAGCCAGATCAACATCATCCGGGCGATGGCCAGCAGCTTCGCCCGCCATGGCCTCGCCGCGCCTGACGATCACGCCACTCGCCGCATCGTCGGCCTGTCCCTGCTGGAAGCCATGCAGGCGCTGTTGCCGGATGCTGATCTGGAACTGCAGCAATCGCTGGCCGATGATTACAAGGCCGCCTTCCAGCGTTTGCGGGCCGATTCGGCGCTCGATCCCGAACCGCTCTATCCCGGCATCCGCCGCCTGCTCGATGCGCTGCACGGCGATGGCTGGCAGTTGGCGGTGGCCACCGGCAAATCGGATCGCGGGCTTCGCCTGGCGCTGGAGCATCACGGCATCCACCACCTGTTCGTCAGCTTGCAGACCGCCGATCGCCACCCATCGAAACCGCACCCGTCGATGCTGCGCGCCGCGCTGGCCGAAGCCGGGGCGCAGGCGGGCCAGGCGGTGATGATCGGCGACACGATCTTCGATATCGCCATGGGCCAGGCCGCCGGCGTGCGCAGCATCGGCGTGGATTGGGGCTATCACGAGGCCGACGAACTGATCGAGGCCGGCGCCGCCGCGGTCGCCCGCGATGCCGGCCATTTGCAGGAGCTGCTGCGTGGCTGAACCCGAGAACCCGGAAGGCCCGGCACCCTCCGCCATGGTCGCCCGCATGCGCAAGATCGGCTGGTCGCGGGTGACCATGTCGCTGATGGTCGGTAGCCTGTTTGCCTTTCTGGCCTGGCAGGCCCCGGCGTCGACGCCCGGCATTGGTCAGGTGCTGCGGTTCCTGTTTGGCGCGACCGCCGTGCTGCAATTCGCGGCGGCGGCGATGATGGCCTGGCGGCTGCGCCAACGCCCCGGAGCAAGATCATGACCGACAACCAGGCCCCGCTGCCGCTGGCGGAAGCCCGCAAACGCTATCTGATCTATGTCGGCGTGCGCTTTGCCGGGCTGGCGGTGATGGTCACCGGCCTGTGGCTCAGCCAGACCGTGGGGCAGGCAGCCGGCCTGGTGGTCGCGCTGATCGGCGGGCTGACGCTGTTCGTGCGGCCCAAGCACCTGGGGCTGACGAAGCGCGGTTCTGGGCGCGGTTCTGGGCGCGGTTCTGGGCGCGGTTCTGGGCGGTGAAACGGTTCTGGACGACAGCGGCCGTTACCGAAGCGGAATCGGGTTGGGGTGTGGCACTGGACGGCAAGCCGCTGCGCACGCCGGCGCGCGCAGCCTTGACTTTGCCCACCGAAGCGCTCGCCCACGCAATCGCGGCGGAATGGAATGCCCAAGGCGAGCTGGTCAACCCACGCAGCTTGGCCGTAACCGGCCTGGCCAATGCCGCCATCGACCGCGTGGCGCCCGAAGCGGCGGCCTTTGCCGATGGGCTGGCGGTGTTCGCCGAAAATGAGCTGCTCGCCTATCGCGCCGATTATCCGCCGCCGCTGGTAGCGCACCAGGCCGCTCAATGGGACCCGTGGCTGGCGTGGGCGCGGCAGCGTTATGATATCGTATTCACGACCGTCACCGGCATCATCCACCGGCCGCAGCCGCCGGCGACGCTGGCGCGCATCACCGCCGCCTATCGCGCCTTCGATATGTTCCGGCTGGCGGCGCTCAACCCCGTGGTGACGATTTCGGGATCGGCGCTGATCGGCCTGGCGGTGGCCGATGGCGCCATGGATGCCGCCACGGCGTGGACCATCGGCCATCTCGATGAACTGTGGCAGGCCGAACAATGGGGCAAGGACCCGCTGGCCGAAGCCGGCCATGCCGAGCGGCAGGCCGACCTGGGCGCAGCGGTCGTGATGCTGGCTTTGCTGGCCTGAGATTGCCAACGGCCTGATACTTGCCCCTTGCCGGACGCGGCGCAATTGCTAGGGATCAGCACAACAAGGAGTGGGCCGTCGCCATGCTGAAGACGCTGGAAGAACTCGAACGCCGCCGTGATGCTGCCCGACAGGGCGGCGGCGCGAAGCGCATTGCCGCGCAGCACGCCAAGGGCCGGCTGACGGCGCGCGAGCGGCTCGATATCCTGCTCGATCCCGGCTCGTTCGAAGAGCTCGACATGTATGTCGAGCACAACTGCACCGAATTCGGCATGCAGGACACCATCATCCCCGGCGACGGCGTGGTGACGGGCAGCGGCACCATCAATGGCCGGTTGGTATATGTGTTTTCCCAGGATTTCACCGTGTTCGGCGGGTCGCTGTCGGAACGCCATGCCCAGAAAATCTGCAAGATCATGGACATGGCCATGAAGGTCGGCGCGCCGGTGATCGGCCTGAACGACAGCGGCGGCGCGCGCATCCAGGAAGGCGTGGCATCGTTGGGCGGTTATGCCGAGGTGTTCCAGCGCAACGTGCTGGCATCTGGCGTGGTGCCGCAGATTTCGCTGATCATGGGCCCCTGCGCCGGCGGCGCGGTGTACAGCCCGGCGATGACCGACTTCATCTTCATGGTGAAGGATTCGAGCTACATGTTCGTCACCGGGCCGGACGTGGTGAAAACCGTGACCA
The DNA here is from genome assembly GCF_040398665.1 of Sandarakinorhabdus sp. GTDB lineage: Bacteria > Pseudomonadota > Alphaproteobacteria > Sphingomonadales > Sphingomonadaceae > Sandarakinorhabdus. The sequence continues at coordinate 132,181 of NZ_JBBATQ010000005.1, forward strand.
ACGAATTGGTGACGCAGGAAGAGCTGGGCGGGGCGATCACTCACAGCACCAAATCCGGCGTGGCCGATCTGGCGCTGGAAGATGATATCGATGCATTGCTGCGCACCCGGGCGTTCTTCGATTTCCTGCCGCTGAACAACCGCGAACAGGCACCCTTCCGGCCGACCAGTGATGATGCGCTGCGGCTGGAGCACAGCCTGGACACGCTGATCCCGGACAGCGCCAACAAGCCGTATGACATGCATGAGCTGATCGCCAAGGTCGCCGACGACGGCGAATTCTTCGAGCTGCAGCCCGGCCACGCCGGCAATATCCTGATCGGCTTTGCCCGCATCGAAGGCCACACGGTCGGCATCGTCGCCAACCAGCCGATGGTGCTGGCCGGCTGCCTCGACATCAATTCGTCGAAGAAAGCCGGGCGCTTCGTGCGTTTCTGCGATGCCTTCAACATCCCGATCGTCACCTTCGTCGATGTGCCCGGCTTCCTGCCCGGCACCGCGCAGGAATATGGCGGCATCATCAAGCATGGCGCGAAACTGCTGTTCGCCTATGCCGAAGCCACCGTGCCGAAAATCACCGTGATCACCCGCAAGGCCTATGGCGGCGCCTATGACGTGATGGCATCGAAGCATCTGCGTGGCGATCTGAACTATGCTTGGCCCACCGCCGAAATCGCCGTGATGGGGGCCAAGGGCGCCGTGGAAATCATCTTCCGCCAGGACATCGGCGACAAGGACAAGATCGCCGCGCGCACCGCCGAATATGAAGCGCGCTTTGCCAACCCGTTCGTGGCGGCCAGCATGGGCTTCATCGATGAAGTGATCATGCCGCACGCGACGCGCAAACGCATCGCACTGGGCCTGCGCAAGCTGCGCACAAAGCAGCTGAGCAACCCGTGGAAGAAGCACGACAATATTCCGTTGTGATGCGTGCCTGAACCCTATCTCGTCTGGAAATTCCTGCACCTCACCGGCGTGGTGATGCTGATGGGCAACATCACCGTCACGGCGATCTGGAAGTTTTTCGCTGACCGGGATGGCCGGCCGCAAGTGCTTGGCTTTGCGCAGAAACTGATCACCTACACGGATTGGTCGATGACGGTGTGGGGCGTGGTGCTGACCATGGCCGGTGGTTATGGCCTGGCCATCATCGGCCATTTCCCGCTGCTGGAAGGCTGGATGCTGTGGGCGCAGCTCTGCTTCGTGGCGGCGGGGCTGATCTGGCTGGGGCTGATCGTGCCGATCCAGATCAAGGCGGCCGGGCTGGCACGACAGTTTGCCGAGGGCACCGCGGTGCCTGATGCCTACAAGAGCTTGTCAAAGAAGTGGATTTTTTGGGGCCTGATCTCCACCGTCCCGTTGCTGGCGGCGCTGTGGCTGATGATCGCGCAGCCTGGCTGAACCAATGTTTCAACAAAATGACGATTAAATGACAGTATGATGACATTCCTGTTGCAATGATGTGACGAGCGGCGCAATCTTCTCCCATCGTACTGGGAGAGAGAGCATGCGTATCCTGATGGCAATGATCGTGGCAGCCGGCCTGGCCGCGCCGGCCTTGGCGGCAGATCCGGGTTATGAACAGGCGCGGATCGTCGTGAAGATCGCCGATCTGGACCTTTCGGCGCAGTCCGGGCAGCGTGCGCTGGACAAGCGCGTGCGCATCGCCGTCAGCCGGCTGTGCGGTTACCCGGCCACCTTCAGCCGCGACGAAGGCGAAGCACTCGCCGCCTGCGAGGCCGATGCGATGCAGGCCGTCGCGCCGCAGATCAACGCGCTGCGCCGTCGGCTGGCCATGACGGTGGCAGCAAACCGCTGAACGGACGGACACTGCTTGCGAAAAGGCCGGCAGGGGCAACCCGCGCCGGCCTTTCTGGTTCAACGGGCCCTTGGCGGAACCAGGTCGTGAACGTGCAGCGGATCGCCAGCCGGCGCCGCCCGCGCCACGGCGACCGTCTGCAAGACGTACTTCATGCCACACAAACTTTACAATAGGGTGGCCGACGCTGCTCGGGGGAAACAGCGCCGGCCGGCGCCGGGGCCACTGGGGGGAGGAGTGGACCCGACAAGGTGGGATGAAGATCATCAGCTGCACCTGTGGGAGAAACGGCGGTGCGAGGCAGAAGTTCCATCGCCGCCCTGCCGTGATCCGTCTTTGCCAGTCACGGCGGCGCACGTGACACGTTGCCCCTTGGTCGCCATCATCGCCAAAATCGATTGACGCAGACACGCCACGCCCAAATCGACCGGTTGCACGGCGCGGCGCGAACGCTATGGAATTGCCGCAAAGCGCCAAGGAGGCCCGTGCCTTGTTCAAGAAGATCCTGATCGCCAATCGCGGCGAAATTGCCTGCCGTGTGATCCGCAGTGCCCGCGCCATGGGCATTGCCACGGTCGCGGTCTATTCCGATGCCGATGCGCAGGCGCTGCATGTGTCCCTGGCCGATGAAGCCGTGCACATCGGGCCATCGCCGGCCGCCGAATCCTACCTGATCGCTGACAAGATCATCGCCGCCTGCCTGGCCACCGGCGCCGAGGCCGTCCACCCCGGCTATGGTTTCCTGTCCGAACGCGCCGGCTTCGTCGAGGCGCTCACGGCCGCGGGCATCGCCTTCATCGGCCCACCGGCGCCGGCCATCGCCGCCATGGGCGACAAGATCGAATCGAAGCGCCGCGCCAAGGCTGCCGGCGTCAGCGTCGTGCCGGGCTTTGTCGGCGAAATCACCGGCACCGATCATGCTGTGGAGATCGCCGGCGGCATCGGTTACCCGGTCATGATGAAGGCATCTGCCGGCGGCGGCGGCAAGGGCATGCGGCTGGCGTGGAGCGAAGCCGATGTGCGCGAAGGGTTCGATAGCGTCCGCCGCGAGGCACTGGCCAGCTTTGGTGACGACCGCGTGTTCATCGAAAAATTCGTCGAACAGCCGCGCCACATCGAAATCCAGCTGATCGGTGATCAACAAGGCAACATCATCTATCTGAACGAGCGCGACTGTTCGATCCAGCGCCGCCACCAGAAGGTGGTCGAGGAAGCCCCCTCCCCATTCGTCACCCCCGACATGCGCCGCGAGATGGGCGAGCAGGCCGTCGCCCTGGCCCGCAACGTCGGCTATTTCAGCGCCGGCACCGTCGAGTTCATCGCCGGCGCCGACCGCAGTTTCTATTTCCTCGAAATGAACACCCGCCTGCAGGTGGAACACCCGGTCACCGAATGCATCACCGGCCTCGATCTGGTCGAATTGATGATCCGTGTCGCCGCTGGCGAGGCCCTGCCCTTCACCCAGGCGGATGTGCAGCTCAATGGCCACGCCATCGAAACCCGCGTCTACGCCGAAGATCCGTATCGCGGCTTCCTGCCCTCCATCGGTCGCCTGTCGCGCTGCCAGCCGCCGGAAGCCGGCCCGGATGACGAAGGCCGGCTGGTGCGCATCGATACCGGCGTGATCGAAGGCGCCGAAATCAGCATGTTCTATGATCCGATGATCGCCAAGCTGATCACCTGGGGCCCGACCCGCGCCGATGCCATCGCCGCGCAGGCCGAAGCCCTGGATCGCTATCAAATCAAGGGCATCAATCACAATATCGATTTCCTCGCCGCCATCATGCAGCATCCGCGTTTCCAGGCCGGCGAGAATGTCACCACCGGCTTCATCGCCGAGGAATATCCCGAAGGCTTCCACGGCGCGCCCGCGTCGGCCGAAACCCGCGACGCGCTGGTCGCCGCCGCCGCCATCATCCACACCGAAACCGTGGCCCGCGAACAGTTGATCGATGGCCAACTCTCTGGCGATGGCGCCGAATATGGCATCCACTGGGTGGTCGAACTGGACGGCGAGCAGATCCCGGTCGAAGTGCTCGGCGAAGGCGGCAGCCACGAAGTGCTGATCGAAGGCCGCGACCTCGTCGTGCAATCCGGCTGGCGCGTGGGTGACGCCATCTTCACCGGCACGATCGATGGCGTGGCGGCGGCGATCAGTGTGGCGCGCAAGGGCAGCACCCTCACCCTCACCACCCGCGGCGGCGCCCACAAATGCCGCACCCTCACCCCGCGCGCCGCCGAACTCGCCCGCTTCATGATTCCCAAGGTGGCGCCGGACATGAGCAAATATCTGCTCTGCCCGATGCCCGGCCTGGTCGTTTCCATCGCCGTGGCCGAAGGCGACAAGGTGGAAGCCGGCCAGCAACTGGCCACCGTGGAAGCCATGAAGATGGAGAATATCCTGCGCGCCGAAAAATCCGGCGTGGTGGCGAAATTGCTGGCCAAGGCCGGCGACTCGCTGGCGGTGGATGCGGTGATCATGGAATTCGGCTGAGCGGGCCGTGGCCGCGCCAGCCACCTAAACGCAATTTACAAGGTTACAAAGGTTCCGCTTTTCACGCTTTTCTGGCGCGTTGCCTGCCAATATGATCGGGGAAGGGCGATTGGCGTGCGGGCAGGCGCGGCACGTCCGGCACGCGCTCCATCTCGCGAAAATGCAGCGGGTCCAGCCGTTCACCCACCCAGTCCTCACGATCCGGCAGATCGTCGATCAACTCGCGCAATTGCGACAATTCGCGAAACTGGCGTTCGTGGCCGCCGGTCATGCGCTGCGCCCGGTCCAGCATGTTGATCAGCAAGCGCGGATCACAGGGCCTGCGCTGCACCGCGACCACAACGCCTTCGCGGACGATTTCCACCTCTTCCCCATTCAGCACGCGGCTCAGCGCCGTCTGCTTGATGTGCAGCCAGGCCTGATTGACGGCCATATCCCAGGCGGCCCGAAAATCCGCCGCATCCGGGTGGCGGCGCAGGCGGTAGGCGCTCTGCGCCGTCATCCCCACCCGCCGCGCCGCCGTGCGCACACAGGCGCTATCCGCCAGCACCTCGATGAACTCCTGCTGCCGCGCCGGCGTCCAGCCATCATGGCGGGTCTTGGGCGGCAACATGGCCTCGAGATCGGCGGCCGTGATGGGGGCGGTGATGGGGGCGGGATCATGGCTCATGGCCGGGACTGTAACCCAAAGCGGGGCTTGTAGGACAGACCGGGAACAAGGCAGGCCAGCCTCCGGCGGGCAGGGACTCGCCCCTGCACCCAGTTGGCCGCTCTCCCCTCTCCCCTGAAGCCGGCCCCGGCGCGCCGAAGGCGAGCAAAGCCCAGCGCCGGGGCAGGCGTCAGGGGAGAGGGGAAATTTACAACATCGCCCCTTCATGCCGCAGCAGCCAGGCCTTGCGTTCCACGCCGCCGGCATAGCCAGTCAGCGCGCCGTTCGCGCCGATCACGCGGTGGCAGGGGACGACGATGCCGATCGGATTTGCCCCATTGGCCAGGCCGACGGCGCGGCTGGCGCTGGGTTGGCGAATCGCGGCGGCGAGCGCGCCATAGCTGCGGGTTTCGCCGGCCGGGATGGCGCGCAGGGCGGCCCAGACGCGTTGCTGGAAATCACTGCCGATGCGGGCGGTGGGGATGCTGTCCAGCGCAGTGGGCGTGCCGGCGAAATAGGCGGTGAGTGCGGCGGTGAGCGCGGGTGGCGCTTCGCCGGGGGTGAGGGGTGCAGCGCCGTGATGGCGGGCGAACAAGGTGCGCAGGCGCGGTTCGTAATCGGCAAAATCGAGCGCGTGGAGGGTGCCATCGGGCGCGGTGACGGCGAGGAGGTCCGCGAGCGGGCTGGGGATGCGGGAGAGGATGTGCATGGGCGATGCCTTCCACCAAAAAATCTTGTCATGCTGGCGCAGTCCAGCATCCATGGTGGGGCACGGGCCTGGCTGCACAGTGGCTGCTGGCCGGCGCCAGCATGACTGGGTTCTCCCTATACAGGCATCCCCAGCGTGACTGGCGGAATCCGGCTCTCCCGTTTCAGCTTCGGCAGCTCAGCCCGCCGACATTGTTGACCCCGCATTCGGCGCGCTGTTCGCCGACGGCAAAGCGCACGATCAGCGCGCCGGTGCCCGCCAGACGCGTCACGTCGGCGACCGTCTTCACCGGTTGCCCGCCCAGGGTTTCCAGCAGCGCGCCGGGGCGCAGGAAGCGCGCGGCGGGCGCATTGGCTTCGATCGCCACCACCACCACGCCGGCTTCGGGCAGGCCGGCGCCGAGTTCCTGGGCATAGGCCGGCGACAGATTGGCCACCGTGACGCCGGCGAGGATGGAACGGGCGCTGATGCGGGTGATGCTGCGCGGCGGGTTTTCCGGCGGCGGCGCCAGTGTGACCGGCACCGCCACGGCGGCACGATCGCGCCACAATTGCACATTCAGCGTCTTGCCGACGCCTTCGGTGGCGAGGCTGTAGCGCAACTGGCCGCCATTGGCGACTTCCTTGCCATCAACGCTGCGCAGCACATCGCCGGCCCTTATGCCGGCCCGCGCGCCAGGGCTGCCGGGCACCACCGCCGTCACCAGCAGGCCGCCGGGGCGATCGAGGCCGAGTTGTTTGGCGGTGTCGGCGGTCAAGGGCTCGCCCTCCACACCGATCCAGCCGGAGACCAATTTGCCCTTGTCCGCCGCGGTGAGGAACACGCGGACCATCTTGGACGGGATGGCAAAGCCGATGCCGTTCGACGCGCCGGTGCGGCTGTAGATGGCAGTCGGAATGCCGATCAGGCGGCCTTGCGCATCGAGCAGCGCGCCGCCGCTGTTGCCGGGGTTGATGGCCGCATCGGTCTGGATGAAGAATTGCCAATCCGACACGCCGATGCCGGTGCGCGCCAGGCCCGAAACGATGCCGGTGGTCACGGTTTGCCCGACGCCGAACGGATTGCCGATGGCGACAGTGACATCGCCAACCTCCAGGCGATCGCTGTCGGCCATGCGGATGACCGGCAGCGCCGCGCCTTCGGTATCGACCTTGAGCAGCGCCAGATCGAGGCGGGGATCGGCAAACAGGATGCGCGCCTTGAATTCGCGGCGATCGGCCAGCGCCACCAATATCTGATCGGCGCCTTCGACGACATGGTTGTTGGTGACGATCAGGCCATCGGCACCGACGATGACGCCCGATCCCAGCGATTGCTGCACGCGCGGCTGCACCGGCGCACCGCCGAAAAAGCGCTGCATGAATTCCTCGTTCATGGTGCGCGGGCGGCGATCGAGCGTGGCGGTGTAGATGTTGACCACCGCGGGCGCGGCGGATTTGACCACCGGCGCGAAGCTGAGCGCCACCTGGCCGCCGGCGGCGGGTACGGCCCGCGCCACTTCGCTGGTATCCATCGGCGGGATTTGCGCCGCCACCCGCCCGGTATCGGACATGTTGGCGACGCCGACGGCAATGCCAGCGCCGGCCGCCACCCCCAACATGATGCCGCCCAGCAGCTTCAGCTTTTCAACCATCATTCTGATCATCCCGTGCATGTCTCCGTGATTGCGGAGCCAAGTTTAAGCCGGCATGAATATGGGGCGCGTATTGGGATGATGAAGGGGCGAACCGCATGAAACTTTGGCCCATGAAACTCTGGCACTGCCGGGATGCGCGCAGTTTCCGTGCGCTTTGGGCGCTGGAGGAGTTGGGCCTGCCCTATGAACTGGTGCTGCTGCCCTTCCCGCCGCGCTGGCTGGAACCGGCCTTCCTGGAACTGAACCCGCTGGGCACGATCCCGTTTTTCACCGATGGCGATGTGCGCATGACCGAAAGCGCCGCGATCTGCCAGTATCTGGCCGACAAGACGCAGCGGCTGCGCGTGCTGCCCGGCGATCCGCGCTATGGCGATTATCTGAATTTCCTGCACCAGTCCGACGCGACGCTCACCTTCCCGCAGACTTTGGTGCTGCGCTACACGCGGTTGGAAAAGCCGGAAAACCGCAACCCCAAGGTGGCCAGCGATTATCGCCGCTGGTTCGTGGCGCGCACCGTGTGGGTCGAACAGGCGCTGGCCGATGGGCGGGAATGGCTGTGCGGGGATTTCACCGTGGCCGACATCGCGGTCGCCTATGCGCTGCTGCTGGCCGAGACGCTGGGGCATCTCGGCGAGTTGGGGCCACAGTGCCAGGCCTATTGGTTGCGATGCCAAGCGCGCGACGGGTTCAAGCGGGCGAAGGCGGCGCAGGCATCATAAGCGCCGGACGTCGATCACCTCGTCCAGCCGCAGCGGCCGGTAGAGATGCGGGAACATTTGCCCGCCGCGGCTGGCTTCCCAGCGCAGATCATCGCCCAGCGTGTCGCTATCCAGCGTCAGCGCCACCGCGTCCGCTTCTCCGGCGAAATATTTGGCGACCGTGCCGGGCACCTGTTCCGGCGTGGACAGATGGATATACCCATCGCGCCGATCGTCCGCCGATCCGGCGAACGTGCCGTCAGCCTGGAACTGCGCCCATTCGGCAGCACGCAGCAGCTTGATCGCCGGGGTCATGGCGCCAAACGCACCGGCACCCGCAGCGTGCACAGATCGGCAGCGCCAGCCGGGCGGGTGAAGAAACCGATGCGATTGGCGCGGGCCGTATTGATGGCGGCAAAACTGGGCGATGCCGTATCCATCATCTGCCAGCGCGGGAAGCCGGCAATCTGGCTGGCCAGGCGCACGCGGCGGATCTTCGTCATCTGCGTATCCGTCTTGTAGAAACCCAGCGCCTCGGTGCCGCGGGGCAAGGCGGCATGCGGCTCGATGCCGGCGAGCACACGGCCGACATTGGCGATGTTGCGATCAAGATGGCGCGGGCCATGGCCGATCACCGTGTAGAGTTCGGTGCCGTCGCCGGTATCCGGCGGATTGTCCCGGCCCACACCCACCGTAGCATAGCAGTGCGCCAGCCAGGCCGTTCCCGTCGCCGGATCACGCGCCGCCGGCCAGCCAGACACGAATCCGGCTTCGGCATATGTATCCTTGTAGGGCGACGGCGTGAAGCTGAGCCCGGTGAGCGGCCGCTCATACTCCTCCGGCAGGGGCGCAGCCTTGGGTCGGGTGGGATCGGGGCGGGCCGTCCATTGCACGACATAATTGTCCTGCACGCGCACGATGCGGCCATCGTCAAACTGGCCGGTGCGCACCAGCGCCTTGATGGCCGCGACATGCGCCGGCGCGAAGGCGGGCGCGAGCTGGATCAGCATCTGTCCCGCGGCGGTGTCCATCACCATGATGTCATCGGGATTGATGGCCAGCCAGTGCGACGCGGGCGCATCGGCGATGATCTTGTCGGCCGCGTTGTACACCGGCGGTTCCGGTGCCGCGGCCGGCGGCGGGGCCTGCGCCAGCAGCAGCGGAGCGGCGGCGAGGGCGAGAAGCTGGCGCATCATTCACCCTCCGCCACGAAATCCAGCGCCAGGCCGTTGATGCAGTGGCGCATGCCGGTGGGCGGCGGGCCATCGGGGAAGATATGGCCAAGATGCCCGTTGCAGCCGGCGCAATGCACTTCGGTACGCAGCATGCCGTGGCTGGTATCGGTGGTGGTGCCAACAGCGCCGTCTTCGGCCGCCCAGAAGCTGGGCCAGCCGGAGCCGGATTCATATTTGGCGTCCGAACGATAGAGCAGCGCACCACAGCCGGCGCAGTGGAATTCGCCGGCGCGCTTTTCATCGTTCAGCGGCGAGGTGAACGGCCGTTCGGTGGCGTGATCATAGAGCACGGCGCGGGCAGCAGGGGACAGGCAGCTCATGGTTCACTCCCGATGTTCTGGCGCGCGAGCGCGTCGATGGCACCTTGCAGGATATAGGCCGCGGCCAGCCTGTCCACCCGTTCCGCACGCCGCGCGCGTGACAGATCCTCGGCGATCATCGCGCGTTCGACCGCGGCGGTGGACCAGCGTTCGTCCCACAGCAGCAACGGCAGGCCCAGCGGTGCCAGATTGCGCGCGAAGGCCCGCACCGATTGGGTGCGCGAACTGTCGGTGCCGTCCATGTTGAGCGGCAGGCCCACGACCAGCCCAGCCAGCCGCGCCTGCGTTGCCCACGCCTTCAGCGCCGTGAAATCGGCGCTGAACTTGCCCTTGGCCAGCGTGTGCGCCGGGCTGGCAAAGCTCCAGCTGGCGTCGCAGGTGGCCAGACCAATGGTCTTGGTGCCGACATCCAGCCCGCCCAGCCGGCCGCCATCCGGCAAGGCGGCGGCAAATTCCGAAGGCTGGGTGGTGATCAGCGTTCGGTCTTCCCGGATGCCTTCCCATATGCCTTCCACGCCTGCACCCGGATCCCCGCATCCAGCCTTACGGCCTGCCAGAACAGCGGATAATCGAACACATGGAAATTGTTGCCGGGCAACACATAGGCCGGATAGCCGGACGGTGGTTCGCCGATCAGCAACAGCCCGCGCGCATCGCAGCGTGCCGGCACGCCGGGCGTCACCAGTTCACCGCTTTCAAGGGTTGCGGCCGGCACCAGGCTGCCGGGATTGGCGCTGGCCGGGGCAGACGCCCCTGCCCCGCCGGTCAGCGGATTGGTGCACAGCATCGGCGTGCCGCGCCGCGGTGTGCCATTCAGGCCGGGGCCGGCATAATAGACCGCCAGCACCGCATCCGGATCGGCCGGTTCGGCAAAGCTTTGCCAACTGAGGATGCAGCCGGCCTGCGCGCCCGCCGTGCAGGCCGGCAGGCCCAGCGCCGGCAGATCGGCCGTCACCGATACCGGCCAGCCGACCAGATACACGGCCACAATGCGCGCGGCCAATGGCGTGCCGGCGACCTGTTCCTTCAGCAGGCGCAGCAGGTGCAGCGCACCCTGGCTGTGGCCGGCCAGGATGATCGGGCTATTCTTGGGCTGGGCCGCGAGAAAGACGGCGAAGGCCGCCGCCACATCGGTATAGGCCAGCGCCTGCGCCGCCTGGGCCCGGCGGCGCGTGTCCGGCGCATCGGCGAGAAAGCTGCCGATCACCGCTTGCCGATAATGCGGTGCCCACAGCGGCCCGGCATCGGCCAGCGCGCTCGCTTCGGTGCGCAGGAATCCGGCCAGGCGATTGGCGGTATCGCCAACATCGCTGCGATCGTTCCAGTGCGTGGTGCCAAAGGCGGCCGTGGGTGGCACGAAGAACACGGCGGCACCGGCCTTTGCCTGCACCGGCGCGCCTGGCGGGCGCCAGGCGGTGGGATCCTTTGCCATGCCGGGGCGCGCAGCCCAGGCCGCGGGCAAGGCGTAGTCATAAGGCGCGCCGGCCGCCGCCGCATCATATTCCGCGCCCGGCACCAGGGCCGCCGACAACAAGCGGTTGCCGGCCAGCCGCCAGGCCAGTGCCGATGCAATCACGATAAAGATGGCGATGGCCACCACCCACAGGAAACGCCGAGCCAACATTGCCGCCGCATAGCAGGGGCAACAGGCGGGTGCGAAGAAAAAGGGCCATCATCAGCGCCGGCCACTTGAATTTTCTTGCGCAAGCGTCATAAAGTCGCGGTATGGGCAGCATTTTGTGTATCGAAGATGACCCCACCATGGCCGCCCATATCGCACAAGGGTTGCAGGGTGCCGGTTATCACGTCGATATTGCCCGGGATGGCCAATCCGGCCTGGAACAGGCGCTGACCGGCCATCACGCCGCCATCATACTCGATCGCATGTTGCCCGAACTTGATGGGCTCGCCGTGCTCACGCAATTGCGCGCCGCCGGCAACAATACGCCGGTGGTGGTGCTGTCGGCGCTGGCCAGCCTGGATGAACGCGTGCGGGGCTTGCGCGCTGGTTCCGATGATTATGTCACCAAACCGTTCGAGCTGCCGGAATTGCTGGCGCGGCTGGAAGCGGTGCAGCGCCGCGCCAGCGGCGTCACCGGCGATGTGACGCGTCTGGTGGAAGGCGAACTGGAGCTGGACCTGCTGGCACGCCGCGTCAGTTGGGCTGGCAAGCGCATCGAATTGCAACCGCGCGAATTTCGCCTGCTGGAATATCTGGTGCGCCACCGCGGCCAGGTGGTGACGCGATCGATGCTGCTGGAAGGCGTGTGGGATTATCATTTCGATCCCGGCACCAATGTGATCGACGTTCATGTCAGCCGGCTGCGCAAGAAACTGGACGAAGGCGGCGCCGGCGGCATCGTCGAAACCGTGCGCGGCGCCGGCTATCGTGTTGGCGGTGAGCCGGTGGCCGCCTGAACGCGGGCCGGCAATGACGGAACCGGGCGCCACGCTCGCGGATTTCTGGCGCGACTGGTTTGCCGGCATCGCGCCGCGCACCACCACGGCGCGGATCAGCCTGCTGCTGTTCGTGATGCTGGTTTCGGGCAGCGGCCTGCTGCTGATCCTGCTGGAACGCGCCACTCAAAGCCAGTTGGACAGCGAAGCGCAAGGGCGCATCGCGGCCATCGCCGCAGCCGCCGACACGGCCTGGCAGCAGGGCGGGATCGCGGCCGCACGGGCAATCCTGGACGGCGAACTGGCGGTGCCCGGCCCGCTGGTGATCCACCTGGCAGCGCCGGGTGGCCGGCGGGTGCTCGGCAATCTGCCGGGCTGGCCGGCGGGTGTGGCGGCCGATGGCCAATTCTACCGCGTGCCAACGATGCATTATCATCAGGGCGTTGCCGAACCGTTCATGGTGGTGGCCCGGCCGATGCCGCAGGGTCATCGCCTGCTGGTTGGCCGCAGCCTGGCCGCCGAAGTGCAGTTGCAGAACAAGCTCACCACCACCTTGCTGCTGGCACTGCCGGTGGCGATGATATTGGCCTTTCTGACCAGCCGACTGATCACCCGCATCATCACCGATCGCGTCCATGATCTGGCCGACGTGGTCGGGGAGGTCACCGCCGGCAAGCTGGAGGCGCGGGTGGTGCTGCCGGCGGGGCCGCCGGCCGATGCCTTTGATTCCATGGGCCAGGCCTTCAATGTCATGCTGGCGCGGGTGGAGGCGTTGATCGATGAGCTGCGCGCGGTCACCGATGGCCTGGCGCATGATCTGCGTTCACCGCTCACCCGGTTGAAGGCGCGCATCGAGCGGCTTTCGCATGGCACGACAGTGGATGCCGATGATCTGGCAGCCGTTTCAGCCGAAGCCGAATCGCTGCTCGCCATGCTGGACAACAGCCTGGAAATCAGTCGCGCCGAAGCCGGCATCGGCCGCGACAGCTTTGCCGAGATTGATCTGGCGGCCATGATCACCGATCTGGCCGACATGTATGAGCCGCTGGCGGAAGACGCCGGCGTGACGCTGTCGGTGGCGGTGACCGGCGCGGTGCCGGCGCAGGCGCACCGCCAATTGCTGGGCCGCGCGCTGGCCAATCTGATCGACAATGCGCTGCGCTATGGCGCTGGCGGCGCCCGCATCGAGGTGGGCGCGCAGGCGACGGCGGCGGGCAGCCGGCTGTGGGTGGCCGACAGCGGCCCCGGCATCCCGGCCGACCGCCGCGACGAAGCGCTCCGCCGGTTCGGCCGGCTGGATGCGGCGCGCGGGCCACAATTGGGCGGCATGCAGGGGGCGGGGCTGGGGCTGAGCCTGGCCGGCGCGGTGGCGCGCCTGCACGGCGGCACGATCAGCCTGTCAGACAATCAACCGGGGCTGAAGGTGGCGATCGATTTGCCGAGGGTGCCTTGACCCTGGATCCCTCCCCGTTGACGCTTCGCGTCGCCTACGGCTGCGGGGAGGGTGCCGAAATGCTGATCTAGCCAGCCACCACCAGCCCGTGCCGCTTCTTGCCGGCGCTCACCTTCTGGCCCGGTGCCACCAGCGCGGCATCGCTGCCAGCCGCCTCACCATCGATGCGGGCGCCGCCCTGGGCGACCAATTTGCGCGCTTCGTTCTTTGACGCGGCAAAGCCCAGGCCGATCAGCGCATCGATGATGCTGACCGGCGTGGGCGTGGCGAACTGCGGCAGATCTTCCCCCGCGCCGCCATCGGCAAAGGTGGTGCGCGCGGTGGCGGCGGCGGCCTCGGCCGCGTCGCGCCCCCGGCACATGGCGGTGGCCTCGGTGGCCAGCACCTCCTTGGCGGTGTTGATCTCCGCGCCCGGCAGCGCCTCCAGCCGGGCGATCTCACCCAGCGGCAGATCGGTGTACAGCCGCAGGAATTTCCCGACATCGGCATCATGGGTGTTGCGCCAGAACTGCCAGTAATCGAACGTCGAAAGCTGATCCTCGTGCAGCCACACGGCACCCTGCGCCGTCTTGCCCATCTTGGCGCCATCGGCCCGCGTGATCAGCGGCGTCGTCAGGCCATAGGCATCGCGCGCATCGATGCGGCGGATCAGATCGGTGCCATTGACGATATTGCCCCACTGGTCGCTGCCGCCCATCTGCAGCGTGCAGCCAAAGCGCCGGTTCAGTTCCAGATAATCATAGGCCTGGAAGATCATGTAGTTGAATTCGAGGAACGACAGCGGCTGCTCGCGCTCCAGCCGGGTGCGCACGCTGTCGAAGCTGAGCATGCGGTTGATCGAAAAATGCCGGCCGACATCGCGCAGGAACGGGATGTACTGAAGGCCTGACAGCCAATCATCATTGTTGACCATCACCGCATCGGTCGGCCCGTCGCCAAAGGTGAGGAAGCGTTCGAAGATGCGGCGGATGCTGGCCATGTTGGCGCGGATCTGATCGTCGCCGAGCAATTGCCGCGCCTCATCCTTGCCCGACGGATCGCCGATCTTCGTCGTGCCGCCGCCCATCACCACGATGGGGCGGTGGCCGGATTGCTGCAGATGGCGCAGCATCATGATCGAAACGAGATTGCCGATGTGCAAGGACGGCGCGGTGCAATCGAAGCCCACGTATGCGGTGACAACGCCCTTCGCTGCGGCCTCATCCAGCGCGGCCGGATCGGTCACCTGGTGGATGAAACCGCGCGTGTCGAGGCGCCGGAGAAATTCACTGTGGAAGTCGCTGCTGTAGGTCATGGCGGGTGCGGATTAGCAACTATTGCAGCTAACGCCTACCGTCTTTGGCGAGCTCAATCAGTTTGATGACGACGCCAATCAGCGTCAGCACCAACGTGGCTGTTCCACCGACAAGGCCTAAAATTTCGAGGGTGGTCATAGATCACTCCCTTCCGATATGCCCCCGGGGGGGATCAAGCATATGTCAGAGAATTGTGACACGCCGTCACTTCTTAGGTTACAGCGTGATTACAATCATGTTTACAAGAATGAACGCGCTCCTCACCGCCGATAGACCTCCCGCCGGTTGCCCAGCCGGATCACGGTGATCAGCAGCACGCCGTCATCCAGATCGGCGATGATGCGCCAGTCACCCACCCGATATTTCCAGAAATCGCCGGGCTCCTTGCCGCGCAGCGCCTCGCCGATGCTGCGCGGGTCGTCCAACGTCGCGACGCGGTCGCGCAGGAAGGTGAGGATGCGCCGGGCGATTTGCGGATCGAGTTTGCGAAGCTGCTTGGCGGCGCTGTCAGCGAATTCAACCCGCCAGGCCATGTTCGGCCAGCAGATCGGTCAGGGAAATGCGCGCTTCGGTGCCGGCGCGGACGCGGGCGAGGATTTCGGCGGACAGATGGGCGTCTTCCAGATCGTCGATATGCTCGACAATGGCCTCGATGGCGTAAAAGCTCTTCGAACGACCGGTCAGCGCGGACAGGGCTGACAAGCGGGATTCGACATCGGTGGGCAGACGCAACGAGATCGGCATGGCGCAAGCCTAACATTGCGATACATGTAATGCAATTCTGATCAGCGCGTGTAGGGGCGACATCGGTGGCGCTTGCACAGCGGGGCCGGCTGCGCCACGCAGCCATGATGACCGGCTCGTACCTGATCCTCGCCCTCGGCATCGCCGTGCTGCTCAATCTCGGCAATCGCTGGCTGCGCATCCTTGGCCAGTTGCTCGCCGCCATCGCGCTGTTTTTCAACATCTGGTCGATCTGGCTGGCCGTGGAGGACGGCACCTTTGCCGCCGCGCGCGCACAAGCCGGGCAGGTGCTGGCGCTCAAGGCGATGGGCTTGGCGGGCGCGGCGGCGCTGCTGGCGTTGCTGCTGCTGTTGCCCGGCCAGTGGCGGACGGCCACGCCGGCGCCTGGGCACAACACGCGCCAGGCCTGGGGGCAACCCAGCCGCATCCTGCATTGGGCGAGTGCCGTGCTGATGCTGTGTGCGCTGCCGATGGGCCTGTTCGTCGTGGTGCTGCCGGCCGGCGCGATCCGCGCAGAATTTCTGGATGGGCATCAGGGGGTCGGGCTGGCGGTGCTGCTGCTGCTCATCCTGCGGCTGGGCTGGCAGGCGGTGACCAGGGGGCCGGACAGCCCCAATGCCATGGCGCGGCTGAACAAATCGGCGCTGTATGCATTGCTGGCGGCGCTGCCGGTGTCGGGGCTGCTGCTGTCGGGCGCGCTGCACGTGCCGGTGCTGGGGCTGGCCCTGCCCGCACCGCTCGGCCTGGAGGCGGCTCGCGGCCTGCACCAGATCTTGTCTGCCCTGTTCGTCGCGGCATTTGCTGCCCATGCAAGCGCCGTGGTCTGGCATCATTTCGGCCTGAGCGATCGCAAGCTGATCAGGCGCATGCTGCGTTAGGCCGTAAACCCATCAATGGCTGGAGCCGGGATCGCCCTTCGGGCGAGCGCAAGCGGCGATAGCGCTTTTGCCCACTGGCTGCGTCGCGTCGTCGGTTACGATGCGCTGCATCGCGCCCTCCTGGCTCCTTGCCGGTGAACAAAATCACCATCGTCTCGGCTCCAGCCATCCACGCGTTCACGGCCTAGAACAAATCACGCACATGGTGCAAAGAGAGCAGCCATGGCCATCCAGATTCGCACCAGTCTTTCCGACACCGAGTTGACCCAGTTCACGCCGCACCGCCCGGCGCGCCCGGAGAAATCCGAAGGCGGCCGGCCGTTCGTGTTGAAAACCGAATATACGCCGGCGGGCGACCAGCCTGCCGCCATCGCCGAACTGGTGGCCGAAGCCAATGCCGGCAATCGCGATCAGGTGCTGCTGGGCGTCACCGGTTCCGGCAAGACCTTCACCATGGCCAAGGTGATCGAGGCGGTGCAGCGACCGGCGCTGGTGCTGGCGCCCAACAAGATTCTTGCGGCACAATTATACGGCGAATTCAAGAGTTTCTTCCCCGATAACGCCGTCGAGTATTTCGTATCCTATTATGATTATTACCAGCCCGAAGCCTATGTCGCGCGCACCGACACTTACATCGAAAAAGAATCGAGCGTGAACGAGGCCATCGACCGGATGCGCCACAGTGCCACCCGCGCGCTGCTGGAACGCGATGATGTGATCATCGTTGCGTCGGTGTCGTGCATCTATGGCATCGGATCGGTGGAAACCTATTCGGCGATGACCTTTTCGCTGAAAAAGGCCGGCAGCGCCGATCTGAAGGAGGTGATCCGCAAGCTCGTCGCCATGCAGTACAAGCGCGGCGACCTGAGCTTCACGCGCGGCAATTTCCGGGTGCGCGGCGACAGCCTGGAAATCTTCCCGTCCCACTATGAAGACAGCGCCTGGCGCATCAGTTTCTTCGGCGACGAGATCGAGGCGATCAGCGAGTTCGATCCCTTGACCGGCGAGACCGTGGCCAAGCTCGAATCCATCAAGATCTACGCCAACAGCCATTATGTGACGCCGGGCCCGACGCTGAAACAAGCCGCCGAAGCCATCCGCCACGAGATGAACGAGCGGCTGAAGGAGTTGAACGCCGAAGGCAAGTTGCTGGAATCCCAGCGGCTGGAACAGCGCACCAATTTCGATCTGGAAATGATCGCCGCCACCGGTGCCTGCGCCGGGATCGAGAATTACAGCCGATTCCTCACGGGGCGCCTGCCCGGCGAACCGCCGCCCACATTGTTCGAATATCTGCCCGAAAACGCCCTGCTGATCATCGACGAAAGCCATGTGACGGTGCCGCAGATTGGCGCCATGGCCAAGGGCGATCACCGCCGCAAGGTGACGCTGGCCGAATATGGCTTTCGCCTGCCGAGCTGCATCGACAACCGGCCCTTGCGCTTTGCCGAATGGGAAGCGATGCGGCCGCAGACCTTCTTCGTTTCCGCCACCCCCGGCCCGTGGGAAATGGACAAGACCGGCGGCGTGTTCGTCGAACAGGTGATCCGCCCGACCGGGCTGATCGACCCGCCGGTGGAAATCAAGCCGGTTGAGGATCAGGTCGAGGATCTGATCCAGGAGGCCAAGAAGGTCGCCGCCATGGGCTATCGCACATTGGTCACCACGCTGACCAAGCGCATGGCGGAAGACCTGACCGAATTCCTGCACGAGGCCGGCTTGCGGGTGCGATACATGCACAGCGACGTCGAAACGCTGGAGCGCATCGAGTTGATCCGCGATCTGCGGCTTGGCGTCTATGACGTGCTGGTCGGCATCAACCTGCTGCGCGAGGGCCTGGATATTCCCGAATGCGGGCTGGTGGCGATCCTGGATGCCGACAAGGAAGGCTTTCTGCGCTCCGAAACCAGCCTGATCCAGACCATCGGGCGGGCGGCGCGCAATGTCGATGGCCGGGTGATCCTCTATGCCGATCGCATCACCGGCAGCATGGAACGCGCGCTGGCCGAAACCGATCGCCGCCGCACCAAGCAGGAGGCGTACAATATCGAGCACGACATCACGCCGACCACCATCAAGCGCAACATCGGCGACGTGCTGGCCGATGTGAGCATGAAGGATGGCCTGGTGGTCGATACCGGCGATGAAGACACGCCGCACCTGGTTGGCCATAATCTGAAAGCCTATATCGCCGATCTGGAACAGCAGATGCAGGCGGCGGCATCCGATCTGGAATTCGAGAAGGCGGCGGCCATCCGCGACCAGATCCGGCGGCTGGAAATGGACGAACTGGGCATCCCCGCCGACCAGCGCACCGCGCCGGCAAAAGGCCGCGCGACGGGCGGCGCGGCGGGCACGCGCACGACGCGCTTTTCCAAGATGCAGAAGAAGGGGATGAGCGGGAAGCGGCGCGGGGCGGGGCGGTAGGCGCAGAAGCGAAACCGCGGTGTTCGCGGTTGGGAAGCCAATCTGATACGGCAACTGCTCTAATCTTTTTGCCCTCAAATCTTGGTAGATTGAAAATGCCTGCACCAAAACTGCTGGAAGAACGCCTCGCCGATGCACGCGCACTGGTTGACCGGCTTGAGGCCGAAATCGAAAATGAGGTGATCAAGAACGATGTTCGGGAAGGCGACAGAATCAAGTTTGTCTTTGGCAGAGCGACTACACGCCGCGAGCTTGTAGGTCTTGTCAGAGGCATCGCCATTGATAAGGTGCAAGGAATTCTGCTCCGTGTGGAAAGTGGCGAAGGATTTCATGCGGAAAGCTACAAGATCAACATTCGCGATGTCCTCAAGAAGCTGTGAAGATCCTTTTTGATGTGTGGCTTAACGGGGATGCCTTTGATGTCGAAATCGTCGATTATCGCTGATGCGCCCAACCCCCATCCGGGCTTTGGGCTGCGCGAGGACTTGCTGGAACAGCTGGGCCAATCAGCGGATGCGGTCGCGCGCGCCACCTCTTTGCTTGCGTCCCGGATCGATGCCGTTCTGGACGGCGAAGCAACAATCGACGCCGAATTCGATCTGCGCTTCGGCCGCTATTTCGGCTTCTCGCCGGGTTATTTCCTGCGCTTGCAGAATCAGTTCGACCTTGCACAAGCCCGCCGCGACGCTGGCGAAGCATTGGATGCCATCACGCCGCTGCAAACCGCGGCGGAATGATCATGCCGCGCTGGTGACAGCACCCCGGCGCCGCCGCAGGGCCGCGCCGGTGAGGCCGAAGCCGGCGATCAGCATCGCCCAACTGGCGGGTTCGGGAATGGCCGGCGGCGGCGCGGCGATCGTGGCGAAAACCAGCAGATCCTGGCTGCCGGGCACGCTGTCCGTGCCGTTGCGCAGCGCGAACAGGCCATCGGCCATCGGGCCGGTGCTAGTGAGCGCGTTCAACATGGTGGTGGCCGCACTGACGGCCGTTGCCGCGCCGGCGCTGGTGTTGGTGCGGGCAAAGAAATTGCCCCTGTTGGCGTTGGTGCTGGCGATCGACGGCGTCGTGCCAGTCGATTCCGTGACAATCTCCCAGATTGCCAGTTGCAGGGCAATGCTGGTCGGGCCCGTCATCGTGCCATAGCCGGCATTCGGGCCAAGGCGGCCAAACAATTCCCGGATCCGGTTGGCCTTGGTTTCGCCGATGCCGCCGAGTCCGCTGGCGGCCTCCGACAGCGGGACAATCTGGTAATTCACCGGCGTGTCCTGGCCGACCAGTTCAAGCGGCTCGATGCAGAAGGCGACGAAGCTGCCAGGCGTGGTGCCGCCCAGCAGCGTGTAGGGTGCAGTGACGCTGTTGGCTTGCACCGTCATGCGCGATGCAATCACGCTCAAATTGCTGTCCGGCCCCGGCAATACCACGGTGCGGGTTATCAAGAACGAGGTGTCGAGGAAACCGGTGACCGTGGCATTCACGGTGAGCGTGGCTGCAACCGGCGCAGCCCATGCCAACGCCAGCGCAGCCGGCAATGCCGCTGCCATCTTGATCACGCGCATGGTTCATCATCTCCGTCGCTGGCCGCCGCCCGCCGATCAGACACGCGCCAATACTTTCTATATTGCTTATTTTCCGTAAACGTCAAAGCGGAATCCTCAGGGCAGGCGTCATTTGTGCGGGGCCGCCCATGGCAGCTCCGCCGGGTCCTTCAACGTACAGGATTCAGCGCCCGCGATCGGGCTCGCCGGCCACCCCGGCAGCACGGGCTTCGCGGCAAGAGCGGCAGGTGGGTGCGCGGTTGGCCGTTTCCGGCTCCGCAACATCGACAAAAGGCAGCGGCGCAGGTGAAAGGCCGCGCCACCGGCGGCGCGGCTGAGACAAGGACGACCCGATCTTCCAAGATGCAGAAGAAAGGGATGAGCGGCACAGGCCACGATGGCCAGTGTCTTAACCACGGCCTCATGGGATCGGCCTGATCAGGGCCATGTGCTGCTCAACGCCGGCTGGTTCAGCACCAATGGCGGGAGTGGCGATACCACCCATGCCGCGGCAAGTCCGAGCTGGTCTATTTCTTTGAGACCGGCAACCGCCCTGTGAGGCTGGCTACCAACTGGACCTGTGATGTGACGGGGGACCCGACCGGCATCGTCGGCCTGACTTTAGGCTTTGACCGAATGCCCATGGCTTTCAGCAGTGCCGGAACGTTCAGTGTGCAACTTGCGGCCAGCAATATCTACGGCTTGGGTTTCAGGCTGAGCGGCAGGCGGCAGGCGGGCTTGACCAGGCGGTCAACGCGCAGAGCCTGTTCAACTGGTCGATGAGCTCCGTGCCGGAACCGAAAAGCTGGGCCATGCTGATCGCCGGTTTCGGCCTGGTTGGCGCCAGCATGCGCCGGCGCCGCTCGCCGGCTGTTGTCGCTGCCGATTGATCAGATCGCACAGCCGATGCCGGCGCGGATCATTTCCAGCGCCAGGCCGGGGTCCTTCTCGTCGGACAATTTGTTGGCGATCTCGCGGATGCTCATGCGTTGCAACCGCTCGGCGCGGATGCCGCTCAATTCCTGCAGGCGGCGCAGTTGCCCGACGCTCAGGCGCTGGCCGAGCCGGTCGCCCATGCACTGCGCCTGGCGCTGGGGCACACCCAGTTCGGTCAGCTTGGTGGTGATGCGTTGCGCCGGCGTCGAACAGGCCGTCAGCAGCAGCGGGACGGCAAGCAGGGCAAGGAGGCGCATGAAAAAACCCATTCTCCGATCAGGGTGCGGCAACACCCCTGATGCATAAAGTTTTCAGCCTGGCTATAAGCTGAACCATGCTCGCGTATCTCGCTTCGCTCTCCACCCTTCATCCCGTGCTTGCCGATGTGAATTGGTGGCAGGGCATCGGTATCGCGCTGATCGTGGTGGCGATCATGGAAGTGGTGGCCATCGTCTCCCACAAATATGTGATGCACGGCTTCCTGTGGGTGCTGCACAAATCCCACCATGAACCGCGCGTCGGCAAGTTCGAGCGCAATGACTGGTTCGGCGTCGCCGGCGCCATTCCGTCGATGATCCTGCTGATGATCGGCACGCATTATGGCCTGCACATGCTCACCGCCATTGGCACCGGCATCACCATGTATGGCGCCATCTATTTCTTCCTGCACGATATTCTCGTCCACCGCCGGGTGAAGCACCGCTGGAACCCGCAGTGGGGTTACATGAAGCGCGTGGTGCAGGCGCACCGGTTGCACCACGTGGTGGAAACCAAGCATGGCACGGTGAGCTTCGGTTTCATCTGGGCGCCGCCGATCCGCCAGTTGAAGGCGCAACTGGAAGCCGATGGCCGCGGGCGGATTCGCGCCAGCGCCAAGATGAAGGCGGAAATGGGCATGATCGACAATGCGGAGCATTGGGCGCGATAAACGCGCCCGGGGGCGGAGCATTGGGCGCGGTAGATTGGGCCAGCGTTGGGCCGAGTTACCCAAAAAGCACGAGTCATGCTGGCGCAAGCCAGCATCCACCGAGCAACCAGGGCCCTGCCGCACCGTGGATGCTGGCCTGCGCCAGCATGACTTGGTTCTTGTAGAGTAAGTCTGTCCGCGGAGCCTCAGAGCGTCCGAAAACTGATTCCGGAAACGTCCGCAGCCCCTCGCGCGCTGGCCGTGGCTACAACCGCTCCACCACCCGGAACGTCTCGCACCACAAGTCCATATCCTCGGCAAACACGCCGGCCCGCGTGAAATAGCGGTGGTGGGCGGCGCGCCAGTGATCGAGCGACAGATCGCCCTCCCCCTCCAGCGCTGCAAACGCCGGACCGACATCGCAATAGCGCACGGCAACGCACGACAGGGTTTCGACCAGCAGCGCCGGGCGGCCGGCACCATCGAGCACAACAGAGCGTTCACCCGGCGCCGTCGGCGCCATCTGCGCCAACGCCCAGCAGGTTGCTGTCTTGCGGCCCTGAATCACCAGCGCCAGCAGTTCATCGGCAAGTTCGGGGCTGTCGCCAAATGACCAGCGTGGCAGGTCGTCCGGCAAACCGGTCACTCCGGCATCGTCCACAGGCCCTCGCGCACCGGCCCCGGCATTGGCCAGCGCCGGCCGCGCACCAGCATTTCGCCGAAGGCCGCCGCCACGGCACGGGCCTTCTCGGCCTTGGTGGTGGAGACACGATTTTCGAGGCCGGCAATTTCCAGCATGCGCACCTTGCGGCCGATGCCGCCATAGATGCGCGCCGCCGCCAGCACCGCCCAGGCCGCGCGATTGCCCAGTGCCGACGTGCCGAAGCGCGCCGATTCCTCATATTCCTCGGCCTTGAACACCAGCCGCGCGACCAGCCGCGACAATTGCCGGCGGTTGCGTTCATAGGCGAAACTGTCCGGCTCCAGCCGCACGCTGGCCAGCCAATCATCGGGGATGTAGCGGCGGCCGTTCATCGCGTCCTCCACCACATCGCGGGCGATGTTGTTCAACTGGAACGCCATGCCGAGATCGCAGGCGCGCAGCAGCACGGCGCGTTCATCGGGCTTCACCCCCATCACGATCGCCATCATCACGCCGACACAGCCGGCGACATGATAGCAATAGGTGAGCGTGTCATCGAAAGTGAGGAACGGCCGCGCCTCCATGTCGATGCGGAAGCCCTGGATCAGATCGCGCGGGTAGCGCGCCGGCATCTGCGTTTCCTGCACGACGCGGGCCAGCGCTTCATAGGGCGTGCCCGGTGCCGGATTGCCGGCCAGCGCGCGTTCGGTTTGCCAATGGACTTCGGCCAGGCGCTCGGCGGGCGGACGGCGATCATCGTTGCGACCTTCGCCCAACACCTGGCCATCGATCACATCATCGGTGTGCCGACACCAGGCGTAAAGCAGCATGGCGCGGTCGCGCGTCGGCGCATCGAACAGGCGGCTGGCCAGTGCAAAGCTTTTCGATCCACGGGCGATGGCATCGCGGGCATTGGCAAGAACATCGGACACGGAAAGCTTCCTGCCCGGATGGCGGACAACGCGCAAGCGGGCCATACTCCCCTCCCCTAATGGGGAGGGGTGAAGGTCAGGCCGCCTTCTTGGCCAACAGATCGTCGACCATCAACTTGCCGGTGGCCTTGGCGCTGCCGACCACGCCGGGGATACCGGCGCCGGGGTGCGTGCCGGCACCGACGAAATAGAGGTTGGACAGCACATCATCGCGATTATGGGTGCGGAAATAGGCCGATTGCCACAGCACCGGCTCCAGGCTGAAGGCGCTGCCATGGTGGGCGCCCAGCACGGTTTCGAAATCCTTCGGCGTCCAGGTGCGCATCGTCACCAGATCGCGGCGCAGATTGGGGATGCAGCGGCGCTCCAGCGCATCGAGGATGGAGTTGGCATAGCGCGGGGCTTCCTTCTCCCAATCGATGTTGAGCTTGCCCAGGTGCGGCACGGGCGACAGCACATAGAAGGCGCTGTGCCCGGCCGGCGCCATTTCGGGATCGGTCGCGGTCGGGTGATGCAGATAGAGCGAGAAATCGTCGGGCAGCGCGCCGCCCTTGTAGATTTCATCGAGCAGGCCCTTGTAGCGGTGGCCGAACAGGATGGTGTGATGCTTCACATCCGGGCGTTCGCCCTTGAGGCCGAAATAGGTGACGAACAGCGACGGCGAGAAGCTGCGCCGCATCATCCTGGTGGCCATGTCCTGCCCGCGCGGATGGGCGCGGAGCAGATCCTTGTAGGTGGTGACGACGTCACCGTTCGAGGCCACCGCATCGAAGCGGCCCGACCAGCCATCGGCGCAGCGCACGCCGGTGACATGGCCGCTGTCGGCCATGATCGCTTCCACCTTGCTGCCCATGCGCACGGTGCCGCCGATATCTTCGAACAGTTTCACCATGCCGCGCACCAGCGCATGGGTGCCGCCGCGCGGGAACCACACGCCCCATTTCTTTTCGAGCGCGTGGATCAGCGCATAGACGCTGCTTGTCTTGAACGGATTGCCGCCCACCAGCAGCGTATGGAAGCTGAACGCCTGGCGCAGCCGGTCATCCTTGATGTGCCGCGACACCATCGCATAAACCGAACGGAACGCTTCATAACGCATCAACTGCGGCGCGGCCTTCAGCATCGACTTGAAGTCGAGAAAGGCTTCATGGCCCAGCTTCTGATAGCCCTCGCGGAACACATTGTCGGAAAAGGTGAGGAACTTCTTGTAGCCGGCCACATCGTCCGGGCTCAGCTTGGCGATCTCGGCAAACAGCGCCTCTTCATCGTTCGAATAATCGAACACCGTGCCGTCTTCCCACAGCAGGCGATAGAAGGGCGCGACCGGGATCAGTTCGACATAATCCGACAATTTGCGGCCCGACAGTTCGAACAATTCCTCGAGGCAGGTCGGATCGGTGATGACCGTGGGGCCGGCATCGAACTTGAAGCCATCATCTTCAAACACATAGGCACGGCCACCCGGTTTGTCGCGCGCTTCGATGAGGGTGGTCTGGATGCCGGCGGACTGCAGGCGGATGGCCAGGGCCAGGCCGCCAAATCCAGAACCGATCACTGCTGCTGTCGTCATTTGAACCCCAATTCATACCGTAACAAAGTGCCCAACGCCCGGAGCGGCGGGATGGGCGGACGCCCGGAAAACACGCGTCGCCAATCCGTCAGGCGGTTGTTGGCTGCATACAGCCGGCCGACCAGATCATCCGGATGTTCATAGAAACGCTCCAGGATGGTGCGCCGTTCCTCATCCTGCGCGGCGAGGAACAACATGCGATTGAGAATGCGATACATGCCCCGGCTGTTCCACACACGTATCGCATGGTCGCGGCAGGCGCGGTGGATGGTCGCGGATGAAAAATCGGGCAGCGCGGCGACCATGTCGGCCATGCGCACCGAATCGGGAAAACTATAGCCGGTGACCGGGTGAAACAGGCCGGCGGCCAGACCGACGCGGGCGACCCCGGGCGTGCCTTCATCCAGGAATTTCGCGATATCGCCGCCGATGGCCAGCGGCAGGATGCCGGCCTCCTCGCGGATCACCCGGACGATATCCCAGCCCTGCTGCACGGCATAATCGGCAATATGCTTGCGCAGCAGATCCGGCGCCAGATCGCGGCCGTCGGAAAAATACGTGTCTTCGATCAGCACATGGCGCGGGCCGTAGGGCAATGTGTAGACAAAGCGATAGCCATCGTGCTGCGGCACGGTGGCGTCCATGATGATCGGGCCGTCGAGGCCATGATCGGCGGCCAGTTCCACCTCCTGGCCCAGGAATTTCTGCCACCTGAGATCGAGCGAGTCGGTCTTCTTCTGGCCACGGCCATCGATGACGCCCGATGCCGTCAGCACGCGTTGATTGGCCAGGGTGACGCTGGTCGGGGTGATCGCCACCACCGGCATTTCGGTCAAAATGCAATCCGGCGGCAGCGACCGGGCGACTTCCGCCGCCAGCCGTTCCGAATTGGTGGTGCCATAGCCCACGGCCAGCGTGCGGGCGTGCCGCGGGAAACGCACCGAATAACAATCCCAGCGGTGCGCAAACAGCGGATGCGTCCAGCGCCGTTGTTCTTCGTTGATATCAAGGCCGAACGACGACCAGGTGTGATCGCCGCCGATGGCGGGCCCCGATTCGACAATTGCCACGCGCACATCGGGGCGCAGTTGCGCCAGGCGCAATGCGATCAGGCCGTTGGCCAGGCCGCCGCCGGCCAGCACAAGATCGAACTCGGGCTTCATAGCTCGCGCTGTTAGCCGGCATGGCGGCGCGGGGAAAGGGGCAGCACGGCCGACAGCGCGGCCAACCGGCGCAGCGTGACGCTTTGGCGCTGGCCATGCGCGCGCATTGCACCTTGCCACGGCTTTGCGTATCGCGGCTCCGCACCGGCGTGTTGCTGGGGGCCCGCGTCTTGCCGGAGAAACGTGCCGATGAATGTACCCGTTCAAAACAGCGAGTTCATCCCCGCCAATCTGCCCGATCCGGGCTATGACGATCTGAAGCATATTCCCGGCATGAAACGGGTGCGCTTTCCGCTGTTTCGCACGCTGAAATTCCTCGCCAACCCGCTGGGCGCCAGCCGCGATCTGGTCGAAGCGTATGGCAGCGTGTTTCGCCGGCAGGATATCGGCCGCTGGGGCGTCAGCCTGATCGGCGCCGACGCCAACGAACTGGTGCTGTTCAACCGCGACAAGCTTTTCTCGAATGATCTTGGCTGGACGCCGATCCTGGAATTGCTGTTCCCGCGCGGCCTGATGCTGATGGATTTCGAAGAGCATCGCATCCATCGCAAGACCTTGACCGTCGCCTTCAAGACCGAACCGATGCGCCATTATTTCGCACAACTGGATGATGGCATCACGCGCGGGCTGGAGAAATGGGAGCGCGACACCAGCTTCAAATTCTACCCGGCGATCAAATCGCTCACGCTCGATCTGGCGGCCACCAGCTTTCTGGGCGTGCCATGGGGGCCGGAAGCGCAGCGCATCAACAAGGCCTTCTGCGACATGGTGGCGGCGTCGGTCGCGGTGATCCGCAAGCCGCTGCCGTTCACCGCGATGAAGCGCGGCGTCGATGGCCGCGCCTTCATGTGCGAATATTTCGGCCGGGAAATCCCCAAGCGGCGTGGGAAACAGGGCGATGATATCTTCAGCCAGGTGTGCAATGCCACCAACGAAGATGGCGAACTGCTGGGCAATCAGGACATCATCGATCACATGAATTTCCTGATGATGGCGGCGCACGACACCACCACATCCTCGATCAGTTCCATGCTGTGGTGCCTGGCCAAGCATCCCGAGTGGCAAGACAGGCTGCGCGCCGAAATTGCCGGCATCCGCGCCCGCCACGGCCGCCTGACCTATGACAATATCGGCGAGATGGAATTGACCGAGCAGGTGTTCAAGGAAGCGTTGCGGCTGATCCCGCCGGTGCCATCGATGCCGCGCCGGGCGCTGCGCAGCTTCACCTTCCAGAACCATGTCATCCCGGCCGGCACGCATATCGGCGTGAACCAGATGGTCAGTCACCGCATGCCCGAA
Source organism: Sandarakinorhabdus sp. (assembly GCF_040398665.1). Taxonomy (GTDB): domain Bacteria; phylum Pseudomonadota; class Alphaproteobacteria; order Sphingomonadales; family Sphingomonadaceae; genus Sandarakinorhabdus. The sequence continues at coordinate 159,919 of NZ_JBBATQ010000005.1, forward strand.
CATTGGCCGGATCCGGAGACGTTCGATCCGACGCGATTCAGCGCGGAAAACAGCCGCGGCCGCCACAAATATGCCTGGGTGCCGTTCGGCGGCGGCGCGCACATGTGCCTGGGCCAGCATTTCGCCTATATGCAGGTGAAGATGTTCTTTTTCGCCTTGCTCGAAGGCCACCGTGTCGTGGCCGACAAGGCGCTGGGCAGCGTGGAGAGCGATTTCACCATGTTCCCGATTCCCAAACCCAAGGATGGCCTGCCCGTCCGCATCGAGGCGATCTGATGGCATTGACTGCAACCGTGCGCCGCAACCGCCGCTGGGGCCGCACGCTGGGCATCATCGCGCTGGCGCTGGCCGGCCTGATCGCCGTGCTGTGGGTGGTATTCGCCACACCCGACATTCCGGTCGCCACGCTGCGGGCAAAATATGCCAATGAAGCCAGCCAGTTCGTCGAGCTGTCCCCCGGCACCACCATCCACATGCGCGACGAAGGCCCGCGCGCCGGGTTCCCGGTGGTGCTGGTGCACGGCTCCAACGCCTCGCTGCACACCTGGGAACCTTGGGTGCAGCGGCTGACGGCAAAGGGCTACCGCGTCATCAGCCTCGATCTGCCGGCACATGGCCTGTCCGGCCCGACACCGCAGGGACTGTACACCAGCGCGGCCTATGTCGGCATTGTCGAACAACTGGTCGATCGGCTCGGCCTGCAGCGCTTTGTGCTCGGCGGCAATTCGATGGGTGGTGGCGTGGCCTGGCGCTATGCGGTGGCGCACCCTGATCGGCTGGCCGGGCTGATCCTGGTCGATGCCAGCGGCAAGCCGATGCCCAAGGGCGCTTCGCCGCCGCTCGGCTTCCGGCTGGCGCGCGTACCGGTGGCGCGGGACATATTGGCCAGCGTGACGCCGCGCAGCCTGATCGAATCCAGTTTCAAGCAGAGCGTATCGAACCAGGCCATCGCAACGCCGGCGATGGTGGATCGTTACTGGGAATTGCTGCTCTACCCCGGCAACCGCCGCGCCACGGTGCAGCGCTTTGGCCAGTACAGCGGCGATGATGGTGCGGCGGCAAAGCTGGCCGGCCTCAGCGTGCCGACGCTGATCCTGTGGGGCCGTGAAGACAAGCTCATCCCCGTTTCCGTCGCCGAATGGTTCAGCCGCCAGATCAAGGGCAGCCGCGTCACCATCCTCGATGGCATCGGCCACATCCCGATGGAAGAAGCGCCCGATCGCAGCCTGGCGCCGGTGCTGGAATTGCTGGGCAAGGTCGCGCCGCCGCCGGCCTGACGCGGTTGCAAGCACGCTGGCTCCCTCCCCGCAGCCGTAGGCGACGCGAAGCGTCAACGGGGAGGGAGTTGAACGGTTCGGCTTGAACACCCGGGTCTACCGCAGCGCAAACACCGTCGCAAAGCGCCTGATCCACGCCTGCATCGCCAGATGCGCGGTGTCGGACAGGATGACGAAACTGCGCCGTGCATCGGCGGCATCGGTGCGCCGTTCGAGCAGCCCGGCTTCGGTGAGGGTGCGGATCCAGCGCAGCGCCGTGGTGGTGGGCACGGCGGCGGCCACGCACAGGCTGGACACTGGCACATCCACGCCTTCCATGCGCGCCGCGGTCAGATCGAGCAGCATGTCCCACGCCGGATCGGCGAAGATCTCGGCGGGAAAATGCCGATCCCGATCGCGGCGCAGACGGATCAGCCGCCGCACCAGTTGCGGGCCGACCTGCACGGTCGGATCGGCATCGGTGGCCTCTGCCAAGCGTTCCAGCGCGTCGGCAATGCGGCGGGCGTCGGCCGACAGCGCCACCATATGCTGCGCGGAGAGCGAGGAGTCGGCGACGCCGGGATGGCGGCGCTGGCGATGATCGGCCACCAGCCTGTCGAGCGCATCGGCCCCATCGCCGGGCAGCAGCCAGCCGGCCGCCTGATCGAGCAGGCGCAGCGCATCATCACCATGCACATCGATCAACAGCGGCAGCGCCAGCCTGTCCAGTTCAGGGATCCACCGGTCGCTGTCGGCCGACACCAGCGCCAGATCGGCGGACACCGCCACCGGATCGTCGCCGCCCGTCACCAGCCGCCACCCGGTCCCGGCCAGCGGCAATCCCGCCGGTGGGGCGGGTTCCAGCATCAGGATGCGAATTTCCCTCATTCCCAATCCGTTCCGGCGCGGTCTGCCAAAATGGCATGTGCGCCCGCAGTCATACTGGTCGCATCCGTTCTGAAAGAAAAGCCGATAAGGATTACAAGAAGATTGGCGCGTTGCCGCCAGTTTGTATCCAAACTGGTCAAATATATTATCATTGCGTTAAGGATTACCCATGAAAGGTCAATCCAGACCAACAACAGGCAAGGGCGCCGCCGATCGCGTGCTCAGGGCCAATGAAACCCAAATGGCGCAATTGATCGGCATCAGTCCCGCCATCACGGCGATTCGTGAGGAAATCACCAAGATTGCCGATGCCAGTGCATCGGTGCTGATCACCGGGCCATCGGGCAGCGGCAAGGAGGTGGTTGCACAGAAGCTCCACCAGAAAAGCCGGCGCGCGGCAAAGCCATTTGTGGCCATCAACTGTGCCGCCATCCCGGCAGACTTGATCGAATCCGAACTGTTCGGCCATGAACAGGGCGCCTTCACCGGCGCGGTGAAGGCGCGCGCCGGTCGGTTCGAAACCGCCCATGGCGGCACCCTGTTCCTGGATGAAGTGGGCGACATGCCGGCGGCCATGCAGGCCAAATTGCTGCGCACGCTGGAAACCCGCGTCATCGAGCGCGTGGGCGGCATGCTGCCGATCAGCGTGGATGTGCGGGTGGTGGCCGCCACCAGCGTCGATCTGCAGGCGGCCATTGCCGATGGCCGGTTTCGCGCCGATCTTCTGTATCGGCTGGACGTGATCCACATCCACATGCCGCCGTTGTGCCAGCGCCCCGAAGATGTGCCGGCGCTGATCGAACATTTCCTGGTGCAACATCATCAACACGTGCGCTTCACGCCGGCGGCGATGGCGGCGCTGAGCGCCTGGCCATGGCCGGGCAATGTGCGCGAACTGCGCAACTTCATCGAACGCGCCACCATCCATCATGGCGGGGGCATGATCGGCCGCGAGGATCTGGCCCGCCTGCTCAGCTCGTCGCACCGCCTGCCCGAACCGCGCCCGGAACCGAAACCGGCGCAAGCCATCGAAGAAACGCCGCCGCACGTCTGCACCCTGGCCGGGCTCGGCCCGGATGGCATCGATCTGCGCCAGGTGCTGGCCGATCTGGAATGCGCCTATATCCGCGAAGCACTGGCGATCAGCGGCGGCACCATCGCCCGCACCGCCCGCCTGCTCGGTCTGCAACGCACGACGCTGATCGAAAAGATGCGGCGGTTGCACATCGAGGCCCGGGCGGGCTGAAATGAGCTTTGATTGCATTTGGATTGAACCAACCAAACGCCCTCCCCCTTGCGGGGTGGGCGTTGAAGGGCTCCCATCAAACCGCAATCAAATCTAACTCTGCGGTCGGAACCAGCTGTCCACCAACTGGTCGAGCTGCGCACCCACGGCACGCGATTGCGCCACCGCCGTGTCCATCGCGGCGAACTGGCGGGTCAACAGCGTGCGCAGCGCCGCCACCTGCACATCCACCTTGGCCAGATCACGGCTGGCAGCGTCGCGCTGGCGCACCAGGCTGTCACCGGCGGTACCGGCGATCTGCGCGATGCTTTGCAGCCGGTTCGGCCGGTCTGCGCGCGCCGTCGCCGTCAGCTCGCGCAGCAGCGCTTCGGCATCGCCCAGCCGGGCCGGCGGCAGATTGGCCAGCCGCGCCGCATCGACCGTGATGCCGCCATCACGCGCCACCGACACCCCCAGATCGGCCAGCCGCAGGCCGCCCGCTTCCGGCACCGCCGCCGTCACCAGCCTGGTGATGCGCTGATCGAGCAGGCGGGCGGTGGGATCGGTGGCAAGCGGGCCGGGCGCATCGCCATTCTGCGACGGCCGCCGGAGATCGCCGATCAACTGGCGCATCGCCTGCAGCGTGCCGACAAAGTCCGCCAGCGCGCCCGACAGGGCCGCGCCATCGCGGGCGGCCGTGATGGCAACGCCGCTCGCCGTGCGCCGCAGATTGAGCCGCGCGCCGGGGATCAGATCATCGATGCGGTTCGATCCGCGCGTCACCGCGACGCCATCGACGACCAGCTCGGCGTTTTGCGCGGTTTCGCCATGGACGAGCGTTTCGGCGCCCGGCGTGTGGTTGAAGCGTTCGAGACCCGCACCGCCCCCCGAACTCCCTGCTGGCGCCGCACTGATGATGAAGGCGTTTTCGGCGCCCTCGGCCCCGCGCAGCACCAGGGTTGCGCTGCCGCTGCTGGCGATGATGCTGGCGGTGATGCCGGCATCGCTGGCATTGATCGCGGCGGCCAGACCCGAAAGACTGTTGTTGGCGGCGGTGATGTTGATGTTCACCGAAGGCTTTGCCCCGGCGGCGAAGCTGAAGCCGGGGTTGCCGTTGCTATCGCTGATCGGCGTGCGCCGGCCGGTGATGATGGTCAGCGTGCCCTGCCCCACCGCTGCACCGGCGCTGGCCAGCGCGGCGCTGGTCAGCCGCTGGCTGCTGGCCAGCCGGTTTACCGCCACGCCCGATGCCAGAGCACCGCCGGGGCCGCTGCCGATGCGCTCCACGCTGATGGCATTGTCGCTGCTGGCCAGTTGCAGGCCAAGCTCGCCGGATCGCACCCGCGTGTCGAGCGAGGTGGCGATGCCGGTGAGCGCCGATCTGAGCTGGCCGAGCGCCGAGATGCGGGCGTTGAGCGTATCGCGCTTGCGGGTGATCGGTTCGCTGCGCGACGTGCGTTCGATGCCGACCAGCCCATCGATCAGCCCGCGGCTGTCCAGCCCGGAGCCGGCATTGAGCGCAGTGAGGGCATTGGTGGCCACTTCGGCTATAACGGCAACGGCGCGCCGGCCTTGCGCGGCCGGCCATGTTCATCGAAATCCAGCGCCGGCGGCACGAACACGTCGGGGGTGGATTCCGTTTCGGGATCATCGAACCGCATCACGAAGGCCAGGATGGTCGCCACCGCCGGGAACAGTTCGGCACGCACCATCTGGCCGCGCCTGGCTGACCAGAACAAGGCGCGCGCCAGCCGTGGCGTGCGGATGATCGGCACCCCGGCCGCGCGCGCCGCCGCGATCAGCGCCTGCGCCATGTCGAGCCGGCCCTTTTCCACCACCACGGGCGCCGCGTCGCTGCCGGCACGATAGCGCAGCGCCACGGCGAAGTGCACGGGGTTGACCACCACCACCGCCGCCGCCGCCACGCCCTTCTGCATGCGCGCCTGCGCGGCGGCCATCTGCGCCCGGCGTACCGCCGCCTTCAATTCGGGCGCGCCATCATTTTCCCGCGATTCGCGCTTCACCTCTTCGCGGGTCATCATCAATTGCTGTTCACGCCGCCACCAGGCAAAGCCGGCATCGAGCACGGCCACCACCGCCATCAGCAGCGCCGCGGCCAGCGCCAGCCACAGCAGCGCCGCGCCCACCGCCGGCAAGCCGCCTTCCTCGATGCCGACCAGCATCGGCAAGATCGGCGCCAGCACCGCCCAGGCCAGCGCCGCCATGCCGCCCAGCTTGAGCAGCGCGCTCGCCGCGCCAGCCAAGCCCTGCCAGCCAAAGATCCGTTTCAAGCCCTGCACCGGCGACAGCCGCGAGAATTTCGGCGCCGCCAGGCTGCCCGAGACATGGCGGGCCGTCGCCAGCGCGATCCCGAACCCGGTTACCGCGACGCCGGCAAACAACAGGATCGGCCACAGCAACGGCAACCGGCGCAGCAGCGCCCGGCTATCGCCGTTGGCCGCCGCACCCAGGCTGTCGGCCAGAAAGCCGAGCAGATCGGCCCACAGCGCCGGTCCGGCCAACGCCAGGAACAGGCAGGCGACCCCCAGGCTGGCAGCGGCCCCCAGTTCCTTGGGCGCAAAGACATTGCCATCCTCCAGCGCCTTTTCGCGGCGGCGCGGCGTGGGCTTCTCGGTCTTGTCCCCCGCCATCAGCCAAGCCCCAACCCGCTGGCCAACGCCTGCGACAGCCGGCCGAGCAGATGATCGAACAGCAGCGGCAACAGCGCCACGAACGCCACCAGCAGCGCCGCCGGCCCCACCGCCATCGCCGACAATTGCGGCGCCGCCCGGCTGGCAATCGCCACCACCGCCTGCGCCAGCAGCATCACCGCCAGCACCGGCAGCGCCACCTTCAGCCCCCACAGGAACATCAGGCCGCCGTGCGCTACCACCCCCCCCAGGCCAAGATCGGCCACCGGCTGGCCCATGCCGCTGGCCAGCGCCACCAGCAGTTCCAGATGCAGATCGCCCACCAGCAACGCCACCCAGGCCAAGGTGGTGAACAGGCCGGACAGCGCCCCGGCATTGCCGCCCGCCGGCCCCAGATTGGCAAAGCCAAGACCCACCATCTGCGCCAGCAATTCCCCGGCCAGCGTCGCCGCGCCGAACGCCAAGGCCAGCCCCAGCCCGGCGACCAGCCCGGCCAGCAGTTCACCGGGGATCATCATCCCCGAAAGCGGCGGCGCGCCGGGCCGGAACCCGCCGAACAGGGCGCAGGCCGCCACCAGCGCCAGCCGCGCCCGCCACGGCAGCGCCGCGCCGGCCAGCGGCGGCAGCAGCGCGAAGCACGCCAGCGGACGCACGGCGGCCAGCGTGAACTGCACGAACCACGGCACTGCATCAAAGGCCGGCAGGGTGAAGTTCATGTTATCGCCCCGACCATGTCGATCAGGCCGCGTTCCAGAAAATCACCCAGCGCCAGCATCATGGCTTCGCCGGCCATGATGATCACCAGCACCAGCACCGCCAGCTTGGGCAGGAAGCTGATGCTGGCTTCCTGCACCGAAAAGATCGTCTGGATGAGGCCGACCAGCACCGCCATCACCAGCAGCGGCACCAGAAACAGCGCGGCGCTGCCGGCAAACAGCAGCACGGCTTCGCGCGCCAGATCGGCGAGCATGACATCATCGGGCTGCGGGGTGATGCCGTTCATGTGCCGAAGCTCTTGGCCAGCGCGCCCAGCACCAGGGTCCAGCCATCGACCATCACGAACAGCGCGATCTTCACCGGCAACGACACGGTGGCGGGCGAGACCATCATCATGCCCATCGCCAGCAGGATCGACGCGACCATCAGATCGATGACCAGAAACGGCAGATAAATCACCAGCCCGATTTCCAGCGCCGTCTTCAACTCGCTGGCCACGAACGCCGGCATCACCACCACCAGCGGCACATCGGCGGCCCGGGCATAAGGCCCGCCGCCGGCGATTTCGGCAAAGCGCGTCAGATCCTGTTTGCGCGTCTGGGTCAGCATGAAGCCTTTCAGCTCCGCCCCGGCGCGGGCAAGCGCCTGTTCGGCCGGCAGTTTGCCCGCCACCATCGGCGCCCAGGCACCATCGTGAATCCGATCAAGCTGCGGTTTCATCACAAACAACGTCAGCAGCAGCGCGGTGCCAACCAGCAACTGGTTGGGCGGGCTTTGCCCCAGCCCCAGCGCCTGCCGCAGGATCGCCAGCACGATGGCGATGCGGGTGAACGCCGTCATCATCAGCAACGCCGCCGGCAGCAGCGTCAGCGCCGACATCAGCAGCAGGATCTGCAAGCTGGCCGACAAGGGCGGCAGGTTCAGCACCTCGTTCACGGCGTTGGCTCATCCGCCAGCGTGGCGAGGCCGGCACGCGACTGGCCGATCAGCAAGCGCCGTCCGCCAAATTCCACCACCAGCAACCGCGCGCCGGGCCCGATCGGCAGCGCCTGCACCACCTGCACATGGCGGGTGGGCAACGACAGGCTCACCGCCCGGCGCTTCAGGCCATCCAGCCAGCCCGATGCGGCGAGAACCAGCGCCGTCACAGCCCGCTGCCCGGCAGCACCTCGGTCAGTCGCACGCCGAACTTGTCGCCCACCGACACGATCTCGCCGCGCGCCACCAGCCGATCGGAAATCAGCACATCCACCGGCTGATCCACCCGCCGGTCGAGCACATGCACCTGGCCGGGCGCCATGCCGAGCACATCGGCGAGTTTCAGGCGGATGCCGCCGACCTCGATGGCCAGCCGCACGCTGATCGCGCCGAACGCCCCCAACCGCGCCACATCGGCCGGCGCATCGATGGGTTGCCCGTGCAGATTGCCGGGTTCGATGGTCATGCGCGTTCTCCTTCGGGCTTCAGATCAAGGGCGGTGATGCTGGCCTGCTGGCGCCCATCGGGCAGCGGCGACAGCGCGGCGAGCGCCAGGCGGTGATCGCCCAGCAGCACCGGCATGTCGGGGCAGATATTGAAGCCGATCACCAGGCCGGGTTGCAGCGGCAGCAGCCGGGCCAACGGCACCTCTTCATCGGCCAGCCGCACCGCCAGCCGCATCGGCAGATCGAGCGCCGCCAGCCCAAGGGCACGCGGCGGCACCAGTGGCACCGGCTCGGCCGGCGGCGGCAACCTGATGCTGCCCACCACGCTGCCGCCGCCGGCCAGCGTGACGATCACATCGACCACCAGCGCCGGGCGGCGGCTGCCGGGCGGCCACAAACGGTGCGCCACCGGCGCGAGGACGTCGCCGATCTGGCGGGCATGACGGGCGGTGGTGGTGCCCGTCAGGTGCGGCACAGGCCGCGCCGGATCGCCGCCAAGCCGGATGGTGGCCAGCAATGCGCCCAGGGCCAGCGCCACATCCGGCGCGCCCGGTGGCAGGCCGCGACCGGGGTGCACGGCGGCTTCCAGCCCGAGCAGAATGGTGAGTTCCGCCTCCAGCGCCAGCAGCACCGGCAGGAACGGCGTGTCGTCGCCATCATCGCGCGGCGCCTGCGCCGAACGCGGCCGCCAATCATCGACGAACTGGTCGGGCGGCGGCGCTTCGGTGCGGATCAGCAAGTTGCTCATTGCACGACCAGCGAGGTGAAGAACACCTCCTCGACGAAGCCGGGCTCGCCCTTGGTTTTCAGCGCCGCATTGATCACCTCTTTCAGGCGGCCACGCAGCCCATCCTTGGCACCGGCGGTTTCGATATCGGCGTCACGCACTTCGCCCAGCGCAGCGAGCACCGCCGACACGATGGCGGGCTTGTGTTTTTCGATCGCCGCCGTGGCCTCTTCGCCGCCGAAGGTGGAGATCGACAGCTTCAACTGCAGATAGCGCCCGGAATCGGCGAGATTGCTGGTGAAGGCGTTTTCGACCTCGACATATTCAAGCGGACCCGCTGGCGCCGGTGCGGCTTCTTCATGGCCCTTGGCGGCATGATCGCCCCCGCCACCGCCACCGCCGGCAAATTGCAGCACGGCAATGGCGGCGCCGGCCCCACCGGCGCCGGCGCCGGCGACAAAGGCGAGCACCGGGATCAGCACACCCATCAGCTTGCGTTTGGGTTTGGCGGGCTTTTCAGGCTTGGTATCGGCCATGGGTCAGCTCCTTCAGGCAAAACGATCGGGGGACGGGGTCTGGCGAGCAGCGGTTGTGCGCAGCACGCCGCTGTCACGGCGGCCCGGTTCGGGCGCAGGCGCAGGTGAGGCCTGGGCCTGCGGTTGCTGCTGGCTGTGGCCGGCCGCCGTGCCATTGCTGCCGGCACTGCTGCCGGCATTGCCCGCGAGGGGGTTGGCCGTGTCGGCTGCAAGATCGGCGTGCTGGCCGTTGACGGCATAGCTGGCCAACGCCACGCCGGCCGCCGCCAGATCCTGCGCCAGCCGCGGCGCTTCGCCGGCCAGGATCGGCGCAGCGGCCAACGTGGCCGACAGGCTGACCTCCAGCCGATCGGCACTGCCGGACACGTCCACCTGCACGAACCCCAGCCGATCGGAGGCGATTGCCAGCGTCGGCGTCGGTTCCGGCAGCGGCGCGGCGCGGGCGGCAGCGGACGGCGCAGGCGCAGGCGCCGCAACCGACGGCGACGCCGGTGCGAGTTGCAGTTCCGCCGCGGGCGGCGACGCTGGTGCCTCACTGGCGCCAGAATCGCCCTGGCTGCGCCGCGTCGGCCGGACCGCGTCGATCGCGGCCGTCAGCAAGCCTTGCGGCGGGAGGGCAGGCTGAGGCGGGGCCACGATCTGCGGCGGCGGCACGAGCGCCGGTGAAGCCGGCGGCACAGTGGGTGGTTGGATCAACTGCGGTATTGCCACCATCACGGCGGGCAGCGGCGACGGTTGCGGCGCGCGCACGCCCGGCGGCAACGGGGCGGCGGTCGCCGGGGCTGCGGATGATCGGGCATCAGGCAGCGGCAGGGGCTGCGGCTGCGGCTGCGGCTGCGGCTGCGGCTGCGGCATTTGCAATGTCTGGGCCGTGGCCATGGCCGGATTGGCGACAGGGGGTTCGGTTGGCAACGCCCGTCGGGGCGAAGGCGCCGCGCCCGCCTGGCGCGCGGCCGAACCAAGCGGCAAGGCCGGATCGGAGTCCGCCGGTGGCACCGGCAGCGGCGCGGCGGGGGCCGGCAGTGATCCGGCGCGCAGCCAGGCGATACGGCCGGGCAGCGTGCGCACGGCTGCCGCCAACGGCTCATCCGGCGCGGCAGGCAACGGCGCAGGCGCTGGAGCTTGTTCCGGGGCAGGCGCTGCACCGCGCGCCGCGACGCCGGCAACGGGGCCGATATTGACGTTTGGCGTCGCGGTTTCGGTGGGCACCATGGTCGGCCGGGTCAGTGCCGGCGCAGCACGCACCGCGGGCAGTGCCGGGGCCGTTGGCAAGCCGGAGGACGGGGCAACGCCAGGGGCGATCGGCAGCATGATCGTTTCAAAGGCCATGGCCTCGACCGGCATTGGCGGTGCCATCGGCGACCCGGCCAGCGCAGCAGCAGTGGGGGGCGATACCGAAGGCAGGCTGGCCTGCCAACCGCGCGGGCGCTGCACGCCCGGCGCGGGTGCCGGGGCCGGGCTTGCCGATATCGGCGGCAACGCAACGGTGCGCAGGCGGCGCGGCGGCGCGGCCGGCGCGGTGGCCAGCGCGGCCTGGTCGCCATCCGGCGCAGGGCGCGGCGGCCACGGCATGACAGCATCGGTGCGCGCGACTTTGGGTTGGCGCGCGGGCGCGGGCGGGGCGCCGGTTGACGTGGGGATGGCCACAGCGGTCGCTGGCGGTTCGGCACGGTCGGCGGTCGGCCTGTCCACGACGGTCGGCAAGGCCGCCGGCGTGACGTGTCGCGGCGTGGCCGTGTGCGCGCCGGACATTGGCGCTGGTGCGGCTTGGGCTGCGACCGGCAATTGCGCCAGTTCCGGTACCAGCGACAGCGCCCATGGCTGCGCCAGCAGCGGCGGCTCGGCAACAGGGGCGGGTTCGACATCGGCCTCACGCGGTTCGGACCCGTCCGGCGGCAGCGGGGTTGGGGCCGGGACGGTGCTGGCCGCCAGCGCCTCGGCAAGATGGCCGGCCCAGGGCCGCAGCGCGAGCGGCGCATCCGGCGGCAGGATCGGCAGATCCAGCACCGGCGCATTCGGCGGCGCCGGCGGCTCTGCCGGCAACAGCGTATCCGGCATCAGCAAGAGGGGCATGCCCTGACCGGGCAGCGATTGGCCGGGCAGAGATTGGCCGGGCAGCGGCGGTCCAACGGTCAGCATGATCCCTCCTGTTCGGCGCGGCGGGCGATGGCGGCATCCACGGCGGCACGGGCGGCGGCCAGTTGCCGGCCGGCGTCATCGCGCAGCGCCGCCGATCGCTCCCCGCGCAGCGCCACATCGGCAGCGATATCCTGCAACTGGCCATCGATGCGGGCGCGCGCCGATCGCGCCGCGGCGCTGAGCACGCCATCCGGCTGCCCGCCGACCAGGCCGCGCACCCGCGTCAGCAGCGCCGCATCGGCGGCGGCCTGGCCTTGCGCCCGCGCCAGATCGGCCAGCGCCAACCGCTCGCGGATGCGGCGCACGCGGATCAGCCGGTCGATGGCGCTCATGTCGCCACCAGTTCGATCAGCGTGGCGATGCTGTCGGCCGGATCGCACGCCACGTCACGGCCCTGCATCAGGAACGCCGCCAGCGCCGGTTGCAGCGCCAGCGCCAGATCAAGCTCCGCATCGGCGCCGGGGGCATAGGCGCCCATCAGCACCAGATCGCGATTTTCCTCGGCCAACGCCACCATCCGGCGGAAGGCGCGCGCGGCGGATTCGTGGGCGGGGCCGGCGATATCGATCATCACCCGGCTGGCGCTGTTCACCAGATCGACGGCCGGGAACTGCCCGCGCCCGGCCAGCCGCCGCGACAGCAGCACATGGCCATCCATCACGCCGCGCGCCGCATCGACCACCGGATCGGCGCGGTCGTCGCTTTCGGCCAGCACGGTCGCCACCAGCGTGATCGCGCCGCCGCTGGCGCGGTCGCCACCGGCGCGCTCCGCCAGATCGGCAATCAGTTGCAGCGACGAGGGCGGGAAACCGCGCGCGCCGGCCGGTTCACCACGCGCCATAGCCACTTCGCGCGCGCCGTGCACAACCCGCGACAGGCTGTCGAGGATCAGCAGAACCTGGCGACCCTGGGCTCGGAACCATTCGGCGATGGCAAAGGCCCGCCCGGCGCCGCGCAGCCGGCACAGCATCGCGTCCGACGCCGGCACGGCAATGGTGACGGTGCGCATGCGGGCCGGGCCGGCCAGTTCGGTCTCGATGAAATCGCTGATCTCGCGGCTGCGTTCGCCGATCAACGCCACCACCACCACATCGGCCTGCGCCCAGCGGGTGATCTGGCCGAGCAGCACCGATTTGCCCACACCCGTCCCGGCCATGATGCCGATGCGTTGGCCCTGGCCAAGGCTGAGCAGCGCATCGATGGCGCGCACGCCGGTGGCCAGCGGGCGGGTCACACGCGCCCGCGCATGCGGCGGCAGCGGCGGCGGGCTGGCCGGTACCAGCGCCGTGGCGGCAACCGGCCCCAGCCCGTCGAGCGGCTGGCCCAGCCCATCGATGACCCGGCCGAGCAGCGCATTGCCCACCGCAATCGCGCTGCCCTGCGGGTCAGGCAGCGCCAGCGTGCCCGGCGTGATGCCAGCCAGCGGCGCCAGGCCCATCAACAGCGCGCGGCCATCCCGAAAGCCGATGATCTCCGCCGCCCCCGCCGCTGTGACGCCACCGCCGATGGCAACCCGGTCGCCGATCGCACCGTGCAGGCCCAGCGCTTCGATGATGGCGCCATCGGCGGCAACCACCACGCCGCCGCGGCGGATCGGCAGATGCGGCAGACACACGTCGCTGATCAAGCCCGCCAGACGTGCAGTTGCCTGGCCGGGGCGGGCGCGCCGCGCGGTCATGGCAGCAGCGCAATCATGCGCGCCAGCCGTTCGGCCAGCCCGGCATCGATGCGATAATCGGGCCCGGCAATGGCGACATGGCCGGGCGGCAGTGCCGGATCGCTGCGCGTCGACAGGCCCGGCGGCAGATCGGCCAGGATCAGCGCCAGCGTATCGGGATGCGCCGACACGGTGGGCAGGGCCGCTTCGGCGACTTCGGCCAACGCAGCGGCGACCAGCGGGGCCAGCACGCGGCGGCCAGCCGTCAATTCGGCCATCAGCACGGCCTCGGCCACCGCCTTGACCAGACCGGCCAGCAACGGCTGCAGCGCCGCTTCGTCGATGGCGCAGGCGGCGCGGGCGGCATCGGCGGCGCTGATCAGCGCGGCGCGCAAGGGGGCCAGCGCCGCGTCCGCAACAGCGCGGCCCTGCACTTCGCCCGCCTTGCGGCCGGCCGCTTCGCCTTCGGCGCGGGCTTCGGCAAGCAGGGCACTGATATCGATGGCGGGCAGTGGTTCCGGTTCGGGTTGGGGCTGTGGATTGAGGCTGGCCAGCAGCCGCGCAAGCCCGGCGGCGGGCGCGGGCTTGCCAAGCAGGGCGGCCATGCGGGGGTCATGCACGCTCACAGCATCGCCTCCCCGGCGGTCGGCAGGGTCAGCGCGCCGCTATCGCCCAGCCGGCGCACGGTGCGGCACAGATCGCGCTGCGCGGCATCGACCTCGCTGCGCTTCATCGGCCCGCGTTCGGCCAATTCATCCTGCAATTGCGCCGCGGCGCGTTTCGACATGGCGCCGAAGATCAGCTCTTTCAGGCCGGCACTGGCGGCCTTCATGGCGACCGCCAGCAAGCCGGGATCGACCTCGCGCAGCACGAGCTGCATGTCCTTCTGCGACAGGCCGAGCAGATCTTCGAAGATGAACTGCTGGCTTTCCAGTTCGGCGGCGAGATCGGCATTGACGCTCATCAATGCATCGAGCAGCGCACCGCGGCCGCGCGCCTTCTTGATGACCGCCGCCGTGAAGTCCGTGCCGGCCAGCCTGGCCGAATCGCGATTGGTGCCGACCCCGCGCAACTTGGCCTCCAGATCGGCCTCCAGCCCGGCCAGATCCTGGATATTCACCGGCTGCAGCGTCGCCAGCCGCGCCGCCACATCGGGTTGCAAGGCTTCGGGCAGGCCATCCAATGTGGTCGCGGCGCGGTCTTCGGGCAAATGCGCCAGCACCACCGCGATGGCCTGCGGGTGTTCATCGGCGATCAGGCTGGCCAGCGCCGGCCCATCCACCCAATCCAGCACGGCAAAGCGCCGGCCGGCCGCTGGCGGCCCGATGCGTTCGATGATGGTATCGGCGCGTGGGCTTCCCAGCGCCTTGCCCAGCCGCTGCCGCACCTGCCGCCCCTGGCTGTCGAGCGCCGTCACCTGCGCGGTGCGCGCCAGAAATTCATCGAGCACCGCATCAATGGCTTCCGGCGCGATTTCGGCGACGGTCAGCATCGCTTCGCCCACCTGCTGCACCTCGGCCGGGGTCATGCCGGCCAGCATTTCGGCGGCCTGCGCCTCTTCCAGCACCAGCAACAGGATGGCGCATTTCTGCGCGCCGCTCAGGCCGGCAGCGGGATCGGGCTTGGGGGCGGGCAGCGCGCTCATGCGGCCTCTGCCTCGGATACATCGATCGCCTCGGCGGCGGCCGGCGCTGCCGCTGCAACGACGTCCGGGCGATTGTCGGCAAGCAGCATCTGCCGGGCCACCGCCATGGCACGATCGCGATCGCCGCTCACCAGATCGCGGGCCTGGCCCAGTTTTTCCTGATAATCGAGCGCCTGCGGCGCGGCCCGCTTCAGTTCGCCGCCATCCAGCGGCTCGCCCTCTGCGCCGGCCGCCACCGGCGACACCGACAGCCCGACGGATTCGGCCAGCCCGCCCAGGCCGATGGCGCCCAGCATGCTGCCCAGCGTGCTGCCCGCCGCTGCGGCCGCCGCCCCGGCATCACCGGCGACCACGGCGGCGGCCAGCGCCGCAGCCTTGGCCTTGCGCCGGCCACGCCAAACCAGCAACCCGATGGCGAGCAGCAGCAGCACGCCGCCGCCCAGCGCAATCCATTGGCCATAATCCTGCACCACCGGCGCCTGATACCAGGCCTTCGGCGCGGCTTCTTCGGGGGCGAAGGCGCGCATCTGCACCTCCACCAGATCGCCGCGCGCCGCATCGAAGCCCATGGCGCCGCGCACCAGCCGCTGGATATTGGCGATATCCCGGGTGGCCGTCTTGCCCAGCGCTGCACTGTCGACCAGCACCGCCACGCTCAGCCGCTTCACCCGTGGCGCGCCAGCCCTGGTGACCGACACATCCTTGCCGATTTCCCATTGCCGCGCGGCGGTTTCGGCGGTCACCGCGGGCGGCGGCGCGGCGGCAGCGGCGGGCGCCGGCGGATTGCCGGTGACTTGCGCGGCCTGCGGCACGGTGTTGGTCAGCGCGCCGGGGATGCCGGCGGCTGGCGGGGCGGCCCCGTCCATGTTGCGGCTGGTCTGTTCGGTCTTCACCGTGCCTTGCGGCTGATACCGCTCGCTGGCCGAATCATTCTGCGAGAAATCCACATCCGCCGCGACTTCGGCCGTGAAGCGCCCCGGCCCCAGCATCGGCGTGAGCAATTTCATCAGCCGTTCGCGCACCAGCGCTTCCAGCCGCTGTTGATAGGCCAGTTGCTGGCCATCGCCCGACACGCCGGCCGACAGCAGGGTGCCGGATTGATCGACGACACTCACCCGATCACCGGCCAGGCCGGGCACCGAGGTGGCGACCAGCCAGATCACGGCGCGCACCTGCGCTTCGGACAGGCTGCGCCCCGGCGCCAGCGTGATGAACACGCTGGCCGACGGCGCGGCGCGGTCGCGGATGAACACCGATGGTTCCGGCGTGGCAACATGCACGCGCGCCGCCTTCACGCCGTCGATGGCCTCGACACTCAAGGCCAGTTCGCGTTCCAGCGCCGCCTTCAGGCGGGCCGCCTCCACCGATCGCGATGCGCCCAGGGGCATATTGTCCAGGCCCGTGGCTGCGGCGCTGGATTTGGGCAGGCCCTGCCCGGCCAGCAGGATGCGGGCGCGGGCGAGATCGCCGGCCGCGACCTCCACGGTGCCGGTGTCGGCGTTCACCCGGTGATCGAAATTGGCGGCGGCCAGCGCTTCGGTCACGGCGGCGGCATCGGCATCGGACAGGCCGGGCCACAACGGCCGCCAATCCGGCGTGCGCAGCGCCATCACTGCCAGCGCCAACGCTGCGAGCAGCGCGATGACGATCAGCGCCGGGCGGGCCTGCACCAGCGCCGGGCTGCCGGCCAGCGCGCGCAGGCGATCCGAAGGCGCGCCGGATGCCGACAGCGGTGGCTCGGCGGACAAGGCCACATCAGAGAGGACGGCAGCGTCGCTCATGGTTCAGGATGCCCCGCCCTTCACAGGGGCAAGTTCATCACGTCCTTGTAGGCCCCGATCAGGCGATTGCGCGCCTGCAACGTGGCTTCAAAGGCAAGTGAGGCTTTCTGGCGGGCGATCATGACGCTGGCGAGATCGTGGCTCTGACCGGTTTCATAGGCGGTGACGGCCGCGCCGGCCTGATCCTGAATGGCGCTGACCTGGCGCAGCGCGGTATCGAGCGCCGCACCGAAGCGCGGCTGTTCGCCGGGAGCGCCGGGCAGCACCCCGCCCTGATCAAGCGGCGCGCGCAGGGCAACATTTTGCGCCAGGATCTGCTGGCGCAGCTTCAGGATCGCGCTGCTGTCGACCGGCGGCAGCATCATTGCACCATCGCCGCCACGCCGTCAGGCCGGCGCAGGCCGGCCAGCTTGTAGCGCAAGGTGCGTTCGGAAATGCCGAGGACACGCGCCGCATCGCGCCGATTGGCATTGCCGGCGAGGGCGCGGGCGATGGCGCCCTGCTCGGCGATCCGCACCGCACCGGGCAAGGCCAGGTGCACAGGATCGCCCGGCAATGCATGCGGCAGGACAGTGGGGCAGGCATCGATCATCAGATCGCCCGCCTCGATCACCGGCCCGTCGCACAGCACCAGCGCGCGATCGAGCACATTGCCCAGTTCCCGGACATTGCCCGGCCAGCCGTGCGCCAGCAGCAGCGCCCGGGCTGACGGCGCCAGCCACGGCACCAGGCCTGCACCGCTGGTCGCGCGGCGCAGCAGCCAGTGGGCGGCGATGGCCAATATGTCCGCCGGCCGCGCGGCCAGCGGCAGGGTGCGCAACGGAAACACCGCCAGCCGCCAGTAAAGATCGGCGCGGAACCGTCCGGCCGCCACCTCGGCCGCAAGATCGCGATTGCCTGCCGCAATGATCCGCACATCCACCGCCACCGGGCGGGTGGCACCCACCGCCATCACGTCGCGTTCCTGCAACACGCGCAGCAGCTTGGCCTGTGCGGCCAGCGGCAGTTCGGCGACTTCATCAAGGAACAGGCTGCCGCCGTCGGCGCTGCGCACCAGGCCGGGCGCCGCCTGCACCGCGCCGGTAAACGCGCCGCGTTCATGGCCGAACAACGTGGCCTCCACCATCTGATCGGCCAGCGCCGCGCAGTTGATCGCCACCAGCGGCTGGGCGTGGCGCGGCGAGGCGGCATGGACCAGCCGGGCCAGGCCTTCCTTGCCGGTGCCGGTCGGCCCTTCGATCAGCACGCCGGTGGGGGTGGCCCCGACGCGGCGGGCCAGATCGAGCAGCGCCCGGCTGGCAGGATCGGCGGCGGCCGGCGCATCGGGGCGGGCAAAGGCGGCGGCCAGCGCCAGCGCCCAATCCTCATCGCCCGGCGCCACATCGATCTGCAGGCTGCGCGCCTGCAATCGCGCCTGCCCGCGCCGGGCCGGGGCCAGATGCAGGCAGCGCTGCGATTCAAGCCGCGGCGTTATCGGCCGTTGATCGCCAATGATGACCGCAAGATCGGCGGGATCAAAGCGGTCGAGGCCGGGAAGCCAGTGTGGCGGTGGCAGGGCGGGGATGGGCGTGCTCATGCCCTTCCCCAAGGCAATTTGCATGCCAAGTGCGAAGCTGAACGGATGCGGTGACTGCATCCGTTAACAGGATATTGAATGTCAAATAGCTGACGGCCAGACCGTCAACAGGCCGCCACATCGTCGTTGGCGTGACTGTGCCGCTGTCAGGCCGTTTGGACGGCGCCCATGGTGGCGGCGATGGTGCCGCCAGCGACCAGACGATCCCCGACATAGGCCACCGCCGCCTGGCCGGGCGCGACGCCATATTGCGACGCATCGAACTGCACCACATCCCCCACCAGCCGCGCCGGCGCCAGCGGTGCCATCGATCGCACCTTCACCATCAGCGGACCATCACACGCACCCAGCCGGTTGATGCCATCCAGTTGCACCGCCGCCACCGCCAGCGCCCGGCGCGGGCCGGCAATCACCCGGCCAGCAGCGGCATCGATGCCGATCACGTAAAGCGGTTCGGCCTGCCCGCCGAGTTCGAGCCCGCGCCGTTGGCCCACGGTGAAGCGGTGGATGCCATTGTGGCGGCCAATCACCACGCCGCCGGCATCGACGATGTCGCCCGGCTGCGCCAGGTCCGGCCTTATGCGTTCCACCACGGCGGCATAATCGCCGCCCGGCACGAAACAGATATCCTGGCTGTCCGGCTTGGCCGCGACGCCCAGGCCAAAGGCTTCGGCCAGCGCGCGGGTTTCCGCCTTGGCCAGCGCGCCCAACGGAAAGCGCAGATAATCCAGCTGGGCCTGCGTGGTGGTCCACAGGAAATAGCTCTGGTCTTTGCCATGGTCGCCGCCGCGATGCAGTTCAGCGCCACCCGCGCCTTCAAGGCGCTGCACATAATGGCCGGTGAGCAGCGCTTCGGCCCCCAGATCGCGTGACAGGGCGAGCAGATCGGTGAACTTGACGGTGCGGTTGCACTCCACGCACGGCACCGGCGTGCGCCCGGCGGCATAGGCATCGACGAACGCGTCGATCACGCTGTTCCGAAAGCGGCTTTCCATGTCGACAACGAAATGCGTGATGCCCAGACGATCGGCGACGGCGCGGGCATCGCGGATGTCGGCACCGGCGCAGCAGGCGCCCGGCCGGCGCGCCGCAGCGCCGCTGTCATAAAGTTGCAGCGTGATGCCGACCACGTCGCAGCCGGCAGCATGGGCCAGCGCCGCCACCACGCTGCTGTCCACACCGCCCGACATGGCGACCGCAACCCGCCGCCCGGCCAGCGGTGCGAGCACGGCATGCGCGGCAGCCGGGGCCAGAATTGAAGCGGGGACATGCATTGGATGTCGGGAATGGGCACGCGGCCCGCCGCCGTCAAGTCTTGGCAAATCGTAAAGGCTGCGGCGCAGGTGCCGTGAAACAGGCACCACGCAACCCATGACCAATCCGCCCCGTATCTCGGGCCGGAAGGAGGAGCACGCATGTCGTTCATGTCGCCGCCACCGCCCGGCTTTGGCAGTGATCCGCTGCCCCCGGATGATACGGTGCGCTGGGTGCCAAGCCGCAAGGCCGCCGTGCTGAAGGCGATCAACGACGGCCGAATCAGCCTGGACGACGCCTGCCAGCGCTGGCGTTTGAGCCTTGAGGAGATTCAACTCTGGCAGCGCGCCGTGGACAGGGTTGGTACGCCGGGTCTGCGCGTGACACGGGTGCAAATCTACCGGCCTCTTTTCGACGCCTTGGAGACCAATATTAAGAATAACTGAACATTCTGAAATATTTATGAAAAATTTTCCGCTGGGGTATTTACGGATGGCGGTAATACTGATTACACACCGCTTGGGGTCGGTGTCGGGCGTATTGCGCCTGGTAGGGGTCAAACCGAGTCCGGAGACGATTGGATGCGCGTCCTTTTGATTGAAGACGATCGTGCCATGGCCCGCAGCGTCGAGCGCATGCTCGACGATGCGAGCATCGAGCACGAAACCGCCAGCACGGGTGAGCTGGCGCTGGAATATGCCCGCACCTATGAATTCGATGTGATCCTGCTGGATCTCACCCTGCCGGACATGAACGGTCATGAGGTGCTGCGCCAGTTGCGGCAACTGCGCATCAACACGCCGGTGCTGATCCTGTCGGGCGATGCCGAAACCGGCACCAAGGTCAGCGGGTTTGGCGCTGGCGCGGATGATTATGTCACCAAGCCGTTTGACCGCCAGGAATTGATGGCCCGGCTGCACGCGCTGGTGCGGCGCAGCCAGGGGCATGGCCAATCGGTGATCATCACCGGGCCGGTGGCGGTCGATCTGGCCGCACGCAGCGTTACGGTCGATGGCAAGCGGGTGGCGCTCACCGGCAAGGAATATGCCATCCTGGAAATGCTGTCGCTGCGCAAGGGCATGACCTTGACCAAGGAAATGTTCCTCACCCATCTTTATGGCGGCCGCGACGAGCCGGAACTGAAGATCATCGACGTGTTCGTGTGCAAGCTGCGCAAGAAATTGCACCTGTCCGGCGCGCCGGCATCGGGCTGCATCGAAACCGTGTGGGGCCGCGGCTATTCGCTGCGCGATCCCGAACCGACGGAATATCCTGCCGTTGCTTGATCGGGTGGCCTGATCCGACCACAGCAACGAAGCGACCAAAAAGGTCGCCGGCGCATGAGCCCGCCGGCGACCTTTTTCATGTCAGGCCGGTCATTGCCCCGATGCTTTGCCGCTTCGCAGGTCAGCCCGGCTTGCCGCCAGGTCGCCCCGCCAGATTGCGCACCACACCGCGCAGGAACTGCACTTCGGCGCCGGTGAAGCCGGGGCGGGTGAAGACATTGACCAGCATGCGGCGCGACGCTTCGGCGAGGCCGGGGGCGGGATTATACCAGCCGGTTTCCGTCAGCCGCGCCTCCAGCGCCGCGATCAGGCCGGCGAGTTCGGCGCCGGCGGCCGGGCCATCATGGTTGACCATCGCCGACGCGGCCGGCGCCGCATGTCCCACCACCCAGGCATAGCCCAGCACCGCCACCGCCTGCGCCAGATTGAGGCTGCCGAAATCCGGATTGCTGGGGATGGTGCACAGGGCATGGCAGGCGAGCAGATCATCGCGCGTCAGCCCGGTGCGTTCCGGCCCGAACACCAGCGCGCTGCGGCTGGGCAACGCCTGCATTTCGGCCACCGCGCCGGCCGGCGAGGTGACGCGGCAGACATGGGTGCGCATGGTCATCGCCGTGCCGATGGTCAGGTGGCAATCGGCGATGGCATCGCCCAGCGAATCATAGACACGCGCCGATTCGATCACCGCATCGGCCCCCGCCGCCGAAGGCCCGGCATCGGCATTGGGCCAGCCATCGCGCGGCTGCACCAGCCGCAGATCGGTGAAACCGAAATTCAGCATGGCCCGCGCCGCCGCGCCGATATTCTGGCCAAGCTGTGGACGCACCAGCACGATCGCAGGTGTATTGGTCGGCAATGTCGCTGCGTCCACTTATGCGCTCTCGCCCTTGGTGCCGTTCACCGCATCCGACAGGCCGCCCACGAAGGTTTCGAAATCCTTCGCCTCGCGGAAATCGCGGTACACGCTGGCGAAGCGGATATAGGCGACCGGATCGAGCGCCTGCAATGCCACCATCACCAGTTCGCCCACCACCTGTCCGTCGATTTCGCTTTCGCCCAGCGATTCCAGTTGCCGCACCACGCCGTTGACCAGCCGTTCGATGCGTTCGGGTTCGACCGGGCGCTTGCGGCAGGCAATCTCGATACTGCGCGCCAGCTTGTCGCGTTCGAACGGCTCGCGCTTGCCGCTTCTCTTGACGATCACCAGTTCGCGCAACTGCACCCGTTCGAAGGTGGTGAACCTGCCGCCACACGCCGCGCACTGCCGCCGCCGCCGGATCGCCGACCCGTCTTCGGTCGGCCGGCTGTCCTTCACCTGGGTGTCATCATTGCCACAAAACGGACAGCGCATCAGCTTTTCTTGCTCACGCTGCGCATGAAGCCAAGGCCGGCGCCCGCCGCCGCCCACAGCAGCGGCCCGAACGGCAGCACAAGGCTGGCAATGGCCCCGGCGCCCGCGCCAATGGCGACATTGCGCGCCAGCGTGTTGGGAATATTGGACTTGGCCCAACCGTCGGCTCGGCTGACCAGTTCCGTCGCCTGTTTGCCGACATCGCTTTCCAGCGCCTTGCGGCCATATTCGCTGTCGGCGGCCTGACGCGCCAGGCCTTCGGCCTTGGTGAAGGCCGTGTCGGTGACATCGGCAACCTTGCGGCCGGCATCGGTGGCCACGAACTTCTTGCCGGCTGCCAGCGCGTCCGCGGCCAGATCATCGACCTTCTGGTTGAAGTCCTTGGGCTGTTCGTCGCTCATGCTCCGCTCCTCGCTGGCGGATCAGCCGCCTGGATAGATCGGGAAGCGCGCGCACAAGGCCCGCACCCGCTGGTTGACCGCCTGTTCGACCCCGGCATTGCCATCATGCCCGTTCACCGCCAGCCCGTCCAGCACATCAGCGATCATGTCGCCGATGGCCTGGAATTCGGCGACGCCAAAGCCGCGGGTGGTGCCGGCTGGCGAACCGACGCGGATGCCGCTGGTCTTGGTGGGCGGCAATGGATCGAACGGCACGCCATTCTTGTTGCAGGTGATGCCGGCGCGCTCCAGTGCTTCATCCGCGTCCTTGCCGGTCAAGCCCTTGGGGCTGAGATCGATCAGCGCCAGATGGGTATCGGTGCCGCCGGCGACCACGGCACAGCCGCGCGTCACCAGGCGCGCCGCCAGCGCCTGCGCGTTGCTGACCACATCACGGGCATAAGCCTTGAATTCCGGCTGCAACGCCTCGCCAAAGGCCACCGCCTTGGCCGCGATCACATGCATCAGCGGCCCGCCTTGCAGGCCGGGGAACACCGCACTGTTGAATTTCTTGCCCAATTCGGCATCGCGCGACAGGATCATGCCACCACGCGGGCCGCGCAGCGTCTTGTGGGTGGTGGTGGTCACCACATCGGCGTGCGGGATCGGTGACGGATGGATGCCGGCCGCAACCAGCCCGGCGAAATGCGCCATATCGACCAGCAGCCGCGCGCCAACCTTGTCGGCAATGGCGCGGAACGCGGCGAAATCGATGACGCGCGGGTAGGCCGAACCGCCCGCAATGATCAGCACCGGCTTGTGTTCCACCGCCAGCCGCTCGACCTCGTCATAGTCGATCAGATGATCTTCGCGGCGCACGCCATATTGAATTGCGTTGAACCATTTGCCGCTCTGCGCCGCCTTGGCCCCATGGGTCAGGTGGCCGCCGGCATCCAGGCTCATGCCCAGGATGGTGTCGCCGGGCTTGGTCAACGCCAGCATCACCGCGCCATTGGCCTGCGCGCCCGAATGCGGCTGCACATTGGCATAGGCGGCGTCAAACAACTGCCTGGCACGATCGATGGCGAGTTGTTCGACCACGTCCGACGGGTGGCAGCCTTGGTAATAGCGCTTGCCGGGATAGCCTTCGGCATATTTGTTGGTGAACACCGATCCCTGCGCCTGCAGCACGGCGCGGCTGACGATGTTTTCCGATGCGATCAGTTCGATCTGATTCTGTTGCCGATCGAGTTCCATGGCGATGGCGGCGGCCACCGCCGGGTCGCTATGCGCCACCGGCGTTTC
The DNA here is from genome assembly GCF_040398665.1 of Sandarakinorhabdus sp. GTDB lineage: Bacteria > Pseudomonadota > Alphaproteobacteria > Sphingomonadales > Sphingomonadaceae > Sandarakinorhabdus. Next base: position 183,717 of record NZ_JBBATQ010000005.1, read on the forward strand.
GAAAAAGCCGGTATCGGCAGGCTGGGCCACGGCAGGACGGGTGCTCATCTGTCTCTCCTCAACCCAGCTTGGCAACGCGGCCAGCATGGCGGCCGCCTTCGAATGGGGTGGCCAGAAATTCGGCCACGCAGTCGCGGGCAACTTCGGTTCCGATTATCCGGCTGCCGAGCGCGATGCAATTGGCATCATTATGTTGCCGGGCCAGCCGCGCCATCAAGCCGCTGGTGACCAGCGCACAGCGCACCCCGGCGATGCGATTGGCGGCGATCGAAATGCCGATGCCGCTGCCGCACACCGCAATGCCCTGTGTCGCCTGCCCGGCCGCCAGCGCTTCACCCAGCGCACGGCCAAAATCGGGATAATCGACGCTCGCTTCGCCATCCGGCCCCAGATCCAGCACCGCATGCCCGGCCGCGCGCAGATCCGCCACCAGCATCGCCTTCAGCGCATAGCCGGCATGATCGGATGCCAGCGCGATCACCTGGTTGGAAGCTGTTGCCACGCGCCAATTCCTTCCCGCTGCCGTTGTCGCTGCGGCTCTACAAGCGCCGCCGGTTGCCGGCAATGCCGCGCGACCTCAAATCGCCGTGCCGACCAGCCGCCCGATGCCGGCCGTCAACGCCATGGCCAGCGCCCCCCAGAACAGCACCCGCAGCGTGGCGCGCAGCGGCGGCGCGCCGCCCACACGCGCGCCGACATAGCCGAGCAGCGCCAGAAACAGCAGCGCGCCGGCCGCCTGACCCGCCGCCATCAGCGGCATCGGCAGCAGCGCCGCCAACAGCAGCGGCAGCGCCGCACCCACCGTGAAGGTGGCGGCAGAGGTGAAGGCGGCCACCACCGGCTGCGCCGCGGTGAGTGTGGTGATGTGCAATTCGTCGCGGGCATGCGCGCCCAGCGCATCATGCGCCATCATCTGCGCCGCCGCGGCCGCCGCGGTTTCTTCATTCAGGCCGCGGGCCACATAGATCTCCGCCAGTTCGGCCAGTTCATGCGCCGGATCGGCGGCCAGTTCGGCGCGCTCCCGCGCCAGATCGGCGGCCTCGGTATCGGATTGGCTGCTCACCGAGACATATTCGCCCGCCGCCATCGACATGGCGCCCGCCACCAGCCCGGCGACACCGGCCACCAGCAACGCCGGCCGCGCCGCGCCAGACGCCGCCACGCCCAGGATCAGGCTGGCGGTGGAGACAATGCCATCATTGGCCCCCAGCACCGCCGCGCGCAGCCAGCCGATGCGGGTGACGAGATGGGATTCGCGATGGAGGCGCATTTGCGATCGTCCGATGGAACCGCGACCGGGCAGCGGCCGAGCCACCATGCAGCCTGCGCCCGCCAGCGCAAGACGGGTTGGGCCCGGATTGACTTCGGCCGGTCGTGGACTCTGAAAGGTTCCGGGTGCGTCATCATGCACACATGTCCTTGGCAAGCCGGTGGTTGGCCGGCATGATGGCTTGGGGATGTCGGCGACGCACTGGGCGTTTGCCCGTCCGAAGGGCCAAATATGACCATCAGCCATGCCGACATCGTACAACGTGGGTGGGACGCGGTTGGCCGCGGCGATTGGGACACGCTGATCGCCGATTACCTGCCCGACATGCTGTTCGTGATGCCGGGGCAGGCGGACGAACTCCACGGCACCGCAGCGTTTCGCGGCGCGCTGGAAAATCTGGGTGCGGCGCTGCCGCCGGGGTTCGAGATCACCGCCCTGCGCCAGATTTCCGATGGCGACGAGGTGGTCTCGATCCTGAACTGGAAGAGCGCCAAGTGCGACTCCAGCCAGCTCGCCGTGCTGTTCCGCTTTGCCGGCGACAAGATCAGCGAAGAGCGCTGGTTCGTGGATACCGTGCAGTGGCAGGCGTGTTTTTGAGGCGGGATTGCATTCAAGTAAAAACGTAAAACGCCCTCCCCGCAGGGGGAGGGCGTTCGGCCCGATACGCCTCACTCGAACGTCAGATCCCCCGTCTCCGGCACCTCCAGGTGGCGCGCCACGTCATCATCGCTCACGCCTTCCAGCGTCGCCGGCTGCCATTTCGGGTTGCGATCCTTGTCGATCAATTGCGCGCGGATGCCTTCGAAGAAATCATGGCCATTCCGGATTTCGCAGACCATGCGATATTCGTGTCTAAGCGCATCCTCGATCGCCACGCCGCGCGCCAGCCGCAGGCCGGCGAGCGACAATTTGCACGACGTGGGCGACATGCGGGCGATGGTGGCAGCCTGCGCCTGCGCCCAATCATCGCCGACACTCAGGCTGGCGACAATATCTTCCACCCGATCATGGCCGAAATGATAATCGATGGCGTCGCGCACCTGGGCCAACGGCGCTTCGCCGGGGTCTTCGTCGAAGGCCGCCAGCAGTTCGGCCACCGGTTCATGGCTGGTGCTGAGCAGATCGCGCAAGGCGGGCAGATGTGACGACGGCACATGGTGGGTGGCGATGCCGCAATAGCGCAGATCGGCTGCCTTCAACCGCGCGCCGGTCAGCGCCAGCCATGCCCCGATCTCACCGGGCAACGCGGCCAGCGCATGGGTGCCGCCCACATCGGGAATCAGGCCGATGCCGGTTTCGGGCATGGCAAACAGCGTGCGTTCGGTGGCGATGCGGTACGGCCCGTGGATGGAAAGGCCCACGCCGCCGCCCATGGTGATGCCGTCGATCAAGGCCAGCCACGGCTTGCCGCAACGCGCGATCGCCTGGTTCATGCGATATTCGTCGTGGAAGAAATTCTCCCACAACGCCCGGTCCTGCCGGCCTTCGCGGCCGAGCAGCGCGACATCGCCGCCGGCGCAAAACGCCCGGTCACCAGCGCCGGTGATGACGATATGGGCGATGGCAGGATCGCCCATGGCATCGATGATGGCGCGGTGGATGGAAACCGCCATCGGGTGATTCAGCGCGTTCAGCGCCTCGGGCCGGTTGAGCGTGATCCACAGCGCATGGCCACGGGTTTCGAACAGGACTTCACTCATTTGCGGTCCACCAGTTGGCCGGGTTCCGGCAGTTCGACGGGGATCGCCGAGGTTGTCAGCCGGGCCAGCAGCGTGCCGGCTTCGTCGAACAGATCGGCCTCCATGAAGGCGACACGCTTGCCGAGCTTCAGGCAGCGCCCGGTGGCGAACAGCGGCACGCCAAACTTGGCGGGAGCGAAGAAACTGGTTTTGAGTTCGATGGTCGGAATGCCGATGCGCTTGCCGGATTTGATGATGGCGGCAAAGGCGGCCGCATCATCGAGCATGGCGACCATGATCCCGCCCTGGATATTGCCCATCGGGTTGCGGCAGGCGGCAACGGGCTGAAACTTCATCTTCACCCAACCGGCCGCACTGTCGATCTCCAGGATTTCCTGGCCCAGTATTTCGGCGGTGGGCGGCACGAACCGGTTCATGCGCGCCTTCAATTCCTCATCGTCCAGGGCCATGGCTCGCCTTCATTGCTGCATGCTGAGACCATAGCGGTGCAGCGCCGGGGCGAGCAGGTCAAGCTCATCATCCTTGCCAGTAAACAGCGCGCGGCCCTGCCCGGTTCCTTGCCGTCCGCGCGCGCCCAGCAGATCGGCCACCCGCCGCGCAATGCCGGCGCCGCCATCCACAAAGCCCATCCCCGCCGGCGCCGCCGCGCGCAATTGTGGTTCAAGCAATGGGAAATGCGTGCAGGCCAGCACGATCCGATCGATGCGCTGCCCGCCCGGCTGATCGAGCAGCCCGGCCAGTTCCGGCGCCACGTCCGCCGCCGTCACCGCGCGCCCGCGCAACTGTGCCTCCGCCAGCTCCACCAGCCGCGCCGAGCCATGGCGCAGCACCGTGCAATCGCCGGCATGATCGGCCGACAAGCGGTCCACATAAGGCTGCCGCACCGTCGCCTGCGTGCCGAGCACCCCGATCACCCGTGTGTTCGACTGTTCCGCCGCCGGCTTGATCGCCGGCACCGTGCCGACCACCGGCACATCCAGCACCGCCCGGGCGTGGGCCAGCGCAATGGTCGATGCGGTGTTGCAGGCAATCACCAGCAAATCGGGCTTCAGCCGTTCCGTCAACCGGCCGAGCAGCGCGCACACCCGCGTCGCCACCTCCATCTCGGTCTTGGTGCCATAGGGAAAACCGGCGTTGTCGGCGACATAGGTGATGTCGATCGCCGGCAACAGCGCGCGCACGTCATCAAGGACCGACAAGCCCCCAATCCCGGAATCGAGCATAACGATCTGCGCCATGATTTGGCCCATAGCGGCGCGCGCGCAGTTGCGGCAAGAAGCGCGGGCATGAACGCCGAAACCGCCCCAACTGCCTTGTCTGACAATTGGCCGCCCCCGATGCCGGACGCCAGCGGCTTTGTCGCGCCGCCGGTGCCCAGCTCGCGCGCCGCACTGGCGCGCTTTGCCCGCGCCGTGGCGGCCGATCCCGCCGGCGGGCTGCGCGTCACGGCACGCGCGCTGTGGCTGGCCGCCGTCGCGGCGCTGTGCGTGCCGATGCAATTGCTGTGGCGCAAATTCAGCAGCCGAGAATCGCCCTGGGCGCAGCGCTTCCTGCGCTGGGGCGGCCGCGCCTGCGGCATAAGGGTGCGGGTGATCGGGCAGCCGGTGCCGGACAAGGTGTTCTACATCGCCAACCACCTCAGTTGGACCGACGCCCTGATCCTGGGCGGCTGCACCGGCGCGGTGTTCGTTGCGCAGCACGGCATCGCCGTCTGGCCCGGCCTCGCCTTCCTGTGCCGCATCAACGATACGATCTTCGTCAACCGCAGCGATCGGCTGGGCGTGCCGGCGCAGATCGCCGCCATCCGCGCCGTCTTCGCCGGCCGCAGCCGCGTCGCCATGTTCGCCGAAGGCACAACCAGCGACGGCCGCCGCCTGTTGCCGTTCAAGGCGCCGCTGTTCGCCATGCTGCTGCCGCCGCCATCGGGCGCCACGCTGCAACCCGTGGTGATCGATTGCGACGAAGCGGGGCGCAACCTCGCCTGGATCGGCCTGGAAACCGGCGCGCAGAACGCCTGGCGGCTGTTGTCTCGCCCCGGCACCTGGGAGGTGCGCGTGCACTTCCTTGAGCCCTTCAGCCCCGCCGACATGCCCGACCGCAAGGCGCTATCGGCGCAGGCGCGCAGCGCGATCGTGGCGAAATTGTCGGAAACCCTGGGCGGGCGCCCGGTGGTGTGATCGGCCCTATTCGCTGATCACCACCGCTGCCCCCTTGCGGGCGGCCGCAATTTCGGCGGGCGTGAAGGGCATATGATGCCAGCGTTTGGCCGAATATTCCTTGGTCTGGTCGCCGAAATGCGGCGATTCCGGGTTGGTGGATTGGGAATAGCTCAACAACGCATCGGCCACCGGCCCGGCGGCATCAAAGCCCACAACCTGGATATAACTGGTGCCGTGCATCGGGGTGAAGCCGGTGGGCACAACCACCGATTGCTGCACGTTGAGCACGCCCAGCTCGCCGTGGGCGCCGTGGATGGCAATCCGATCCTGATTGCGCTGGGCAAATTGCACATCGCCCCAACGCGCATCCAGCGCGATGCCTTCGGTGCGCAGCCGTTCCACCGCCGCCTTCAGGGCGGTGCGCAGGGTTTCGCCCACAGCCCCATCGGTGTTCAGATCGCGCGGCGTGTTCACCGGATCGGCCACATCGAATTTGGTGCGCCAGATCGCCGGGTTGCTTTCCACCCGGGTCCAGAAGGCGGCGAACAGATAGGCACCGCGGCTGTCGTTGTCGAACCGCCGGTTCCACCCCGCCAACGCGGTGCAGGCATCGGCCAGACTGGCATCTGCCACGCAAAGCGGCAGCAACGCCGGCAGCACCAGATCGGCGGCCAGGCTCTTGTTGGCAAAGGCCATCGTCTTGGCGATGCGGCGGTCCAGCTTGCCGGCGGCCAGTTGCGCTTCGATTTCGACCAGGCCCGATCGGGTGCGCAGCGTGCGCAGGCTTTGCGCCGCGCCCAATATCGGCGACAGCGTTGCATAGGGCGCGCGCGGGCTGTTCAGCCAATAGCTGTCGTTGCTGTTGGCGGCATAATCCGTGCGCGCCACCACCGCCTGATCCGCGGCCGGCATCAAGCCGGGCACCGGTGTGCCCTTGGCCACCTGCCAGTCACACGCCGCCTTGCTGCCATCCAGCACCACCAGCCGCGCCCGCGATGCCAGCAACGGCTTGGTGGCCGGCGTTGCACAGGCATCGATCTGCGCCGCCGTCACATTGGGCACCGCCGTCACATCGGCCAGCAGCGCGTTGCCGGCGCGATCCGCCGCGATGGTGTTGACCCAGGGAATGCCCAGCGAGCTTTCCACCGCCGTGCGGACCTCCGCCGTGCTTTTCGCCTGCCCGATGGCCAGCCAGGTCATCAAGCCGCGCTGGTTGTTGTGATTGGCATCGCGGATGGCAAAGGCCGTCTTGGCGCCCCAGCCCATGAACGCCGCCGGCACCACAACCAGCGCGCCAAAGCGGCTGCCATAGACCGTGCGGGTCACCGGCGCGGTGCCGTCGGGCATCGGCACGGTGACCACCATCTTGGTCATCTTCTCGCGCTTGCCGTCCACCAGATAGGCAGTGGGGTCCGCAGGGTCGAGCGTCAGTTGAAACAGGGTGAAGTGCCGCGACGCCGTGACCGTGTGGGTCCAGGCGACATCCTTGTTGAAGCCCAGCGTCGGCATCGGCGTGCCGGCCAGGCCACCGCCCATCACGTCATACACGCCGGGGATGGTCACATGCATCTGCCAGAAGCGGTTCGGCCCGTTCCACGGGAAATGCGGATTGCCCACCAGCAGCCCGCGGCCATCGCTGGTCACCTCGCTGCCAAAGGCCCAGCCGTTGCTGCCGATGCCGTTGCCACCATCATCCAGATTGAAGGCGACCGGTTCGGCACGCGCCACCGCCTTTGCGGCCGGCGGCGCCGCCGCGGCAATGCCGGCGGCCAGCGGCAAGGATCCGGCCAGCAGCATCTGTTTTTCGTTCAGGCGCAACATGTCATCCCGGGTGATCGGCCGCACCCAGGCCTTGCCCCGGCACGCCGCCGGCACACCCGCTGGCCCCGCATCCCGCAAGAAACGGTTATAGCCGGCCACATAGCCATCGATCAGATCAACCGCCGCCCTCGCCTGCTTCGCATGGCCCTGGCGCAGCGCCTTCATGTCGATCTGGCTGCGAAAAAACACATCCGACGCCAGATTGTCGATCGGATCAAACGCCACGACAACCTTGCCCGCCGGGCCAAAGTGGCGCGAACGCTCGCCATTGATGGTGACGAATTCTTCGGCCAACAGGCACAGATTGTCCTGCGCATAGGCATAGGCCACGCCATAGGCCGCGCCGCGCCAATCCTTGGCGGTGATGTGCGGAATGCCAAAATCCGTGCGCTGTATGCTGGCCGCATAACGCGGCGCGGCCTGTGCCGTGGTGGCCACGCCCACCAGCGCCACCGCCAGCAGCAATTTCTGCGTCATGATCATCCCCGATATCGCCGTTGTTCTGGTTGTTGCCGGGCAGTGTGGCCATATTGCCCGCCAGATCAAGCGGATTGCGATGTGGTGGGGTTGTCGGAACCACGGGGCAAATCCTGATCTGGCAACACTTGGCTGACGTGTTGCCGGGAAGGCGTGACAGGGGGGAAGCGGCGCGGTAATCCACGGGCATGACTCACGCTTCTTACCCCGCCGCCCGCCTGCGCCGCACCCGCATGACCGCCTGGAGCCGCGATCTGCATCGCGAAACCAGCCTGTCGCCGGCCAATCTGATCTGGCCGCTGTTCCCCACCGAAGGCCATGACCAGGAAGTCCCGGTGGGCACCATGCCGGGCGTGTCGCGATTGAGCGTGGACCGGCTGGCCAAGGCCGCCAAGGAAGCCGCATCGCTCGGCATTCCGGCGGTCGCGCTGTTCCCGCACACCAGCCCCGACAAGCGCAGCGAGGATGCGGCCGAAGCGTTGAACCCGGACAATCTGATCTGCCGCGCCATCCGCGCCATCAAGGATGCCGCGCCCGAAATCGGCGTGCTCACCGATGTGGCGCTCGATCTTTACACAAGCCACGGCCACGACGGCTTGTTGAGCGAGGCTGGCGAGATCCTGAACGATGCGACGGTGGAAATGCTGGTCGGCCAATCGCTGAACCAGGCGCGCGCCGGCTGCGATATCATTGCGCCGTCGGACATGATGGACGGGCGCGTGGCGGCAATCCGCGCCGGGCTGGAAGGCGACGGCTTTTACAGCACGCAGATCATGGCCTATTCGGCGAAATATGCTTCAGCCTTCTATGGCCCCTATCGCGATGCGGTGGGCAGCGGCGGCGTGCTGAAGGGCGACAAGAAAACCTATCAGATGGACCCGGCGAACAGCCGCGAAGCGATCCGCGAAGTGGCGCTGGATATCGCAGAGGGTGCGGATTCGGTGATGGTGAAGCCGGGGATGCCCTATCTGGACATCATCCGCGCCATCCGTGACGCCTTCGACGTGCCGGTGTTCGCTTATCAGGTGAGCGGCGAATATGCGATGCTGGAGGCGGCGATTGCGGCCGGCGTGCTGGACCGCAACCGCGGCGTGCTGGAGGCGCTGATGAGCTTCCGCCGCGCGGGCTGTTCAGGTGTGCTGACCTATCACGCGCCGCTGGCGGCGCGCTTGCTGGGGGCGTGATGCAAGATCGATTGCGCATCGCGGTGCTGGGGGCTTCGGGCTATACCGGGGCCGATCTGGTGCGCCTGGCCATCACCCATCCGCGCATCGAGATTGCGGCGCTGGCCGCCAATGCCAATGCCGGGCAGGCGATGGCGGATATCTGGCCGCATTTCGCGCCCTATCCGGCGTTGCCGCGCCTGATCAAGGCCGATGCCATTGATTACAGCGGCATCGATGCGGTGTTCGGCTGTCTGCCGCATGCAGCCTCGGCCGAATTGCTTGGCACGTTGATGGACAAGCGCATCATCGATCTTTCGGCCGATTTCCGGCTGAAGGATGCGGGCACCTATGCTGATTGGTATGGCGGCGCGCATCCGGCGCCGGCCTTGTTGCCCGACGCCGTCTATGGCCTGACCGAATTTGCGAAGGCGTCGCTGCCCGGCGCGCGGTTGGTCGCCTGCCCCGGTTGCTATCCCACGGCCGTATTGCTCGCCCTGCTGCCGCTGGTCGCCGCCAAGGCGATTTCGGCGGAGAAGATCACGGTCAACGCGCTGTCCGGCGTGTCGGGCGCCGGGCGCAGCCTGAAACAGGCCAATCTGTTTCCCGAAGTTGCCGAAGCCGTGCACCCCTATAGCATCGGCGCGCACCGCCACATGCCGGAGATGGAGCAGGAGCTGTCGCTGCGCGCCGGGCGGGCGGTGACGATCAGCTTCACGCCGCATCTGGTGCCGATGAACCGCGGCGAGCTGGTGACGTGCATCGTCGAAACCCCGCACGGCGCCGATTATCTGCGCGACGTGCTGGCCGATGCCTATACCGATGAACCGTTCGTGCATCTGCTGCCCGGTGCGCAAGCGCCGGCCACGCGGATGGTGCGCGGCAGCAATCACGTGGTGATAAACGCGTTTGCCGATCGCGTGCCTGGCCGCGCCATCGTGATCGCCGCCATCGACAATCTGGTGAAGGGCTCATCCGGCCAGGCCATCCAGAATTTCAACCTGATGTTCGGCCTGCCCGAAACCACGGGACTGGAACAAGCGCCGCTGTTTCCGTGATCGAAACGCCGCGCCTGGTGATCCGGCCGTGGGTGGAGGCAGACCGCGCGCCCTTTGCCGCCATGGGCGCCGACCCGCACGTGATGGCGCATTTTCCCAGCCTGCTGAGCCGGGCCGAAAGCGATGCGCTGGTGGATCGCATCATGGCGATGATGGCCGATCAGGGCTTCGGCTTCTGGGCCGTCGCCCGGCGGGACACGGGGGCGTTCATCGGCTTTTGCGGCCTCAATCGCGTGAGCTTCCCATGCCCGGTGGAAGGTGAGATCGAAATCGGCTGGCGGCTGGCGCACAGCGCCTGGGGCCATGGCTTTGCCCGCGAGGCGGCGCAGGCCTGCCTGGATTGGGGCTTCGGGCACGGCCTGCAGCGGATCACCAGCTTCACGGTGGCGGCCAATACCCGTAGCTGGGGCCTGATGCAGCGGCTGGGCCTGCAGCGCCGGGCCGATCTGGATTTCGATCATCCGCGCCTGGCACCGGACAGCCTGCTGCGCCGCCATATCGTCTATGAGGCAAACGCGTGACATTGCACCCCTTTGGTTCTCACACGCCGCAACTGGCCGACGATGTGTTTGTGGCGCCGGGCGCACAGATCATCGGGCGGGTCACCATCGGCGCCGGCAGTTCCGTGTGGTTCAACTGTGTGCTGCGCGGCGATGTCGGCGCGATCACGGTGGGCGCGCGCACCAACATCCAGGATGGATCGATCGTGCACGTGACCGGCGGGCGGTATGATACGCTGATCGGCGACGATGTGCTGATCGGCCATGGCTGCATCATCCACGGCTGCACGATCATGGATCATGGCTTTGTCGGCATGGGCGCGGTGGTGCTGGACGGCGCGGTGGTGGAGCCTGACGCCATGCTGGCGGCCGGCGCATTGCTGACACCGGGCAAACATGTGGCCAGCGGCGAATTATGGGCCGGGCGGCCGGCGAAGTTGCTGCGGATGTTGAGCGCCGAGGAGATTGCGCGCAACCGGGCCGGGGCGGCGGGGTATGCGCGGTTGGCGCAGGTGTATCGGGACGGTTGAGGGGGGGAATGATCCCCATTGCGCCCACCCCCAGCCCCTCCCCCTTGCGGGAGGCGTGCGTTGTGCGCCTGAACCAAACGGCTCCCCTCCCGCTTGCGGGCGGGGTTGGCGGTGGGGGTGCCTGGCACCTGACCTCCCAGGAATGGACAGATTATTTATCCGTCCCCTTCGTCTTCCCCCATTGGCGCGCGGCGGTGTAGCCAAGATAGCCGGTGCCGAAGAGCGCATAGAGCGGTTCGGGCAGACCATTCAGATAGCGTGTCATCCCCGTTGCGATGTCGTGCGCCATCTGCGGTTGCACGGCGGCGATCAGGCCCATCGGGATCGACCACAGCAGCAGCGCATACATCACATAGAGGAAACTGGGCCGCGCCCGGCTGGTCCAGGGATCGTTGCTGCCGGCCTCCGCGACGATCGCCGACAATTGCGTGTTCAACAGTTCGAGTTCCTGGCTGTTCTGCAACTTCAGCAGTTCGAGCTTGGCAGCATCGCGCGCCTTGGGATCGGGGATGATCTTGTCAATCAGGCCAGCGACGGGAGCGATGAGAGCGTTGAGAATGGACATGACGCGCCTTTCCGGTTTTCGGGAGGCGCAATGATTAACCAATTTGGTTCGTGTAGGACAGGGCAGTCCTGGGTTTGGGACGGGCGCAACCCCTCTGCCCCCGGATCAAGTCCGGGGCAGGCTGCTCGCCTTTGGCGAGACGCCCTCTCCGACAAGGGAAGAGGGGAAACAAGGGGGAAATGAAAATGGTCGGAGCGACAGGATTCGAACCTGCGACCTCCAGACCCCCAGTCTGATGCGCTACCAGGCTGCGCTACGCTCCGAGCCAGCGCGGGGGTTACAGGCTGGCAGGCCCAGATGCAACAGGCTTGATGCAGGGGAATTCAATCGGGGGCCTCGATGCCATAGGCCTTCATCAAGTCGTACAGCGTCGGGCGGCTGATGCCGAGCAGCTTTGCGGTCATGCTGATGTTGCCGTCGCTGCGGGCGATCGCGCGGCGGATGGCGATCCTGTCGGCGGCATCGCGCGCCGCCTTCAGGGTGAGCGCGGCTTCGTCACCCTTGGCCATCAGATCGAGATCGACGGCGGACAGGCGATTGCCTTCGGCCATGATCACCGCCCGCTTCATGCGGTTTTCCAGCTCGCGCACATTGCCGGGCCAGTGCCAATCGGCCATGGCGGCGATGGCATCCTGGGTGAAACCCTTGAACTCGCGACCATTTTCGCGCGCATATTTGGCGAGGAAATATTGCCCCAGCAATGCGGCATCGCCGGGGCGTTCCTTCAGGCCGGGGATGTGCACGACGATTTCGGCGAGGCGATAATAAAGATCCTCGCGAAACCGCGCCTGGCCGATCATCGCGTCGAGATTCTGGTGCGTGGCGCACACGATGCGCACATCCACCGGGATCGACTTGCGCCCGCCGATACGCTCGATCACGCGTTCCTGCAGGAAGCGCAGCAATTTCACCTGCAAGGGCAGCGGGATGTCGCCAACTTCATCCAGAAACAGCGTGCCGCCTTCGGCCAGCTCGATCTTGCCTTCCTGCATCTTCACCGCGCCGGTGAAGGCCCCGCGTTCATGGCCGAACAATTCGGATTCGAGCAGATTTTCCGGGATCGCGGCGCAGTTGATCGCCACGAACGGGCCCTTGGCGCGCGTCGAGGCGTTGTGCAGGCCGCGCGCCAGCAATTCCTTGCCGGTACCCGATGCCCCCAGCAACATCACCGAGACATTGGCGGAAGCGACGCGTTCCACCATGCGCGCCACCTTGATCATCTCCGGCGCGCCGGTAATGATGGTGCCCAGCACCTTGTCCGTGCCGGCGGCGCTTTCGGCCAGGCGGCGGTTTTCGGCTTCCAGTTCCGCGACATGATAGGCGCGGCGCACGATCAGGCCGAGTTCGTCGATATCGACCGGCTTGTGATAAAAATCGAAGGCGCCAAGCGCAATCGCGCGCCGTGCGCTTTCGCGCGCGCCATGGCCGGATGCCACAATCACCTTGGTGGCCGGGCGGGCCTGCAAGATCGCCTCCAGCGTGGCAAAGCCTTCGCTGACCCCATCGGGATCCGGCGGCAGGCCAAGATCGAGCGTCACCACCGCTGGATGGTGCGTGCGCAACGCCTCCAGCGCGGCATCGCGGTCGCCGGCGATGATCACTTCCTGATCATCATAGGACCATTTCAACTGGCGCTGCAGGCCGGGATCATCCTCCACCACCAGCAGCTTGGGCTTGTCGGTCACGCCTGTTCCCCTCCCGCCAGCACGGCGGGCGTCGTTGTTTCGGCCCCCGCTGCCGCAGGCCCTGCCACCGCCGCCCCTGAATGCCCTGTGCCCGGGTAGGCCAGTGGCAGGGTGATGGTAAAGCTGGTGCCTTCGCCTTCGCGGCTGGCCACGTCAAGCCGGCCACTGTGGGCGCGGGCAATCTCGCGCGCTTCATAGGCGCCGATGCCAAAGCCACCGGCCTTGGTGCTGTGGAACGGCTGAAACAATTCCTGGCGGATGAAGCGCGCCGACATGCCATGGCCACGATCGGCCAGCGTGACCACCAGATCGGGTCCCGCGACAGCCAGATCGATGCGGATCGGCGCGCCGTCGGGCGAAGCATCCATGGCGTTCTGCAGCAGATGGGCAAACATCTGTTCCAGCCGGCCGCCATCACCGCGCACCATCTGCGGCAGATCGGCCGGCAACATCAGGCTGAGCGAGGGCCAGGCCCCCTGGCGCGATTTGACCAGCTGGCGCAGCAGGCCATCGACCGACACGTCCTTGTCCTGCCCGCTGGCGCCGCCAGCGCGCTGCGACAGCCACGCCAGCAGGGCATTCATCTTTTCCACCGACACTTTCAGGGTGGCAATCATGTCGGCGCGGAATTCGGGATTGTCGGCGTGGCGTTCGGCGTTGCGCGACAGCAAGGACAATTGGCTGACCAGATTCTTGATGTCGTGCAGGATGAAGGCAAAGCGCCGGTTGAAATCCTCGAAGCGCTGCGCCTCTTCCAGCGCCGCCTGGCCGCTGCTTTCGGCGATATAGCTGCCCGCCTGGCGGCCCAGCGTCTTCAACAGCTCCTCATCCTCCCAGCCCAGTTGCCGCGGCACCAGGCTGCGGCCGATCAGCAGCACGCCGGCCAGATTGTCGCGATTGACCGCAGGCACCGCCAGCCAGAAGCTGCGATCCTCTGCCAACCAATCGGGCAGCTTCGGGGGTGCCAGCGCTTCACCGGACCGCACCTGATCCAGATCGAGCACGCGATCCTGGCTGGACAGCCACATGACCAGCGAACTGTCCATGGCGATGGCCTCGGGCTGGCGATCCGGCATCTGCCAATTGGCCATCGGATGCAGGCGATCGTCTTCGGGCACCAGCAGCCAGCCGCCGCGCGCATCGAGCACGGTGGCCACCGCCTGCACCACGCGCACCGGCAGGCCAGCCGCTTCGCCGGGCGCCGACACCGTGGCGATGAAGCGCAGCCATTCGGTGCGATAATCATATTGGTAGCGATAGAAATTCCGGGCGATGGCCACCCGGAGCCGGGCACGCACGCGATCCGACACCAGCACGACAACGCCCAGCACGGCCGTGCTGAACAGGAACGTGACCTGCAACAGCACGCCCCAATCACCGCCAACCAGCTTGAGCGTATAGGCCAGCAGCGACATGACGATCAGGTAGAAACCGACCCCGGAGAACGCCACCGTCTGGAAGGCGACCGTGCGCGATATCCGCGCGCCCTTCACCCAGGCCGTGCGGGTGGCAAACAGGAACAACAGCACCACCAGGGCATCGACCGCGCCGCGGGTGTTGTACAAATCGGGTGAGGCCGGCGGCAGCAGAAAGGCCAGCGTGTAGAAATTGAGATCATAGAGAAACAGCCCGGCGAGCCCGATGGCCATCAAGCGGAAACCGGAGCGATCGGCTTCCCGGCTGCTGATGAGCAGATTGTGGCTGAGCACGACGCCAGTGACCGACACGGCAATGCGCACGACGAGGAAGAAGCTGGCGGCGATATTGCTTTCACCGATCAGCGCGCGCTGCCCGGCCCCCGACAGATCGACCACCAGTTGCAGGGCCAGCACAAAGCCGAGGATGCCGCCCACCCAGAAGGCGCTGCGATCCCGGCCTTCGCCGCCCAGCCAGGCCGGCCGCAACAGATAGAGCAGCAGCCCGATCCAGGCACCGATCTTGATGGTCTGGAACCGCGAAATCCACGGCTGAAACCCGGGATCGATCAGCATGGTGGCGACAAAGCTGGCGGCCCAGGCCGCGGTGGCCAGCGCCGCAACCGCCAACCACAGGTTGAGCGGCCCACGCTGACGCGACAGGGACGCCACCGCCAGCCCGAGATAGGCGATCAGCGCCATCGCGTGGCTGAACAGGCCAACCTCGGTCAACGCGATCATCGCTTGCCTGCCAAGATTTGCACCCCTGCTGCCTTCTCCACCCGCCAACCGCGGCCTGCCAACAGGTTAACCACAGCGGCGCGCCGGATGCCAGTGCCCCAGGGTACTGGCTGCAAAATCCGTTAAGACAGGGGTCGGCAAGGCACGGAAACGCCAGTTGGCCCAGACCTTCTTTGGGCGCAGGTGCGCAAGCGCAATGGCACCATTTCGCTGTTCCGTGCCGTCGTGGGCTTCGGTTCCATTTGCGTTTGGACGCCAGACGTGGGGCAGGTGCAGCATGTCACCCACGCCTGCCGGTTTCGGCAGGAACTGCATGCCGGGCTGATCATCATCTGGCTGGTGATAAGCATGTATGCTAATTTTCGGCATGTCATATTTGCGAACCGATTCGCCGCCGGCCCCGGCGGCACCCTTGCCGCCGCCGGGCCCCGGCGCGGCCTTTCCGGTGCCAGACACGATCGGCGTGCTCGTGACCGATGCGGCGCGTCTGCTGCGCCGGCGATTCGATGCGCGCGCCCGTCGCGTCGGCGTGTCGCGGGCGCAGTGGCAGGTGCTGATTGCGCTGGCCCGCGCGCAGGGCATCAACCAGGCCGCGCTCGCCGAACGGCTGGAGGTGGAGACGATCACGGTCGGGCGCATGGTCGATCGGCTGGCCGATGCCGGGCTTGTGGAGCGCCGCGCCGATCCGGCCGATCGCCGCGCCTGGCAATTGTTCCTGACCCCGCATGCCGCCACGATGCTCGCCGATCTGGCGCCGGTCGCCGCCGAACTGCGCGCCGAGATGCTGGACGGTTTCGACACCGAAGAACAGGCGATGCTGCACGCGCTGCTGGTGAAGCTGCGCGCCAATCTGGTCCGCGAAGGATGAATGCGCCCATGAACTCCGCTGCACATGCAAGCGTGAACGCCGCGGCGGCAAAATCGCGTTGGCGCACGCGGGCGATCATGGTGTCGGTGCCGCTGCTGGTGCTGGGTGCTGGCGCCTATCTGTGGTGGTCCGGCCAGGGCCAGGTTTCCACCGACAATGCCTATGTGCGCATCGACAAGGTGGCGATTTCCAGCGACGTGACCAGCCGGGTGCGCCGCGTGCTGGTGGCAGAGAATATGCCGGTCAAACGCGGCCAACTGCTGATCGAACTGGCCGACGATCCGTTCCGCATCGCGCTGGCGCAGGCCGAGGCGCGCCTGGCCGATGCCCGCCTGCAGGTGCGCCAACTGCAATCCGGCACCGGCAGCAGCGCGGCAGACGTGAGCGGCAAGCGCGAGGCACTGGCCTTTGCGCTGACCGAACTCGATCGGCAGCAAACGTTGCTCACCCGCGGCTTTGCCACCCGCGCGCGGTTGCAGCAGGCGCAATATGCCGTCGCCAACGCCCGTGCCGAGCTGACCCGGGCGCTCGCCAATGATCGCAGCGCACGCCAGGCCGCCGGCATCGCCATCACCGAAACCAATCATCCGCTGGTGCTGGCCGCAGCCGCGGCGCGCGACAAGGCGGCATTCGATCTGTCGCGCACCCGCATCCGCAGCCCGGCTGACGGCATCGCCACCCAGACCAGCCGGCTGTTGCCGGGCCAGGTGATGATCCAGGGCGTCGCCAGCCTGTCCGTGATGGTGGCGGGCAGCGCCTTTGTGGAGGCGAATTTCAAGGAAACCGAACTGGCCGACATGCGCGTCGGCCAACGCGCCGAAGTGCGGCTGGATGCCTTTCCCGATGCCGTGCTGAACGGCCGGGTGGACAGTATCGGCGTGGGCACCGGCAGCGAGTTTTCGGTGCTGCCGGCACAGAATGCCACCGGCAACTGGGTGAAGGTGGTACAGCGCGTGCCGGTGCGCATCAAGCTGGATGAACGGCCGCAAACACCGCTGCCGATGCCCCTGATCGCCGGCCTGTCGGCCGAGGTGAAGGTGATCACCAAGTGAGCAGCGCCGCACCGGTTGCGGCGGCACCTGCAAGCGCGGGCGCCTCGCCGGTCGTCGTCACGATGGTGGTGATGCTGGGCAGCTTCATGACGGTGCTGGATTCCACCATCGCCAATGTCGCGCTGCCGCACATGCAGCCCAGCCTGAATGCCGCGGCCGACAGCATCACCTGGGTGCTGACCAGCTATATCGTCGCCACCGCGATCGCCACGCCGATCACCGGCTGGCTGGCGGCGCGCATCGGCCGGCGCAGATTGTTCCTGTGGAGCGTCGCCATTTTCACCATCGCCTCGCTGGCCTGCGGGCTGGCGGGCAGCCTGTCGGAAATGGTGCTGTACCGGATCATCCAGGGCGCTTCGGGGGCCTTTCTGGCGCCGCTGGGCCAGGCCTATGTGCTCGATGCCTGGCCGCCGGCCAAGCACGGGCCGGCGATGGCCTGGTGGGGGGTGGGCGTGATGGTCGGGCCGATCCTTGGCCCGGTGGTCGGCGGCTGGCTCACCGACAATTTCGATTGGCGCTGGGTGTTCCTGATCAATCTGCCATTCGGGCTGATCTGTTTCACCACCGCTGCGGCGTGTTTGCCCGAACCCCGGCTGCCGGCGCGGCGCTTCGACATGCTGGGCTTTGCGCTGCTGGCGCTGGGCATGGCGGCGCTGCAACTGGCGCTCGATCGCGGCCAGCAGCTCGAATGGCTGGAAAGCTGGGAGGTGCGGCTGGAGGCCGGCCTGGCGGTCGCCGGGCTGTGGGCGTTCGGCGTGCACGCGCTGTCGCGCCCCGGTGCCATTGTCGATCGCGAACTGCTCACCAATCGCAACGCCTTGACCGGCATGCTGTTCATCACGCTGGTCGGCTTTCTGCTGGTGGCGACGACGGCGCTGCTCCCAACCATGGTGCAGACGCTTTATGGCTATCCGGTGGTGGCGGCCGGCGAGCTGATGATGCCGCGCGGCATCGGCATGATGATGGCCATGATGTCGGCCGGGCAATTGCTGGGGCGCGGAGTCGATCCGCGCGGCATGCTGGCGGTGGGGTTCGTCTCCACCGGGGCGGCGCTGTGGGGGATGAGCCTGTTCTCGCCCGACCAGGGCGCCTGGCCGTTCATCGTTACCGGATTCTTCCAGGGCGCCGGGCTGGGGATGATCTTCGTGCCCTTGAACACCGTGGCCTTTGCCAGCCTGGCACCGGCCTTGCGCACCGATGCCGCCGCCATCTTCATGCTGCTCAGGAACATCGGCGGTTCGATCGGCATCAGCGTGGCAGTGGCGATGCTGCAACGGCAGACGCAGATTTCCCACGCCGATCTCGGCAGCGGCATCACCCCGTTCAGTCTTCCCTGGGCCGATCCGGCCACCCTGGCGGCAGCGGGCGCGGGCGCTGTCGTATCGGTGCTGGATGGCACGGTAAACCGGCAGGCGCTGATGATTGCCTATCTCGATGTGTTCCGGGCGATGGCGATCATGTCGGTATCGGTGCTGCCGCTGCTGCTGATCCTGCGGAGCAACAAGCCATCGGGCAAGCCGTCACCGCCGGTGCATCTGGCGGATTGAGAGCATGGCTTACGCCCTCCCCCTTGCGGGGAGGGCGACTCGGCGCCAGCCGAGCGGGGTGGGGGAACCCGGCGGTGGTCACGAAAGCCCCCCCACCCCGGGCCTCGCCTTCGGCTCGTCTCTCGCCCTCCCCGCAAGGGGGAGGGAGTTCAACTCAAGGCGGCGTCAGCCCGATCAACCGCATCACCACCGCCTGCGCCAGCATCACCACCAGCCACCACAGCGCCGCATTGGCGACGCGGCCCCAGCGTTGCCCGGCCATCAGCAGCGAGGTGGCCAACGTGGGCGCGACAAAGCCCGCCCAGATCACCACGGCCGAGCCGATGGTCATCACCCAGACCGGGGCCTTGGGCGGCGCGAGGATGAGCGCGCCGGCCAGGATCGCCCCCAACCACAGCGCCGCCAGCAGCGCCACGGCCCACGTGCCAATGGTGCGTGGCCGATCGACAAACTGCGCCAGCAGCAGCGCCAGCAGCGTTGATAGGCCGATCGGAACGGCGTTGAGGACGATGTAGATCATCGGCAGCAGCTTGCCGGCTTTTGCGCGCCATGCAAGTGGAAGCGCCAAGCCAAGGAGACACGAACATGACCGACCTGCCACCGCTGTTGCTGGGCCGCCTCAATCATGTCGGCATCGCCTGCCCGTCGATCGACGCGGCGGTGGCGATGTATGAACGGTTGTTCGGCGCCACCTTGTCCACGCCCGCCTTCGATCTGCCGGCGCAAGGCGTGCGGGTGGCCTTCATCGATGTCGCCAACAGCCAGTTGGAGCTGATCGAACCGCTCGGCGAAGATTCACCGATCCACGGCTTTCTGAAAAAAAGCCCCAACGGCGGCCAGCATCATGTGTGTTTCGAAGTGGCGGACATCATCGCGGCGCGCGATGCAATGCGCGCGCGCGGCGCCACCGTGCTGGGCACCGGGGAACCGCGCATCGGCGCGCACGGCGTGCCGGTGATCTTCGTGCACCCGCGCGACACCGGTGGGGTGCTGGTGGAACTGATGCAGGAACCCGGCGACCATCATTGATGCCGCCACTGCCCCTGCCGCGGCTGGCAGGGGCAGCACATCCTCAATCCCGGCGGCTGATCAGCCAGCCGACCACAAAGCCCAGCGCAATGCCGGCGCCCAATGCGGCGAGCGGCTGCTCCTGCACGGTGGCGCGCACCTTGGCGGTGCCTTCTTCGGCGATCTTCTGGGCCTGTTCCTTGACTTCACGGGCCTTTTCCGGGGCGGCATCGGCCAGTTCGCGGGCCTTGGCCGCGGCCTTGTCATAGGCGGTGGTGGCGGCATCGCGGGCGGCGTGGATCGCCTTGTCGGCCTGGCTCTTCACATCATCCTTCAGCTTGCCGAGCTTGCCGGCGGCGTCATGGGCCGCCTGCTCGGCAGATTCGACGGCATGATGGACGACATCGGTGGCGGCCGGAATGATATCGGACGGTTCGTTGATATTGGCCATGGGCAATTCCTTTCGGGTGGGACAATGACCAACACAACATAGTGTGCCGGGTTCCCGATTTGAAGTGTGGGATTCCCGCAACTCAGTCGTCGGGCGTTACCTTGCCCCGACCGGCCTTGATTCCCGACCGCACCGACTTGCCGACCAGCCGCCGCTGCTTCGAACCCAGCGTCGGCCGGGTTGCCCGGCGCTGCACCGGGCGCACCCAGGCCGCCGCCACCAGCGCGGCCAGCCGGTCGCGCGCATCCTCGCGATTGCGGATCTGATCGCGAAACCGCATCGCGCTGATCATGATCACCCCATCGGACGAGGCGCGCCGCCCGGCCAGCCGCAACAGGCGCAGTTTCACCTCATCCGGCAGGCTGGGCGAATTGACCACGTCGAACCGCAGCTGGACAGCCGAGGACACCTTGTTGACATTCTGCCCGCCCGGCCCACTGGCGCGAACGAACGATTCTTCCAGTTCGTCTTCGGGGATGTTCGGGGCCATAGTGCGCCCATATCCGAATCACTCGGAAACTTCCAACTTTGGGGGAACGCCATGATCATCGTGCACCATCTGAACAACAGCCGGTCGCAGCGCATTCTCTGGCTGCTGGAAGAACTGGGGCTGGAATATCAGATCAAGCATTATGCCCGCGATGCCGTGACCAATCTGGCACCGCCCGAATTGAAGGCCGTGCATCCGCTGGGCAAATCACCGGTGGTGGAGGAAGATGGCCAGATCATCTTTGAATCGGCCGCCATCACCGATTGGATCATCCGCAAACACGGGGCTGGCCGCCTTGCGCCGCAGCCGGGCACGCCGGCGCATGAAGATTATCTGATGTGGCTGCATTTTGCCGAAGGTTCGGCGATGATCCCCTTCCTGCTGGCGCTGTACACCGCCCGGCTGGGCGACGCCGCAGCCCCGCTGGGCCCACGCATCCAGGAACAGATCGGATCGCACGTCGCCTATTTTTCGCAATGCCTTGGTGACAACGACTGGCTGGTGAACAACGAACTGTCCGGCGCGGACATCATGATGAGCTTCATTGCCGAAATTGCCGCCATGCAGGGGCTGGGCGCGCATTTCCCGAATGTGCTGGCCTATGCCAAGCGCCTCCAGGCCCGCCCGGCATGGCAGGCCGCAGCGGCAAAGACCGAGCCTTACAGCTTCCGGTTGCCGACCTGAAAACACGGCACATGTCATGCTGAACTTGTTTCAGCATGACTCGATCCTGTTGGTGAAGGCGCGCGCTATGCCTGTGCCCGCCCCAGCCGCCCGGCGAGCAGATTCAGCCCCAGCCCGGCGATGATCAGCGCGGCGGCCGCCAGTTTCCACGGCGGCAAGGCCTCCCCCAGCACCACGGCGGTCGACGCCATGCCGAACACCGGCACCAGCAGCGACGTGGGCGCCACGCTGGTCGCCGGATAGCGCGCCAGCAGCCAGCCCCAGGCGCCATAGCCGAACAGGCTGTTGCCCACCGCCTGCCACGCCACCGCCAGCCAGATGCCGGGCGTTGCCGCGCCGATCGCCATGCGGATTGCCGGCCAGCCTTCGAACCACAGCGCCAGCCCGGCCAGCGGCGGCACCGCGAACAGCGACGACCAGGTGATGAAGCCCAGCATGTCGACGCGGCCGGCGGCGCGCTGCGCCATGTTGCCCAGTGCCCAGCCGAACGCGCCGCCAAGAACAAGCGCGATGCCGGTGCCGGTCACATCACCGCCGATGTTCGCCCCGATCACCGCCACCCCGGCCAGCGCCAGCGCCAGCGCCGCCCATTGCAGCGGTTGCAGCCGTTCGCCACTGATGAACATCGCCATGGCGATGGTGAACACCACATGGGTTTGCACCAGCAGGCTGGCGATGCCGGCGGCGATATAGCCGTCGATGGCGATGAACATCAGGCCGAACTGGCCCACCCCGATGGCCAGGCCATAGAGCGCGAGGATGCGCCACGACACCGCCGGGCGGCGCACGAAGAAGATCAACGGGAACACCACCGCGCCAAAGCGCAGCGCCGCGAACAGCAGCGGCGGCAGGCTGTGCAGCGCCGTGCCGATCACCGCGAAATTGCTGCCCCACACCATCACCACCGCCAGCGCCAGCAGCAGCGCGTTACGTGAAAGTCCGGGGGGCGGCATCGCCGTGCCGGTCATCGCGCGCTGGTGGGTTGCTGCATGTCACGCGGCGGGCGGGCCAACAGGTGATAGGCCGCCGCCCCGACAAGCATGGCCACTGCAATGTTGATGGACAGCGGCAGCGCCGTGCCATCATAGATCGCCGCCGCCGCCGCCGAACTGAGCGCGCCGATGCCGAAGTTCACGCCGCCCATCAGGCCCGAAACCGCCCCGGCGCGAAGTGGATCGACACTGAGCGCTCCGGCCGACGCATTGGCGGCGATGAGGCCGTTGGAGCTGAGCGCCAGAAACAACAGCGGGAAGATGACCGGCAGCGACGCCGACGCCAGCGCCGCCAGCAACAGCGCACCACCAGCGAGCGCGGCGCCCAGGCTGGCGGCAGCGAGGATGCGATCCGGGCTGTGGTGGCGCAGAAGGGCGCGATTGACCTGGCTGGCGCCAACAATGCCGACGGCAATCACCGCAAACACCAGCCCGAACTGCTGATCCGAAAAGCCCCAGGTGCCCATCACCAGATCGGGCGACGCCGCGATATAGCTGAACAGGGCGGTGCCGTTGGCAGCGCCGACCAGCAGATAACCGATCAGCCGGCGCTGCCGCAGCAATGCGCCATAACCGGTGAGCACCGAGCCTTGCCGCGCGGTGGCGGCGGTGGCGGCCGACCGGCTTTCGTCAAGCCGCAGCGCCACGGCCAGCGCAACGGCCACGCCGATGCCGACAAATGCATAGAAAACCGCATGCCAGCCCGCCGCAGCGGCAATCCAGCCGCCCACGGTGGGCGCGAGCAGCGGCGCCACCGCAAGCACCAGCATCAGCAGCGAGAAGATGCGCGCCGAATCGGCATGGTCATAACGATCGCGCACGATGGCGCGGCAGGTGACCATCGCGGCACAGCAGCCCAGCGCCTGGAAGAAACGCCCCGCCACCAGCGCTTCGATGGTTGGGGCAACCGCGCAGGTCAGGCTGGCGAGGATATAGACCGCGCAGCCGATCAGGATGGTCGGCCGCCGCCCGATGCGATCCGACAGGGGCCCGAAAAACAATTGCCCCACCGCCATGCCGATGAAGAAGGTGGACAGCGTGAGCTGCACCACCGCCGGCGAGCTGCCATAATCGCGCGCGATCGCCGGCAGCGTCGGCAGATACAGATCGATGGTGACGGCGCCGAACGCCGTCAACGATCCCAGCAACAGGATCTCGCCCAGGCCGGGCTGGCGGGCGTTCGAGGTGATTGGGGCATGCACGCGCCGGCTGTAGGCGGGCGGCGGCATGAAGGGAAGCGCGCGATGCGCGCAGGCGCACCACAACAATGCGCGCAGGGGTCATCCGAACGGGTTGCGGATGGTCAGCCGGTCATCGATGACGAGGCCATCGGCCATGTCTTCGCTGTGGAAGATGGTGGCGTTCACGGACAGCGCAGCGGCGAGGAGCATCGAATCGTAGATGGCCAATTGGTAGCGTCCAGCCAAACGCAAGCCGTCCCTGTGGATGTCCATCGTCAGCGGCACCGGACGCTCAAACATGTCAGCAACTTCTGCCACATTGATGAGCAGCTCGGCATGGCTGCGGCGATACTTGCGCCGCAGCACAAGTGCGAGTTCGTTGAGGGACTGCACGGCGATTGATCCGCCATCCGCCATCAACGTCCGGGCAATGTCGCCGCGTGGCGAGCTTTCAAAAGAACAGACCAGGATGTTTGAATCGAAGAAGGCGCTCACAGTGGATCGCGATCCTCGTAAAGTTCTTCACGGTTGAACTTGTAGCCCTCGGGCAGGCGCAAACCGTAGGATTTCATCCGCGCCAAGGTCTCCTCGCGTGTGGTTCGGCGCTGTATCTCCAACGTGCGCTCGCCCGTGGCCCTTACGTCAAGCTCATCGCCTTCCTTCAGGCCCAGCGCGCGCACAACATCGGCGGGGATGCGGATGGCGAGGCTGTTGCCCCATTTCGAAACTCGCATGGTGATGATCCAGTGGCTATCCAGAGGCTCGGATGGATATCATTTAAGCCCGAGGATATCAATTCCGATCCGGCCCTTGCCGCCCTGCCTGTGCGCGGCCGAGCGACATGGCCAAACGAAAAAGGGGGCGGGCCTGCAGGCCGCCCCCCAATTCATTCTGGCCGAAGCTGCGTTCAGGCAGCGACGGTGCGCACGGTGCGGCGGCGGGCGAAGCCGACCAGACCGAAGCCGACGACCAGCATCGCCCAGGTGGCCGGTTCCGGCACCGTGGCGGTCAGCGCGCTGAGGGCGAAGCCCTGGCCGAGCGTGCCGAGATAGGTCACTTCACCGCCAACGCGGGTGGTGATCAGGTAGCGCGTGAACTTTTCTGAACCCACACCGGAAACGATGCCGGTGCCGAAGGCGTTCGTGCCGCCGTTGGCGGCGGTGCGCACGTTGCTGAGCAACGAACCACCGGCGCCGCCGATGATGGCACCCGCGGTGCGGGCTGCGGTGATCTGGGCAGCAGTGCCGGTCGCCAGGGTGCCGGTGCCGTAGCTGTAGGCGCGCAGCGTGCCGTTGCTGCGGACACCGTAGATCATCAGCGTATCGTCGCTATCAACCGAGGACAGCGTCAGATTGGTCAGGTAAAAGGCCGCGGTGCCGGTGACCAGGAAGGCTTCACGGCGCGTGTTGCTGTTGGTGTCCATCTGGGCACCGGAGCCGCCGTCAACAATGCCCAGACCGCCAGCGTTGCGGGTCAGGTCGCGCAGGGTCGGCGAGTTCGCGGTCAGCGTGGTGAGCGCGTTGGACGCAACACCCGTGTAGCTGCGGCCCGAAACCGTCAGGGTGAAGTGGGGGTTCGAGGTGTTCGAAACCGAGGCAATGTTGGTGCCGGCGCCGTTGAAGCTGGCGACGACGGTGACAGCCGAGGCCGGGACGGCTGCGGTGGCGATCAGGGCGCCGATGACGAGGGAATGAATCTTCATTGCGATCTCCGAAAGCTGTGAAGCGCGTATCTTCGTTCGTATCCATGCATGGACCGTGCCAACATTGCGCAATCAACAATTCCAGAGGCTTGATATCGGCTGCAGACGAAGGTCTGTAAGCTGTACCGACACCTTGGTCGGCATTGCCCCTAATTGGTAAATTTTTGTTTACCCCTGATCAGGTCTGATATCGGGGACGCAGACGGCGCCGCCCATGAAAAAGGGGCAGACCCAAAGGCCCGCCCCCAATTCATGCAGAACGCCGTTGCGTTCAGGCGGCGACGGTGCGCACCTGGCGGCGGCGGGCAAGGCCGACCAGACCGAAGCCAACCAGCAGCATCGCCCAGGTGGCCGGTTCCGGCACGGCGGTGATGATGCTGAACATGTCCTTGTTGGCGGATGTGGCCGTCATCGAGAAGTTCAGGGTCTTGCTGTTGACGAAGGTGAAGGTGTCTCCACCATCCGTGCCCTGATTGCTGGTCAGAGCATAGCTGGTGCCGGGCGCACGAATCTGCAAGCTACGGGCGGCGTTGATGGCGCCGAACGTGCGCTGCAAGCCGATGATGTTCTGATTGAAGGTGATGGTGCCGGTGACGGTCTGGGTGGACGTCGGCGCGAACACGAAGAAGTGGCTCGACACGCGGACGCCAGTGGGAACCAGAACGGACGTGTTCGGGAAGTTCGGTGCCGGCAGGATCTGCGGACGCAGCGGCGTGGTCAGGATGTCGGCAACTTCGGTAAAGCCGTAGAAGGTCGGACCACTCAGCGTCTGCACGTTGCCCGGAGCGGCGATGACCGACGAGGTAACCCCGACGCTGGTACCGCCACCGAGAACGATGCTGGTGATCACGGCGTTGGCGGGTGCAGCGGCAAGAGCCAGGCCGGCGATCGCAGCGAGGATTTGGATCTTCATTTACGTGTTCCTTTCGGTATTTTGGTGGCGTCCGCAGGCAATTATGCAAACAGCGTGCCAACCGATTTCGCACCTATATCTATCTGATATGTATGGATTAAGTCTTTATTAAATTAACTGAATGTAAGCTCCAGGCAACACTTTTAGGTACAGAAGATCCCTATTCGAGCGCTCGTCGGCCAGTTCCGATCCATCGCCATCGCGGGTTCGGCCATACCCGGCAAAAGCCGGCCAGATGGGCTGGTTCTGCCACGCATCGTTGGCGATAGCCGGGGATGGTCCCGGCACGCGCCTGCCATGGCATGGCGGCCATGAAAAAGGGGGCAGGCCATCGGCCCGCCCCCTGCATTCAACCAGCCGCCGCAGCGGCGCCCATCACCGGTTCAGGCGCGCACGGCCCCATCTGCCACCACGCTGTTGTGGCGCAGCGCCTCCAGCACGGTTTTCACGATGGCGGCGGCATCCAGCCCGGCATCGGCATATTGCTTGGCCGGGTTGTCGTGATCCTGGTACAGATCGGGCAGGCGCAGCGTGCGCACCTTCAGCCCGGCATCGGTCAGGCCTTCGTCGCTGGCGAGGGTCAACACATGGCTGCCAAAGCCGCCGATGGCGCCTTCCTCGATGGTGATCAGCACATCGTGGGTGGCGGCCAGCTTGCGGATCAGCGCCATGTCCAGCGGCTTGGCAAAGCGCATGTCGGCCACGGTGGTGGAAAGCCCGCGCGCATCGAGATCGTCGGCGGCCTTCAGCGCTTCGGCGAGGCGGGTGCCCAGCGACAGGATGGCGACCTTGTGACCGGTGCGCACCAGACGGCCCTTGCCGATTTCCATGCGCGTGCGCGCCTCGGGAATGGCGACGCCGGTGCCTTCGCCGCGCGGGTAACGCAGCGCGATCGGGCCATCGTCATAAACGGCGGCGGTGTGCACCATGTCGGCCAGCTCGGCCTCGTCGCTGGCCGCCATCACCACCATGTTGGGCAGGGTGGCGAGATAGGCGATGTCGAACGAACCGGCGTGGGTGGCACCGTCGGCGCCGACCAGGCCGGCGCGATCGATGGCAAAGCGCACGGGCAGATTTTGCAGCGCCACATCATGCACCACCTGATCATAGGCGCGTTGCAGGAAGGTGGAATAAATCGCGCAGAACGGCCGCATGCCCTGCGCCGCCAGGCCGGCGGCGAAGGTGACGGCATGCTGTTCGGCGATGCCGACATCGAAGGTGCGTTCCGGGAAGGCCTTGTTGAAACGGTCCACGCCGGTGCCTGACGGCATGGCGGCGGTGATGGCGACGATCTTCGGATCGCGCTTCGCTTCCTCGATCAACATGTCGCCAAAGACATTCTGATAGGCCGGCGCCTTGGGCTGCGGCTTGAACTGGGTGCCGGACACCACATCGAATTTCACCACGCCATGATATTTGTCGGCACTCGCTTCGGCCGGGGCATAGCCCTTGCCCTTTTGCGTCACGACATGGATCAGCATCGGGCCTTCGGCGGCATCGCGAACATTTTCCAGAACGGGCAGCAGATGATCGAGATTATGGCCGTCGATCGGGCCGACATAATAAAAGCCGAGCTCTTCGAACAGCGTGCCGCCGCCCTGGGCCAGCCCGCGGGCATATTCATCCACTCGCGCCGCGGCCTTCTGCAACGGCGGCGGCAGCACCTTGCCGGAAATCTGCTTGAGATATTCGCGCAGTTCCAGGAACTTGCGGCTGGAAAGCAGGCGCGACAGATAGGATGACAATGCGCCCACCGGCGGCGCGATCGACATGTCGTTGTCGTTCAGGATCACCACCAACCGGTTGCCGGCATCGCGGGCATTGTTCATCGCTTCATAGGCCATGCCGGCGGACATGGCGCCGTCGCCGATGACCGCGATGCCCTTGCCGGGCTTGCCCTGCAATTTGTTGGCGATGGCAAAGCCCAATGCGGCCGAGATCGAGGTGCTGCTGTGCGCGGCGCCGAACGGATCATATTCGCTTTCGGTGCGCTTGGTGAAGCCGGACAGGCCGCCGGGCTGGCGCAGGGTGCGGATGCGGTCGCGCCGGCCGGTGAGGATCTTGTGCGGATAGGCCTGGTGGCCGACATCCCACACCAATTTGTCATCGGGCGTGTTGAACACATAATGCAGCGCGACGGTCAGCTCGACCACGCCCAGCCCGGCGCCAAGATGCCCGCCGGTGACCGAAACGGCGTGAATCATCTCCTGCCGCAGCTCGTCGGCGACCTGCCGCAACTGGCCGGGTTCCAGCCGGCGCAGATCGGCGGGCACCTGCACATGATCGAGCAGCGGGGTTTCAAGCATCATTGATACGGCTCGCTTGGCGAAAGGTTAAGCCACATGTCTTATCGCGTTGGCATGGGCCTGTCATCAAAACTGTCATGAACAGTCGGCGCACAGCCCGCGCACTTCGATCACCGGGCGCACCGGGCGGAAGCCGGCAGCCGTGGCAGCGGCGCGCACTTCACCGGTGATGCGATCATCATCGATATGGGTGGCGCGGCCGCAGCGGTCACACACAAGAAAGATGCAATCATGCGGGCAATCGGGGTGGACATTGGCGATGAAGGCATTGGCGCTTTCAACCCGCGACGCGACATTGTTGGCCACGAACAGATCAAGGATGCGATAGACGCTGTTGGCCGCCACCCGCCGGCCGGTGGTCGCCGAAACGGCATCGGTGACATCATAGGCCGAAACCGGGCGATCGAATCCAGCCAGTGCGCCGAACACCGTGGCGCGCAGCGGCGTCCATTGTTCGCCGGCACCAATCAGGCGCGCCTGGGCGGCCGTGGCCAGATCGGCGCGGGAATCATGCTGGCCGTGGGCGTGGACGATCGACATGGCGACAATATCGGCAGTCGGCAGGGACAACGCAAGCATTGGCGCAAATGCAGCCGCGCCGCGCGTCGACATCGGCGGTTCGCGTGAAGGGTTCAGGCGATCTGCAACGCCCGCAGATTGCGCCAATGCGCCAACGCCAGCAACGTCACGCCAACCATGGACACCAGCATCTCCGCCGTATCGCCATGCTCCACGGCCAGCGATGCGGCCATCACCATCAGGCCGGCGAGGCCGACACCGGCAATCCAGCCCCGGCCATGGATGCGCCAGCCGCGCCACAGCGCCACCGCCGCCAGCGGCAAGGCAAAGACCAAGCCGAACACATGCACACGGTGATCGAGCCAGCCACCGCCGATCGCAAACAACGACAACAGCAGGAAACCGGCCACGCAATGCAACAGGCACAGGCCCGACAAGCCGATGGCGAGACGATCCAACAAGCGGTGTGCGGAAGCCGGCATGGGCTGGGTGTTACAATATCTCATCTGCCGGCACAACTGGATTCTCTGGTGCCGGTTCCGCACCCGGCTTGGCGGCGCCGGCGCGCGCCGCTATCAGCGTGATGATGCGCCTGCCTGTCTCTTTCGCCCTGCTCGGCTTGCTGGCCGCTGCTCCGGCTGTTGCCCATGATTTCTGGATCGATCTGCCGCGCCATCGGCTTGCGGCGCCGGCAGCGCTGGATGCCCGCTTCGTCATCGGCGATCCGGCCACCGCGGAGCCCTGGGAAACCACCTGGCAACGCATTGTCGCGCTGCGCCGCCATGGCCCGGATGGCGTGCACGATCTGCTGGCCGCCGTGCGCCTGAGCACGGCAACAACGCCGGGCGGCGCGACGGTGCCGGCCGCCGTGCCCGGCACCAGCGTCATCGCCTTTGAAAGCAATCATGCCGCCATCGAGCTGCCAGCCGGCGAGTTCACCACCTATGCGCAGGACGAAGGCCTGGCGCTGCCGCTGGCCCTGCGCAAGCAGGCCGGCACCGAAGCCGCGCCCGGCCGGGAGATTTATTCGCGCCGGGCCAAGGCCCTGATCCAGATCGGCCCCAATCCCACCGCCGATGCCCTGCGGCCGGTCGGCCACACGCTGGAAATCGTGCCGCTGGCCAATCCCTATGCCCTGCCCGCCGGCCGCCCGCTGGTGGTGCGCATCCATTATCACGGGCAGCCGCTGGCCGGCGCCACCGTGTCGCTGGAAAGCCTCGACAATCCGCGCCTGCCCGGCATGGCATTGATCACCAATGCGCGCGGCGAGGCCAGTTTCCCGATCGACAAGACCGGCCGCTGGAAGCTCAATTGCGTATGGAGCGCCCCGATCACCGACCCGCGCGCCGATTATGAAACGATTTTTTCCAGCCTGACCTTCGGCTATTGAGCCCTTGAACGGAGATGCCCTGATGCGCCTTGCAATTGCCCTGATCCTGGCTGGAGCCGCCACGCCTGCCCTGGCCGAACCCGATCTGGCGATGATCGCCCGCATCACCGATGAAGCGATGAACCATGGCGAGGTGATCGACACCGCCGCCTATCTGACCGACCGCATCGGGCCGCGGATGACCAATTCGCCCGGCATGCGCGCGGCGGAGCGCTGGACACAGGACAGGTTCAAGGCCTGGGGCCTGACCAATGTGCACACCGAAGGCTTTGATTTCGGGCGCGGCTGGAGCATCGACAGCGCCAGCGTGACCATGCAGTCGCCGCGCCGCATGAGCCTGCGCACCCTGCCGGTGGCATGGACGCCGGGCACACCAGCCGCCGGCATCACCGCGCCGCTGATCATCGCGCCGATGAAGCGCCCGCGCGATTTTGCCGAATGGGCCGGCAAGCTGAAGGGCAAGATCGTCGCCATCAGCTACCCGCGCGCGCCGCGCGATGCCGACAAGCCGGCGTTCGAGCGGCTGGACAGCGCCGCCATCGACAAGCTGGATGCGTATGAGCAGCCGGTGACCGCGCCCGACACCGGCGACGGCTGGTTCAAATATCTGCAGTTCGGCAAGCAGCTCGATGATTTTCTGGCCAAGGAAGGCGCGCTGGGCTGGGTGCGCATGAGCTATCGCGACAATGGCCTGTTGCACGGTGAAGGCTATCAGCACCGCGACACGCCGAAATTGCCGGGACTGGAGCTGACCGCCGAGGATTATCGCCGGCTGGTGCGGCTGTCGGCCGGTGGCGAAGTGGTGCTGACCATCAATTCGCAGGTCAAGTTCGATGACAGCGATCCCAACGGCTACAACATCCTCGCCGATATCGCCGGCAGCGATCCCAAGGCCGGCTATGTCATGGCCGGCGCGCATCTCGACAGCTGGGTGGCCGCCGATGGCGCGGCCGACAATGGCGCGGGCTCGGCGATCATCATGGAAGCCGCGCGCATCCTCAGCGCCCTGAAGGTGAAGCCCAGGCGCACCATCCGCTTTGCGCTGTGGTCGGGCGAGGAACAGGGGCTTTACGGCTCGGCCAATTATATCGAGCGGCATTTCGCCAGCCGCCCGGCCAACCCCGATCCGGTGAAGGCGCGGCTGAGCTATGATTTCAAGCTGAACCAGTTCCCCATTGAAAAGAAGGCCGACTACAATCTGCTCGCCGGCTATTTCAACATCGACAATGGCGGCGGCAAGCTGCGCGGCATCCATGCCGAGGGCAATTTCGCCGCCGTGCCGGTGCTGCAGGGCCTGCTGTCACCCTTTGCCAGCATGGGCGCCAGCGCCGTGGTCGCCACCCCGACCGGCGGCACCGATCATGAATTCATGTCCGCCATCGGCCTGCCGGCGTTCCAGTTCATCCAGGACCCGCTGGATTATGAAACCACCGTGCACCACAGCAGCGTCGACACGTTCGACCAT
This sequence comes from Sandarakinorhabdus sp., assembly GCF_040398665.1. Taxonomy (GTDB): domain Bacteria; phylum Pseudomonadota; class Alphaproteobacteria; order Sphingomonadales; family Sphingomonadaceae; genus Sandarakinorhabdus. The sequence goes on from NZ_JBBATQ010000005.1 coordinate 215,369, forward strand.
TTGCGCCCACAGGATCTGCGCCAGTCGGCGGTGATCCTGGCTTCGGTGCTGTGGGAAACCGCCAATGCCGACAAGCCGCTGCCGGCGCGGCCGCTGCCCACCAAGCCGCGCCCGACCGACCCGTTCCACGTGGCCGATCCCGACAAGAAGGACTGACGGACCGCCGCACCGGCTTGGAGGGACGGCGCTTTGGTTCTAGGGCGATGTCCATGGCCTCTGTTGCATCTCTCCTGCCCGCCCGCACTGCCGCCCAGCCGCGCGCCATCGCCGCCTGGCTGCTTGGCGTCGCGGCGCTGGTGTTTGCCATGGTCGTGGTTGGCGGGATCACAAGGCTGACCGAATCCGGCCTGTCGATCACGCGCTGGGATGTGGTGTCGGGAACACTGCCACCGCTCAGCGAGGCCGAATGGCAGGCGCAGTTCGCGCTGTATCGGCAATCCAGCCAATACCAGATGATGAACCAGGGGATGAGCCTGGCCGCGTTCAAGGGCATTTTCTTCTGGGAATTTGTGCACCGCTTGCTGGGCCGGCTGATCGGCCTGGCCTTTGCGCTGCCGCTGGCGTGGTTCTGGATCGCGGGGCGGATTCCGCAAGGCTACAAGCTGCGGCTGCTGGCGCTGTTCGCGCTGGGCGGCCTGCAGGGCGCCATCGGCTGGTGGATGGTGGCATCCGGGCTGGTTGATCGCACCGAGGTGGCGCCGGAGCGGCTGGCCATTCATCTGTCGAACGCGCTGATCATCATGGCGGGCTGCATCTGGACTGCGCTCGACCTGCGGGATGGCGATACGCCGCGCCATGATCGTCCGAATATGTGGGTGTGGCCGCTCGCCGCGCTGCTCGCCGTGCAGATCGTCTGGGGCGCCTTCACCGCCGGACTGCGCGCCGGCCATGCGTCGGACACCTGGCCGTTGATGTTCGGCCAACTGGTGCCTGATGGCCTGTTTGCGCGCGCCGCCGATCTGGTGAGCGATCCGATCAGCGTGCAGTTCGTGCACCGCAGCCTGGCCTATGCGGTGGCTGCGGCCATATTGCTGACCGCCTGGCGGCTGTGGCGCGCCGGTGCAGGCGTGCGTGCGCTGGCGCTGGGTGGATTGGTGCTGGTGCAATTCGCCCTGGGCGTTGCGGTGATTGTTGGCCATGTGCCGATCCCGCTGGGCGTGGCCCATCAGGGCGTGGCGGCCATGCTGGTCGCGGCCATGACCTGGGCCGCACACTGGTCGCAAAGGAGCAGCGCATGATGGCGAAGAATATACTCGGTGGCCCGCTGGTGCTGTGTTCGACCGATCCGATGACCGGCTGGCAACGCGATGGCTGCTGCAACACCGATTCCAACGACCATGGCCTGCACACGGTGTGCGCGGAAGTGACCGCGGAGTTTCTGGCCTTCAGCCAATCCGCCGGCAATGATCTGTCGACGCCGCGGCCCGAATTCGGGTTTCCCGGCTTGCAACCTGGTGACCGCTGGTGCCTGTGCGCCGGCCGTTGGGAAGAGGCCCGCCGCGCCGGCTTCGCGCCGGAGGTGGTGCTGGAAGCCTGCCACGAAAAAACGCTCGAGGTGACATTGCTCGGCCATTTGCAGGCCCATGCGGTGCAGCCCTGATCAGCGCCTGGGATGGCGCGGATTTCGCCGGCGCCAAGCTGGCCTGTCTGCTTGATGGCTGCATTCTCACCTACCGCCGTGACGACAAGCCCGGCATCCCCTGGCCCGGCCTGATCGACCTGCCCGGCGGCGGCCGCGAGGGCGCCGAAAGCCCGGCGCGATGTGCCTTGCGCGAACTGCACGAGGAATTCGGCCTGGACCTCCCCGAACACCGAATCATCTGGGCGCAGCCCTTCCCGTCGATGCACCCACCCGGCCGCACCGGCTGGTTGCTGGCGCTGCACCTGGACGCATCAGAGGTGGCCGCCATAAGCTTCGGCGACGAAGGCCGCGATCCGCAATTGCTTGATATCGGCGTGTTTCTGTCCGCACCGGATGCAGTTGCACCCTTGCAGGATCGGGTGCGAAGGCTGCTCGCCGATCAGGCCGACGGCACGGTGCCAGGATACCACACCGGAAAAACGTCGCTTTTTCCTTGATCTGCCCGGCGTGTTGCACAATAGCCGCCCTCAACGCCGGGGCCTTGTGGTCCCGGTCGTTTCGTTTTGCAACAATGGAATCCATGCCATGCTCACCCGGATCACCGACTCGGCCAAGCCTGCCGAAGTCGAAAAAAAATGGCTGCTGATCGATGCCGAAGGCCTCGTGGTCGGCCGCCTGGCCACCATCATCGCCAATCGCCTGCGCGGCAAGCACAAGGCCAGCTACACCCCGCACGTCGATTGCGGTGACAATGTCATCGTCATCAATGCCGAGAAGGTCCGCTTCACCGGCAACAAGGCGACCGACAAGGTCTATTATCGCCACACCGGCCACCCCGGCGGCATCAAGGAAACCACCCCGGCCAAGGTGCTGGAAGGCCGTTTCCCGGAACGCGTGCTGATCAAGGCGGTGGAACGCATGGTGCCGCGCGGGCCCTTGGGTCGCCAGCAGATGCGCAACCTGCGCGTCTTTGCCGGCACCGAACATCCGCACGTGGCGCAAAGCCCCGAGGTTCTGGATGTGAAGTCCATGAACCGCAAGAACACCACGATCGCTGGTTGAGGAACTGACAGATGAACGACAATCGCCAGTCTTTTGCCGATCTCGCCGGCCTGGATGCCGAAGCCCCGATCAACACCGCCCACACCGGTGGCGGCGGCCCGCCGGCGCCGCTGCGGGAACAGGAAATCGATGCGCAGGGCCGCGCCTATGCCACTGGCAAGCGCAAGAACGCCATCGCCCGCGTCTGGCTGAAGCCCGGCACCGGCAAGATCACCGTCAACGGCCGCGACCAGACCGTCTATTTCGCCCGGCCCAGCTTGCGCCTGGTGATCAACCAGCCGTTCGATGTCGCCGAACGCCGCGATCAATATGATGTGGTGGCCACGGTGGTTGGCGGCGGCCTGTCCGGCCAGGCCGGCGCGGTGAAGCATGGCATCGCCCAGGCGCTGACCAAATATGAACCAATCCTGCGCACCCCGGTGAAGCAGGCCGGGTTCCTGACGCGCGATCCGCGCGTCGTGGAGCGCAAGAAGTACGGCAAGGCCAAGGCGCGCCGCAGCTTCCAGTTCAGCAAGCGCTGATTCGGGCCGCTGTTTCGCCGCTGCAATTCGCAGCGGCGACAGCCCTGCAAGTGCAAAAAAATGGCGCCGCGCGGTTGGACCGCACGGCGCCATTTTTCGTGAAAAATCAGGGACAAATTTACGTCAGCCTCACTGACGCAGTTACCACTTCATTAATATAAATACGCTGTTAACCTTTTCTTAAGCCCTTGAAAAAAAGGCTCTTGACCGCCAGATTGGTTGATAGTTAGAGCGAAAATAAGTGGCTCATGCCATTGGTCACAGGGGTCGACATGATCAAGTCAGCAGTAGCATTCGGGTTAGCGTTGGGTTTGGCCAGCACCGCTGCAGCCGTGACCCTACCAGCCCCGCTGCGCAACAACGCGCCGGTCACCGGCAATGCCGCTGATTTCCGCAGCGATCAGCGCTTCGGATTTTGGGACACCGATGGCACCGGCACCACGGCCGCGCTCGGCAATGGCCAGCAAGCCGGCTTTCTTGCCAGCCGTTACAATCTGACCCCGGTAGATCCGCCTGGCGTGGCCACGTCGAACAGCGTGTTGCCGCAACTGGAGCGTGCTGCGATCGAATTTCGTGGGGGCATTGCCACCCAGGGCAGCGGCAATCGCACCTATGGCGTCCACACGCCGAACGCCGCTTCCGGTTTGCCGACCAGCCTTGGCGGCGACGGCGTGCACAGCGCGCTTACCAATTTCAATTCGCTCAACGCCGACAGCAGCACGGTGAGCACCAGCAACCAGATCAACGTGCCGTGGACGAATTTCCTGCAATCGAATGGTGCCGATCAAGTGAACCAACCGCCGCCGGTGGTGTTTTCCATCTCGCGGGTCGGATCAACCCTGACCGTGCAAGTCGGAGACCAAAGCGGCAATGCGCAGTGGGACCATATCTGGTCTTCCACCAGCATCGGGTTCACCGAAATCAACGCCATCCAGTTGCGCATGTCAGCCGGCGGCACCAGCGCCTGGCGCATCACGGATCTGCGGTACAACGGCAATCTGCTGAATTCGACCGTCGGCAGCGGCCCGACCAGCGTCTATCAGGCCGATACGCTGGCGAACACGGCAGCGTTCGCCGAACGTGAAATGTTCCTGTGGGACAAGGTCACCGGTGATTTTTCCCTGGTCGGCAACCTCTTCCTTGGCTGGCAAGTGTCCCGGCCGACCAATTCGACCGCCAATCTCCAGTTCAAGCTGCTCAGTCTGCCGGTGCTGTCGGACCCGGTTGAGCCGATCCCCGAACCGGCCTCGTGGACCATGTTGATCGCCGGCTTCGGCCTGGTCGGCGCCACGCTGCGCCGCCGCCGCGTGCTGGTGGCCTGATCCAGCCAACACAGCGCCCTGATTCGCACCGTTTCGCCGCCGTGGCCCAGCCACGGCGGCGAAACTGCGTCTGGGCCATCATCCTTCATCATTGATGTGCTTCGCTTTGCCTTTGGGTTTGCATTTCTGGCTTTTTGGTTAATTTTATAATAATTTTCTTGACGGTCCCCTGCCATCTTCGCTTTGTCTGCCGGCAACATGCGTTTCCATGGGAGTTGACATGACCAGCCGGACAATATTCGCCGCCGTCGGCTTCGCCATGCTGGCCGCCGGCCCGGCCACTGCAATCCAGCACGTCGTCACGCTCAATGGCGTGGTCAGTGGCGAGGCCGCCGATCAGCGCTACGAATTTGCCGGCGACTTCCTGCAAACCCATTATGGCCTGACCACCGGCACCGGCAGCCCGCTTTCCTATCTGCCGCCGCTGGAACGCGCTGTCGCCGAAGCGCGCAGCCCGAACAGCGGCCGCACCCGTGGTTTCCACGGGACCAACAATGCCACCGGGCGGCCTGTGGCCGATGGCGGCACGGGCGTGGTTGCGGCCCTGACCAATGCGCCCTCGCTCCCCCGCACGGCCGGTCAGGGCACCCTTACCAACGAGGTCAGCCGCGCCTGGGTGGATGATCAGGCGATAGGCTTCATCCTCAGCCGCACCGGCAACACCGTGACATACAGCACGGTGAACGGCGTCAGCGGCCAGCCCGACGATGTATGGAGCATCACCGCCGCTTCGATTGCCGAAATCAACGCCTTCCAGTTTCGCATCCGTTCGGCCGGCCAGAACATGGTCAGCCTGAGCGATGTGAAGCTGGTGCAGGGCACGACGACCACCAACCTCGGCTGCTCGGCCCCCGGCACGTGCGGCGTTGGTCTCACTGGTGCCTTCTCCGCCAGCGCCGGCGATCTCCACATCAGCCTGTTCGATCGGCTGAGCGGAAATTTCACCCTTTCCGGCAACTGGATCTTCGATCTGTCGCCCACGCGCGCGGGCAACAACGCCCAGATCAAGCTGCTGAGCGTGCCGGTGCTCGGCCCGCCGGCGGTGCCGGAACCGGCAAGCTGGGCGATGCTGATCGCCGGCTTCGGCCTGGTCGGTGCCACCCTGCGCCGCCGCCGCACCGTGCTGGCCTGATCCGCCAAAGCCTGGCTTTCGGGCCACAAAGCCGCGGCGGCCTTTTCATGGGCGGGCAGGGCTGGCAAAGCGAGCCCATGATTCGCATCCTCGCCCTGCTGCTCGCCGCCCTGCTGGCCCTGCCCGCGCTGGCCCAGTCGGTCAGCGACCAGCCGCATACCAAGGTCGAACTGCTCGCCGCCAGCGCTGCCCCGGCGCCGGGCAAGCCGCTGACCATCGGCATCGCGCTCAGCCCCAAGGCCGGCTGGCACACCTATTGGATCAACCCCGGCGATGCGGGCGCACCCACCCGCGCCGCCTGGACCCTGCCGGCCGGCACTGCGGCGCCCGCCGAACTCCAATATCCGGTGCCGGGCACGCTGGTCGTCTCCGGGCTGATGAACCATGTCTATGAAACCACCAATGTGCTGATCACCGGCGTGACGCCGCCGGCCGGCCTGGCGCCGGGCCGTGCGTTCCCGGTGACGGTGAAGGTGGATTGGCTGGTGTGCAGCCACGAACAATGCGTGCCGGAATCGACGACGCTCACCCTGCCGCTGAGCATCGGGGACGGCGCCGCCGATGCAACGATGGGCCCGCGCCTCGTCACCGCGCGCGAAGCCTTGCCCAAGCCGCTGGCGGCCGCCGCCAGTTGGGCGGTGCAGGGCAAGCGCTTCGTGCTGTCCGTCCCCCTCGCCGGGCTCGACAATGTGCAGCGCGCCTGGTTCTTCCCGGCTGGCGATCTGGTGATCAATCATGTCACGCCGCAAGCCGTCACCCGCGCCGGCGATGCGCTGCGCATCGAAACCGATGCTGCTGATCCCGGCCCCGAAGGCGACGTGACCGGCGTGCTGCGCGTCGAAATGGCCGGCGAGCCGCCGATCGGCTTTGCCATCACCGCCAGGCCCGGCAGCGTGCCCGGCCCCGGCGCGGCGCTGGCCACCGGCGCTGCCAGTGACAATGGCGACAGCAGCGGCGAGCCGGGCCTCGCCCTGATCCTGCTCGGCGCCGTGCTGGGCGGCCTGATCCTCAACATCATGCCCTGCGTATTCCCGATCCTGTCGCTGAAGGCGCTGGCGCTGGCCAAGGGCAATGTCGATGCCGGCAAGGCCCGCGCCGAAGCGCTGGCTTACACGGCCGGCGTGGTCATCGTCGTCACCGCGTTGGGCGGCATGGTGCTGGCGCTGCGTGCCGCCGGCAGCCAGGTCGGCTGGGCCTTCCAGTTGCAGGATCCGCGGGTGATCAGCTTCCTGCTGCTGCTGGTCACCGCCATCGCGCTCAACCTCGCCGGTCTGTTCGAAGTGACGCTGACCAGCGGCAATCTCGGCCAGGATCAGGCCCGGTCGGGCGGCGTGCGCGGCAGCTTCTTCACCGGCGCGCTGGCGGCCTTTGTCGCCACACCCTGCACCGGGCCGTTCATGGCCGGCGCGCTGGGCGCGGCGCTGGTGCTGCCGACGATCCAGGCGTTGAGCATCTTTGCCGGGCTGGGTTTCGGCCTCGCCCTGCCCTTCCTGCTGATCGGATTCATCCCCGCCCTGCGCCGCCGCCTGCCCAAGCCCGGCGCGTGGATGGCGAAGCTGCGCGCCATATTGTCGGTGCCGATGTTCCTCACCGCGCTGGCGCTGGCCTGGGTGCTGGGCCAGCAGGCTGGCGTGAACGGCATGGCCATGGGCCTGGCCGGGGCGCTGCTGCTCGGGCTGTTCCTGTGGTGGCTTGGCGCGCGCCAGCATGGCGGCAAATCGCTGCTGGTGCCCGGCGTGCTCAGCCTGACGACCGTGGTGGCCGCGACGCTGCTGATCGAGACCGGCACGCCGCCCGCCGGCGCGACTGTGGCCAGCACCGCCGCCAGCGAGCTCAATGCGGTGAAATTCTCCCCCGCCGCGCTCGCCGATCTGCGCGCCCAGGGCAAACCGGTGTTCCTGTTCATGACCGCAGACTGGTGCCTGACCTGCAAGGTCAACGAGAAAGGCGCCATGGCGTCAGCGGCGGTGGCCGAAAGCTTCAAGGCCAAGGGCATCACCGTGATGGAAGGCGACTGGACGCGCAGCGACCCCGAAATCTCGGATTGGCTGGAGCAGCACAAGCGCGCCGGCGTGCCGGTCTATGTCTATTACGATGCCAAGGGCGGCGAACGCGAACTGCCGCAGATCCTGACCGTGGACGAACTGACCAGCCTGGCCGGCTGAGCCTGATGAGGAGCCCGACGATGAAAGCCGCAATCGCCGCCCTGATCGCCACCCTCACCGCGCCTGCGCTGGCAGCGCCGATCAACGGCATCGCCGCCCCGGATTTCACCGCCCGCGATGCCGATGGCAAGGCGGTGCGCCTGTCGGATTTCCGCGGGAAAACGGTGGTGCTGGAATGGACCAACAGCGGCTGCCCCTTTGTCCGCGCCCATTATGACAGCGGCACCATGCAGCAACGCCAGCGCGAAGCTGCGCACCTCGGCGTCGTCTGGCTCTCGATCAACAGCGGCGCCCCCGGCAAGCAAGGCCATGTGAACGGCACCGGTGCGCGCGCGGAAATCGCCACCAACAAGGCCGCCCCGGCCCACTATCTGCTCGATCCCGCTGGCGCCGTCGGCAAGCTGTACGACGCCAAGACCACCCCGCACATGTTCGTCATCCGTGCCGACGGCATTCTGGCTTACCAGGGCGCCATCGACGACAAGCCCACCGCCATCGATGCGGATGCCAGGACGGCAACCCCCTGGGCAAAGAATGCGATCACCGCCGTTCTGGCCGGCAAGGCGCCCGCCCCGGCGATCACCCGGCCCTATGGCTGCTCGATCAAATACGCGGGTTAATCGAGACGTCGGATCAGGAACCATGGCTTCGGCGGGCAGGCATGCCCTCTGGAGGCGGCCGACGCTGGCGCGAAGATGCCCGGGCCTTGCGGTCTCTGAGGCCAGGCGGCTGCTGTCGCTGACGTGCGAGCGCGACCCTCTCTCCATGCGTTCGAAACCGGTTCCGAACTGTGCCTCAGCCTGACGAGGCGGATCGGCTATTGCAACGCGCACCGATCGGATTTGGGACGAAGCGGCGCTGTTTTCGACCCAAGCGACCCCCATTTTGGCAGGCGGGTTTCGACGCAAGGGCGTCAATCACAGCCAGCACAGGCCGTGCCCTCGTCGGCGATCCAGATCTTCTACCAAATCCAGCAGCCTGTTTTCACCGCCATCGATCCTGTTCTGAGGTTCAGACAATATCGGAGAAACATCGCCTCTTCATACAGATGATCTGCCTTTCATAGGCTTCAAGATATATTTTAGAGGCCAATAACAGAAATCTGTTTTTGTTGTTTTCAGACCGTATCTTTCAGACAGATACAAAACACGGTCGATATATCGTTTATATATTTCCATAATTTAAAATTTATACATTCATATGGCTTCCAACCCGCATTGAATTTTCGAGCGCGGGGCGATTTAGAGGGGTCATGGTCGGATTGGCATTAAAGGGCAGCGATGGCGTTTCTGACGCTGGCGCGGTGCTGCCCGCAGCACTGCGAAATGACCTTACCCTCGACCATGAGCTCATCTCACTGATCAATCGTATTGAAAATCTCGACGCCGCGATGAAAAAGCGGTTCGATTACAATATCGTATCCGGTGAGGGCCGCGTTCTTTTCAATATCATCAAGAACAATGGCTCGATGTTGAAGTCGATTGCCCACAACCCGAATTTCTCGCTGCGGACGGCTTTCAACAGCATCAAGAAACTCGAATCCGCCGATCTTTTGCAGAAAACCAGCCCCACGAATGACCTGCGCCGCGTGCTTGTCGCGCTTGATGTGGACCGGATCATCAGTCTCATCGATGGAGATGAATGATTTCCGCGCCTTTGGCGACGACATTGCCGGGTGCCGTGTGCGCATCAAATGCGTTCAGCCTTCGAGCCGATCAACGCTCCGCTTCATCGGTCCCGAGGACAGTCATTCATGAGCGACAACAAGACACCGACGGTCATTGAGGCAGGCAAGAAATTCACCATGCCAAAGGCCGCGAATTCCAACAGCCGCAAGCAGGTCGCCCAGCCGGGGCCGCCTGCCGAGTTGCCGGCGACAACTGCCCTGCCCTTGGCCGACGAGAGCAGTTTGGCGGCGCCAAAGCCGCCGGGCGTTGCTGCCCGGAAGCGGGCACCCAAGGCGGCGAAGGCCGAGGCGCTGGCCCCACCGGCCCCTGCCCAAGCCACCGAAAGCGCGCCCGTGCCGGCGGCACGCAAGGGCCGCGTGACATCGATCACCAGCACCGGTCCCGGCGGCGCCCGATCGCGGCTGGCGATCGACAATCGGCCCGCGCCCAGCGCGGCGGCGCAGACCCGTATCTTCCAGATCTATTACGAGCCCTGGCACCTGGAATTGCTGGATCCGGCGTTCGAACCTTTTGACAATCGGGGGATCGTCTCGGAATTTTACGAACTCGAAGTCTTCGGGCGGATTGCGGGTTCGGGCGAGGTGAAATCGGCGCAGCTTTGGGGCGCATTGTCGTGGCGCTTTGGCGAAAAGACCGGAATGACCGGCCAGCAGCTTCACGACGTGATCGCGGCCAATCCGGGCAACGACATCTATTACTGCAATCCGTATCCGCAGAATGAAGCCCTGTTTCACAACATGTGGCTGCAAGGCGAAAGCTGCCACCCGCGCTTTCTTGAAGTGGCCGAGGCCGTCTGCGCCGCGGCAGGCTTCCCGGTTGAAGACCTGCAAGCCGTCGAGGCCAGCGAAATGTTCTCGGCCGCCAATTATTTTGTTGGAACGCACAAATTCTGGTCGCTCTATCTGGCGTTCGTCAGTCGGGCGATGGGCCTCAGCGACAGCCGCATGTCGAAGGACATGCGGGAACTGCTGCACTCCCCAGAGGCCGATCGCCGCCTGAAGCACAATGGCGCCACCTATGTCTCGTTCGTGGTGGAACGGCTGTTCCCGATCTTCATGAAAACGTCGGGCCGGCATCTGAAGAAGTTCAAGATCACGCTGCCCGAAAGAGAGACGGAGATGAACGTCCATCTGCGCCTGCTGCGGGAGATGAAGGACGTGGCGCACAAAACCCGTTCGGCCTGGTTGGCGGCCTGCTGGGTGAATTATCGCAACCTGTATTTCTCGCAATCCAACGGCAAGGAATGGTGCGCGACGCATCTGCGCAATGTGACCCCGACCACGGTTCGGTTTGGCTGATGCGATGCTCGCCATCGAGATGATATCCTCGTCTCAACTGAAGGACGGCCGTTACGACATCAACGGCCCCATCGTGGTGATGCCCTTCATCGACGCCGCAATGGCCCGGCGTGCCGCCCAGCAACTGGCCGCCCGCGCCGGCTGCAAGGGCTTGCTGCTGGCGGTTCACGACGACCACCGAGAAGGGTTTGTCAGCCTGATCAACGGGGCATTCGCGGCCACCCAAAGCCAGAGTTTCGCCTATGTGGCGCAGGATGCCTTTGCCGGGCGATACTGGCTGGCGCTGGCGCACGCGGCGCTTTCCGTTCCTGGCGCCGGCCTGGCGGCGCTGAATGACGGCAAATGGTCCGGTCGCATGGCCAGCTTCGGCCTGGTCCGGCGGCGCTGGGCGCAGTCACTTTATGATGGCTGCCTGTTCCATCCCGAATATCATTCCCATTACGGCGACACCGAACTCAGCCTGATCGCCCAGGCGCAAGGCGCTCTGTGCTATGATCCCAATGCCGTGCTGGTCGAGGTGGATTGGCGCAAGGACCAGAGCCAGATCAATCCGGCAGACAAGTCGCTGTTCGACAGGCGGCTCAAGTCCGGATTTGACAACCGGCTGAACGTACCGGCTGCTGTGCGGGCAGCGCCCCAGATCCTTCAGGCGGGCCAACGTGACAATTCCTAAAAACCACAGCATCTGCCTCAACATGATCGTCCGCAACGAGGCGCCGGTCATCCGTCGCTGCCTTGCCAGCCTGCGCCCGTTGATCGACACTTGGGTGATCGTCGACACGGGCTCCACCGACGGCACGCAGGACATCATCCGGGCCGAGCTGCACGACATCCCCGGCACCCTGCACGAGCGGCCCTGGCGCAACTTTGCCCATAATCGTTCCGAAGCGCTGGAACTGGCGCGGGGCGCGGCGGATTACAGCCTGATCATCGACGCCGATGATTATCTTGAACTGGCAGGCCTCGGCTCGCTCACCCTCACGCACGACTGCTATTCGCTGGTGATCCGCAATGGGTCGCTCAGCTATCCCCGCATACAGCTCATCAACAACCGCCAGCAGTGGTTCTATCGCGGCGTGCTGCACGAATTTCTGGAGTGCAACGAACCGTTCACCAGAGGACATCTCGATCTGGCCATCCAATGCGCCAACGACGGCGCCCGGCGGCGTAACCCCGGCACCTATGGCCGCGATGCCGCCTTGCTGCTGGAGGCCCTGCGCACCGAGAGCGATCCGTTCCTGGTGCGCCGCTATACCTTCTACCTCGCGCAGAGTTTCCGCGACGCCGGCCGGTTCGATCTGGCCATCGCCCGTTATCTGCAGCGCGCCGGCCAGGGCGGCTGGGCAGAGGAGATTTTCATCAGCCTGTATCAGGTGGCCAGGCTGAAGCAGCGGCTTGGCCACGCCAGCGCCGACGTGATCGCCGCCTTCGAGGCTGCGGACGCCGTCACCACCACCCGCGCCGAAGCGCTCCACGGCGCCGCCCGCCAATGCCGCATCGAAGCCCGCCACGCCGAAGGTTATGCCTTCGCCAAACGCGGCCTGGAACGGCCACAGCCGGATGGCGCCCTGTTCGTCGAGCCGTGGATTTATCAATATGGCCTGCTGGACGAATATGCCGTCACCGCTTCGTGGGTTGGCCAATATGCCGAAAGCCATGAAGCCTGCATGAAGATCCTCGCCGGTGGTCACCTGCCGCAGAATCAATTGGCGCGGGTGACGGACAATGCGCGGCTGTGTTTCAGGATGAAGAGCTGATCGAAATGGAAGCATACTGTGATCTAACTCTAAATTAATCATCTAAATTGTCTAAAAGGGCTTCTACTTGCATCACCCGACGTCTCAAACTCATGTGCTTACCGAGCCTTCTGGATCAGAGTGTCCCGGAATACATTGAGAAAATGCCAACAGTACTAATATTGAAGCTGCAGCAGCATTCAGATCATTTCCGGCCGCCGGAAGGACTGGCAGCGTGTAGCGATCCGGCAAGATCGATGCCGCACCGTCTGGGCCAAAGCGCTGGCCGTCACCTCCACCGGCTGGCTCGGCGCAAAGAGTACTGAGCGATACATTCCTACGGCAACACCTGCGCTTGAAAATCCACCAAGGATGCATCGAACGTATGAGGAACAGACCAAAGTCCACGCTTACCAAAAAAATTTCTGGTTTCTAAGCAGCGCCGCTCAAAAAGCCTCATTTGCGGACTGTCAATGTCGACTTGAGGTACAACGTCACCGCTAAAGAATACCGGGTGTTTTTCTAACGTAACGCTTTCTATGCTGTACTTTTCAGTGCTACCATCCGCATAATTTGTTGCCTGTACTATGCGCGCAACTTCGGATCGGACTTTGGCGCAAGCCCATTTTAAGTGGAGGGTGATGAAACCAGAAGAAGGTGGCGCGAAATCTGTCGGGAAATCGGTATTATGAAAGCCTGGGCTCCATCGGCTTGGGATTCGAGCGATGTGAGGCTTGCACAACGACGAACTGGCCACGCCCCAACGTCTCTGATCCAGTACCGACCTGCTAAAATCAAACTCTGGCTCGTCTGCGGATTGAATTATATCGAAACCACGAGTCATAAGGACATCGGATTCCTGAATGGACAGCATTTCCGCAAATGACAGATTCGAACGAGGATGGGCAATAATTATCTCATCTATATCACAAATTATTGTCCAATTATAATATGCCAAGAGACCTTGACTAAGCCGGCTCATCAACTGGCAGCGGGCTTCATCGTCAAATGCGACCCCAGAAAGTGATTGAATACCGCCCAGCGAATATTCCTTGAATTCACCTCCATTAGGTGTGACCAAAAATATATTGTCTGCGCCGATTAGCGACGCGTAGTGAGAGTAAAAATATGGAAACCACCCGCCAACACTGTTAGCGTAGGCGATAACGCAAGCATTCTTCTTCTGCTCAGACTGCCGCCAGATCGACGTTTCCAATCCTCTAATTAACGCAGCTTTTTTCGACGGCGACAAAAACTGCACCGCATTGGAAAAATCGACGGCAGACATGCGCTCAATCACTGCTGCCTTTTCTATCGGGGTCCAAAATTTGAGTTCAATCCGGCTTGTCTGGTCGACACAAAAAACCTGTAGGTTGCGCTCAACCACATCAGTGGGTGTAGCCGCCGTTGGCAACATAGCTGTGAAAGAATAACGCTCTTCATATGCTGATGAATCGCTACGCAGTCCACCGATTTCAGCGTCTATCCTCTTGCCATAAAAAATGACTTCAATATTGCAGTTTGGACTATCATCTTTCATGATCCAACCAGAAAGACGTTGTCCATACAGAGTGTCAACCGCTCCAAACATTTGATGGTCCCCTTGATCGACCTGACCCTGACCATTTTCCTTTTCCAGCCAGAGGGGCAAATCATTGCTCTTCCTCGCCCAGGGTTAACTCCGGCTATGCATAGTTTCGCAGAAACGTTCTGCATTGGCATGCGGGTAGCCATGTAATGCCAGTTGATCGTTGCCTCGCAGGACCAAGCTAGGTCCGCATTGCATGTCATCACAGTAGCATTGTTGCTGACCATCTCGCCCGTCTGTGCTTCCGGATGCAACCTCGGTATGCTGAGCGCCCTGCTACCCGACCGCCCCACGTCAGCACACGAGTAGCTATATCCGCAAATCGACCAAACGCGTATCGAACTCATGCGGAAAGAACCAAATGCCAATCTGACCAATATACTCAGCAGATTCTAGACATTGTTGTTCAAACGCCTGCATCTCCGGGCCATCAACCGCCACGCGTTGCAAAGCCCACCCACCTTGCAAGACATGATGTCTTTCCATAGCCACACTGTTATTGCTGTATTCGGCTGTATGCTGGTCTGCATATGTCGTAGATTGCACGAGCCGGGCAACGGCTGCGCGAACCTCAGTGCACGCCCATTTCAAGTGCAATGTCAGGAAGCCACTGCCCGGTGGAGCGAATGATGGTGGATTATCCGTCTGGTGAAATCCCGGACCCCAGCGGGTCGGCACGCGCGCAAGGTGAGGTTTACATAAGGACGAGTTGGCCACCCCCCACCGTCTTTGCGACTGGATGGATTTCGCGAAGTCAAACGGGGGATCATCATCCTCCTGCAAAACATCAAATCCCCGAGACAACACGACATCGTCGCTTTGAACAGCAAGCATCTGTTCGAAGGTCATACCTGATGATGGGTGCGGGATAACAATCTCGTCAACATCGCAAATCAAGGTCCAGTTATAATAAGCAAGAAGTCCCTGACTAAGACGGCTTTGCAACTGTGCCCGTGCTTCGTTATCGAAATGAGCGCCGGATAACGATATAATCCCACCCATGGGATATGCGCTGAATTCCTCGGCCTTTTTTGCTACAATAAAGATATTTTCTGCGCCAACCAGCCCTGCGTAATACGAGTAAAAATAGGGGAACCAGGCGCCAGCTCCATTAGCGTAAGCGATGACACACATGCTTTTTTTATTTACCGACCTTCGCCAAAGTGGCGTTTCTATACCACTAATTAGTTCAAGCCTTTTTTCAGACGACAAGAATTTTACAATCTGAGTTAGGTTGCCGGGCGGCATGCGCTCAAGATTTGCTGCATCCAAAATGCAGCTCCAAATTTCAAGCTCGACACGTTGCTTGTCATTGATGCAAAAGGATTTTAACTTCCCATCGGCTACATCAGATAAATTGATGGGTTTCGGCAACAGAGCCGTAAACGAATAGCAATCCTTGAAGCCTACAAAATCTTCGCGTTTTGCGCCGATAACGCCAGGGAAGGCTTGCCCATCAAATACAACTTCCAATCGGCATTCAGCGCGCTCGCCAACACTGATCCAACCGGACACCTGGTTGTTAAAAATGCTGTCTACTACGCCGAACATAGATTCTATTCCTTACCAATATCAAGTCTCGCAAATCTACATACAGGTCATCCTAGAGCATTCTGTACAGAGCGAGTTTAGCGCGGTTTGCTGACCCTGCTCTGAAACAAAGCGAGCATAACGACAAACCCATTTTGGACCAGCGCGTTTGAACTTACCTTTTGCCCAGCCTGATAACACGAAGATTGCCACCACAAAGAACCAATAGCAGGCTGAGCGCACAGTTCCCCGTGTTTCCTCTGTTGTCAAGCATGCAGCCATCCGTATCAGCTTCAGGCACAACTGAAGCGTAGAAGCTGAAAACAACTGCCATCTAGCTATCCTGCTTCGTTAACCAATACGCAGCAAAATCAACCCACATATTCGGCCACAACAGAATTCAAAGACGCCAACGGCTCACGCTCGATCTGCGTCTGTCCTCCCGACACCATCTTGACGATTGCTTGGGCCCACGAATGGGGCGAACCAACCGGTACGTGAATGCCATTCACGCCATCAGTCACCTTTTCCTTCATCCCTCCGATGGCAGAGCAAGCCACAGGCCGGCCGTAATCAAGCGCCTCCTGGATCACCATCGGGGAATTCTCCCACCAGACGGAGGGGACCAGAACCCAATCCACGCCGGCCATACGCGAAGCAATGTCCTCGTGCCGGTATGCACCACACCACATCACGCTGCCATCTTCGCCAAGATCAGATCGCAGTTCCAGAATCTGTTCCTGGAAGTCTGCAGGCTGGAGGTCAAGGTTGGTGCCATGCACCTCGAGACAGACGCGGCTGCGTTGCTCTTCTGTCAGCATCTTCATTGCCTTCAACAGAACATCGATGCCCTTGTAGCGATTGATCTGCCCGAAATAACCCAATCGGAGACGTCGACCATCCAGCGGCTCACGCGGAAGCGGGGTGCGAACGGGCTGCGGGTTCTCGATCATCCTGAGCTTGGCGCTGTCAAGGCCGAAGCTTGCCAGACGGTCCAGAAGGAATTGCGACGGCGAAATGATCACATCGGCGCGATTGAGATGCTCCTTGATGTAGCACGCGCGCAGCCAGAAGCTTTCCTTGGGAATCTCGGGGAAGCAGCGATGGCAATCGACGGTGGATGCACGGCTGCAGAGCTCCAGCGAGCCGGTTTTCACCATCTGACCATTGTGGTGACAAATCGCCAGCATTTCGTGGACAGTGAGGACAACCTTGATGGCAGGATCGATCTGCTTGATCAGGCTGATGATCTCGACACCAAAGCTCACGAAATGATGGAGATGGATGATGTTCGGCTGGTAGTGCTTGATGAAGACCTCCAGATCCCGGCGGAGGATGGCAATTTCAGCCGATGAAAAATCCAGGTGATTGACCGGCGGCGTGTGCCAGATCAGGTTGTTTGGCGCATATCGCGCAAATCCGCGCAAATCCGGTTCGGGGCGAGCCCCGACCAGCACGACCTGCCCAATTTCGGCCCGCGCTTGCAGATGGTCGGCAAGCACCTGCGCCGCAATTTCAGCACCGCCCTTGGAAAAGGCCGGATGCGCATGCGCGAAGATTGCAACTGTGAGTTTGCTTTTTGCAGTCACCGAGCGAGCCATTTCAGTTACCAGCTTTCTTTTTCGAGAATATATTGGAATGCTTGGCCTGGTGCCGCCATGCATTATAATAGACAATTGCTTGGCGCGCCGTCGGCGTGCCGCTCAAGACCAGCGACTGGCGCTCGAGATGGACAAGCGTGGCCTTGCGCTGAATGACGATTTTTTTCTTCATGTCGCGCAGCGCAAGGCAGAGCGATGAGTCTTCGAAATCACCGATGACGAAGCCCTCATCGAAACCGCCGACCGCCTTGAAGGTGGCAGCGCGCAGGGCGACGCACGCAGCCGTAGCGGATTCGACCTCTTCGAGCACCGGGCGCTCAAACGGATCGAGACCTTTGCCGGGGTGGTCATTGAGCCAGAGCCGCAGCGAGCGATCATAGGTGAACTCCATGCCGTCGTGCTGGATCGAACCGTCGGGGAAGAGCAGGCGGGCGCCGACAGCACCGATGATTTCCTTGGCCAGGGGGCTGATCATGGCATCGATCCAGCCTTTATCCGTGGGAATGCAATCAGAATTCAAGAAGATGAGGTTCTTGCCCTTGGCGAGGGCGGCCCCCTGGTTGCACGCGCCCGCGAAACCCAGATTGGCGCTCAGAACATGGAACGATGCGGGCAGTTGGAGCGCCTGCACATAGTCATAGAGTCCTTCCATCTCCTGCCGAAGCCGGGGATCGTCGATGATGTAATGCAGTCTGGCCTGACCGCTCTGGATCTCCGGCTCGCTGGCGGCGGCGACCAGTTGTTCCTTGATGCAGCGCAGCGTCCCGTACACAGGCACGATGATGGAGGTTTCCTCCGCCCGCTTCGGCACAAATTGCCTAGTTTCCACGCCAAGCGTGTTCTTCGTGTATGATTTGACCGCCGACACCAGCGCGTCAACGAAGAAGCCGTCGTTGCGGGTCAATGTCTCGCTGATCAGGGATGGCTTCGGAATCAGGCCGATGATCGTTTCGATATAGGCCGGCACCGTAAAGGCAAAGGTAGCGCACTTGATGTCGTGGAGACGGGTCGCGCCACCCGGGTGCGTGGCAATCGCAGTGACTTTCCCGGGGCTCTGCTCGTTACCGGGCAACGCAATGAGGAAGCCACCCACTTTGGCTTTTTGCCTGAAGGCAAAAGGAAGGGACATTTCAACGTCTTGACGTTGAAAGAGATTATCCTTGCTGATCTTTGCACTGACACCTGACGACGTGGATAGCCATACATCGCTATCATCCGTAGCCGCGATCCAACCAACCGTCACCCAACCGTGCCCGGGCACATGCCACGAATTCTCGATATATGCCCGTGCAGTGGGGCATTCGCCCGGCACAGCCGATGACAGGATCAACTTTGCCCAACTGGCTGAGCGCAACAGTTCATCCGAAACGGATGCACTCAATAGATTCCTGAGAAGAGCAACATTGATTGTGCGATCGTCCTTACCAAGAACGATGGGGGAAACGTATGTAAAATCTTCGTCTTTCAGAATCAAGGCGGAGCGGTTCGGATTCTGCTGCCGATGCGACAGTACAGAGAAATGCCAAATTCCGGATTTGTCTTTGATGCATGAATGATGGATGTAATCTGGAACTTCAATTGTAACACCTCCGGATACTGTGCCCTGCAGAAGGTTCAATTCGTCGATTGATACCGCGCTCGTTATGCGAACGACGGCGCCAGAAAGAGTTACGCCGCCATCGTCACCCTGCACATCGAGGCGCTGGACTTTGCCGCTCGTCAGACTGATCTGACCGTGGGCTTTTTTAAATTGCACTTCACTCACGTTGAGTCCCACCTTCTGCTAATCTCGTAATCGGTATTAATTATATTTATGTTATAGCGAGTTGGATTTATTTTTAATCACGGTTGATATCTTGCGATAAAGAAAAATTCATTCATCTCTCTGTGCTATGACGATATTGCTTTAATGAGTTGATTTATGTGATTGACCCGATACTCGCTATGATATTCCATATGTGTCGCTGAGTGACGCGATGCGACTAGCTTTCCATCGGCACCAGACACTATTATCATTCTTTTCAATTTTCTGGCCTCACATGCAGCAAGCCCCATGCTGTAGGGATGGGTATCCAGAATGCTCCGGCAAGAGGCGAGCACTTCGAGGAAGCTGGCGTGCGATTTCGGCGCGATGTACTCGCACGGGCGAGACAAGCGCCGTTCGATATTCTTCCTGGTCTTGGCGAAGCGGTACCGGCTGTCGACAAGCGTGAGCGGTGCAGATTTCGCGTCGTTGACGCGCGCAGCCATCTTGCGCGAGATCTTTACCGGGTTGGAAACAATCGCCATTCTGATCGACGGGGCGGCAGTCCGCTTTGGCAAATAGGCTGGCGGCGTATAGGCGACATAGGAGCCTTCGCAACGGATCAACGGTTCCGAATGCAGCGCCTCACTGCCCGGTGGCGACTGCACGTTATCGGTGATGAAGCCGTCAAAAACGGTGAGGCCGGTGGTGGCCGATTGCCCGCCCACCCACTTGTACATCCGGGCAGCCGGCTTGGTCGAAAGCGCCTTGAGGCCGATGGGATCGCTCCAGCCGCCCAGGTCGAACAGCACATCAAGGGACTGGCGCTTGATGGCGTTGGCCAGATCGGCCGCCTCCAGATGCTGCACATCGTGCCATTCGGCAGCGATGCGGCGGAATTCGGCGGTGCCGCTGTCATCCTTGCTGCCGCGGTTGAAGAGGATGAAATCGACCTGTTCGGACAGCGGACTGAAGGCGGCAAAGGTGAGGAAATAGACCGGCGACAGACAGAACATCGGTGACAGGAGCCCGATGCGGCGGCGGCCGGTGCGGTTGGCAACGCCGGCCAGCGCCGTTTCGGAAAAGGCAAAGCCCGGCAGGCACAATTGGCGGCCGGCAAAATCCATCAGCTGATGCGAAAGCGCTTCGTCGCTTTCATCACGATCATAGAGCTTGGACATCAGGGTTGTCAGTTCGGCATCGGCGCCAAACATGGGGTCCCCCAACAGCGGCGCCACGCGATTGCGGGCGCCAACCGCGTCACCAAACTCGTTCATGTCGAGGTCCGCCGCGGCCAGCAGCGCGTGGCCGTTCCGCCGATCATGCTTAAGGATGTGCGTCAGGACGGCATCAGCCTCCTCAATGCAGCCCTGGCCCCGCAGCACCTTGGCCTTCAGCACATGGCTGGGCCACAGATCCGGTTTCAGCGCCACCGCATGATCAAGATAGCGCATGGCATCATCGGGCCGGTTTGCCCCGACCAGGCTCAGGGCCAGATTATGCTTGATGTCATAACGGGCGCTGTTGATCTCGTTGGCGGCGGCATAACAGTTGATGGCTTGGCCCCATTGTCCGGCATTGCGGAACTGGCGGCCGCGCTCGACCAACTGCACCAGATCGGCGGTTCCGGCGGTCATCTTTGCCCCCGGAACATGAATTTCTGCACCGAAGCAATGGCTTCGGCAGCGGACACACCGGCCGTGAGCTGCAGATCGAGATAATTCTCGGCCAGCGACATGGCCGAATTGACGTACTGGCTCTTCACCTCGAAAGCGGTCTGGATGGCGTTGACCACATCCAGATTTGAGCGGACGCCGCCGTCATAACTCTTCTGGTTGGCGACAACGCTCTGCTCGGCCGCCTCGATGGCCAGTGCACTGCTTTGCAACGCCGCATCGCCACCGCTCACCAGGCCATAAAGGCGCTGGAAGCCGACCTTTGCCTGCTCCTGGATGCGGCGGCGCTCTTCGGAAGAGCGGCGCGCAGAGGCCGAAGACGCCTGGGCCGAGAAGATGCCGCCGGCGTTGATGGGCGCCGATACCGTGATGCCGACAAAGGAGATGCTGCGGCCGGACGCCAACGTATAGGACGCTGAGCCGTTGACCGTGGGCAGCAGCCCCCATTTCGCACGCTGCGCATCCAGTTTGGCCACGCGTTCCGACAAGCCCGCCGCGATGACGCTGGGGTTGGTCTGCACGCCAGGTTCCAGTTCTTCCTTCGGCAGCAGCGCGATGCGCGGCACCCGATCGGGCAGGATGAAATCCTTGTCGCTGATGTCGACCCCCGTCAGCGAGCGCAGGCGGGCGGCGACGGCACCGCGTTCGGATTCAAGCAGGATCTGAGCCGCCTTGGCCTGTTGGTACCGCACCTCCAGCTCCCGGGCATCGGTAACCGTGCCGAGCCCGCCCTTGTAAAGGCGCGTGGCCCGCACCGACTGCTCACTGAGCGCGCGCACCTTGGCAGCGTTGAGCTTGGCGCTTTCATTGGCGCGCACATAATCGGCCACCGATTTCAACACGCGCTGTGCAAGCTCATTCTGCCGGAACAGCAGGTACGTGTCGGCGTACCGACGTCGCGGGCCCCTCTGGCGCAGCACCGCAAGCCGTTCGAGGCTGACGATCGGCTGGTTGACCGAGAAAACCTGACGCGTCAGGCCATCGGTCGGGATGTTGGTCATGCTGTAACTGGCCGACGGCAGATAGGCCGCCATTGACTGTTTTGCCGCCGTCTTGTTGACGTCGAATTCCGCCTCGGCGAGCTTGTATTCGGCGTCATAATCCAGTGCGAGTTCATAGGCTTCGTCCAAAGCCATCGGCGCATCGGCACGGGTACGGTCGGTGACGGCGGCGCGCGTTGTCTCGGGCGCGGCCGAAGGGTCGGCCGCCTGCGCCCACGCTTGCGTCGACAGCAGCGAAAGGACCAACAACGACGGTGAGATGATCTTCATCATCAATTCCGGAAGCTCAGGGCGAGCTTGTCGGTGAGTGGCTTCAGGAAGTAGCTCATGAAGGTGCGTTCACCCGTCTTGACGAGCACATCCACCGGCATCCCCGGCTGCACCTGCAGCTTGTCGAGGCTCTTGAGCCCCTCAGGGGTGATCTCGACCTGTGCCAGATAGAATTCGATCGGCGCGGTCTCATCCTTTACGTCCTGCCTGGTCAGCAGATCGACGCCGACAAGGCTGATCTTGCCGTCGATCACCGGTGTGGTGGTCTGATTGAAGGCGGTAAAGCGAATGTCGGCGGGCATGCCCACCCGCACCTTGTCGATCAGACCGGGCGGGATCCTGATCTCGGTCAGCAGCCGGCCGTCGGTGGGCAGGATCTGCGCCAGATTATCGCCCCCCCGGATTACACCGCCCACAGTGAAGACGGTCAGTCCGACCACGATTCCGGAGACCGGCGCCTTGATCTCGGTCTGCGCCCGCTCGAACCGCGCGGCATCGACGCGGGTGGCAAAGGATTCCTTGTTCTTCTGGGCTTCCGAAAGCGATTTCTGCACATCGGCAAGGAAGTTCATGCGGTTCTGGGCGATCTCCGCGCGCAATTTGGCGACCTGCGCCTGGGCGCTGGAAAGCGCCGTGACCTGTTCCTCGCGCGTACGGACGACCGCATTGGCCTGCGCACGCGGGATGAAGCCATCGGCGGCAAGATCCTGCGTGTTGCGAAACTCCTCCTCAACCGTTTTCAACTGCACCCGGCGTGAGGTGATCGCGCTCTGGAGCCCCGAGATTTCGGCTTCCATGGCGGCGATATTGCTCCGGAGACCAACCCGGCGGGATGCGAAAAGCTCCTGCTGCACCGCTTTGGACTCGACAACATGCTGGTCATTCCCGAACGCCGCCAGTTCAGGCACCCACGTGATGGCCGGTTTGCCCAGCACTTCGGCTTTCAGGCGCGATTCAGAGACCAGCAGATCGACATATTGAAGTTCGTAATTGGTCAGATTTGCTTCGGTGTTGAGCGGATTGACCTTCATCAAGACCTGACCGGCGCGGACCTTCTGGCCTTCCTCGACCATGATCGCCTCGATCACGCCGCCCGTTGAATGCTGGACCGTCTTGCGATAGCCGGCGACGACGACCTTGCCCGTCACCGGGACACCCGATGCCAGCGGCATGGTCACGGACCAGACGAAGAAGGCGAGGAACAGGATGACGAAGCCCTGGACCGCGCGGCGGCGGAACAGGCCGTCGCCAAGCGCCAGCGGCTCGGCGCCGTCGCGTTCCAGCTTGCTGGGATCATAGGGGTTCCAGGCGTCAATGGCGGCCGACAACCCCGATTTGAGCTTGGAAAACAGACTGACCAACATGTTACAGCGTCTCGCCAGCGTCGGGAGTTGGAGCAGGGGCGGTGGCCGCAACCGCCGTGGCGGGCTGGATCACGACAGTGACCTTCGCGGTTTGCGGCGGGGGCGCGACCGGCGCTGGGGCGGGTGATGGCGCTGTCTGCGCCGGCGGTGGCACGGGTGCCGACGCAGCGACCTGCGCCGGTTCGGTTGGCGCCGCCGGTGGCACGGGTGCGGGCGCAGCAACCGGGGCGGCGACAGGCGCCGGCGCTGGTTGGGCAGGTGGCTGGACCGGCGCCGATACTGCGGCCGTCACCGGCGCAGGCGCGGGTGACGGCGCTGTTGGCGCCAGCGGTGGCACGGGTGCCGGTGCCGGTGCCGCAGCCGTGGCGGCGCGCGCGGGAGCGGGCGGCGAGACGCCCATCGGCCGTGCTGGCGTCGCGGTCGGAGCCGCTGGCGTGCGCACGGCCTCGAGCAACTGGGCCGAGGGCCCAAAGCCGACTTGGCGGCCTTCGCGCAGCACCAGCAGCAGATCCGCCAGTCGCGCGACCTTGGGGTCGTGCGTCATGACGACGACAGCAGAGCCTGCCTGGCAAATGGCCTGCAGCGCCTTCTTGAACGCCTGCTCGGCCGCGTCGTCGAGGTTGGAGTTGGGCTCGTCGAGCACGATGAAGCTGGGCGAACCATAGAAGGCCCGCGCCAGAGCGATCATCTGCTTTTGGCCACCGGACAGGACATGGCCGCCCGGCCCGATCCTCGTGTCATAGCCATTCGGCATCTTGAGCACCATCTCGTGCGCGCCGATCAGCTTGGTGGCTGCAATGACCTTTTCGGGATCGACCTCACCCAGGCGGGCGATATTCTCGGCCACCGAGGCCTGCAGGAATTCAATGTCTTGCGGGACATATCCCAAGTGCGGCCCAAGCTCTTCGTGCGCCCAATCCGAAATCTCCACGCCGTCAAGGCGCACCGAGCCCATATGCGGCTTCCAGACCCCCATCAGCGCCCGGGCCAGGCAGGTCTTCCCGGCTGCACTGGGGCCGATAACGGCGAGCAATTCGCCGGGTTTCATCGTGAAGCTGAGGCCGTTGAGCACGATATTTGCCGTGCCGGGCGGGATTATGACCAGCCCGTTGACGACGAGATTGCCCTCCGGAGCCGGCAACGCCATTTGTTCGCCATAGATCAGATCGTCCTTGAGCAGATCATTCAACCGATCATATGCCTGCCGCGCAGAAATGATCTGGCTCCATTCCCCGATCAATTTGCTGAGCGGGCTCATAGCCTTGCCGATCAGCATCGACGCGGCGATCACCATCCCCCCTGTGATGGCGCCTTCGATGGCCAGCCAGGCACCAAGCGCGACCTGCAGTGAGGGCAATGTATTGCCGAGCACGTTGGAAAAGCCGCGCATCGTGCCCGACGCTTCGCTGGCATTGACCTGAAGCTGCAGGAACTTCTGATGCCGGACAAACCATTTGCGGCGCACGGCGGGCAGCATGCCCATGGCCATGGTGACTTCGGCCTGCCGCAGGCTATCGGCGGCCAACTTGTTGGCGGCGGCATTTTCCTCGTTTGACGCCCTCATAACCGGAGCCGAAGCGCGCTGCGCGGCAAAGCTGCTGATCAAGATCGCGCCGGTTGCCAGGGCCACGAACAGCGCCAGCAGCGGATGAAAGACAAAACCCACGGCAATGAACACGATCGCGAATGGCGCATCCATCAACGCCAGTATCGGCCTGCCGGTCAGGGCCTGGCGCAGCGTAAGCAATTCCGACAGCAATTGTTGCAGATTGACGTTGTTGTAGCCCACATAACGGCGGAACGCGGCATCGAAGACCGAGGCCGACAGATCCCAGTCCAGCTTGGCCGAGAGTTGGACAAACAGGCGAGTGCGCAGCCAATCCAGCAGCGCCCAGAACATATAGACGGCAACGACCAAGATGGTCAGCGAAACGAGGGTGATCTCGCTGCGGGCAGTGATCACACGATCGAAGACATTCCACATGTAGATGATGGGAGCGAGCGAGATGATTTCGACCACACCGCTAATTGCGAATGCCAGATAGAATGAATACCGCGCCTGAGCCAGGATGCGACGAACCGGCGCTTCCAGCTCAGATTTCTGATCAAGCATGGTCATTTACAGCTTCAGGCCCGGCTGACCGAGGTGGTGGAACGGATCTTCATCGGCGCCGATCAGCTTGACCTGGATCGGAGCGGGGCCGAACGACGGGTCGAAGCCGTCAGTGGTGTCGAACACGGCAATTTCGGTGACGCCAAGGCCCCTGATCGCGTCGACCGCACCGGCCGTATCGCGGATGAGTTCGGCCGTGCCCTGATCGATGACCAGCGCGACATTGGTTGCCCCCACGAACAGCGGCGTTGCGCGGTCGTCATCCACGTCGAGCGCGTTGAACAGGGCAAGCAGGTCAGCGCCGGTCGCGGTTCCGCTCTGGATACCCAGATCGACATAGACCGGGGCATCGCCCTGATCGCCCAGTTGGACCTGATCGACGCCCAGGCGGGCCATCGTGGCGAGGCTGGTATCGACCACCTGGCCGGAACCTGTCGCGTCGAGCTGCAACTGGGTTGCCGGCAGGATTTCCAGCATGCCTGCTTCGGCGAGCACAGCGGCGAGGGAGTCGTCGACCGTGACCTCGTTGCCGGTGGGCAGATTGAGCTCTTCGACCGAGTTCGCGCTGAGCAGGCGGATGAGATCACCGAATGCGTCGTCTGCATCGACCGGCAGGATGACATCCGTCGAAGGCAGTTCGACAGCCACAGCTTCGGACACGGCTTCGACCCAGTCGGACGCATCGCCGGCGACACTGCGGAAGTTGTCGAATTCAGCCACGGCGACCGTGCTGAGCAGCCTGGTGCTGTTGTCATCGGCGACGTCAGGCATGGTGCCAGTGCCGGTGTACACGATCTGATCGACATGCAGGTCATGCAGCGTCGTCATGCTGGTCGGCAGCTCTGTACCTGCCACCGACAGCGTGATGTTGTCAGCCGACGCAAACTGCAGGCCAGCGGCGATCATCGCAGCCGCCG
>NZ_JBBATQ010000006.1:0-93616 GCF_040398665.1 Sandarakinorhabdus sp.
AGGCGCGCGCCAGTCAACCTGCCGGCTTGTTTGGACTGCCAAAGGCCGCAGTTTATTGGCTCAGGGCTGCATCGCCCCCGCATCATGCTGCCACAGATGCACGGCAAAGCGCTGATCGGAATCGGTCCATGCGGTGGTGGGCACCCAGCCACTGGCGCGGGCCATCAGCCGGCTTTCGGGCAGAGTCCATTTGTAGCTGTTTTCGGTGTGGATGGTTTCGCCGGCCACCAGGCTGAACGTCTCGCCAGCGGCGGTGAACGCGGTGTCCTGCACCGCCACCAGATGCATTTCGATGCGGCCCAGCGCGGCGTTCCACACGGCGCGGTGGGCGAAATCCGCGATGCGCACCGTGCCACCCAGCTCGCGGTTGATGCGGGTGAGCTGATTGAGATTGAAGGCCGCTGTCACGCCGGCCGCGTCATCATAGGCAGCCTCCAGCGTGGCCACCGATTTCCCGGAACCCGGCGCCAGATCGAGGCCGATCACCAGCCAGCTGCCCGGCCCCAGCAGCGCCGCAAAGCCGCGCAGCAGATCGATGGCCGCCATCGGCGCCAGATTGCCGAGCGTCGAGCCGGGGAAAAAGCCCAGGCGCGGCAACCCGGCCACGCCGGCAGGCAAGCGGAAGCGCTGCGTGAAATCGGCAACCACCGGCAGGATCGGCAGGGCGGGGAACAATGCGCCCAGCGCGGCGGCCGACTGGCCGAGAAATTCGCCGGAGATGTCGACCGGCACATAGGCCGCCGCCTGCAAGGGCGTCAGCAGCAGCGGCGTCTTGGCCGATGATCCCGAACCATATTCGATCACCGCCCGCCCCGGCCCCACCAGGGCGGCGATGGCGCCGGCGTGTTCGGTCAGGATCGCGGTTTCGGTGCGCGTGGGATAATATTCGGGCAACCTTGTGATGGATTCGAACAATATCGATCCGGCCTCGTCATAGAAATAGCGCGCCGGGATGATCTTTTGCGGTTGGGACAGGCCAGCGCGCACGGCGTCAGCGAAATCGGAGGAGACATCCTCGCACGCGCCGGCGGCTTCGTACATGTCAGTTATCCCCAAAGCCGTCGCGGGCCAGACGCAGCCCGCTGAACTGCCAACGCTGTTGTGGCTGAAAGAAATTGCGCACACTGGCCCGCGCGCTGCCGCGCGGCGTGGCGCAACTGGCACCTTTCAGCACCATCTGCCCGTTCATGAACTTGCCATTATACTCGCCGACCGCGCCAGGCGCCGGGCGAAACCCCGGATAGGGCAGGAAGGCCGAGGCCGTCCATTGCCAGCAATCGCCGAACAGGCCGGGGCTGCCGCCGTTGGGCTGCACCGGGGCAGCCCCATCGAGTTGCGTGCCGGCGCATGGGTCTTCGCGGCGCGCGGCCTGTTCCCATTCGGCTTCGGTGGGCAGGCGCGCACCGGCCCAGGCCGCAAAGGCATCGGCTTCATAGAAGCTGATATGGGTGACGGGCGCGTGCGGGGCGCGGGGTTGCCGGCCGGCGAGCGTCATGCAACTGCCGTCCGCCTGCCAGCGCAGCGGCGCATTGATGCCCTCGCGCTGAAGCCAGGCCCAACCGTCCGACAGCCACAGCCGCGAATCGGCATAGCCGCCATCCGCCATGAATGCCTGAAATTCCGCATTGGTCACCAGCGTGCTCGCCAGTTGAAAGGGCCGCAGCAGCACATCATGCGCCGGCCCTTCGCAATCGAAGGCAAAGCCGGCACCGGCATGGCCGATGCGCACGATACCGCCATCATGGCCGATCCACGTCCGCGCGCGGGCCGGCGGCGCGATCGCAGCAGCCGGCAGATAGGCGGGTTCCAACGGATTGGCAGCAAACAGGTCGAGAATGTCGGTGAGCAGCAATTCCTGATGCTGTTGTTCGTGATTGATGCCCAGTTCGACCAGCGCCAGCGCTGCTGCATCCAGCCCCGGCAGTGCCGCAGTCAGCGCGGCATCGACATGAGCCCGCCAATCAAGCACCTGCGCCAGCGACGGCCGCGTCAGCAGGCCGCGCCGTGCCCGCGGATGGCGCGGGCCGGCCGCTTCGTAATAGCTGTTGAACAGAAAGGCGAAGCGCGGATCAAAGGCGCGATAGGCGGGCAAATCCGCCAGCACAAAGGCTTCGAAAAACCAGGCGGTGTGCGCCAGATGCCATTTCGCCGGCGAGGCATCGGGCATGGATTGCGCGCTCGCATCGGCATCCGACAGGGGCGCCGCCAGCGCCGCTGTCAACGCGCGGGTGCGGTGAAACGCGGCCAGCAAATCCGTGACGTCGGTGGCCATGGCGCAGGCCTCCTGCAAAAGATCAACGATTGGCGCCGGGCACCCAGAGCACATCGCCGGTTATGGCATTTTCGACCCGCGACAGCACAAACAGCAAATCCGACAAGCGGTTCAGATAATGCCGCGCATCGGGCGAAATTTCCTCGCCAGCGGCCACGGCATCGCGCTCCGCGCGGCGGACGATGGTACGCGCCAGGTGCAGATGCGTCGCGGCCGGGGTGCCGGCGGGCAGGATGAAGCTGGTCAGCGGCGCCAGCGATCCGTTGGCGGCGTCGATCTGACCCTCCAGCCAATCGACCTGCGCCGCGACGATGCGCAGCGCGCCGTCGATGCCGGGCGGGGTGGCAACATCGGCACCCAGATCGAACAGATCATTCTGGATGCGCGACAGGATCGCATCGGTGGCCGGCGTGGCCGACAGGCGGGCCAGACCGATGGCGGCATTGGCTTCATCCACACTGCCCATCACCACCGGGCGGTGGCTGGCCTTCGAGACGCGGCTGCCATCGACCAGGCCGGTCGAGCCGTCGTCGCCGGTGCGGGTGTAGATCCGGTTGAGCTTGACCATGGCGGCCGGGATTAGCCGGGCCGGTTGATCAGGAACAGGATGACAATGAACAGGATCGCCAGCGCCTGCAGCGCCACACGCAGGCTCATCATCCGATTCGATCGCTCACCGGTGATATCCTTGCCGCGCGCCATGATGACGATGCCGCGCGCCAACACCCCCAGCGTGGCGACAGCAGAGAGGATCATGAAGATGACGAGCGTGGTTTGCATGCCCAAGGTCTATCACCCTTTGACGGCCTGCACAGGGGGTGCGACGTTGGCCCTCAGTCAGGCGGCCACAAGGCATCATTGGCCAGCAAATTCAGGCTGGCAATCAGGTCTGCCGGGCTTTGCCCTGCGACACGCCAGGCCGACAGCGTTTCCTGGGGCAGGCGCTTGGCCAGGCGCTTGCCGTCGCTGCCCCGAATCAGCCGATGATGGTGATAGCGCGGGGTCGGCAGGCCAAGCAGCGCCTGCAACAGGCGTTGCGCGTGGGTGGCGTCGAACAGATCCTCCCCGCGCACGACATCGGTGATGCCCTGCGCCGCATCATCGACCACCACGGCGAGCGCGTAGGCGGTGCCGACATCACGGCGGGCAATGACGATATCGCCCAACCGCTGCGGATCGGCGGGCTGCCAGCCTTGCGCGCGATCCTGCCAGCGCAAGGGCCCGGTGCGGGCCAGCGCCGCGCCGACATCCAGCCGCCACGCCGGCGCTTCGCGCGCCAGCCGCGCGGCGCGGGTCGCCGCATCCAGATTGCGGCAGGTGCCGGGGTAGAGCGGGCCGTCCGGGCCATGCGGGGCGCTCGCCGCCGCCGCGATGTCGGCGCGCGTGCAGAAACAGGGGTAAGCCACCCCCATGACGATCAACCGCTCCAGGGCTTGCGCATAGGCGGTGCTGCGCTCGCTTTGCCGCCACACCGGGCCATCCCAATCCAGCCCCAGCCAGGCCAGATCGTCGAAAATTGCCGCTTCATGTTCCGGCCGGCAGCGCGCCGTGTCGATATCCTCGATCCGCAGCACAAAGCGGCCGCCACTGGCGCGCGCCAACCGCCACCCCATCATCGCCGAAAAGGCGTGGCCCCGGTGCAGCAGCCCGGTCGGCGACGGCGCAAAGCGCGTGGTGACAGGTGGGTTATCCACATTATCCACAACGAAATCCGGGCCTGTCATTGGCCTGACACACTATTCGTTGTAAAGCCCATCCCATCACGGCGCGGCCGCTGCGTGCGCGGCCCTGGGGGTTCCCGCCCCGGTGCGACTGGGCCCGTGAACATTTGGCCGCTCCCATGCGTGGGAGGACGATGCATGTTGACGAGCGACCTCATCGAGGAAAAATTCGCCTCGATCCCGCATCTTGTGTCACCAGAGGCCTGCCCGGCGCTGGTGCTCAACGCCGATTACACGCCGCTGTCTTATTATCCGCTGTCGCTGTGGCCGTGGCAGACCGCGATCAAGGCGGCGTTTCTGGAGCGCGTCGACATCATCGCCGAATATGATCGCGAGATCCGGTCGCCATCGTTGCGCATGAAATTGCCCAGCGTGATCGCGCTCCGGCAATATGTGCGTCCGGCCTGCACCCCCGCGTTCACGCGCTTCAACCTGTTTTTGCGCGATCGCTTCACCTGCCAATATTGCACGATGCCCGGCGGCGAACTGACCTTCGATCACGTGATCCCGCGCGCCTATGGCGGGCGCACGACGTGGGAGAATGTCACCACCGCCTGCGCGCCGTGCAATCTGAAAAAGGGCGGCCGCACCCCGGCGGAAGCGCATATGCAGTTGCTCACAAGGCCGCAGCAACCGTCCACCCACGAACTGCAAGCCAACGGCCGCGCCTTCCCGCCGCATTACTGCCATTCAAGCTGGCGCGATTATCTTTACTGGGATGTCGAACTGCTGGCGTGAGGCGCGATCGCGTCAAGCGGTGACCGTCTGCTCGATCGTGCCGAAGATGCTGTGATGGCGATCATCGTGCAAATCGATGCGCACCACATCACCGGGGCTGAGCCAGGGCGTGGCCGGCGCGCCCGACAGGATGGTTTCCACCATGCGCTGTTCGGCGATGCAGGCATAGCCGCGGCCGCCTTGCGCGCACGGCCGCCCGGGGCCGCCATCCGCGTCGCGGTTGGAAACCGTGCCCGATCCGATGATGCTGCCGGCCCCGATGCTGCGCGTCTTGGCGAGATGCGCGATCAACGTGCCGAAATCGAAGGTCATGTCGGTATGGGTCTCGACCCGGCCGAACGCCTGGCCATTGATGTCGATCTGCAGCGTGCCGATCAGCTTGCCCTCCACCCAGCGGTCGCCCAGCGCCGCCGGCGTCACCAGCACGGGCGACAGCGCCGAGGCCGGCTTGGACTGCACGAAGCCAAAGCCCTTGGCGAGTTCATCGGGGATCAGGCCGCGCAGCGACACATCATTCACCAGGCCAACGAGGCGGATGGCGGCCAGCGCTTCCGCGCGGCTGGCCCCCTGGCGCACATCGCCGGTCACCACCACCACTTCGGCCTCCAGATCGAGGCCCCAGGCCGGATCGGGGCAGGCGATTGGCGCGCGCGGGGGCAGGAAATGATCGCTGCCGCCCTGATAAATCAGCGGATCGTGCCAGAAACTGGCCGGCAGTTCGGCACCGCGGGCACGGCGCACCAGATCGACATGGTTCACATAGGCGCTGCCATCGGCCCATTGATAGGCGCGCGGCAAGGGCGCGGCCGCATCGCGTTCATGGAAGCGGGCGTGGGGCACGCTGTCGTGCGCCAGCGACAGCGCGACGCCTTCCAGCACCAGCGCCGCATGATCCCAATCATCGAGCACGGATTGCAGCGAGGGATACATAGGCGGTGGCGCGGCGCACCACGCCAGATCATCGGAGACCACAACCAACCGGCCATCTCGACCGGACTTCAGCGACGCGAGTTTCATGGCGCACAGGCTGGACCGGTTTTTTGCGCGGCGCAAGCCTTGGCGCGGGCGACTGACCCGCCTAAAAGCCATAGGGAGCAGGAGCACGATGATGGCCACAGCCGCGATTTCCGACGTCCAGCATTTCGCGCCCAAATGGCCGCGCTTCGACTGGGAAGACCCGTTGCTGCTGGCGAGCCAGCTCAGCGAGGAAGAGACGATGATCCGCGATGCGTCGCGGGCCTTTTGCGATGCGGAACTGGCGCCGGGCGTGAAGCTGGCCAATCGCCACGAGACGTTCGATCCCGATCTGATGAAGAAATTCGGTGCCGCCGGCCTGCTGGGGCCGACCATCAAGGGCTATGGCTGCGCCGGGGCCTCCTATGTCGCCTATGGCCTGATCGCCCGCGAAGTGGAGCGGGTGGATTCGGCCTATCGCTCGGCGATGAGCGTGCAGTCGTCACTGGTGATGCACCCGATCCATGCCTATGGCTCCGAAGCGCAGCGGGAACGCTATCTGCCCGGCCTGGCCAGCGGCGAGCTGATCGGCTGCTTTGGCCTGACCGAGCCCGACGCCGGATCGGACCCGTCGTCCATGAAGACCCGCGCCAAGGCGGTGCAGGGCGGCTGGCTGCTCAATGGCGCCAAGATGTGGATCACCAATTCGCCGCTGGCCGATGTCGCGGTGGTGTGGGCCAAATGCGATGACGAAAAGATCCGCGGTTTCGTGGTGGAGCGCGGCGATGCCGGCTTTGCCACCCCCAAGATCGAAGGCAAATTCAGTTTGCGTGCCGGCATCACCGGCGAGATCGTGCTGGCCGATGTGCATCTGCCCGAAGATCGCCTGCTGAAGGGTGTCGAGGGCCTCGCCGGGCCGTTCGGCTGCCTGAACAATGCGCGATACGGCATTGCCTGGGGCGCGATGGGCGCGGCGGAATTTTGCTGGCATGCGGCGCGGCAATATACGCTGGATCGCCAGCAATTCGGCCGGCCGCTGGCCGCCACCCAGTTGATCCAGAAGAAGCTGGCCGACATGCAGACCGAGATCACCCTGGGCCTGTGCGCGGCGCTGGCCGGTGGTCGCCTGCTGGATGCCAAGCGCCTGGCCCCCGAAGCCATTTCCCTGCTGAAGCGCAACAACTGCGGCAAGGCGCTGGCGATTGCGCGGGAAGCCCGCGACATGCACGGCGGCAACGGCATTTCCGACGAATATGGCGTCATCCGCCACGTGATGAACCTGGAAGCGGTCAACACCTACGAAGGCACCCACGATGTCCACGCGCTGATCCTGGGCCGGGCGCAGACGGGATTGCAGGCGTTCTTCTGAGGCGACCCGCGCGAATTGCCCGTGTTTTTGGCCGCAAAGCCCTGAAGGTTGGTGACGATGGCCGGTTCTGCCCCTGGTGCGCTGGCACCGCCGCTTCCGGTCCCGATCCTGTCGCTGGCCATCACCGGCCACCGCGCCAGCAACGGCGATTATGCCGCCAACCACCAACGCATCGCCGCGGTGATCGCGCAGATTTTCGATGCCATCGCCGCCACGTCGGCCGGCGCGCCGGTGCGGCTGCACAGCCTGCTCGCTGATGGTGCCGATCATCTTGCGGCGAATGCGGCGCTGGCGCGGGGCTGGGCCATCGCCGCGCCGCTGCCGTTCGGGCGCGCGCTCAACCGCGCCATCAATGCCCATCCGGGCACCGCCGACGATGCCCGCCGCCTGCTGGCCGGCGAGGTCGCGCACGATGCCGGCACGGCCGCCCGCGCCGATGCGATCACGGCGCTGCTCTCCCAAGCCCATGTGTTCGAACTGGCCGACGCGGATGAGGACGTGGCGCAGAGCTTGCTGGCCACGCTGGCGGCGCCCGGCGATGTGGCCGCGGCGCAACTCCATGCCGCGCTGGTATCCCGCCGGGCGGCGCTGGCCGGGCGCGTGATGATCGAGCAGGCCGATCTGCTGCTGGCGGTGTGGGACGGCGCCGCGCGCGATGCACCCGGCGGCACCGGCCATACGCTGGCCAATGCACTGGCTGCCGGCGTGCCGGTCGTGCTGATCGACGCGCGCCAGCCCGAAACCTGGCACATGCTGGACGCCGTGGAGGCGCTGGACCAGCCGGGCGACACGGCCAGTCGGGAGGCCAGGCTGGCCGCGCTGGTGCACGCCGCGCTGCATGCCACCGGCCATGCCGCCGAAGCGCTGGCCAGCAGCGCCTGGCGGCCGCGCAGCAGCATTTTCTTTCACGGATATCGCCGCATCGAGGCCTTGTTCAGCGGCGATGGCCGGCCATGGCGGCCGTTGACCCTGGTGCACGAAGTGCCGGGCGCGATTGCGACCGGCAGCGGCGCGCCCCTGCTGGCGGCGATCGCCGCGCTGCCCGGCGCTGATCCGGCCTGGCCGGGGCGAATCGGCACGGCGGTGCTGGCGCGCTTTGCCTGGGCCGATGGCATCGCGGCGCGTTATTCCGATCAGTATCGCGGCGGCATGGTGACCAATTTCCTGGCGTCCTTGGCGGCGATCACGGCCGGCGTCGCCTATCTGCCGCTGTCGCTGCCCGATGCAAAATGGGTGTTCGCGTTGGCGGAGTTCCTGGCGCTTGGCTTCATCGTGCTGCTCACCGCACAGGCGCATCGCGGCCATTGGCACGATCGCTGGTTCGAAACCCGCCGCGCCGCCGAATATCTGCGCCACGCGCCGCTGTCGCTGGCGCTGGGCGTCGGCCGCGCACGCTGGCCGCGCGGATCAGGCGCGGACTGGCCCGAACATCACGCCCGCCATGCCCTGCGCGAAATCGGCCTGCCACCCGGCGCGCTGACCCGGCCGTGGCTGCATGCCGTGCTGTCGGGCTTGCTGTTGCCGCACCTGGCCGGCCAGCGCGATTATCACCGGATCAAGGCGCGGCGGCTGGCGCATGTCCACCACCGGCTCGATGCCGTATCGGAAACCGCCTTCAAGCTGGCGCTGGTTTCGGTGACGGTCTGGCTGCTGATATGGGCCGGCGGTGAGGCCGGCGTCTCGCCGCCGGCGCTGTCGGAAAAGCTCGGCAAGCTCTTCACCTTCCTCGGCATCCTGTTCCCATCCTTGGGCGGCGCCGTGGCCGGCATCCGCTATTTCGGCGATTTCGATCGCTTTGCCGCCATCTCGCGCGTGTCGGCCGAAAAGCTCGACACGCTGCACCGCCGCGCCAGCCTGCTCGTCGCTGCGCCCGAATCCGCACTGGATTATGGCAGCGTCGCCGATCTGGCCCATGCCGCCGACGATGTGGTGATTTCCGAAATCGAAGGCTGGCAGGCGGTGTTTGCCGGCAAGCATTTCGCCGTTCCGGTCTGATCGGCGCCCCTATTTCCCCATCGCCGCCATCACATCGGCGGCAAAGCGCGGCATGTCGAAACCCGCGCCGCCATGATCGAAGCCGCCCAACAGAGAAGCACAATATGGGGCATAGTGTCCCCCGAATTCCGTGCCCTCAAGCTCCCGACAGGCCCACCATCTTGCGCGGTTGGCGCAGGCCGCACAACCGCCCATTCCTACCCGTCACCCTGCACGCGATTCAGGGCTTGGCTTCTGACACCGCGCAAGAAAAGCGGCGTCACCGCACACATCCGGGAACTGTCATGAACGAGGCCCTCTGGGTGGGCCTAATGCGTATTAGTTGTGGCCATGGGGAAGCCTCCGGCGGGCAGGGACTCGTCCCTGCACCCGATTGTTTTCGGGCGGCCCCTTCCCCCAATCGTCTCCCCGGACTTCGAATTCCAGGCGAATTGCAGGGACACTATATCCAACCCTCACCCCAGCAACGCCCCCCACACCCCGGCCATCAGCATCCCCGCGCGCATGTCGCCCACCGTGGTGCCGGCCATCTTGTTCATCACGTAACTCATGCACAGCCGGGCATCCATGTCGCACACCACCAGGCTGCCGCCGTAACCGCCCCAGAACACGCTGTTCGGATTGGGGAAGGGCCGCGCCGGGCCGGGGAGGCCGTAGCCCAGGCCGTAGGTGACGGGCATGTTCAGGATCAGATCATGGCCTTCGATCTGCAGCTCCTGCGCGCGGCGGACGCCGGCTTCAGAGAGGAGGCGCTTGCCGCCCGATACGCCGCCATTGGCCATCAGCGTCTGCACGGCCACCACGGAGCGCGCATTGCCCTGGCCGCCCGCGGCGGGGATTTCGGCGCCGCGCCAGGCGCGGGTGCGGGTGTCGAGCGGGTCGATGCGCGGATTGGACTGCATGTTCTTCGTCAGTTCGGACGGCTCGCCGGGGCTGATCGCGGCGCCGCCGGGCGGGGGCACCAGATCGGCGACACGGGCATCTTCGCTGGCCGGCAGGCCGATGTGGAAATCGGCGCCCAGCGGCTGCGCGAGATTTTCGGCAAACACCGTGCCCAGCGATTTGCCGGTGATGCGGCGCACGACTTCGCCGACCAGATAGCCTTGCGTGACCGCGTGGTAACCGGGCGCAGTGCCCGGTGCCCAATAGGGCGCCTGTGCCGCCAGCCGGGTGCACACCAGATCCCAATCATAAAGATCTTCGGGCTGCATCGGTTCGGCAAAGCCCGACAGGCCGGCGCTGTGGCTCATCAGCATCGCCACGGTCACGTCCTGTTTGCCGGCGGCGGCGAATTCCGGCCAGTAATGCGCGACGCGTTCTTCGAATTTCAGCTCACCCTGGTCGGCCAGCCACAATGCGGTCAGCGCGGTCATCGTCTTGGTGGTGCTGTAGACATTGACGATGGTGTCGCGTTCCCATGGCCGGGTTTGCGCTTCGTCGGCCCAGCCGCCCCACAGATCGATCACCGGCTCGCCATCGATGGTGGCGGCGAAACTGGCGCCGATATCCTGGCCGCTGGCCAGCATGGCCGCCAATGTCGTGCGCACGCCTTCGAAGCGCGGATCAACGAAACCATTCATGTCGCTCATGTCACCATCTCCTGCGGCAGGGGCGAAGGCCCCACCAGTTGCTCATAGAGTTTCAGCGCATAACGGTCTGTCATGCCAGCCACGAAATCACCGACATGGCGCGCGCGGCCCGGTTCATCGGCCGGGCACAGCGCGCTCCAGTCGCCGGGCAGGCGGGCGGGATCGGCGTGCAGCGTGGCAAACAGGGCGGCAACCACGGCTTCGGAGGGATCGCGCAGCCGGGCAACGGCGGGCGCGCGATACATATGGTCGCGCAGGAAATTCTTCAGCACGCGCACATCGGCAGACAAGGGCGCGGAGAGGCCGGCGATCATGTGGCCGGCCTGGCGGATATCGGTCACGTTGCCGGCGTTGATGGCGCTCAACCGGCTGCGCGTCGTTGCCAGCACATCCGCCACCATGCGGCCGATCATTTCGCGCACCAGTTCGGGCACCAGCCGCCGCCGGGCGGTGACAGTCGGCCAGCGTTTGGTAACCGTCTGCCAGCAATCGGCGACGAACGGCACCGCTTCGGCCACCTGCTCCACCGCAAACAGGCCAGCGCGGATGCCATCGTCCAGATCATGATTGTCGTAGGCGATATCGTCGGCGATCGCCGCGAGCTGCGCCTCCAGGCCGGCATGGCTGGCCAGATCGAGCGGCCAGGCGGCATCGACGCCGGCCAGCGCCCAGCCGGGTTCGAACACCGGGCCGTTGTGCTTGGCGAGGCCCTCCAGCGTTTCCCACGTGAGGTTCAGGCCATCGAAACCGGGGTAGCGGCTTTCCAATTGGGTCACGATCCGCAGCGCATGGCCGTTGTGATCAAAGCCGCCCCACGGCGCCATGGCGCGTTCCAGCGCATCCTCGCCCGAATGACCGAACGGCGGGTGGCCCAGATCATGCGCCAGCGCCAGCGCCTCGGTCAGGTCTTCGTCCACGCCGAGCGCGCGGGCGAGGCTGCGGGCGATTTGTGCCACCTCCAGGCTGTGGGTCAGCCGCACGCGGAAATGATCGCCGTCGGGCGCAACAAATACTTGTGTTTTATAGCGCAATCGGCGGAAGGCCCCGCTGTGGATGATGCGATCCCGATCCCGCGCAAACGGGCTGCGGGTGGCCGACGTCGCCTCCGGGTGGAGGCGATCGCGCGACGCCTGCCAGTGGGTGGCGAAGGGCGAAAGGCTCAACGGACCGTCCCGGCCGCCTTCAAACTGTCAATCCGTGCCGCATCATAGCCCAAATCGGCCAATATGGCATCGGTATCGGCCGCCTTCGTCATGCGCGGCGCATCGGACATGGTCGCGGAATAGCGCGGCGCCGGGGCAGGCTGCATGACGCCATCGGCCTCCACGAACGTCTGGCGCGCGACATTGTGCGGGTGGTGCGGGGCTTCGGCCATGGACAGCACCGGCGCAAAGCAGATGTCGGTCATTTCCATGATCTCGCACCATTCGTCGCGCGACTTGGTGGCGAACAGCGAAGTCAGCCGATCCTTCAGCTGCGGCCAGCGGCCCGAATCCATCTGGGCGGCGAAATCCGGATCATCGACCAAGCCGGTCTTGTGCAGCAGCAGCGCATAGAATTGCGGCTCCAGGCTGCCGATGCTGATATATTTGCCATCGGCGCAGGCATAAGTGTCATACATGTGCGCGCCGGTATCGAGCAGGTTGACGCCACGCTCGTCCTTCCAGATGCCGTTGGCGCGGAAACCCCAGATCATCGCCATCAGCGCGGCGGCCCCATCGGTCATGGCGCAATCGATCACCTGGCCTTGCCCGGTGGTCTTGGCGTGCAGCAGCGCCGATACCATGCCGAACGCCAGCATCATGCCGCCGCCGCCGAAATCGCCGACCATGTTGATCGGCGGGGTCGGCTTGTCGCCGGCGCGGCCATAGCCATGCAGCGCGCCGGCGAGGGCGATATAGTTGATGTCGTGACCCGCGGCCTGGGCATAGGGCCCGAACTGGCCCCAACCGGTCATGCGGCCATAGACCAAAGCCGGGTTGACCGCATGGCACTGCGCCGGCCCCAGCCCCAGCCGCTCGGTCACACCGGGGCGAAAGCCTTCGAACAGCGCATCGGCGCCCTTCACCAGATCGAGCACGAGCGCCTGACCCTGCGGCGATTTCAGATCCACGCCGATCACCCGGCGGCCGCGCAACAGCGGGTCGCGGGCGTCGATGCGCGCGCCGGGCCGATCAACCCGGATCACTTCGGCGCCATGATCGGACAGCATCATGCCGGCGAATGGCCCCGGCCCGATGCCGGCCAACTCGATCACCCTGATGCCCTGCAGTGGCCCTGCCATGTGCTTCGCTCCCCGTTTGTGTGTCCCCTCCCCTGCCATGCGGGCCTGAAAGGTCAAGCTGTTGCCGGTGTGAGGTGCAGCGGCAGCGAACCCGGACATTTTGGGCATTTGACAGGCAACCACGGCCGGCACAAATGGGTTCATGGCCGACAATAGCCCGATCGAAGATTTCCGCCAGGCGGTGGCCGCCAGCATGCGGGCGCTTGGCCATGCGCCGGGCATGGACCTGGCCTATACGGCTGACAAACCGGCCTGTTTCGGTGAGCAGGCCCGCGTGCCGCAACCGGCCCGCGCGTTGCCGGCCGAACAGGTGGCGGAAGTGCGCGGCTGGGCCGACAGTTTCGCGCTGAAGCGCCGCCACCATGATGCCAAGCTGCATGGGCAGGATCTGCCCGATGCCGGCCCGGCCCGCGAGATCTGGAACGCGCTGGAACAGACACGCTGTGAAGCGCTCGGCGCGCTCGATATGGCCGGGGTGGCGCGCAATCTGGATCGCATGGTGGAGGCGCGGGTGCGCACCGATCCGATCGTGCGGGCCCGCACGCCGGAAGAAGTGCCGCTGGCCAGTGCGCTGGCGCTGATCGTGCGCGAGCGCCTGACCGGCGCTGCCGTGCCGCGCGCCGCCGAAGCGGCGGTGGACATGGTGCGCGCCGATATCGAGGCACGTGCCGCCGGGCATCTTGATGATCTGGCGAACACGCTGGAGGATCAGGCCGGCTTTGCGCAGGCGCTGCGCCGGGTGCTCAACGATCTCGGGCTGGGTGCCGATCCGGACGAAGCCGCCGAAGAAGCCGAGGAGAGCGACGGGCAGGACGAAGAGGAACAGCCCGGCGAGGACAGCGACGATTCTGAGCAGGACGACGGCGGCGGCCAGGAGCAATCCACCGAAACCCGCGCCGAGGAATCGGCCGATGCGCCCGAGGAATCGGACAGCCGCGAAGTCGAGATGGACACCGACATGGTGTCCGACGCGGAGATGGGCGAGGACGGCGACGAGGGCAAGATGCCGTGGCGGCCCAACCAGCCGCTGTCTGACCTGCCGCCGGATTTCGAATATCGCGCCCACACCACGAAGTTCGACGAAGTCGTCGGCGCGGCTGACCTGTGCGACGATGAGGAACTGACCAGGCTGCGGGCCTATCTCGATCAGCAATTGATCCCGTTGCAATCGGCCGTGACCAAATTGGCGAACCGGTTGCAACGCCGGCTGATGGCGCAGCAGAACCGCAGTTGGGATTTCGATCAGGATGAAGGCCTGCTCGATGCCGGGCGGCTGGTGCGGATCGTCACCAACCCCACCCATGCCCTGTCGTACAAGGTGGAGCGTGACACCGAATTCCGCGATACGGTGGTGACCCTGCTGATCGACAATTCGGGGTCGATGCGCGGCCGGCCGATCTCCATCGCGGCGATCTGTGCCGACATCTTGGCGCGCACGCTGGAACGCTGCGCGGTGAAAACCGAAATCCTCGGCTTCACCACGCGCGCCTGGAAGGGCGGGCAAAGCCGTGAGGCCTGGTTGGCCGCCGGCCGGCCGGCCAAGCCCGGCCGCCTCAACGATCTGCGCCACATCATCTACAAGCAGGCCGATGCGCCGTGGCGGCGGGCGCGCAAGAATCTGGGCCTGATGATGCGCGAAGGCCTGTTGAAGGAAAATATCGACGGCGAAGCTTTGCTGTGGGCGCATGATCGCCTGCTGGCCCGGCGCGAAGACCGGCGTATCCTGATGGTGATTTCCGATGGCGCGCCGGTGGACGATTCCACCCTGAGCGTGAACAGCGGCAATTATCTGGAGCGCCACCTGCGCGCCGCCATCCGTCAGATCGAAACCAGAAGCCCGGTGGAGCTGATCGCCATCGGGATCGGCCATGATGTGACGCGTTATTACGCCCGTGCCGTCACCATCATGGATGCCGAACAATTGGGCGGCACCATCATCGACAGTCTGGCAGACCTGTTTGAACACGGCGGCGACCAGCGCAAGCGTCGGCGCTGAACCCGGACGGCCGGACGGCCGAACGCTTGGCATCCGGACCAGGCGTCACCTTTCTTCCCCCCACTGCATGATTCCCGGCATCGCTGCGCCTGCGCAGCCTGCATCGCTGCGCCTGCGCAGCCTGCATCGCGGCGCCAACGCAGCCTGCATCGCCATGCCCGCGCAGAACGTAATTGATCTACAGAACGTAACCAATTTACAATATGCTGGTGCTAGATCCCGAATTTGGGCTAGGATGCGACAAATCAGGGGTCGCAACGCAAAGTTGCGGGGGGATGTGGGATGGACGACGGGGGCTGTTGGGCTGGGCGCATGCCGCGGCGGCCCGATCTTGCCCGGCGCAGATCCGCCTTTCTGATCGGCACGGCGCTGCTTGGCGCGATTGCGCATCCGGCGGCGGCGCAGGTGGGCGTGACCGGCGCGCCGACACGCGAAGAAATCGACCCCAGCCGGCGCCCGACCATCACGGCACCCACGCGGCTGATCGTTGACGGCGATATCGAACGCAGCCCGTGCGCGTTGTCCGATCCGG
The DNA here is from genome assembly GCF_040398665.1 of Sandarakinorhabdus sp. Classification (GTDB taxonomy): domain Bacteria; phylum Pseudomonadota; class Alphaproteobacteria; order Sphingomonadales; family Sphingomonadaceae; genus Sandarakinorhabdus. The sequence continues at coordinate 15,451 of NZ_JBBATQ010000006.1, forward strand.
CCTATGCCGCCATCAAATTGACGCTGACGCGGGCTGAATTCAACAATCTCGCGCCGGTTGCGGCTGGCGATCTGGAAGCCTTGTGGCGTCCGCTGGCGGGGCGCGAATTGCCGGTGTCGGTGCTTTGTGAAATTCGCGATGCCGTGGCCACCAAATTGCGCCGCATGGGATATCTGGCGGCGGTGCAGGTGCCGGCGCAGCGCATCGAATCCGGCGTTGTCCGGTTCGAAGTGCTCTATGCCCGATTGACGGCGATCCGCGTGCGCGGCGATGCTGGCCGCAACGAAGCGCAGGTGGCGCGTTATCTGAACAAATTGGCCACCGGCCAGGTGTTCAACCGCATCGCCGCCGAACGTTATCTCTTGCTGGCGCGGGACATCCCGGGGATGGACGTGCGGCTGACCCTGAAGCCCGCCGGCACGACCGTTGGCGACATGGTGGGCGAAGTCAGCGTGCAGCGTCGCCCGATCGCTGCGGATGCTGTGGTGACCAATCTGGGCCCCAGCCAAACCGGGCCGTGGGGCGGGCAGTTGCGGCTGCAGGCCCATGGCCTGACCGGCCTGGGCGATCACAGCTTCGTTTCCTATTATGCCACCAGCCAACTGCGCGAGCAGCAGGTGTTGCAGGCCGGGCATGATTTCGCCATCGGCGGTGAAGGCCTGCGGCTGGGTGGTCGTGTCACCCAGGCCTGGACCCGGCCGGCGCTGGGCGCCGCAGTGCCGCCGGTGCGCGCCCGCACGTTTTTTGCCAATATCGAAGCCGCCTACCCGTTCCGGCGCAGCCAGGCGGCCAGCATTGAGGGCAAGGCCGGGCTTGATCTGCTCAATCAGCAGGTGGAGTTCAACGCAGCGCCGCTGTCGCGTGATCGGCTTCGCGTGGCCTATGCCCGGATCGACGGGGATTGGCTGGATTTGCGCGGTCGCGGCCCCGGTGGCACCTCGGCCTGGCGCTTCGCGCTCGGCGTGGAAGTGCGGCAGGGGCTTTCGATCCTTGGCGCCAGCCCGGACTGTCTCGAATCGCCGGCCGTATGCACCGCGGCCGGGGCCGTGCCGCCGGGCCTGGTCAACGGCAGCCCGACCGCAACGGTGGCGCGCTTCACCGGCCTTGGCGAAGCCCGGCTGTCGCGCCGGCTCAGCCTGGTGGTGCAGCCGCGTGCCCAATATGCCAGCGGCAATCTGTTCGGCTTCGAACGTTTTGCCCTGGGCAATTTCACCGTGGGCCGCGGCTATGAGCCCGGCGCGCTGACCGGTGACGACGGGTTGGCCGTGACTGCGGAGCTGCGCCATGATGCGATCATCCTGAATTCGGCCCTCAAGCTGGCGGCACAGCCCTATGTGTTCGTCGATGCCGGCTGGGCCTGGACGCGCAATCTGGGCGCGGCGGCGAACAACCCGGCCAGTCTGGTTTCGGCCGGCGGCGGCGCGCGGCTGGTGCTGTCGGATCGGGCACGCGTTGATGTTGGCGGCGCCGTGGCGCTGAAAGGTGTCGGGCCGGTGAATGCCGGCGACGTTCGACTGCTGGTCACGCTCACCACCCGCCTGCTGCCGTGGAGGACCAACTGATGCGCCTGTTCGACGAGCAAGCGCCGGCGCGCAGCACGCCCGATCAGGGTTTCAACCCGCGCACAAGGCTGGCGCTGGCCGCCTCGCCAGCGGTTCTGGCCAGCATGCTGGCGCTGCAACCGCAGATCGTGCGCGCGCAGGCCTTCCAGGGCACCGCCACCCCGGTGCTGGGCAATTTCCAACGCTTCGGGCAAGGCCCGTCCGAAACGATCCTGATCAACAGCGATCAGGTGACGATCAACTGGACGCCCACCGACACCGCAACCAGCGCCAACGCGATCAATTTCCTGCCGGCCGGCAATATCGTCAATTTCACGGGCGGCTCCGGTCTCCAGAGCGGGACCTACACGGTGCTCAACCGTGTCATCGCGGCCGATCCCACGCGCACCATCGTGTTCAACGGCACGGTGAACAGCGATTCCGGTGGCCGCATCTGGTTCTACGCGCCCGGCGGATTGCTGCTGTCGAACACGGCGCGCTTCAACGTGGGCAGCCTGCTGCTCACCGCCAATGATCCGGTGGGCGCGGCGGCGGGCCAGCGGTTCCTGTCGAACACCAACCAGTTCCGCCTGGCGGCCGCCGCCGGCAGCACCGCCCGGGTCGACATCGTCCCCGGTGGCGCGGTTGTTGCCAACAATGGCAGCCGGGATGCCTATGTCATCGCCGTCGCGCCGCGCATCTCGATGAGCGGCGCGATCACCGTCGACGGTTCGGCGGCGCTGGTGGCGGCCCAGGATGCCAGTTTCACCCTGAACGGCGGCCTGTTCGACATCACCACCAACGTCGCCACCGATGCGACTGGCTTCGCAATCCAGGTCGCCGGCAACATCACCGGTGCGGCCGGGGACAGCACCGAGGGCATTTATCATCGCATCTACATGGTGGCGATGCCGAAGAACGATTCGATCAGCTTGCTGATCACCGGCGGCAGCGGCAATTTGGGTTTCGACGTGGCCGGCGCGGCTGATGTGGATGGCAATGCCATCGTGTTGTCCGCCGGTTACAACATCACCGGCACCACCAGCGGCCGCGGGCTGCAGCAGGTTGCCACGCCTTCGACGGGCACCGGCTCCGGCGTTGCGCTGGTCCGGGTGGACAGCAAGAACATCACGTCGGAACTGACGATCCGGTCAACCGGCAATATCGAAGCCGTGGCCCAATCCGGCAATCTCAGCCTGGCCGGCGGCATTTCGGCCTATGGCGACCGGGTTGCGACGGTCAACGCCAGCAGCAACCGCTTGCTGACCGTGGGCGGCGATGTGCTGGTCGATGCCTCGGCCTATAATCCGGTGCGGGCTGGCGCGGCCGGGGTCGCCACGCTCACGTCGGGCAATGCCAGCTTCCGGATCAACGGTTCCGCCACCGTCTTGGCCAATGGCTTCGGCCTGCCCGGCACCGGCGCGGCACCGGGCGGCACCGGCTCCGGCGGCCAGGCGCTGATCCATGTCTTTGCCGGCGGAACGCTGGAAGCATCCTCGCTGATGGCAGAGGCCAATGGCACCGGCGGCGCGGCCTTGGGCGGCCGCGGTGGCGCAGGCTTGGGCGGCTTTGCCAACGTGCAATTGGCGACTGGCGGCAGCATCGGCATCGACGACGACGGCACCGGCGACGTGACGTTGCGCGCCCAGGGCATCGGCGACACGGGCGAGAACGGCCAGCAATCCGGCAATGCCACCGGCGGCACCGCCCGGCTCACCCTGAATGCCGACACCATGTTGTCGGCAAACGGGCTGATTGTCGACGCCGGCGCCCTGTCCGGTTCCCAGGCTGGCGGTCGCAGTGTGGGGCAAGGGCCAACCCCCACACCCAACAGCGGCGGCGGCGTGATCCAGGCCGGCAGCGCACAGGTGATCGTGCAGGGCGGCGGCAACCTTGCGACAGGCGAATTGTTCATCACGGCCGATGCCACCGGGCTTGCCGGCACCGGCGGCAATGATTTCCGCGGCGGCTCGGCGCTGCTGGAGGTCAACGACGGCACCGGACTGACCCGGGTCGAATCCTTTGGTGAAACGTTCATCAGTGCCAGTGCCCAAGGCCCGGCCGGTGTCGCGAATATCAACAGCCGGGGCGGCAGTGCCACCGGCGGCACGATGCAGATCCTGGCCAGCGGCCGGCCCACCCTGGCCCTGGGCGGGCAGATCGTGTTTCTGGCGGCCGATGCCATTGCCGGCAATGGCGTGGCCGGCGGCAATGGCGGCGTGGCCGTTGGCGGCCGCGCCGAAGTGAATTTCAACAATGGCGGCTCCCTGCTGCTGTCCGGCCAGCTCAGCGTTTCGGCCAATGCCTTGGGCGGCAACGGCGTGGTGGGCGGCAATGCGACGGCGCGCGACAATGGCGACAATGAACTGCCGGCCGTGCTTCTGCGCTATGGAACGGGCGGCACCGCGGCTGATACCGGCATCGACGCACCGGGCGGTATCAGCCTGTCGGCCACGGCATCGGGCGGCAACGGCACCGGCGGCACCGGCGGCGCTGCCCGGGGCGGCTTCACGCGGGCCCAGCTTGGATCGAAAGCAACCACGGCGGCCTCGTTCACGCTGGACGGGTCGGCCCTTGGCGGGGCTGGCAGTGTCGGCGGGAACGCACAGAGCGGCCGCGCCCAGGTCAACGTCAACGAAGCGACGTTGAATGTCGGCAGCTTCCTGCTGGAAGCCGACGCCACGGGCGGCAACGCCCTGGCCGGCAGCGGCGGTGCCGGCGGCAATGCCATCGTGGGCGGAGCCTTCGCGTTCATACAGGGGGCCGAGAACGGCAGCGGTGCGCGAATCGTCGCCGACAGTTTGAGCATCCTGGCCCGTGCGCGCGGCGGAGCCGGCGGCTCTTCCAGTTCAGGCACCGGCGGCCAGGGCGGCAATGCGTCGGGTTCGACCGCGGGCGGGGTCAGTCTGTTTCTGCTCGCGACCGGCGGCTTTTCCGAGCTGCTGGGCGGATCGACCAATGTTGACAACAGCAGCATCGGCGGCAGGGGCGGCGAGAGCGACACTGGCGCCGGCGGCGCGGGCGGCAACGCCCTGGGCGGCGGCATCACCAATGTCGGGGTGAGCAGCGGGCCGATCACGCCGGTCATCAACCGATCACGCGCCGATCTGGGCAGCACGGTCAACCTGAATGCCAGCGCCGTCGGCGGCCAAGGCGGCGCGATCAAGGTTTCAGGCACAGCCGGACGCGGCGGCAATGCCACCGCCGGCAACCAGTATCTCCTTGCGCGCGGTGCGCAGGTGCGGGCCGGCACCATGATCGTGACGGTAACGGCAACGGGCGGCAACGGCGGCACCGGTGCGCAGACCGATGCCGGCGGCGGCAATGCGCTTGGCGGCATGGGCGGCATATTGGCCTCCTCGCATGCCACCGGCGGCAATCCCGTCGACTTGGTTTTGTCGGGCGGTTTTTCCGTCGATGCCTTCGCGATCGGCGGCAGCAGTGCAACAGCGCCGGGCAGCGGCCGCGGCGGCACCGCCGAAGTGAAGCTGGAACAGGGCAGCTCAAACGCTGCCAATGTCGGCAGCCTGACCCTGCAAAGCGGCGGTTTGAATGCGGATGGCTTCGGCGGCGCCGCACTTGCCATTGGCGTGGCAGGCGGCAACGGGTTTGGCGGCACAACGCGCATTCTTGCCAATCAGGGAACACTGACGGCGAAGGATATAGGCCTGTTGGCCAGCGGCGTGGGCGGTTCCCCCAGCCCGATGGGCCAACAGGCGGGCAACGGCAGCGGTGGCCTTGCCGAGCTGCTGGTAAACGGCGGCAGTGCCAGCTTCGCAGGCGTGATTGCCACCGCCAGCGGGCTGCTTGGCACTGCGACAGGCGGCACCGTTCGTGTGGCCGTCCAGTCGCTGGGCGGTTCCCTGGCGATTTCGGGTTCTCCCGCGCTGCTGGCCGAAGGGCTGAGCGGCCAAGGATATGGCCATTCCGGCCGTGGCACGGCCACCGGCGGCACCATCGATATCAGCACGGCGGCCACCGGCACGCTGACCGTCGCGAATGATCCGCAAGGCGGGCTGACCATCAGCGCCAACGCCAACGTGGTCAGCGGCCTGCAGGACAATGGCAGCAACGCCCAGGGCGGCCAGATCCTGATCAGCAATGCCGGCACCACCAGCATCAGCAACAACAGCGGGCAGTTGACCCTGGAAGTCGGGGCATCGGCCGGCAATGGCGGCAGCACATTGGCCGGCGGCACCGCCACCGGCGGCACGCTGGAGATCATCAACACGGCCGGCACGCTGAACCTGTCGTCATCAACCAATGGGTTGCGCATCGGCACCAATGCCATCGGCGGCGCGTCTGGGTTGGCGCCGGGCAATGCCATCGGCGGCACCAGCACGATCACTGCCAGTGGCGGCACCATCAACTTCAATGGCTCTACCGCGTTCATCGATTTCCTGCGCGGCGGCGTCGGCACATCGCTGCCGAACGGCAATGCCACCGGCGGCGCCATCAACCTGAATTATTCCGGTTTCGGCCGGCTGCAGTTCAACGGTGGCGTCGATGTGTTCCATTCCGTCGATGGGCGCATTGCCCAGAGCGGCAGCACCAACATCATCGGCACCGGCACCGGCGCCTTGCAGGTGGACGGCACGCTCACCCTGTTCAACGATGTGTCGATCACGAGCGGTTTCAATAGCGCGCAAGCCGTTGGTGGCACCGTCACGATCAGCAGCAGCAGCGGCACCAGCACGACAGTCGGGGGCAGCCTGGACGTCTATGCCAACGCGAATGTCATCGGCGGCGGCGGCGCCGACACAGCCACCGGCGGGGTCATCAACTGGAGCAGCGGCGGCAACACAACGATTGGCGGCCGTGCGAACACGGGCGTTTCAGCCAACTTCTCGAGCGGTACCGGCGGCACATCGGCGGCCGGATCGATATCCATCAGCGCTGCCAGTGGCACGCTGGCGATCGGCGGAGGCTTGTTCGCGACCGCCAATGCCAGCAACAACAGCGTGCCGTTCGGCACCGCACCGGCAACAACCGCCGGGCAGATCCTGTTGTCCACGCCGGCAGCCGGCGCGCAGTTCAACGTGTCCGGTACAATTGCACTGAACGCCAACGCCAATGGCAGTGACAATCTGGGCGGCGCTGGCGGTGCGGCAACGGGCGGCAATATCCGCATCAGCAACTTCGGCGCCATGCGCTTGAACCTGGCGAGCCAGCCGATCAGCATCCGCGCCACCGGCACCGGCGGCACCGGCAGCAACAGCGCCGGCGGCACAGGTTCCGGCGGCGTCATCCTGATCGACAGCAGCGCGACCAGCAGCCTCAGCAGCCTGTCCACAACCGGCCAGAGCCTGGAACTTGACACGGTTGGCGTCGGCGGCGTCGGCGCGGGCAGTCTTGGCACGGGCGGCAATGGCGTCGGCGGCACGGTGACCATTGCCAATGCCGGCAATTTCACGCTGCCGGGCGGCCTGAACATCCTGGTGAACGCCACCAGCGGCGACGGCCCGGCGACCGGCAATGCCACCGGCGGCACCGCCACGCTGTCGACCAGCGGCGGCACCACGACCATCAATGGCAATGCGACGCTGAACGCCAATGCCAGCGTGTTGCCATTGGCGAACCGCGGCAACGGCACCGGCGGCACCCTGACCGTGCGGGCCGATGCCGGCACACTGGATGTGAATGGCAATCTGTCGCTCACCGCCAACGGCAGCGGCCTGGCGGCCACCGGCGGCATGCTGACGCTTGGCAGCAGCGGCACGCTGGCAGTGGATGGCCTTGTGTCCGGCACGGCATCGGTGAGCAGCAACACGCTGGCGGCAAACGCATCGGCCCAGGCTGGCCAGATCATGGTGACGGTGGGCACGGGCGGGACACTGCGCGCCGATGCCGGCCTGAGCCTGTTTGCCAATGCCGCCGGCGCACAGCCCGCCACGAGCCTGGACTTGCGCGGCGGCAGCATCAGCATCGGCAGCGGCGGCGCCACGACGATCGGTGGGTCCGGTGTCTATCTTGATACCAGTGCCGTCTATTCGTCGGCCAATGGCGTTGGCGGCGCGGCGCGGGCCGGCAACATCGGCCTGAATGTGACCGGCGGCAGCCTTGCATCGCCGGGCGTGATCCTGATCGCCGATGGCCTGGGCGGCAACAATCCGGGCGGCACCGGCAGTGCCGGAACCGGCGCGTCCGCCAGCGTCATGGTATCCGCCGGCGCGACCGCACATGTCACTGGCCCCTGGCAGATTTCCGCCCAGGGCTTTGGCGGCAATGGCGCCGCCGGCGGAGCCGGCGTTGGCGGCACGGCGCGACTGGAATCGGCCGGCACGGCGACCATCAATTCGGCTTCCAGCAATTTCACCATGCGCAGCAGCGGGACGGGCGGCACCGGTGCGGCGGGCGCGGGCGGCGCCGGCACCGGCGGCACCACCACGCTGGCAACGACCGGCACCGGCAGCCTCATCCTGTCGGGCGGCAGCGCCTTTGACGTCATATTGTCGGCCTTCGGGCTCGGCGGCACCGGCAGCACGGCGGGCGGCGTGGGCACCGGCGGCACGGCCCGTGCGCTGAACAGCGGCACCCTGACGGTTCCGGGCACCCTGCGGGCCACCGCCACCGGCACGGGCGGCGGATCGAGCACCAACGGCGGCAATGGCATTGGCGGCACTGCCCTGCTGGCCAGCAGTGGCACTTTGACGGTGCCGGGATCGGCCGAATTGCTGGTGAACGCGGTCGCCGGCGGCGGCGCACAGACCGGCAATGCCACCGCCGGCACCGCAACGGTGACCATCGGCGGCGGCGTGGCCGATATCAACGGCAGCCTGCTGCTGAACGGCAATGGCGGTGTCACCCCCGGCACGTTGCGCGGCAACGGCACCGGCGGCACGCTGAGCGTGGACGTCAATGCCGGCACGCTGGATGTGGCCGGCAATCTGACCTTCACCGCCGAAGGCGGCGGCACCATCGGGCGCGGCGGCGCGCTGGCGCTGGATGTGGATGGCAGCGTGCTGATCGGCGGCAGCCTCAGCATGGCCGCCAATGTCTTCACCGAAACCACGGTGGCGACCACCCAGTCCCAGGCTGGCGACATCGATGTGACGGTGGGCAGCGCGGGCGTGCTGAATGCGGCCGGCGGCTTCTCGGCCAATCTGGTGTCGCTGGTTGGCCAACCCGTCTTCACCATGACAGCGCGCAGTGGCAATTTCGATCTGCTGTCGGCCGGCACTGTCACCATCGGCGGCACCGGCCTGTTTGTGGACGCGCGCGCCCAATATATCGGCTCAGGCTTCCAGGGCGGCGCTGCGGCAACAGGCGCGCTCGTGCTCAACCTCACTGGCGGCAGCTTCACCTCTGCCGGCGTCAGAATGACGGCCAGTGCGGGCGGCGGCGGCAACAGCAATGGCATCGGCGGCAATGCCACGGCGGGCTCGGCGCGCATGCTGGTGGCCGCAGGGGCAAATGCCACCATCAATGGCTCGTTCCAGTTGGACGGCCGTGCCGGCGGCGGCAATGGCATTGCCGGTGGCACCGCCACTGCCGGCACCGTCCAGCTTTCGGTCGCCGGCACGGCGGCGATCAATCTCGGCACGTCGATGCTGAATGTCAGTGCGATCGCTGTTGGCGGCAACGGCACCTCTGGCAGCGGCGGCAGCGCAACCGGCGGCACGGCCATCCTCGAAAGCCTGGGGGCAAGCGGCAGCATCATCTTCACCGGGGCAGGCGCCAGCAGCCTTGCCTTGAGCACGAACGGCACCGGCGGCAATGGCACCACGCTGGGCGGCGCCGGCACCGGCGGCACCAGCCGGGTGGTCAACGATCATGTCCTGACCCTGCCCGGCGCGCTGGCCGTGCGGGCCAGCGGCTTTGGCGGCTTCGCTGGCACCACCGCCGGCCGCGGCACCGGCAACGGCGGCACCGCCACAGTGGCGTTCAACGGCGGCACACTGGATGTGGACAATGGCCGGCTGTTGCTGGCAGCCGACGGTGAAGGCAATCAGGCCTTCGGCGGCACCGCCCGCATTTCGTCGACCGGCGGCACGCTGGATGTGAACGGCATCATCGAAGTGCGCGCCGAGGCCGAGGGCCAGGCGCTGGGCAGCAACATCATTCGCGGTGGAACCGCCGAAATCCTGCTGGCTGCCAGTTCGAATGTGCGCAGCAGCGACACGGTGATCGTGAACGCCAGCGCCATTGCCAGCAACGGCGACACCAACCCCGGCGGCACCGTCACCGGCGGCACGGCCCGGTTCGCCGCGCGCGGCATTGTGGCGGCGACCAATCTGGTGGAGCTGGACGCAACCGCCTATTTCGATGGCGTCGGCGGCGGCAGCATGGGCGGCAGCGCCGAATTGACCATCACCGGGGGCAGCTTCCAGACGGCCGACGTGAATGTGCTGGCGCAGGGCTTTGGCGGCGACAGCGCCACGGGCACGGGCGGCCTGGGCCGGGGCGGCACGGCGACCCTCAGCATGGCGGGCGGTGCCCAGGTCGCGGTCAGCGACCGCTTGTTCCTTTATGGCAGCGGCAGCGGCGGCATGGGCGGCGTGCGCGGTGTGGGGACCGGCGGCACGGCGCGCGTGACATCCACCGGACAGGGCAGCTTGCTGACAGTCAATCGGCTGGACATGGAAGCCGAAGCCTATGGCAATGCCGCGACCGGCGGATTGGCCGAAATCCGCTTCACGCCCGATGCGGGCAACTTTGGCGGCAGCATCACATCGGTGCAGGATGTGCAGTTGTTTGCCCGGGGCGGGCTGAGCACCAATGGCGGCAACGCCACCGGCGGGACGGCGCAGATCGAAAACAGCCGCGGCGTGTTGACGGTGGGCGGCAATCTGAGGCTGCGGGCCAGCGCCACTGCCCAGCAGGCCGACTCCGGCGGCACAGCCACCGGCGGCACAGCCCGCGCGCTGATCGCTGCCGGCCGGATGACGGTGACCGGCGAAGCCCTGTTCGATGCGGCAGCCACGGGTGGCAACGGCCTTGCCGGCACAGGTGGCAGCGCCGCCGGCGGCAACGCCAAGCTGGAAGCCACCGGCGGGACCATTGTCGCCATCAGCGGCGTGACGCGCCTGATCGCCGATGCCGTGGGCGGCAGTGGCGACACGCTGGGGGGTTCGGCAACCGCTGGCAGGATCCTGGTTTCGGCCAACGACGCGCAGGTGAATGCGAACGGCATTGCCACGCTGTCCGCCAACGGCACGGCCGGCAGCAGCAGCAGTGTGGCGGGTGCCGGCACCGGCGGCGAGATCGAACTGATGTTCGACAATGGCGGACGCCTGGCCTTTGGCAGCACGCTCGATCTTGCCGTGCAGGCCAGCGGCACACTGGCCCGCGCCGGCCATGCCGATCTCAGCAGCACCGGCGGCACGTTGAGCACCATCGGCGACATGCAGATCCTGGCCAACATCACCAGTTCCGGCACGTCGCCCGGATCGTCGGCGTTTGGCGGGGATGTTGCGATCACCACGGCGCCGACCAGCACGGTCAGCATCGGCGGATCGCTGTCGATCCGGGCCGACGTCGCGCGGTTCTTCACCAGGCCCGGCGCCGGCATCACCGGCGGCAGCGTGCTCTGGCTGGCCGGCGGCACGACCAGCATCGGCAAGGACAGTCCGGGCAAGGGCCTGTCGATCAACACCGGCGTGACCGCCAACAGCAGCAATGCCGGCGTCGCGATTGCGGGCGATATCCGGCTTGAATCGCTGGGCAATTTTACTGCCCGCAGCCTGACGGCCGATGCCAGCGCCGATGCCGGCTATGCCACCAATGCCAATGGAGCCAATGGTTCGGCCGGCGATATCACCCTGCTGACCAACATCGGCGCCAGCCTGACCATCAATGGCGGGGTCAACCTGCTGGCCGACGGGCGCGGCGCCACCGGCGATGGCAATGACGGCCTGGGCAGCGGCGGCATCGGCGGCACCGGCCGCGGCGGCAGCATCACGCTTGCCAGCCTGGGCAGCACCAGCCTTGCCATTGGCGACCAGTCCTTCACCATCAGCGCCACCGGCAGCGGCGGCACCGGCGCCAACGCCGCCACCGCGGCGGGCGGCACCGGCATCGGCGGCACCATCAGCGTTGATGTTGCGAGCAACAGCAGCCTGATCGTCACCAGCAATAGTTCGAACAATCTGGTGCTCGATGTCCAGGGCCGGGGCGGCAATTCGTCCAACGGTGTCAGCGTCGGCAACGGCACCGGCGGCAACATCACCGTCAACAGCGCCGGCACGTTCACGCTGCCGAGCGGCCTTGAGCTGCAGGCCGGCGCCAGCAGCGGCAATGGCCAGGCCGCAGGCGTGGCCAGCGGCGGCAACGCCAGCCTGACCGTGAGCGGCGGCGAAACCAGCGTCGGCGGCCATCTGATCATCAACACCAATGCCAGCATGCCAACCAACAACGGCGAAGGCACGGCTGCGGGCGGCAATGGCACCGTTGCCGCCGTGGCTGGTACGCTCGACATCGCCGGCGATCTGCGCTGGGATGGCTCCGCCCTGTCCAGCAATCCCAACGGCGGCCAGTTCACTCTTTCGGCCACAGCCGGCGCCATCGACGCCGGCGGCAAGATCCTGCTGGAGGCCGGTGCCGCCTCGTCATCGCAGGAAAGCAGCGGAACCATCCAGGCCGGCGGCATCGCCATCACGACGGCCACAGGCGGCAGCATTGTCGCCGCCGGTGGCCTCGAAGCGGCAGCAAATGCGATCATCAACACCAATGTCGTCAACCAGATCGTCCGCGCCGGCAGCATTGCCGTGCAATCGGCCGGCACGCTTTCATTTGCCGGCACCGGCCTCAATCTGGAGGCCCGGGCGGGCTATCAAGCCATTCAATCGCTGCAGACCCTACCCGGCGCGGCGCTTGGCGGCACAGCGACCGTCACCCTCACGGGTGGCAGCCTGGTCACCACGGCCCTCAACATCGACAGCACCGCGCTTGGCGCCGAACGTCTTTCCGGCCAGGCCGGCAACGCCACGGGCGGCACGGCGGCCGTGCTGGTGGGTGCCGGCGCAAGCGCGACCGTGAATGGGCAATTCCGCCTGAGCGCGGCGGCAACCGGCGGCAAGGGCGGCAGCGGCGGCGCGGCTGTGGGCGGCACCAGCCGGTTTGAAACGGCCGGCACCGCGCGGATCAATCTGGATCTGGCCAGTATCACACTGGCGGCGGCTGCCCAGGGCGGTGAAGGCATCGACGGGGCCGGCGGCACTGCCACGGGGGGCATGGTCAACCTGGCCAGCCTGGGCCGAACCGGCGACCTCGTCATCACCAGCGCCAGCACCGGCGAGATCATCCTTGATGCCACGGCCACCGGCGGCACCGGCCTGGGCCTTGGCGGGCAAGGCACGGGCGGCGCGGCCAGCATCGGCAATGGCAATATCTTGCAGCTTCCGGGGGCGCTGACAGCGACAGCCACGGGCACCGGCGGCCTGGGCGCGACGCGCGGCGATGGCATGGGCGGCTCGGCCCTATTGGCCTTTGCAGGCGGCACGCTCAATGCAAGCCTTGGCGGCCTGTCCCTGATCGCCGACGGCATCGGCAACGCGGCGCAAGGCGGCACGGCGCGCATCACCTCCACCGGCGGCACGCTGATGGTCGGTGGCATTGCCCAGGTGCGGGCCGAAGCCGACGGCACAGCGCGCGCCAACAACGTCGTGCGCGGCGGTCTGGCGCAGGTGCTGCTGGCCGACACGTCCACCCTGCAGATCAACAATCTTCTGTCGGTCGATGCCAGTGCGGTGGCCGGCAATGGCGATGGCAGTCCCGGCGGCACCGCCACCGGCGGCACGGCGCGCTTCACGGCCCGCGGCATCGTGCAGGTGGCAAACGAGGTGGCGGTAGACGCTTCTGGCGTCATGAACGGTTTGAGCGGCGGTGTTGCGACGGGTGGCAGCGCCATCCTGACGGTGGCCAGCGGCACCTTCCAGACCAACTTTGCCTATGTCATCGCCGAGGCGCTGGGCGGCGGCAACAGCAATGGCACTGGCAGCAACGGCATCGGCGGCACGGCCCAGATGGATGTGACGGGCGGCGCCAACGTGACCATGAACAACACGTTGTTCATGACGGCCAAGGCCTGGGGCGGAAATGGCACGACGCGCGGCGACGGCGTGGGTGGCACCGCGCAGTTGACGACAAGCGGGCAAGGCAGCGCGCTGACCGCAAACCATATCGATATGCAGGCGGATGGGTCGGGCCGGAACGGCACCGGGGGCCGTGCCGAAATCCGCCTGACGCCGGATGCCAATGGCAATGCCGGCCGCATCACCACTGCTGGCAGCCTTGGCGACATCCAGTTGTTTGCCCGCGGCATCGCGCAAAATGGCGTTGGCGGCACGGCCACCGGCGGCACGGCGCTGGTTGCCAACAGCGGCGGCGTTCTGAACGTGGGCGACGATCTTGCGCTGTCGGCCGGCGCAACCGGCCTGACCGGCACACAGGGCGATAGCGCCACCGCCGGCACCGCCGCGGTGAACATGTCGTCGGGACAGATTGTCGTCGTCGGCGAGTTGGGGCTGAATGTCGACGCACTTGCCGGCAGTGGCAACAGTGGCCGGGGTGGCAACGCCACCGCCGGCACCATCAATGTCACCGTCGCCGACAATGGCAGCTTGTCCGCCAACGGCGGCCTGACGCTGGCAAGCCGGGGCAACGGCGGGCGCGGCAGCAACGGCATCGGCGGCGCAGCGGCCGGCGGCCAGATCTTCGCCACGGTGAATGGCACGATGAACATCGGCAGCGGCGGCCTGGTGATCAGTGCCCAAAGCACCGGCGGTGCTGGCAACACCGGCGGCAATGCCACCGGGTCCCAGATCGGATTCGACATCGGCGCCGGCACCTTGGATGTCGCCGGCAGCATCAGCATCGCTGCCACCGCGACCGGCGGCACTGGCCAGACCGCGGCGGGCGGCAATGCCAGCGGCGGCGAGGTGCGTTTCCTTGCTGCCGGCGGCGCCGCGCCCAACAATTTGCGGTTGTCCCCATCGGGGGCCATCGCCATCGAAACGGATGCGCGCGGCGGGGCGGGCGGCAGCGGCGGTGTGACCGGCGGCAACGGCGGCACGGCCGCAGGCGGCGCCATCCTGCTGGGCGCCACGGGCAACAGCGGCACATTGGCGATTGGCGCGGTTACCGCCACAGCCAATGGCATTGGCGGCGATGGCGGCAGCGCCAGTGCTGCGGGCGCGGGCGGCAATGCCCGCGGCGGTACCATCCAGATCGGCATGGGCAATGGCACAGCCACCGGTGCGATCGGTACACTCGGTCTGGCGTCGGCAACCTTGACCGCCAGCGGCAGCGGCGGGTCGGCCGGCGCCGGCACGCCGGCCGGGCACGGCAACGGGCGCGGCGGCAGCGTCGAGATGCTGTTCACCAATGCCACTGCCAACGTGAATCTGGGGCTGAACCTGACCGCCAATGGCAACGCCGGCGGTGTCGGCAGCTTGCCCGGCCTTTCGGCCGGCGGCATTGGCGGCAGCATCACGATCGGCAGCACTGGCCAGGCCGGCCAGCCCGCCGTGCGGCTGTCGAGCGGCGGATCGGTGCAGGCGACAGCCAATGGCACCGGTTCGGGCGCCGCTGGCAGCAATGGCGAGCCCGGCGTGATCCGGCTGTTCAGCGCCGGTGGCGCCGAAATCCTGCTGCCAAGCTTCCGGGCCTCTGCCAATGGCACCGTCGATCCCACATCGACCCTGCGCGGCGGGCTGGTGGCCGAAGCCGGATCGACCATCACCGTATCGGGCGACATCCAGTTCGCCTCGCGCGGCAGCCTGGCCCTGAACAACGGCGGTACGATCACCGCCGGCGGCCGGCTGGAGATCAGCGCCGAGGGATCGGTCGTTTCCGGGTTTGCCGCCCCGGCCAGCGGGCCGCGCGGCGTGATCACCGCGCCCGTCGTCATCCTGCGTGGCGGCACCGGCATCAATCTGTTGACCCAGACCACCGGCAGCCAGGATGTGCAGATCCTGGGCGGGCCGACAGCAACGGTGACGTTGCAGGATGTGGTGAGCACCGGCGATATCATCATCACCGGCAGCAACATCGATTTCACCAGCCTGCGTGCCGATCGCAATGGCGTGATCGACGCGGCCACGGCCATCACCGGCACCGGGATCAGCGTCGGTGGCCGGATCAGCCTGTTGTCCAATGGCACCATCAACGTCGGACCGATCGATGCCGGCATGGTCCGGCCCGTGGCTGCTGGCCCCACCGATGTCCATGTGCGCGGCGCTGGCGTCACCGTGGCCAGCGTGACGGCGGCCGGCGATATCGGCCTGCTTTCGTCCGGCCCGCTCGCCAGCGGCGCGCTCTCCAGCGGGCGTGATCTGGTGCTGCTGTCGGGCGGCAACACCACCACGGGCGCCATCGCGACGCCGGCATCCGGCCGGGTCCGCTTTGGTGGCATCGATTCTGCCAACCTGATCAGCGTGGCGGCCGGTGTGCCCAATTACAGCCCGCTGTTCGCGGCCGGCAACACACCGACAGTCGGCGACATTGCGGTGGGCGGCACGCTTGCCACCGGCTTGCTGGAGGCGGCCACGACCGGCACGTTCCAGGCCCGTGGTGGCGTGACCGTCTCGACAGGAGCCCGCGTCAGTGCGCGCAGCATCGATCTGGTCAATGCAGCCAGCGCCGGCTTCATCAACCTCACCGCTGCCACCGATGTGGTGCTCGGCAGTATCACGGCCAATGCCGGGCTGACGCTGGCCACCACCGGCAACATCACCACGGGCAATCTGGCCGTTGGCGGGACGCTGTCGCTCACGGCGTCGCGGCTTGGCGGCGTGGGCGGCGCGCTGGTGACCGGCGCGATCCGGGCCGGCGACGATATCCGGCTGAACGCGGCGACCACATTGGCCACGGGCAGCCTGTCTGCGGCGGATTCCGTCTTCCTCTCCGCTGGCGGCGCGATCACCACCGGCACGATCGATGCCGGCACGGTGAATCCAGCCCCTGCGGCCAGTGGTGTGCTGTTCGTGACGTCGCCGGGCACCATCTCCACCGGCGCGATCAACATATCGGGCAGCGCCACGCTTTCGGGTGTGCAGGGGGTGACGACCGGCAATATCGCTGGGCCGGGCGGCATCGTGCTGCTCGACACCGGCGGCATCGCCACCGGCGCCCTCAGCACATCGGCCACCGGCTTCGTCTATCTCGCCAGCCACCAACTGCTGCCGCAGATCAGCTTCGATGCGGCCGGCAACCCGCAGTTTGCCGCCCTGCTGGCCAGCACACCGCAGCGCCTGGTTGGGGACATCACCATCAATGGCGCGGTCAACACGGGGCGCCTTGTCGCGGCCGCCACCGGCAATTTCAGTGCGCAGGCGATCACCGCGCCGACAGCCATGTCGATCGATGTTGGCGGCGGGGTGCGCATTGCTGGCCTGATCAATGCCGGGCTGACCAGCATCAACAGCGGCGGCAATGTCGCGTTGGACAGCCGCTTTGTCGGGACCGACGACTTGATCGTGGTTGCCGGCGGTGCCGGCAGCTTTGGCTCGATCACCGCTGCCGGTGAAGTCGGCATCACCACCGCGCAGGGCCTGCAACTGACGGCGGTTGCCGCCGGCGATCGCGCCAGTCTGATCGCTGGCGGCGCGCTGGCGGCCACCGGCGCCCTGGCTGCGGCGCAGGCATCACCGCAGGCCGGCGCGCGCGGCGATATCTTCGTGCGCGGCGGCGGCGTCAGCTTGACCAGCGTGACGGCAGCCGGCGATATCGGCCTGCTTTCGTCCGGCTCGCTGGCCAGCGGCGCGCTCTCCAGCGGGCGCGATCTCGTGCTGCTGTCGGGCGGCACCATCACCACCGCAGCCGTCGCGACGCCGACATCGGGCCGGACACGCTTCGGCGGCTTTGAACAGGCCGGCCTGATCAGCTTCGCAGCCGGCGTGCCCAGTTACAGCCCGCTGTTCGCCGCCGCCGTGGCAGCGGTAACGGCCGACATCAGCGTCAATGGCACGCTCGTCACCGGTCTGCTCGAAGCGGCCACGACCGGCACATTCCGGGCCCGCGCCGGCGTGACCGTCTCGAACGGGGCCAGCGTCAGCGCGCGCACCGTTGATCTTGTCGATGCCGCCAGCACCGGCTTCATCAATCTCAACGCCACCAGCGATCTGCTGCTGGGCAATCTTACGGCCACCGGTGCACTCACGCTGGGCACCACCGGCAACCTCACCACCGGCAACCTGAGCGTGGGCGGCACCCTGAGCTTGACGGCCCGGCAGGCCGCCGGCGTGGGCGGCGCGCTGGTGACCGGCACGATCCGCGCCAGCGACGATATCAGGCTGACCGCGGCCACCACATTGACCACGGGCAGCCTGTCTGCGGCGGATTCCATCTTCCTCACCGCTGGCGGCGCGATCACCACCGGCAACATCGATGCCGGCACGGTGAATCCAGCCCCTGCGGCCAGCGGCGTGCTGTTCGTGACGTCGCCGGGCACCATCTCCACCGGCGCGATCAACATATCGGGCAGCGCCACGCTTTCGGGTGTGCAGGGGGTGACGACCGGCAACATCGCTGCGCCAGGCGGCATCGTGCTGCTCGACACCGGCGGCATCAACACCGGTGCGCTCACCACATCGGGCAGCGGCTTCATCTATATCGCCAGCCACGAAATGCTGCCGCGGATCAGTTTCGATACCGCCGGCAACCCGCAGTTTGCCGCCCTGCTGGCCAGCACACCGGTGCGCCTGATCGGCGATGTCACCATCACCGGCGCGGCCAACACCGGCCGCTTCATCGCCGCGGCAACCGGCAATTTCAGTGCCCAGGCCATCACCGCGCCGACGGCCACGCTGATCGATGTGGGCGGCGCTGCCACATTGGCCGGCAATGTCAGCGCCAGCCGGGTGACCATCACGTCGGATGACATCATCATCACCCCCGGCCGCACCATCGGCGGCAATGGCGCCACCGACATCAGCCTGACCGCCAATGGCCGAGTCGGCGATGCCCTGACCAACAACGCGGTCAACACCGCCAGCATCGGCGGCGGCGATGTCACCGGCACCTACAGCCTGTCGAACGCCGAGTTCGCGACCTTGCGTGCCAGCAACATCAGCGTGCGCCTGCCGACCGGCACGATGACGGTGGGTCAGCTCGATCTGCCGGCCAGCGTGCCCGGCCAGAATCAGGGCCAGAATCAGGGCCAGACCCTGCCAACAAGCATCACCCTGTCGAGCGGTGGCCTGCTCAGGATCACCGGCGCCGTCACCATGGCACAGGCGACAGCGGCCAACACGCTGGCCTTGTCGTCCGGCAGCCGCATCGAAGTGGCGACCGGCAATGGCCGCATCCAGTTGGGCAGCAATGCCGACGCGCCGCTGGGCACCTTGTCGTTGACCGCGGGCAGTGTGCGGGTTGGCAGCGACACGCTGCTCGGCCAGATCAGCGGCGGCACCTTGTCCGGCACGGCGCGCGACGATGCGATCAATGCTGCCGCAGCCAACCCGGCGCCCGCCGGACCGTTGAGCGCCGGCGCCATCCGCATCAGCGCGGCACAGGATGTGCTGATCCAGAACAGCGGCGATGCTGCCACCCGCGCCGGGTTCACCGCCGGCAGCGGCGCACTGATCGTGACGGCGACCGGCAGCCAGACGGCGTTGCTCGATCTGGTGATCAATGGCCGCGTGCTCGGGTCTGGCGGCACGTTCCTGACCAACAATGCCACCCGCACGGCCGTGACGGTCCAGCCCGACGTCTCCCGTTTGGCCGCGGCGGCACAGATCAATGGCTGCGCGGTGGTCGCCGGGTGCGCCGTCGCGCCGCCCCCCGGCCCACCGGCCGCAGCCGAACAAAAGATCGAAGCGATCGTGAACAATATCCCCGGTCTGGCAGGCGAGGCGGAAGCAACCGCGCAGCAGGCCGATGAAGCCGAGGAAGCCGAAACCTTGGCGGAAAAACTGCCGATCGTCACCCTGCAGCGCCTGATCGATTTCAGCCAGATGTCGGCCGATCTGGAGACCAATGATCCGGCGACCAGCGGCGGCAATCCGGCGCTGTGGCTGGATCCGATCCCCAGCGGTGTGCGCCGGCCGGGAGGCTTGAAATGAACCGTGTCGGGCTCATGCTGATGGCAGCCGCGCTGCTGCCGATTCCGGCCGTGCCGGCGCAGGCGCAAAGCCTGACGCTGGCCGACAGCTTCCGCATCGGCAACGCTGGCGTGTTGTGCACGGCGCAGGCCCAGGTCGCCGATCCTTTGCTGAAAGGCATGTTCGATCGCGGCTATCGCATTGTGTGCCGGGATGCGGCCGCGCCGGTCGGCAGCCTTTATGCCTTGCGAACCGGCGCACCGCCGCTGATGCCGGGCTGCCCGACGCCCGTGGCGGCATCGCTGCCCGGCCTGCCCGGCGCGATGGCCAGCCGCTGCGCCGTCGATGGCCTCAATCGCCTGCGCCTGTCCGTGCAGCGCGGCCGCACGCTTTATGTTGCCGATGGCTTTGGCGGCTATGGTTCGGCGCTGGAACTGGGCTTGCGCACGCTGGTGGCCGATGCACCGATGGCCGGCACTGTGGAGGTGGCGGCAACCGAGGCGGGCGATCCGGCGGCCTTCGCGCGCATCCAGGCCGGCAGTCTGGAACCAGGGCAGGCGCTTGTCGAAGCCTATGGACGCAACAATGCCTCCAGCTTTGCCGAAGCGGCGGAGTTTTTCGACCTGCTGGTGGAGCGCAATCGGCTGGGCGCCCCCGGCTTCACCCGCAGCGCCGAATATCTTGCCAATCAGGGCCTCCAGCAATCGAATCTCGGCAATTTTGCGGACGCCGAGCGCCTGTTCGGACGGGCGGCCTTGTTGATCGACGTCAATGATCCGGTCGCCAGCCGCCTGCAGCGCAATGCGCTGGCCCAGCATCAGTTGAACCGCCGCCAGAACAGCGCTGCGCTGGAAACACTGGCACGCCGGGTAAGCGGCAATATCGGCACCACCGATACCAGCCGCCTGGCAGCCGGATATATCGACACCGCATTGTCGCAGCGCCTGAACATCGATGGTGCCGCCATTGGTGGCGGCGACGCGGCACTGACGCTGGCAGAACGGGTGCAGATTCTGGACGCGCAGGCGCTGTATCTGCGCGGTGCGGCGCTGGGCGGTTTGGGCGATCTGCCCGCTGCGGCGATCGCGCTGGCACAGGCCCAAGAACAGTTGGCGCAGGTGCGCGGCGGCCGCGTGCTGTCGATCCGCTGGCTGCGGGCAGCGGTCGCCACCGAGCGTGGCCGCGTGACCGAGCAGTTGGGCAATGGCGCAGAGGCCATCGATGCCCTGGCCGAAGCGGTCAACTTGACGGCAGCGCAATATCCGCAATCCGCGGCCCTGCTGGCGGCGCAAGCGCGGCAGGCGGCACTGTTGCAACGACAGGGACGCACGGCAGAGGCCGCGCCGCTGTTCCGCAGCATCGTCAAGGCAGCGCCCGACGTTCCGGGCGCCGGCCAATTGTTGCGGCCGTTGCTGGTACCGTGGTTTGCCGGGCTGGCCGCCCAGGGCGACGCCGCCGCCGCAACCGATCTGTTCGATGCCAGCCAGATCCTGCTGCGACCCGGCGTGGCACAGACCCAGGCCGTGCTGGCGCGTGAATTGTCGGGCGGCAGCGATGCGGCGTCGGCCCTGTTCCGCCAATCGGTCACCCTGTCGCGCGATCTGGTGCGCACCCAGGCCGAAATCAGCCGGATCGACCAGATGGAGGCGCCCACCGTGCTGGACCGCGAGCGCGTCGCCGCCCTGCGGGAGCGCCTGGCGGTGCTGGGCCGTGACCAGACGTCGGTGCTGGCGCGGCTGGCGGACTTCCCGCGCTATCGCAGCATCAGCAACACCACGGTGACCGTTGCGGGCCTGCAGGCCGTGCTGGGCCCGGACGAAGCCTATTACAAGCTGATCCTGCTGGGCGAACAGGCCTATGCACTGGTGCTCGGCCGACAGGCCGCCGCGGTGCACAGCATTGCCGCCACCAGCACGGAACTCGGCGCGCTGGTGAAGGCCATACGTGACACGGTGGTGATCTTCGAAAACGGCAGACCGACCACCTATCCGTTCGATGCCGCTGCGGCACGCCGCCTGTACATGTTGCTGGCCGGGCCGGCCGATGGCGTCGGCGCCAAGCTGATGCTGGCCAGCAAGCATCTGATTGCCGAGCCGGATGGCGCCCTGCTGCAATTGCCGTTCAACCTGCTGATCACGGCCGATGACAATCTGGCCGCCTATCAGGCGCGGCAGACCGACGACAATGCCGATCCGTTCGACGCGCGCGGCCTGGCCTGGTTGGGCCGTGATCGCATGGTGTCCACCGCCACTTCGCCACGGGCCTTCATGGATGTGCGCAGCATCGCCGGCAGCCGGGCCGCCAATGCCTATCTGGGGCTGGGCCAGAACAGCGTGCCGCCCGGTGCGCGCCCGCCGGAATTGCCGGTGGTGGCGGCAGCACCGCCAGCCGAGGCGGCCAGCCGCACCGGCAGCACGCGCGGTGCGGCTGCCCTGGCAGCGGCCCTGCCGGCGGCGGCCACCGCCATTCCGGTGAGCGCGCCGGCAAACGCCAGCCCGGTGCCGCCGCGCAATGACTGTGATTGGCCGCTGCTGGAATGGTCGCGGCCGATTTCCGCCACCGAACTGCGGCTGGCGGCCGATCTGCTGCGCACCAGCGGTTCCACCGTCTCCACCGAAGGCGATTTCACCGACACCGCCATGATGGCGCGCAGCGATCTGAAGAATTATCGCATCATCCATTTCGCCACCCACGGCCTTGTCACCGCGCCGCGCCCGGAATGCCCGGCGCGCCCGGCCCTGCTCACCAGCTTTGGCGGCGCCGGCTCCGATGGCCTGCTCAGCTTCCGCGACATCTTTGATCTGTCGCTGGATGCCGACACCATCATCCTTTCGGCGTGTGACACCGCCGGTGCCGCCACGGCTTCGGCCACGCGCGAAGCCGGCATCACCACCGGCGGCAATTTTGCCCTGGATGGTCTGGTGCGCGCCTTCGTCGGGGCCGGTGCCCGCGCCGTGATCGCCAGCCACTGGCCGGTGCCGGACAGTTTCGATGCCACGCGCACGCTGATCCTCGGCCTGTTCGCCAATGCCGGCAAACAAGCCGTCGGCGAAGCGCTGCGCCAATCGCAGCGGCAGATGATGGATGTGCTGGAAACGTCGCACCCTTACTACTGGTCGGGCTTTGCCATCATCGGCGATGCAGCCAAGCCGCTGATGGGCCGAGGTGCCGCCGCAACAGCCGCTGCCCCATCTGCTGCAACGGCCGGCTCCGGCCACTGAGCGCCCATCGTGTCGAACCGCCTGGCCAATCTGAAACTTGCCATCACCCAGGCCGGGCCGCTGCGTCTGGGCGTGACCTTGCTGGTGCTGATCGGGGCCCTGCTGATCGCGCGTTACAGCTGGAATCTGCCACTTGCCCTGTCCGCCGAGCGCGGCCTTTATGATGTGCGGGTCGATCTGACCGCCGCACGGGTCGATCAGGATGATCGGGTGGTGCTGGTGGTGTTCACCGAGGAAACGCTCACCGCCACCGGCAAGCGCTCGCCGCTCGATCGCACCATGCTGGCCCGCGCCCTCACCAACATCGATGCGCTCGGCCCGCGCGCCATCGGGGTCGACATCCTGATCGACCAGCCGCAGCCCGAAGACCCGGTGCTCAAATCCGCGCTGTTGGCGATGAAGACGCCGACCTTCTTCGGCTTTTCTCCCAATGCCGAAAACGGCGAGTTCGTGATGCCGTGGCAGGAAGCGCATATGCGCGCATTCTTCGGCAGCGTCGCGTCGGCACCGGTGCGCATGGCCAACATCCGGCTGGATGTGGACAGCGACAATGCCTGGCGACAATGGCCCAACCCCACCAGGCAACCGCCGGGGCTGCTGGTCAATCGCATCACCGGTTTGGGCAGCTACACCGATTATCTGGGCTCGGCGATCTTTCGCAAACCGCAGTTTGCCGATCGACCGGTGTTTGCTTCGTTGCCGGTCGATCTGTTCGGCAATGCCGAAACCGCCGCTGCCCTGAAGGATGCGATTGCCGGCAAGATCGTGCTGATCGGCGCCGATCTACCCGAAGCGGACCGTTTCATCACGCCGTTCAGCCGGCTGTCAGGCGCCACCACGCCGGGGGTGGAACTGCACGCGATTCTGATCGCGCAAGCGCTGGACGGCACTCGCCAGACGCCGATACCGGCCGCGGTGCTGTGGGGCCTGGCGCTGCTGGCCGTGTTGCTGGGGGCCGTCACCGGTGGCTTCGATCTGGGCGTGCGGCTGCTGGGCCCGTTGGTGATCGCCGAAGTCGCGCTGCTCGGCGGGCTGCCCTATGCCCTGCAGAACGGCGGCTATGATACGTATGGCCTGCCCTGCGCCGGTCTCGGGGTCGGCTGGCTGCTGGCCCTGATGGCGGCCTCCACCACGGCGCGGCTGGTTGGCGCCGATCAGCGCAAGTTCGCGCAAGGCGCGCTGGGCAAATATCTGCCGCGCGATGTCGCCCAACAGATTTTGCGCAACCCGGAAATGCTGTCGCTGAACGGTGAGCGCCGGCCGGTCTTCGCGCTGTTCAGCGATATCGAGGGCTTCACCTCGATGTGCCAGAGCCAGCCGCCGGAAATCGTCGCGGCCACGCTGAACGAATATCTCGACACGATGAGCGAGGTGGTGCTGAAACATGGCGGCACCCTCGACAAGTTCGTCGCCGATGCCGTCATCGCCTTCTGGGGCGCGCCGATCGCGCGGCCCGACGATGCCGCCCGCGCGCTGGCCTGCGCCGTGGAAATGTCCCAGGCAGGCGAGCGCTTCTGCCATGCCGAAGGCGAACGGCCAAAGATGGGGCGCACCCGCGTGGGCCTGCACTGGGGCGATGTGGTCGTCGGCAATTTCGGCGGCGAAGGCCGCATCCAGTATACGGCGCTGGGCGATTCGATGAATGTTGCCGCCCGGCTGGAAGGCGCCAACAAGTCGTTGAAAACCGCAGCCCTGATCAGCCTGGAAGCCGCGGAGCAAATGGGGCTGGACCGGTTCCGTGCCATGGGCCGGGTGCGGGTGCGCGGCCGGGACAAGCCGATCGAAGTGTTCGAGCCATTGGGTGCCGGCGGTGCCGTGGCTGATCCGGTGTCGGCCGGGCTTTATGCCGCGTTTGATCGCGGCGAGACCGGGGCGCTCGACGGGTTGAAAGCCCGCGCAGCCGCTGCACCGGGAGACAAGGCGCTCGCGTATCTGGTGACGCGATTGGAACAGGTTGGACCCGGAGGCATTTATGATCTCGATTAAAACACTTGGCGTGCTGACAACGCTGCTGGCTGCCACAACGGCCATGGCCGGACCGCTGGTGGTGCGCGCCGCCGGCCCGTCGGCAGCCAGTTACAAGCCGGGGCAGCGCCTGCCCGACGGACCGATCACCCTGAAGGCCGGCGATTCGATCGTCGTGCTCGATGCCAAGGGCACCCGCAGCTTTTCCGGCCCCGGCAGCTTCAGCCTGGCTGCGCCCAGCGCCGTCGCCCAGGACGTGGCGTTCAGTGACCTGCTGGTGCAGAAGCCCGCCCGCCGCGCGCGTATCGGGGCCGTGCGCTCCGCCGGTCAGGATCAGGGCCCGCCGACGCCGCCCGGCGTGTGGGCGCTCGACACACGGACGAGCGACACGGTGTGCGCCATCGATCCGGCCAACATCGCGCTGTGGCGTGCCGAAACCACCGCCGCCCAAAGCTTCACCGTCAGCCGTGAAGACGGCAGCAGTGCGCCGGTCGTGTTCGGCCCCGGCCAGGCGCTGGCCAATCTGCCCGCCACCATCGCCGGCAAGCCGGGTGTGCTGACCATCGACGCCGGCAAGGCGCCGGTGAAATTGACGGTGAAGCAGGTGAGCGCGCCGACCAATGTCGAAGCCCTGGGTGCCACGCTGGCCGATGCCGGCTGCACCAGCCAGTTCCTGCGCCTGGCCGCCAACACGCTGCAGAATTGAGGCACTCGACGCCCTCCCCGCAAGCGGGAGGGCGTTCAACTGCTTTGGCACACCGCAATCCACCCTATCGCAGGGTGAAGCGCACCTTGCGGTTGCGGAAATCCAGGCTGACACGGCGGAAGCTGGCGAGAAGATCGGAGCCAAGGAAGATCGCCGGGCGTTCGGACAGGCCGAACAGCCGGAACGGCGGCGCATCGGCAAAGGCCACCATGACATTGTTGAGAAACAGCCCGCCGATCCGCACATTGTTCAAGGTGATGGCTTCGGCACGCAGCACCTGGCCGGTCACCGACAGCAGTTCGATGTCGCGCATGCCGGCCGGCCGGCGGTTGCCGAACAGGCGTTGACGCAGCGCCGGATTGCCCAGCGTGATCTCGCTGCCGGTGTCGATCACCGCCGACACACCGCGGTTTTCCACGGAGGCCTGGGTGATGATCAACTGACCCTTGCGGCGGCGCGCAGTGACCACGATTTCGCCGCTGCTGCCCTCCGTATAAGGCCGGCGCGAATCCTGGACCGTGATGGTGCGCTTGTCGAAATCGAGCATCAGCCGTTGATCGGCCAGCGCATCGATGCCGATCAGGCCTTCGGCACCCAGATGCCGGGCTGCCAGCGCCGGCGCGGTGATCGGGCCGATGTCTGATTGGCCAAGGCTGAGCGCTGTCACTTCCACGGTCGCCACTTCGCGCACGCCGGCCATGCCCTGCACGCGGACCGGGGCACCGGCCGGCAGGCGCAATTGCAAGGCCAGCCCGTCGCTGACCACGGAACGATCCGCGCCCGAATCCACCAGAAACCGATAGGGGCCGCTGTTGTTCACCTTCACATCGATGAACATTCGCTTTTTCAACTGTTCGGCTTCGAGCGCTTCGCCTTCGATTTCCAGCGAATTGTCGATGGTGGCCGGCGCGATACGGGTTTGGCTGGAAAAGGACTGGTCGGAGGGAGGCGGGATGGTCGCCGCCGCCTGCAGGCCGGCAGTCGTGGCGGCAAGCCACAGGATAAACATACTCATGGGGTAATTGTCCGCCCATTGCTCCGGCAACGCAAGAGGCGGTAGGGGCGGGGATGGAAACCATGCTGCCCATCATTGCAACCTCTGCCGGCGTCGTGGCGCTGGCCGAGATCGGCGACAAGACCATGTTGCTGGCGCTGGTGCTGGCGGCGCGTTATCGCCAGCCTTTCGCGGTATTGGGCGGTATCCTGCTGGCAACATTGGCCAATCACGGCCTCGCCGCCTGGGCCGGGGTGGCATTGGCGGGCCTGCTGGCCGGGCCCTTGTTCCAGATGGCGGTGGCCATCGGCTTCCTGGCGATGGCGGCATGGACCCTGGTGCCCGACAAGCTGGACGACACGCCTGCGGCCACCGGCACCGGCCATGCCCTGATCGGCACGATGGTGGCGTTTTTCGTGGTGGAGATCGGCGACAAGACGCAAGTGGCCACCGTGGCGCTGGCGGCGCGGTTTCAGGATGTGATTGCGGTGACCATCGGCACCACGTTGGGCATGATGCTGGCCAATGCGCCGGCGGTGCTGCTGGGGGAGGCCATCGTGGCGCGCGTGTCGCTGCGCCTTGTGCGCAGGCTCGCGGCGCTGCTGTTTGCCGGGCTGGGCATCGCGATGCTGGCCCGGCTGTGGGTTCCGGACCTTATTCCGGGGTGAGGCCGATGCGGTTGCCATCGGGCAAGCGGCGGAACACATAAGTCTTGCCGTCCGCCAGCGCGAAGCGTTGCGGCAAGACCGGGCCACCGCAGCGGATGTCGATATAATTGTTCATCACCGTCACCAGCTCCATGGGTTCGAGCTGGATGGTCATCGCCGTGTTGTTCGTTTCGGTGGACAGGCGGCAGCGCAGGCCGGCCATGGTCTCGTTGCGGAAGGCATGGCCGGCATCGGCCGCTGCCGGAACCGTCGCCAGCAGGGCCGTCGCCAGCAGGATCAGCTTGGTGCGCATTGGTCCTCTCCCCGGTCTCGTTGATCAGATGATGCCACGCTGGCGCAAATCGGCAAACGCCGACGCGTCCAGCCCCCCAGTGATGCACCATAGACGTAATCCTCTGTCTTGCCCAATCGTTTCAGGGGCATGACGGTGCGTGGAGCCTGACATGCGGCATGGTCACCGTGCCCCGATGCGGGTGCGGCACCGCGGTGATGGCCGTGCGGGCTTGGTCGATCTTGCATGGCGCGACGCCGGGCAGGATCGCGCCGGCGCGATGCCGCACAAGGCCGGACGCGGCATGATTCGGCACCGGGCTTTCCACGACCGGCAACACCAGCCCCATTGTGCAAGCCGTCCCTGGCCGGAGCCGCCACAAGCGCAACGGGGCCCCCTGTGTCCGAGCGGGGGATCGGCGAATCCAAGCAAATATGGCCGTGGTTGAAGCGGTTGTGGGAGGTGCGCGCTTTTGGCCCGGCCCATGCACAGCTTTTGGTGTAGAAACAGACATTAAATTCTGGTAAGCTTTCTTCTTGGTCGCCTCCCCCCCGAGGTGACCATCCTGGCGGCGCAAGCCGCCCGGCCCGTCGCTCCACCCCCACCCAGGAGCGGCGGGCCGCTAGGGGCCGGCGGGTCAGGCCTTGGCCGCGCCAAGGAAATAATTCACCGCGACATCGCTGCCGATGTGAAAGCCCTTGCCCGGCCGCCACGACAGGCCGGTGGGCTGTGCCGGGGTCAGGCCGGCATTCTGCAAGGCTTCGGCGAGTTCATCCGGCGTGAAGAAGCGGTTCCAATCATGGGCGCCGCGCGGGATGCTGCGGGTGATATATTCCGCGCCGGCAATCACCACCGCCCAGCTTGCGGCCGTGCGATTGGGGGTGGAGAAGATCGCCAGCCCGCCGGGTTTCAGCAGCCGGGCCAGGCCGGCGAAAAACGCATCGCGCCCCGCGACATGCTCGACGACTTCCAGGCAGGTGATCAGATCAAATTGTTCGCCGCTGTCGGCCAGATCCTCCACGGCGATGCTGTGGTAGGCGATGGTCAGCCCACCGGCCTTCGCGTGTGCCTGAGCCGCCGCGATATTCTCCGGCGCGGCATCGATGCCCGTCACGTGGGCCCCCATGCGCGCCAGCGGTTCGGCCATCAGGCCGGCACCGCAGCCGACATCGAGTGCCGACAGGCCCGCCAGCGGCCGGCGGCTTCTGGCGTTGAGGCCGAAATGCGCCACCGCCTCGGCCCGTATATGCGCCGTGCGCACCGGCGTGATGCGGTGCAGCATGGCCGACGTGCCGCGCGGGTTCCACCAATCGCCGGCCAGCGCGCCGAAGAACGCCGCTTCGTCCGGGTTGATGCTGGCAGCGCTGGTCATCTTTGCTTCGCCCTTTGAAAGCTGCACCTTGCTTGCCAATGCCCCCCTTGGTTCCTATCAGGCAAGAGCAATCGTGGCGCACGTGACAAGGGAAGCAGCCGGCCATGGCCCGGATCGTGATGAAATTTGGCGGAACATCGATGGCGGGGACAGAGCGGATACGCAATGTCGCCGCCCGGGTGAAACGCGAGGTCGATGCCGGCAACCAGGTCGCCGTGGTGGTTTCCGCCATGGCGGGCGAGACCGATCGGCTGGTCGGCTATTGCCGCGAAGCCTCGCCGCTGGCCGATCCGGCCGAATATGATGTGGTGGTGGCCGCCGGCGAGCAGATCACCGCCGGGCTGCTGGCGATCACGCTGCAATCGGCGGGCGTGAAGGCACGCAGCTGGCTGGGTTGGCAAGTGCCGTTCCGCACCACCGCCGCGCACAGCGTGGCCCGCATCGAGGATGTCGGCACCGACGCCATTTTGGCGGGTATGGCCAGGGGTGAAGTGGCGGTGGTGCCCGGATTCCAGGGGCTGACCGACGACAACCGGGTGACGACTTTGGGCCGCGGCGGATCGGACACATCGGCGGTGGCGCTGGCCGCCGCGCTGAAGGCCGACCGCTGCGACATCTACACCGATGTCGACGGCGTCTATACCACCGATCCGCGCATCGTGCCGCGCGCCCGCAAGCTCAGCCGCATCACCTATGAAGAAATGCTGGAACTGGCCAGCGTGGGCGCCAAGGTGTTGCAGACGCGGTCGGTGGAACTGGCCATGAAGGAAAAAATGGTGGTGCAGGTGCTGTCGAGCTTTTCCGACGCGCCCGGCACGCTGGTGGTGGACGAGGATGATGAAATGGAACGCATGATTGTTGTGGGCGTGGTCGCCGATCGCGGCGAAGCCAAGGTGACGTTGGTGGGCGTGCCCGATGTGCCCGGCGTGGTCGCCGGCATCTTCGGGCCACTGGCGGACGCCAACATCAATGTCGACATGATCGTGCAGAATATCGCCAAGGGCGAAGGCACCACCGACGTGACCTTCACGGTGCCGCGTGCGCAATTGCCGGCCTCGCTGGCGGTGCTGGAAACGGCGCAGGCGGGGATCGGTTTCAAGCAACTGATCTCCGACGATGATGTCGCGAAGATTTCGGTGGTGGGTGTCGGCATGAAGAGCCATGCCGGGGTGGCCGCCACCATGTTCCGCGCGCTGGCCAGCCGCGGCATCAACATCCAGGCGATCACCACTTCGGAGATCAAGGTGAGCGTGCTGATCCCGCAGGATTATGTCGAGCTTGCGGTGCGCGTGCTGCACACCGCCTATGGCCTGGACGGGCCGGCGGCCGATGCGGAGACAGAAGCATGATGACCCCCCATCTCGACGCCGCATCGGCGCGCGGCCGCGCGTTTCTGGGCACGCGCCATGCCATCATGGCCGGCGCGATGACCTGGGTTTCGGAACGCCATCTGGTCTCGGCGATTTCCAATGCCGGCGGGTTCGGCGTGATTGCCTGCGGATCGATGCCGCCGGCCATATTGGAAGCCGAAATCGTCGCGACCCGCGCGCTCACCGACAAGCCGTTCGGGGTCAACCTGATCACCCTGCACCCGATGCTGGATGAATTGATCCAGGTGTGCGCGCGCCAGAATGTCAGCCATGTCGTGCTGGCCGGCGGCCTGCCATCGGGCACGGCGATCGCCGCGATCAAGGCCTTTGGCGCCAAGTTGATGTGCTTTGCCCCCACCGCGGCGCTGGCGAAGAAGCTGGTGCGGTCGGGCGTCGATGCCATCGTCATCGAAGGGTCGGAAGCCGGCGGCCATATCGGCCCGGTCAGCCTCACCGTGCTGGCGCAGGAGATCCTGCCGGTCATCACCGATGTGCCGGTGTTCGTTGCCGGCGGCATCGGGCGCGGCAACGCCATTGCCGCCTATCTGGAAATGGGCGCGTCGGGCGTGCAGTTGGGCACGCGCTTTGCCGCGTCGGCCGAAAGCGTCGCCCATGAAAAGTTCAAGACCGCGTTCGTGCGGGCCAGCGCCCGCGATGCGCTGTCGAGCGTGCAGATCGATCCGCGCCTGCCGGTGATCCCGGTGCGCGCCCTGAAAAATGCCGGCAGCGAGGCCTTCAACGAGCGTCAGCGCGAAGTTGCGGCTGCGGTGGATCGCGGCGAGATGGATCTGGCCGCCGGTCAACTGGCCATCGAACATTATTGGGCCGGTGCGCTGCGCCGGGCGGTGGTGGAAGGCGACATCGAGAATGGCAGCCTGATGGCCGGGCAATCGGTGGGCATGGTCACCAAGGTGCAGCCGGTGGCCGAAATCATCGCGGAATTGACGTCTGATGCCGAAGCCGCGCTCAGCCGGCGCCATGCCCTGCCCGAACCTCGGGAGGCGGCCGCCTGATGCCCCCCGCCAGCGCCGCCCGCATCATCCTGCGCCGTCTGCACGACGTGATGGCCGGGAAAGCTGCGGCGCAGGCCAAATTGAACCAGGTGGTGAAGATCGTTGCCGACGAACTGGGCAGCGAAGTCGCCTCCATCTATCTGCTGCGCGACGGCGTGCTCGAACTTTATGCCACCTTCGGGTTGGCGCAGACCGCCGTGCATGT
Organism: Sandarakinorhabdus sp.; assembly: GCF_040398665.1. Taxonomy (GTDB): domain Bacteria; phylum Pseudomonadota; class Alphaproteobacteria; order Sphingomonadales; family Sphingomonadaceae; genus Sandarakinorhabdus. The sequence continues at coordinate 46,758 of NZ_JBBATQ010000006.1, forward strand.
GACCAGGTTGTCGATGGGTCAGGGCCTGGTTGGCACCATCGCGGCGCGGCGCGAACCGCTGAGCCTGGCCGAAGCCAAGGCGCACCCGGATTTCGCCTATCGGCCGGAAACCGGCGAAGATGATTTCCACAGTTTCTGCGGCGTGCCGATCGTGCGGCGCGAAGCCGCCATCGGCGTGCTCGCCGTGCAGCACCGCGAACCGCGCGATTATGCCGAAATCGAGATCGAAGGCCTGCAAACCGTGGCCATGGTGCTGTCGGAACTGATCCACGGCGCCGGCCTGGTCGATGATGCGCAGGCGATGCGGATGCGCGCCGCGAACAGTGGCCCGGTGCGGATGAACGGGCTGAAGCTGGTCGATGGCCTGGCGCGCGGGCTGGCGGTGTTTCACCAGCCGCGCGTGGTGGTGGAACACACGGTGTCGGACGATGTCGAACTGGAGCGCACGCGGCTGGTCGATGCCTTCCGCCGCATGCGTGATCAGATCGAAAACATGATGGGCCAATCGGAATTCGTCGCCGGCACCGATCACCACGAGATCCTCGAAACCTACAAGATGTTCGCCTATGATGAAGGCTGGGCCCGGCGCATCAACGATGCCATCGAGACGGGCCTGACCGCCGAAGCGGCGGTGGAGCGCGTGCAATCGCGCAACCGCCTGCGCATGCGCAGCATCGATGATCCCTATTTGCGCGAACGGCTGACCGATCTCGATGATCTGTCCAACCGGCTGCTGCGCATTCTTTCGGGGCAATTGGGCACCGCGGCGCAACTGGGCCTGCAGGGCGATGCGATCCTGATCGCGCGCAATCTGGGGCCGGCCGAACTGCTGGAATATGACAAGCGCCACCTGAAGGGCGTGGTGCTGGAAGAAGGCAGCCTGACCGCGCATGTCATCATCGTGGCGCGGGCCATGGGCGTGCCGGTGCTCGGCCGCGTCGAACATCTGTTTGCGCAGGTGAATGATGGCGATGAACTGATCGTCGATGCCGGCAATGGTGCGTTGCTGGTGCGGCCCACGGCGGCGACGATCAAATCATACCAGGCGATGCGGGTGCTGAAGGCCCGCCAGGCCGAACAATGGGCCAAGGTGCGCGATCTGCCGGCGATTTCCAAGGATGGTCGCCATATCGCGCTGTATATGAATGCCGGGATGGTCGATGATGCCGCCGCGATTCCGCTGGCCGGCGCCGATGGCATCGGGCTGTTCCGCACCGAATTCCAGTTTCTGGTTTCCGCCACGCTGCCGCGCCGCGAACGCCAGCAGGCGCTGTACAAGGGCGTGCTCGATGCCGCTGGCGACAAGCCGGTGGTGTTCCGCACCGTCGATATCGGTGGCGACAAATCGGTGCCCTATCTGGCCGGCGACGAGGAGGACGAGAATCCGGCGATGGGCTGGCGGGCATTGCGCCTGGCGCTGGGGCGGACCGGGCTGATGAAGGTGCAGGCCCGCGCGCTGCTGGAGGCCGCTGCCGGGCGCACGTTGAGCGTGATGTTCCCGATGGTATCGGAACCCTGGGAATTCGCCGAAGCCCGCGCGCTTGTGGAGGCGCAGCGCGAACGGTTGCAGGCATCGGGGCGGCCGGTGCCGACCGCGATCGAATATGGCGCGATGATCGAGGTGCCGGCGCTGATCGAGCAACTGGATGTGCTGCTGCCGATGGTCGATTTCGTGTCGATCGGCACCAATGATCTGACGCAATTCCTGTTTGCCGCCGACCGCGCCAATCCGCGGCTGGCGGATCGTTATGACTGGCTGTCACCGGCCATCCTGCGGGTGATCCGTCGCGTGGTGTGCGCTGCCGCCGAACATGATGTGCCGGTCACCGTCTGTGGCGAAATGGGCGGCCGGCCGCTGGAGGCGCTGGCGCTGATGGCGCTGGGAGTGGAACAATTGTCGATCACCCCGGCCGGCATCGGCCCGATCAAGGCGATGGTGCGCGCCGCCACGCTGGAACCGCTGAGCGATGCGATGCTGGGCTGGCTGGCCGCGCCGGGGGTGAACATCAGGGCGGAATTGTTGAGTGCTGCCAAGCGGCAGGGGTTGGTTTTTTGATCGTCCCCTGCAAGGAACATCTGCTCCTCCCCTTTTAGGGGAGGTGGCGCCGAAGGCGACGGAGGGGTGGCGCATGTGGCCGCAGCAGCGCAACTGTTTCGTCGTCCAACACCCCTCCGCCTCGCTGCGCTCGGCACCTCCCCCGGAAGGGGAGGATCAGGCTTTGCTCACCCTGCGGGCAGCACCTTGTGCCAGTTCGTCACCGACCGGCTCTCGAACAGCCCGGCCTGATGATAGGGATCGGCATTGGCAAAGGCGATGGCCGTGTCGCGATCATCGAATTCCATGATCAGCAGCGATCCCATGGTGCGACCATCAGGGCGCAGCAAGGGCCCGGCAACCAGCACCTTGTCCTTGAACAGGTCGATATGGGCCAGATGTGCCGGGCGATTGGCGGCGCGCAGATCGGCCGAATCCGGCTTGTCGATGCAATGAATGGCGAAATAAGGCATGGAACCGTTCTGCACCGGCTGGTGCGGGGCGTCCAGTACCTTGGCAGTCAGTCCCCCAAGGTTGACGCCATGGCATGGCTGGGTTATGCGCCGCCCCCTGTTGTGGCTGTGCCGATTCCGGCAGGGTTGCCTTTACAGATTCGATTTTGTTTTTGATCAAGGACGTTCCGCCATGTCGCGCGTTTGCGAATTGACCGCCAAGGGCCGCCAGGTCGGCAACAACGTGTCCCACGCCAACAACAAGACCAAGCGCACATTTCTGCCCAACCTGCAGAATGTGACGCTGATCTCTGACGCGCTGGGCCGCAGCGTGCGCCTGCGCGTGTCGATGAACGGCCTGCGTTCGGTGGAACATGTCGGCGGGCTGGACAATTGGCTGCTGAAGACCAGCGACGATCTGTTGTCGCCGCGCGCCGCCAAGCTGAAGAAAGAAATCAAGAAGCAGGCAACCGCCGCCGCTGCTTGAATGATGGTTGCAGCCGCTGGCCGTGATCACCTTCCGACGGCATCTGCCCACTGACGTGCGCGCCGCCACGCTGGCGGATCGCCCGGCGCTGATCGCGGCGCTGGCCAGCGCTTTCATCGACGATCCGGCCATGGCGTGGATCTATCCCGATCGCGCCCGCCGCCCGGCGCAGTTGCTGCGGTTCTTCGATCTGATCACTGGCGCCGATGCGCGGCTGGACCTGGCGCATGTCGCTGTTGCCTCCAATGGCGACATCGTCGGCGCGACGCTGTGGCGGCCACCGGGTCATGCGCAAATGCCGACCAGCGCCCTCATCGCCGCCCTGCCCCGCATGGTCACCACCTTCGGCTTTGCCCTGCCTCGCAGCCTGGGCCTGATGGGTGCCATGGATCGGGAGCACGACCAGCGGCCGCATTGGTATCTGCAATTCATCGGCGTGATCCCGCAGGCGCAGGGCCTGGGCCTGGGGGGCGCGCTGCTGAAGGCCGGCATCGACCGCGCCGATCTGGACGGCACCAGCGCCTGCTATCTGGAAACCGCCACACCGGCCAATGTCGGCCTCTATCAATCGCGGGGCTTTGCCGTGCGCAATCAATGGCAGCATGGCGACGGCCCGGCGTTCTGGTCGATGTGGAAGGCGGCAAGCGACTGAGGAAAGCCTGCGGCCTGACACCGATCAGGACAACCGTGCGGCCGCCGCCAAAGCCGTGATATCCAGCCGCAGCAGCAGATTGCGCTGCGCTGCGGAAAAATTGTTGTCCGACACCAGATAGAGCATCGTCTGGCCGGACTCGCGCCTGATGGCCGCGCCTTCCATATTGTCGATCGGCCAGGCCGAATCGCGGTCCCAGCGCAGCAATGGCCGGGCGGTGATGCGGCCGCCGCCGGAGCCGCCGATATCGATCAGGCTGAGCGCCGCCGCCGTCTCCACTCCAGAGAAGCGGCGATGCAGCAGCAGCACACGGGTCGCGTCCAGCGCCACCGCATCGGTGATGGCAAAGCCCGGCAGCCCGACCACGTTGAAGCGCCGGCTGTGACCCGCTGCGTCGATGAAGAGGCCGCGATGCAAACCGGCTTGCGCAATTTCGGGGAGCCACAGCATCGCGCCGCCGGGCAGCAGCGCCAGCGCCTCACCGCCGCCGTTGGGTAGCCAGCGCATCGCATCCGTGTGCCAGCGCGTCGCCACTGGCCGGCGCGGCGGCACGTCATCATAGACCATGATCCGGTGCTGCTGTTCGAAGCTGACCGCCAGGCGGCCATCGGGCGCCACCTGCACGGCTTCGGAATCCATGTCGTACTTCTCTCCGCCCGGCGGGGATGGCAGCCCGCCCATCTCAACATCTGCCACGCCGACCAGCGCGTTTCCGCGCACGATCGGGCGCAACCGCAGCCACATGCCGGCATCGCTGACCGCCAGCAGCCCACCATCGGGCAGCGCCGCCAGCCCCGAAAGCCCGCCGAAACCGGGATCATCGCTGCGAAACGCCAGCGCGCCGGCCAGACGCACGCCCGAAATGCTGACACCACTGCCCGCCAGCGATTCTGCGCTGATGGCGATCCGGTGCGGCGCCACCGGTGGCCCACTGCCGCGGGGCGGCCGCAGTTCGATCCACAGCACCCAGGCGGCGGCCAGCAGCAGCACCGCCAGCAACACATGTTCCCAAATCGCAGTTTGTCGCCGGCGCATCGACAAGCCCATAGCAACGCAGCAACGCCCCGGCTATCGACACGCCATGACCCCACATGACGTGCTTACCCGCGTGTTCGGCCACGCCGAATTTCGCGGGCCGCAGTTGGCCATCATCGCCGACATAATGGCCGGGCGCGACGTGGTGGCGATCATGCCCACCGGCGCCGGCAAATCCTTGTGCTATCAGATTCCGGCGCTGATCCGGCCAGGCACCGCGCTGGTGATCTCGCCGCTGATCGCCTTGATGGAAGATCAGGTGCGCGCGCTGAAAGCGGTTGGCGTGCGCGCCGCCACGCTGAACAGCCAGGCCAGCGACGGCGAAGAAGTGTGGCGGGCGATGCACGACGGCGAACTCGATCTTCTCTATGTCTCCCCGGAACGGGCCTTGAGTGAAGGCTTTGGCCTGCTGGCGCAACGTGTCGAAATCGCGCTGATCGCCATCGATGAAGCGCATTGCGTGTCGCAATGGGGACATGATTTCCGCCCCGAATATCGCCGGCTGCGCCCGTTCTGCGATGCGCTGCCCGGTGTGCCGCGCATCGCGCTGACCGCCACCGCCGATCGCGAGACGCGCGTCGATATCGCGCGGCAACTGGGCATCGGCGATGATCGGGTGGTCTTGTCGGGTTTTGATCGGCCGAACATCCGTTACGATGTGGCCGGGCGCGACAATCTCAAGCAGCAGATATTGGAATTCCTCGCCCGGCACCGCGACCAGGCCGGCATCATCTATGCCCCCACCCGCGCCGCCACCGAGAAAATCTGCGAATGGCTGACGGACGCCGGCATCAACGCCCGGCCCTATCACGCCGGGCTGGAGCCGGGCACGCGCAGCCGCCATCAGGCCGATTTCGTCAAATCCGAATCGATGGTGATGGTGGCAACCATCGCGTTCGGCATGGGCATCGACAAACCCGATGTGCGATTCGTGCTGCATGCCGGCATGCCCAAATCGATCGAGGCCTATTATCAGGAAACCGGCCGCGCCGGGCGCGATGGCGATCCGGCGGTGGCGCAACTGATCTGGGGCGGGGAGGATGTGGCGCGGCTGCGCGGCTTCATCGCGGCCGGCGATGGCGACGAAGCGCGCAAGGCCGACGAAACGCGACGGATGAACGCGCTGATCGCGTTCCTCGAAACCAGCGGCTGCCGGCGGCGCGAATTGCTGCGCTATTTCGGCGATGTGCCGCCGGATGCCTGCGGGAACTGCGACAACTGCCTGAATCCGCCGCAATTGCTGGATGCCACAGAGGCGGCGCGCAAGCTGCTGTCGGCCGTGTATCGCACCGGGCAGCGGTTCGGCATCGGCCACCTGACCGAGGTGCTGATGGGCAAGACATCGGAAAAAGTGCTGAAATTCCGGCACGAGCAGGCCAGCGTGTTCGGCATCGGCAAGGATGTGTCTGTCGATCAGTGGCGCAGCCTGACGCGCCAGCTGGAGGCGACCGGCGCCCTGATGCGCGACCCCGAACATGGCGGCCTGGCGCTGGGGCCGGCATCACGGCCGATCCTGAAGGGCGAGGTGGCGGTGCAGTTGAAACAGGTGCCGCCACCGCAACGCCGGGAGGGCCGTTCAGGCGGTGCTCGCCGCGACGCTGGTTCGGCCGACGTCGCCCCCGGTGATCAGGCGCTGTTCGATGCGCTGCGCCAGCGCCGGCGCGAACTGGCGGCGGCCGCCGAAGTGCCGCCCTATGTGGTGTTCCACGATGCGACGCTGCGCGAAATGGCGCGCCTGCGCCCGCGCACGTCCGTTGATCTGGCGCGGGTACCCGGCGTGGGGGCGAGCAAGCTGGAGCGCTGGGGCGCGGATTTTCTGGCCGTGATTGCGCGCGGCTGAACGATCAGCCGTTGCATCGGCGAACCCCGCCGGGGAATAGGCCTCTTCGGGGTTGGCCCGCCGCTGATTTGCGCGACAGGTCTCCACCGGCAAACAGGCTGGGAGCGCATGGTTCGGCGAATGGCCGGGCGCCAGCGGCGCTGATGGCGGGACCTGCACCTGGGTTGGCGCGGCGAACGGGCTGGCCGGCACATCGTGCGCGCGCAGCAGAACCGGCGCGCCATTTCGGATAACCGGCACAAAATCGGGGGCGGAGACCAGCAGCGCTGGCAAGAGCATCCGCTTCATCATGCGTACAGGAAGCGGATGCCAGATTGACCGCCGGCTTAACCCTGCCGACATGCGCGTGTTGCCGATGGGCAAACCGCGCTTGGTGCGGCGAGCAGCCAAGGAGACCAGGATGCCAGCTTCTCGCATTTCCCTTCGCAACCCGATGTTGATCATGGCCGTCATCGGCCTGTCTGGCCCGGCGATGAGCCCCGCGCTGGCCCAGCAGAACGGCAGTCAGGCGCAAAGCCAGCCGCAGAGCCTGCCGACCCTGTATGAATATGATGGCAAATCCTACCAGACGCTGGAGCAATGCCTGCGCGCCAAGAAACGGGCCAAGGCGCGCGGCGCCATCGCCGGTGCGGTGATTGCCGGCGCCGGCGCGGCCCTGCTTGGCGGCAATGTCGGCGAAAGCGCCCTGGTGGCCGGTGCCGGTGCACTGGCCGGCCGCGAGATCGGCCGCGCGACCGCGAAGCGCTGCTGAGTTCAGTCCGAAGCCGCCGCGCGCGCACCGGGCGGCAGCATCCGCCCCAGCGGGTGGCGACCGAACGGGTTGGCGCGAAACCCGCTGACGCCGTTTGCCACCAGCGCCCAGCGCACCGGGCGCAGCAGCGGGATGAAGGCCGGATCGGCCATCAGCGCGGCCTCGGCCGCCGCAATTGCGGCAGCGCGGGTGGCCAGATCATTGCCGGCGTCGCGCGCATCACGCAGCAGCCTATCGGCCGCGGGGTTGCACGGGACAGCGCGGCCGCAGCGCCAGCGGGCGAGGTGCGCCGCCGCATCGGGCACCAGCGCGACAATTTCCTGCAGCGCCAGATCGTGGCGTGGCGCCGGGCTGCCGGCGCGGCGCTGTCTGACCATTTCAAGCGAGATGCCGAGCGGGACCCAACTGGCGGCCAATTCGCGGGCGATCAGCGCGGCTTCGGCGCCCGCTGGCACCAGCACGGTCAACGCCAGCGGCTGGGCCGGGCCATGGCCGGTGGCAGCCAGCAGCGTGCTGGCCTTGGCCAGGCGCTCGCCGGGCGGCAGGCGACGATCGTCCAGTGGGGCCGGCAGGCCATCCCACAGCCGGGCCTGCGCCTGCAACGCCGACAGCGCAAAGCGATTGGCCAGCAATTCGCCATCAGCGGCGAGCAGCAGCGCGCGGCGCAGACGCGGATCGGCCAGCCGGCCGCCGCTGACCGCCGCCGATGGCGCGATGGCCAGGCCGATGACCCCGTGCACCGGTTCGACAATCAGCGCCCGGCCCGTCGCGCCGGCACGCACCGTGCCCAGCCCGGCCAGGCCTTCGCCAAGCACGACATGCACATCGCGCGCCACAAACTGGCGCACGGCCGCGGCAACATCGGGGGTATCGATGATGATGCTGGCGGCCTGCGCATCGGCCGTCGCGGCATTGCTGCGCCGGCTGAGCCGGATCGATGTGCCGTCGCGGCGCTGCGTATAGGCACCGGGATACGCCACACCACGTCGATTGCGCAGTGCCAGCGCCGGTTCGGCCAGAAATTCGAGCAGAAATGGTGTGGGCGGTCGCGGCAACAACTCGACCACGCGGTTGATCGGTGCGCGCACATTGCCCTTCGCCGTCAGCCCGGCATCGGCCAGCATGGCGCGCGCCGCCGCGCCGCGCGGCCGCCGCAGGCTGGCGACGACATCGCCAGCGACCAGTTCGGCCCCCGGCCTGCCATCGCGGCCCGGCCAGCGCAGTGGCGCCAGGCGCAGGATCAGCGCATCGCCTTCATCCAGAAATCGCCAGCTTGTCGCCAGGCCGGTGGCCAGCTCGCCATTGGCACCGCGTTTGACCAGGGTGGCGCTGGTGGCTTCGGCGGCGAGCGCTTCGGCCATCGGGCCATCGCCGATCACCGCCACGTTCAGTTCACCGCCGGACTGGTCGCCGCACGCCGCCAGCAGCAGCATGTTTGCAAGAAGCGGGGGCACAAGAAAAGCGAGGTTTCGCATGGCATCAGTGTAGCCATGCTTGCCCGCACCGCAACACAGCTTCCTTGCTGCCAGCCGGAGCGGCAGGTAGAAGTTGGGCATGACCCCTACCCCTGACATCGCTGCGGATATCACCCGCCTGATCGGCAACACGCCGCTGATCGCGCTGGCCGGCCCCAGCCGCGACACCGGCTGCACGATCCTGGGCAAGGCTGAATTCCTGAACCCCGGTGGCAGCGTGAAGGATCGCGCGGCGCTGGGCATCATCGATGATGCCGAAGCGCGCGGGGGCTTGCGCCCGGGCGGCATCATCGTTGAAGGCACCGCCGGCAATACCGGTATCGGCCTGACGCTGGTCGGCCGGGCGCGCGGCTATCGCACCATCATCGTGATGCCCGAAACCCAGAGCCGGGAGAAGATGGACACGCTGCGCGCGCTGGGCGCCGAACTGGTGCTGGTGCCGGCCGCGCCCTATGCCAATCCCGGCCATTATGTGCACAGCTCGCGCCGCATCGCCGAGGAAACGCCGGGCGCGATCTGGGCCAACCAGTTCGACAATGTCGCCAATCGCCTGGCGCATATCCGCACCACTGCCGCCGAGCTGTGGCAACAGACGGGTGGCCGGATCGATGGCTTCACCTGCGCAGTGGGCACCGGCGGCACGCTGGCCGGCGTCGCGCTGGGCCTGCGGGCCGAAAAGCCGGAGATCGTCATCGCCCTGACCGATCCCGAAGGCGCCGCGCTGTACAACTGGTTTGCCCACGGCGAACTGAAGGCCGAAGGATCGAGCGTGTCGGAAGGCATCGGCCAATCGCGCATCACCGGCAATCTGGATGGCCTGCATGTCGATGCGCAATTCCGCATACCCGATGCCGAAGGGTTGCACTGGGTGCGCCGGTTGAACGACGAGGAAGGCATTTGCCTGGGCCTGTCTTCGGGCATCAATGTGGCAGGCGCCGTGCGGCTGGCGCGGCACATGGGGCCGGGACATATCATCGCGACCATCCTTTGCGACAGTGGATTGCGTTATTTGTCAACGATTTACAATGATGAATGGCTTGCTGCCAAAGGCCTTGCCGCCGGGTGAGTATTGACCGTAGACTCGGCCACAATGGACATGCAGTTTTCAGATCCCGGCGCCGGCCCGGCCAGCAATGGATCGGGCGCCGCCAAGACGAGCGGTCCCGGCCGGGCGCCTGGTGCGCTGGCCCGGCTGCGGCGGCCGGAGCGCAGCGGCGATCGGCTGCGCTGGGGCCTGACCGGGCTGGCGGCGATTTTCCTGATCGTCATGCTCGCGGCAGCGCGGTTGGGCCCGGCGCGGGTGAACGACCAGCCAGGCGCCGGTGAACCGCTGGCGGTGCTGGGCGTGGCGCCCGGCCCTGCGACACGGCCACAAGAGAAATGATCCGGCCGCCAGCCGCCGTCGTGCTGGCTGGCAGCGAATCGGCTGGCCCTGCGCTGCGGCAACCGTAGCGCCGTCACGCCATGCTGGCGCATTTGCGCAGTCAAAATACCCACAATTTTATCCACAGGCGGGCTTCGAAGTGAACGCAAATGGAACATTTTGCAAAAAAATGCAGTCTACCCATGAATATCCCCAACTGAGACCATATCAGCCCATCAGACTCCATTGAGACCCATTCAATCCCATGATAGACCGCTTATCCACAGTGGAATGGGGCGGTTTGTGGCCGATATTCGCCGGATGAACGCCACAGTGGCGGCGGCAGTGGCGGCAGGCATCCCCATCCCGACAGGGGATCTGGGTGAGCAACACGTCCTACACGGGCTATTTTGTGAATGCGGTGGACGTGAAAAGCCGCCTTTCGATCCCGGCTGTCTTTCGTGATGTCATCACCGCGCGCACGGCCACCCGTCAGGTCGTGCTGGGGCCGGGCCATGCCGGGCGCCGCTGCCTGGTGGCCTATGACGAAACCCATTCCGCCAAGCTGAAGAGCGATTTCGACGCCCGTCACGGCGCCTCGATCAGCGCAGAGGCGCATGCCGAGCGCGCATTCCTGTTCGGCTCCACCCAGACGCTGGGCATCGACGACGCCGGCCGCGTCGTGCTGCCGGCCGGGTTGAAGCGTGCCGGCGGCATCGGCAGCCACGTGTTGTTCGTTGGCGGCTACGAATATTTCGAATTGTGGGATCCGTGGACGTTCATGGCCCACCCGCTGCTGGTCGATGGCCAGCGTTTCATGGTGGAAGGTGAACTGGAGGCCCGCGGGCTGCCGCTGGAACGGCCGCCAGAACGGCAATCGCCATGAGCGCTCAGGATTCCCCGCATGTGCCGGTCCTGCTGGCCGAAGTGCTGGCCGCGCTCGATCTGCAGGCCGGCGATCTCTATGTCGATGCCACGCTGGGGGCCGGCGGCTATCTGCGTGCCGCGCGGGCCTGTGGCGTGGCCCATGCCTATGGCTTTGATCGCGATCCTGATGCCATTGCGCTGAATGCCGATCTGGCCGCGGCCAGCGATGTGACGTTGATCCAGCGGCCATTTGCCGAACTGGTGGCGGGGCTGGCCGAACTGGGTGTGACGGCGGTGGACGCCATCGCCTTCGATATCGGCGTGTCGTCGATGCAGATCGATCAAGCCGAGCGTGGCTTTTCCTTTCAATCCGATGGCCCGCTCGACATGCGGATGAGCCAGGCCGGCATCAGCGCCGCCGACGTCATCAACAGCGCCGACGAAGCCGAAATTGCCGACATCCTGTTCCATTTGGGCGATGAACGCGCCTCGCGCCGCATCGCGCGGGCGATTGTGGCCGATCGGCCGTTCACGCGCACCAGCGAGCTGGCCGGTCTGATCCGTCGGGTCATCGGGCGGGGCGAGCCGGGCAAGGACCCGGCCACCCGCAGTTTCCAGGCGCTGCGCATCCATGTGAACGACGAACTCGGCCAACTCGATGCCGGGCTGGTGGCCGCCGAGCGGCTGCTGCGGCCCGGTGGGCGGCTGGCGGTGGTCTCGTTCCACAGCGCCGAGGACCGGCGGGTCAAGAATTTCCTGCGCGATCGTTCCGGCGGTGCGCCGGCCGGTTCGCGGCACCAACCGCTGGCCCAGCCGGGTGCACCGCCCAGCTTTGCGCGGCCGGCCAAGGCCGTGCGCGCATCCGCTGCCGAAATCGCCCGCAACCCGCGCGCGCGCAGCGCCACCTTGCGCAGCGCCGTGCGCAGCGATGCCCCGGCGTGGACCACGGCGATGACGGCAGGAGCCATGGCATGAGGCAGTATCTTTCCGCCCTCGCCTGGATCGCGGCGACGACCGCGGTGGTTGCCGGTGCCCAGATCATCACCACCAAGGCCGCCGCCGAGCGCCGCGCCGTCACCCGATTGAACATCGAACTGGTCGAAAACACCGTGCGCATCCGCGAGCTGGAGGCCGAATTGCGCACCCGCACCGGCATGCCGGAATTGCAGCGCTGGAACGACACGGTGTTTCAATTGTCGGCGCCGCAAGGCGCGCAGATCCTGCGGTCACCGGTGCAGCTCGCCAGCTTTGCGGCTGGGCCCGAAGATGCGGCCCCGGCCGATGGCACAGCGCAGGGCCCGTCGCTGCAATATGCCATCACCCCGCCAACCGGCCTGCCCGGCGCTGCACCGCAGCCGCAGCCGCCGGCGGGCGCCCGCGTGATCAAAGCCGGCTTCCCGGCGGTCGCGCCTTCGCAACCTGCCGCCGAAGCGGCGCGGGTCACCACAGCGCCAACACCGCAAGGCGGCAGGCGCTGATGGCCAGCATCCCCGGCCTCGATCCGAATCTGGCCGCCACTGCCCCCGCGGCCGTGGCGGGCGAGCGCGTGACGGCGCGGGCGCAGGCGCGGCAGCGGCTGGCGTTCCTGATCATGTTGTTCCCGGTGCTGGCGCTGTTCGTGCTGGGCCGGCTGATCGATCTGGCGGTGCTGCAGGGCCAGACGGCGGGCGAGATCGTGGCAGTGACGGCCGCGCCGCCGCGCGGCGATATCGTCGATCGCAACGGCATCGAACTGGCGCGCACCTTCGAAGCCTATGCCATCACCGTGATGCCGGCGCGACTGACCTCCGATCCGGAATTGCTGGCCAGCAAACTGGCGGAGATCCTGCCCGAACAGAGCCGTGACGAGATTCTCGAGGTGCTGACCAGCCGGCAGAAGCTGCGCTATCTGGCGCACCGCGTGCTGCCCAGCCAGGCGCAGCGCATCAACAATCTGGGCGATCCCGCCATCGAAGTGGCGCGCGAGGCGCAGCGCCTCTATCCCAATTACAATCTGGCCGCGCAGATGCTGGGCTATACCAACGAGCAGGGCCATGGCCTGATCGGCGTGGAGCGCGCCTTCGATGCGCGGCTCGCCGATCCGGTGGCGCGCGCCGCGCCGCTGGCGCTGTCGCTGGATGTGCGCGTGCAGCAGGCGATGCAGAATGAACTGGCCGCGCTGGTCACCGATCAGAATGCCAAGGGCGCCGCCGGTGTGGTGCTGGATGTGACGACCGGCGAAGTGCTGGCGATGGTGTCGCTCCCCGATTTCAATCCGAATGTGCCGGGCCAGCGCGCTGACGGCACCGCCTATTCCAAGGAGAATGACGACGGCTCGCGCTTCAACCGGGTGACGCTGGGCGGCTATGAACTGGGATCGACGTTCAAGGCCTTCACCATTGCCTCGGCGCTGGAGAGCGGCAGCCTGACCAACTTGCAGAAACGCTATGACGCCACCCAGCCGCTGCATGTGGCGGGGTTTCGCATCAAGGATGATCACCCCAAGAATCGTTGGCTGACCGTGCCGGAAATCTTCATCCACAGCAGCAATATCGGCACGGCGCGCATCGCCATCGAAATGGGCCGCACCCGCCAGCGCGAATTCCTCGACAAATTGGGGTTCCTGAAACCCGTCGAGATCGAAGTGAAGGAAAAGGCCCGCCCGCAGTTTCCGCCACTGTCCAATTGGGGGCAGAGCGCCACCATGACGATCAGCTATGGCCATGGCCTGTCCGTGACGCCGCTGCACCTCGCCGCCGGCTATGCCACGCTGGTCAACGGCGGCATCTATCGCCCGCCCACCTTGCTGCGCCGCGATGCCGTCACGGCCGCCCCTGGCCGCAGGGTGTTTTCGGAAAAGACCAGCGCCGACATCCGCCGGCTGCTGCGGCTGGTGGTGACCAGCGGCACCGGCCGCCAGGCCGACGCGCCCGGCTATCGCGTCGGCGGGAAAACCGGCACTGCCGAGAAGATCGAGCATGGCCGTTACGTGCACGGCCAGAATGTGGTGAACTTTGCCGCCGCCTTCCCGATGGATGCGCCGCGTTACGTGTTGGTGGCGATGATCGATGATCCGCGTGGCAGCAAGGCCAGCGCCGGCTTCCGCACCGCCGGCATGGTGGTGGCGCCCGCCGTGCGCCGCATCATCGAGCGCATTGCCCCGGCGCTGAATGTGGTGCCCGATGGCAGCCGCGATCTCGATCTGACCGGGCTGTTGCCGGCCAAGGACGAGGTGAAGGAATAGATGGCGCACCCCATCCGCCTTGGCGATCTGGTGCCCGGTGGCGGCGATGCGCCCGTCACCGGCTTTGCGCTGGATCATCGCAAGGTGGCGCCGGGGACGATCTTCGGCGCCTTTGCCGGCGCGCGGGTGAATGGCGAGGATTATGTGGCCGCTGCCATCGCAGCCGGGGCGATAGCCGTCGTGGCCCGGCCGCAAGCAGCCGTCGCGGGCGCGCTGCACATTGCCGACACCAATCCGCGCGCGGCCTTTGCCCGGCTGGCGGCAAGATTCTTCGCGCCGTTTCCGGCGACGACGGTGGCGATCACCGGCACCAACGGCAAGACCAGCACGGCGGAATTGACCCGGCAATTGTGGCATGTCGCCGGCCAGCGCGCCGCCAGCATCGGCACCTTGGGCGTCACCACCGGCCAGGATCATGTCGCCCCGCGCGACAGCACCGGCGGGCTGACGACGCCGGATGTGGTGACGTTCCTGGCCACCATGGCGGGCCTGGCGCGCGAAGGCATCGGCCACGCCGCCTTCGAAGCATCCAGCCACGGCCTTGACCAGCATCGCATCGAAGGGCTGCCGGTGGCGGCCGCCGCCTTCACCAATCTGAGCCGCGATCATCTGGATTATCACGGCACGATGGACGCCTATTTCGCAGCCAAGGCGCGGCTGTTCAGCGATGTGGTCGATGCCGGCGGCAGCGCGGTGATCTGGGCCGATGATGGTGACTGGTCGGCGCAGATGATCGCCGTGGCCCGCGCGCGCGGCCTGCGGCTGTTCACGGTGGGGGCGGCGGGCACCGATCTGACGCTGGTGCAGCGCACGCCGACCAGCCTGGGCCAGGATCTGGTGGTGAAGGGCGCGGCTGGCACCCACCGCATCGCGCTGCCGTTGATCGGCGCCTATCAGGCGGCCAATGCGCTGGTCGCCGCCGGGCTGGTGATCGCGTGCGGCGGCGACGAACGCAGCACCCTGGGCAATCTGGCGCGGCTGAGCGGCGTGCGCGGCCGGCTGGAGCGGGCAGTGATCACGCGCAGCGGGGCGGCGGTCTATGTCGATTATGCCCACACGCCCGATGCCATTATCGCCGCGTGCGCGGCGCTGCGGCCGCATGTGGCGGGACGATTGATCATCGTCGTCGGCGCCGGCGGCGATCGCGATGCCGGCAAACGGCCCTTGATGGGCGCAGCGGCCGCCGCGCACGCCGATATGGTCATCATCACCGACGACAATCCGCGCAGCGAAGACCCTGCGGCAATCCGTGCGGCGGTGCTGGCCGGTGCGCCGGCTGCACGCGAAGTGCCGGGTCGGCGCGAAGCAATTGCCGCGGCCATGGCCGAAGCGGCAGTCGGCGATGTCGTGCTGATCGCCGGCAAGGGCCATGAACAGGGCCAGATCGTGGGCAGCCAGGTGCTGCCGTTCGACGATGTGGCCGTGGCGCGGGAGTGTGCGGCATGAGCCTGTGGACGGCCCATGCGATCGCCGCCGCGGTCGGCGGCGCGGCGCATGGCGAATTTGCCGTGGACGGCGTCACGTTCGACAGCCGGGAGGTGACGGCCGGCGACCTGTTCATCGCCTTGCAGGGCGAGGCCACCGATGGCCATCGCTTCATCGACGGCGCCTTGGCGCGCGGCGCGGCAGGCTTGCTGGTGAGCGAGCCGGCAAGCGCCCCGCATGTGCTGGTGGCGGACACGATGGCCGCCCTGAATGCGCTGGGCGGCGCGGCGCGGGACCGCAGCGGCGCGGTGCGCATCGGCGTGACCGGCAGTGTCGGCAAGACCGGCGTGAAGGAGGCCCTGAAGGCCGCGCTCGGCCGCTTTGCGCCGGGTGCCGTGCATGCCAGCGTCAAAAGCTACAACAACCACACCGGCGTGCCGCTCAGCCTGGCGCGGATGCCGGCCGCCAGCCGCTTTGGCGTGTTCGAAATGGGCATGAACCACGCTGGCGAACTGACGGCGCTTACGGCCCTAGTGCAGCCGCATATCGCGGTCGTCACCTGGGTGGCCAGCGCCCACCGCGAATTTTTTGCGACTGAAGCCGATATCGCGCGGGCCAAGGCGGAGATTTTCAGCGGCTTGCCGGCCGGCGGCACCGCCATCATCCCGCACGACAATATCCACGCCGACGTGCTTGCGGCCGGCGCGCGCGCTGCGGGCGCCAACATCGTCCGCTTTGGCCAGAACGACGGCGCCGACGTGTGGGCGGAGCAGGTGAAGCTGCACCCCGATTGCAGCTGCGTGACGGCGCGGATCGGCAAGGATCGGCTGACCTTCCGCATCGGCATGGCCGGCAAGCATTGGGTGAACAATGCGCTTGCCGTGCTGGCCGCGGTGCAGGCGGCCGGCGGCGATCTGGCGCTGGCCGGGCTGGCGCTGGCCGAATTCAATGATCTGGCCGGGCGCGGCCGGCGGCTGCGCGTGCCCGCGGGTGGCGGCCAGGCGGTGGTGATCGATGAAGCCTATAACGCCAATCCCGCCAGCATGGCCGCCAGCCTGGCGGTGCTCGGCGCCATCGTGCCGGCACGGCACGGCCGGCGGCTGGCCTTGCTGGGCGCGATGAAGGAACTGGGTGAATTGTCGGCGGAGTTCCACGCCGGCATCGCCCCGCACCTGATCGAGGCCGGCGTGGCGATTGCCGTGCTGGTCGGCCCCGAAATGCAGCCGCTGGCCAAGGCGCTTGGCCGGCAGCTCGATGTGCGCCATGTCAGCTCGGCCGAGGCCGCACAGGCGGAGTTGCAAGGCGTATTGGCCGCAGACGATGTGCTGCTGGTCAAGGGATCGAACAGTGTCGGGCTGGGCCGGATCGTTACCGCGCTGGCCGAGGAGAGCCCCGCATGATCAAGCTGATCGCCGATCTCGCCGGTTATGACGGCATCTTCAACCTGTTCCGTTACATCACCTTCCGCACGATCGCGGCGCTGGTGACCGCGCTGGCGATTGCCCTGGTTCTGGGCCCGCGCTTCATCGACATGCTCCGCGCCCGGCAGGGCAAGGGCCAGCCGATTCGCGAGGACGGGCCGGAATGGCATCTGCTCACCAAGCGCGGCACCCCGACCATGGGCGGCCTGCTCATCCTGATCGCGCTGAGCATTTCGTCGCTGCTGTGGATGGACATGCGCAATGGCTTTGTGTGGACGGCACTGCTGGTCACGCTGGGCTTTGGCGCGATCGGTTTCATGGACGATTATGACAAGGTGACCAAGCAGAGCCACAAGGGCGTATCGGGCAAGGTGCGGCTGGGGCTCGAATTCCTGATTGCCGGGCTTGCGGTGTCCTACATCGCCAGCCGCACCGGCTTCACCCTCTATCTGCCGTTTTTCAAGGACTTCGGCCTCTATCTCGGGCTGTTCTACATCGCCTTTGCCGCCTTCATCATCACCGGTTTCGGCAATGCGGTGAACCTCACCGACGGGCTGGATGGGCTGGCGACGATGCCGGTGGTGATCGCGGCGGCGGCCTTTGCCATCATTGCCTATCTGGTCGGCAATATCCGCTTTTCCGATTATCTCGGTATCCATCATGTGCCGGGTTCGGGCGAGCTTGCGGTGTTCTGTGCGGCGTTGATCGGCGCCTGCCTGGGGTTCCTGTGGTTCAACGCGCCGCCGGCCATGGTGTTCATGGGCGACACCGGCAGCCTGGCGCTGGGCGGCGCGCTCGGCACCATCGCAGTGGTGACCAATCATGAACTGGTGCTGCTGGTGATCGGCGGGCTGTTCGTGCTGGAAACCTTGTCGGTGATCATCCAGGTCGTCAGCTTCAAGACCACCGGCAAGCGCGTGTTCCGCATGGCGCCGCTGCATCACCATTATGAGAAAAAGGGCTGGAAAGAAGCCACGGTGGTCATCCGCTTCTGGATCGTTGCCATTCTGCTGGCGCTGATCGGCCTTGCCACGTTGAAGCTGCGGTGATCACCTCGCCTGCCTTTGCCGATAAACGCTGGGGCGTGCTGGGATTGGCGCGTTCCGGCCGCGCGACCGTGGCGGCGCTGGCGGCATCGGGTGGGCAGGTGACGGCCTGGGATGACAATGCGGCGGCGCGGCAGGATGTGGCGGCCGAAATCGCCGATCTGAACCACATCGACCTGACGGGCTTTGCCGGGATCGTCGTGTCGCCGGGCGTGCCGCACAGCGCGCCGATCTTTGCCGCCGCTGCGCGCCACGGCGTGCCGGTGCTGGGCGATATCGAACTGTTCGCACGCGCGCTGCCAAGCCTGCCGCCCACAAGGATCGTCGGCATCACCGGCACCAACGGCAAATCGACGACGACCGCCCTGCTCCACCATCTGTGCACCACCGCTGGCCTGCCCGCAGCGATGGGCGGCAACATCGGGTTGCCGATTCTGGCGCAGGAACCGCTGCCAGCCGGCGGCGTGTGGGTGCTGGAACTATCCTCTTACCAACTGGACATCACCCACAGCCTGGCCTGCGATGTGGCGATCTGCACCAATCTGACGCCCGACCATCTCGAACGCCATGGCAGCATGGCCGTCTATGCCGCGGCCAAGGCCCGACTGTTCGGCATGCAGGCCCAGCATGCCACCGCAATCGTCGGCCGCGACGCGCAGACACAGTGGCAGATGAGCGCCGCTGCGCCGATCCTGATCGAGGATGTCCCCCTGCCCGGCGACACCGCCCGTTGGCCCGGCCTGCAAGGCCCGCACAACCGGTTGAATGCACAGGCGGCCGTGGCGGCGGCACGCGCGCTGGGCATCGCCGATCCGGTCATCGCCGCCGGCCTGGCCAGCTATGCCGCGCTTGCCCACCGCATGGAGCCGGTTGGCGAAAAGCGCGGCCTGCTGTGGGTGAACGACAGCAAGGCGACCAATCCGGACAGCACCGCGCCGGCGCTGACCGCATATCCCCGCATCCACTGGATCGCTGGCGGCCGGCCCAAGCTCGATGCCGGCGGCCATGCCGATCTGTCGGCCATCCTGCCCCATCTGCACAATGTCGCCCACGCCTGGTTGATCGGGGAAGCCGCGCCGCTGTTTGCGCCGCAGATCGGCGCAAAAGTGCCCACCACGATTGCCGGCACGCTGGCGGCCGCCGTTGCCGCCGTGCTGGAAACCGCCCGGCCCGGCGATGTCGTGCTGTTCAGCCCGGCCGCTGCCAGTTTCGATCAGTATCGCGATTTCGAACAGCGGGGCGATGCGTTCCGGGCATTGGTCAGCCGGCTGTGAGGCGCCCCGCCATGGCCAGCCGCCCCCAGAACCGGCCAATGTCCGCAACGGCCCGCCCGCGCACCGCCTCTGCGCTCTCGCGCGGCGACCGGTCCAGCTTTGGCCGCTGGTTCTGGACGATCGACAAGACGCTGCTGATCCTGATCTTCGCGCTGATGGCCATCGGCATCGTCGCGGTGGCGGCGGCCTCCCCGGCGGCGGCGCGCAAATTGTCGGGCAAGAATTATCGCCTCGATGATCTGTATTTCCTGTATCGGCAATTGGGCTGGGTGGCGCTTGGCCTGCCGGTGATGGTGGCGACATCGATGCTGGATATGCGGCTGCTCAAACGCATCGCGGTGTTCGGCACGGGCGCGATGCTGCTGGGCCTGCTGCTGTTGCCGTTCATCGGCAGCGGCACCAATGGCGCGGCGCGCTGGATCCAGTTGCCGTTCTTCCAGTTCCAGCCATCGGAATTCTTCAAGCCCTGCTTCGTGGTCGCCACCGCCTGGCTGCTCAGTCTGCGGGTCGCCGATCGCAGCCTGCCCACCTTGCAGATCAGCGCCGGCATATTGGGCGTGGCGCTGGTGTGCCTGATCGCGCAGCCGGACGTTGGCCAATCGGCGCTGATTTGCGCGGTATGGCTGGTGCAGGCGATGCTCGCCGGGCTGTCGCTGCAACTGGTCGGCATGGGCATCGGGTTGGGCGCGGCCGGGTTGGTCAGCGCCTATTTCACCCTCGATCACTTTGCCGCGCGCATCGACAAATGGATTTTCGGCGTGGGTGATACGTTCCAGATCGACAAGGCGCTGGATTGTTTCCGCGCCGGTGGCTGGCTGGGCACCGGGCCGGGCGAAGGCCGCATGAAATTCCGCCTGCCCGAAGCGCAGACCGATTATATCTTCAGCGTCATCGGCGAGGAATTCGGCCTGATCGCCTGTTTCATGCTGGCCGGGCTGTTCATGGGGCTGGTGGTGCGCGCGCTGCTGGTGGCGATGGACGAGGATGATCCGTTCGTCTTCCTGGCCACAGCCGGTCTCGCCACCCAGTTCGGTTTCCAGGCGGCGATCAACATGATGGTCAATCTGGCGCTGCTGCCATCCAAGGGCATGACGCTGCCGTTCATCAGCCATGGCGGATCATCCTATCTGGCGACGTGTGTCGGCGCCGGGCTGCTGCTGGCGCTCACCCGCAACAATCCCTTCCTGAAAGGCCGGCCGTGGGCGCAAGCCGGCGGCATGCGGATGGCATGACCCCGGAAACTCCCCTTGATCGCTATGACAGCCGGCCGCGTCAGCAGGCGCCGGGGCCCGGCGGCACCTATGTGCTGTGCGCTGGCGGCACCGGCGGCCATATGGTGCCGGCGCATTGCCTGGCGCTGGAATTGATGGCGCGCGGCCATCATGTGCATCTGGTGACCGACGAACGCGGCCTGCGCTTTCCCGGCCTGTTTCCGGGCGTCGAGATCACCAGGGTGGATGCCGCATCGACGGGCCGCAGCGGCTGGAAATCGCTGCCGTCCGTGGCGCTGAGCATCTGGAAGGGTCGCAGCACCGCCCGCGCGCTGTTCAAGCAGCTGCGCCCGCGCGCTGTGGTGGGTTTCGGCGGCTATCCCGCCCTGCCCGGCTTGCTGGCCGGCTTGTCCCTCTATCTGCCCTGCCTGATCCACGAACAAAATGCCGTGCTGGGCCGCACCAACCGCTATCTGGCGCCGCGGGTGCGGGCCATCGCCACCAGTTTCCCGCGCATCCGTCGCATGGAAGGCGCCTGGGCCAGGCGCGCGCATTTCACCGGCAATCCGGTGCGCCCCGAAGTGTTGGCCGCCCGCGAAATGCCGTTCGACGCCCATGCCCCCCGGCTGAAATTGCTGGTGACCGGCGGCAGCCAGGGCGCGGCGATTTTGAACCGCATCGTGCCCGCCGCACTGGCGCTGCTCCCCGAACCACTGCGCCTACATCTGGACGTCACCCATCAGGGCCGCGATGAAGACCGCGACGCGATGCTCGCCGCCTATGCCGCCGCCGGCATCGCCCCGCGCATCGCGGCCTATTTCCCTGATCTGCCCACCGAAATGGCTGCCAGCCATATCGTCATCGCGCGCAGCGGTGCCTCCACCGTGGCGGAGCTCGCGGTGATGGGCCGGCCGTCGATCCTGGTGCCGTTGCCCATCGCCACCGACGATCACCAGGCCGACAATGCCGCCGCGCTGGTCGCGGCCGGCGCGGCGCAGATGATCCGGCAAAGCGAGTTCACCGCAGAACGCCTGGGCGAGGCCTTGACGCTGTGGCTTGCGGACCGGCAGGGGCTGGAAACCGCCGCCGCCGCCGCGCGCGCCGCCGGGCATCCGGAGGCCGCGAAACGGCTGGCCAACCTTGTCATTGCCACCGGATTGATCGCATGAGCCCAATTGTTTCCCCTGATACCGGCGCGCTGCGCCTGCGCCCTGGTTTCCGCACCGATATCGGTGTCATCCACTTTGTCGGCATCGGCGGTATCGGCATGTCGGGCATTGCCGAAGTCATGGCGAACCTGGGCTTTGCCGTGCAGGGCTCGGACTCGGCGGAATCCTATGTCGTCGATGGCCTGCGCAAGAAGGGCATCACCGTGTTCATCGGCCAATCGGCGGAAAATGTGGCGAACGCGGCCGTGCTGGTGATTTCCACGGCCATCAAGCCCGACAATGTCGAAGTGGTGGCCGCGCGCAGCCGGCGGATTCCGGTGGTGCGCCGCGCCGAAATGCTCGCCGAACTGATGCGCCTGAAAAGCTGCGTCGCGGTGGCCGGCACCCACGGCAAGACCACCACCACCTCGATGGTCGCCACCCTGCTTGATGCCGGTGGGCTTGACCCCACGGTGATCAACGGCGGCATCATCAACACCATCGGATCCAACGCCCGCCTGGGCACATCAGACTGGATGGTGGTGGAAGCCGACGAGAGCGACGGCAGCTTCCTGCGGCTGACCGGCACGTTCGGCATCGTCACCAACATCGATCCGGAACATCTCGACCATTGGGGCGATTTCGAAAAGGTGCGCGAAGGCTTCCGCCAGTTCGTCAACGCCGTGCCCTTCTATGGCGCCGGCATCTTGTGCATCGATCACCCGGAGGTGCAGGCGCTGATCCCGCGCGTGTCGGATCGGCGCATCATCACCTATGGTTTCGCCGCCACCGCCGATGTGCGCGGGCTGGATGTGACGCCGGTGCCGGGCGGCAACCGCTTTGCCGTGCTGGTGCGCACCCGCGCTGGCGCTGCCGACAGCCAGCGCCGGATCGATGATCTGCTGCTGCCGATGCCGGGCCGCCACAATGTGCAGAATGCGCTGGCGGCGATTGCCGTGGCGCTGGAACTGGGCGTGGATGATGATGGCCTGCGCGCCGGCCTGGCGCGCTTTGGCGGCGTCAAGCGGCGCTTCACCAAGGTGGGTGAAGTGAACGGCGCGGCGATCATCGATGATTATGGCCACCACCCGGTGGAGATCCGCGCCGTGCTGGCCGCGGCGCGCGAAAGCGCCGGCAGCCGGGTGATCGCGGTGGTGCAGCCGCACCGCTTCACGCGCCTGCGCGATCTGATGGCGGATTTCTGCGCCGCGTTCAACGATGCCGACATGGTGTTGGTGGCGCCGGTCTATGCCGCCGGCGAAGCGCCGATTCCGGGCGTGGATGCGGCGGCGCTGGCGGCCGGGCTGGTGGCGGCGGGGCACCCATCGGCGGCAACGGTGTCGGGCGCGGCGGAACTGGCGACGGTGTTGGCAGGCGTGGTTCAGGCCGGCGATCAGGTGATCTGCCTGGGCGCTGGCGATATCACCAAATGGGCGGCCGGGTTGGCGGATGCGGTGGCGAAGGTGCGGGGCGGGTGAAGGGCGCAGTGCCTTTGTGGCGGAGGGTGTCGCCCCTCTCCCGGGCCAGCGCTGCGCGCTGTCTCTCGACCTCTCCCCAGGGGGGAGAGGTGAGCAAATCACCTCTCCCCCCTGGGGAGAGGTCGACTCGCGCGAAGCGCGGCGGGAGAGGGGTCGCGCCATGAACGCTCCCCGCGGCAAACTCACGACCAACGCCCCCCTCGCCCCGCTGCTTTGGTTCAAGGCCGGCGGGCCGGCGGACTGGCTGTTCGAGCCGGCCGACGCCGACGATTTGAGCGAATTCCTGAAGCACCTGCCCGCCGAAACGCCCGTCCTCGCGCTCGGGCTGGGCAGCAATCTGATCGTGCGCGATGGCGGCGTGGCGGGCGTCGTCGTGCGGCTGGGCAAGACATTCGGCAAGGTGAGCGCAGATGGCGAGACGCTGATGTGCGGCGGCGGCGCCAGCGGCATCGCGGTGAGCAGCGCGGCGCGCGATGCCGGGCTGGCCGGCCTGGAGTTTCTGCGCGGCATTCCCGGCACGGTGGGCGGCTTCGTGCGGATGAACGGCGGGGCTTATGGGCGCGAGGTCGCCGATGTGCTGGTGGAGGCGACGGTGGTGACGCGGGCTGGCAGCGTGGAAACGCGGTCAGTCAGCGATCTGGCCTACAGCTATCGCCATTCCAATCTGGCCGATGGCGAGATCGTGATTTCGGCGCGGCTGCGCGGGGCGCCGGGCGAGCGCACCGCCATCCAGGCCGAAATGGACCGCATCGCCGCCGCCCGTGAAGCCAGCCAGCCGCTGCGCACCCGCACCGGCGGATCGACCTTCAAGAATCCGCCCGGCCACAAGGCCTGGGAACTGGTGCACAACGCGGGTTGCCGTGGCCTGCGCGTCGGCGGGGCGGAGGTCAGCGAGAAGCACAACAATTTCCTGATCAACAGCCACCGCGCCACCGCCGCCGATATCGAGGCACTGGGCGAACTGGTCCGCGCGCATGTGTTGCGGGAGAGCGGCGTGGCGCTTGAGTGGGAAATTCAACGGGTGGGGCGGGTTGCGGAGGTTTCGTCATTTCCCACCCCCAACCCCTCCCCTTCAGGGGTGGGGCTGGGAAACGTCCCGCAAGGAGCCACGCCATGAAAGTCGCCGTGCTCATGGGCGGCTGGTCCGCCGAGCGCGAGGTGTCGCTCACCTCTGGGCGGGGAATCGCGCAAGCCTGTCGCAATCTGGGCCATGATGTGGTCGAGATCGACATGGGCCGCGATGTCGCCCAGCGCCTGACCGAGGCCGCCCCCGATGTCGTGTTCAACGCGCTGCACGGCACGCCGGGTGAAGACGGCACGGTGCAGGGCCTGCTCGATCTGCTCGGCCTGCCCTACACACATTCGGGCGTCACCACCTCGGCCATCGCGATCGACAAGGAATTGACCAAGCTGGTGCTGGTGCCGGCCGGCATCCCGATGCCGAAGGGCGTGATTGTCAGCAGCGAAGGCCTGTTCGACGCCGATCCGCTGCCGCGCCCCTATGTGCTGAAACCGGTGAACGAGGGATCGTCGGTCGGCGTCGCCATCGTCACCGACAGCAGCAACCACGGCAACCCCATCCGCCGCGATGTGCCGGGGCCGTGGGCGGAGTTCCCCACGCTGCTTGCCGAGCCGTTCATTGCCGGCAAGGAATTGACCGTGGCGGTGATCGGGGACCGCGCCCTGGCGGTGACGGAACTGAAGCCGGTTTCCGGATTCTATGATTATGATGCCAAATATACCGACGGCCTGACCGTGCATGAGTGCCCCGCCAACTTGCCGGCGGGCATTACCGAAGCCTGCCTGGCGCATGCGTTGGCCGCGCACAGGATACTGGGCTGCAAGGGCACCAGTCGCAGCGATTTCCGTTGGGACCCCGATCAGGGCCTCGCCGGCCTCTATCTGTTGGAGGTCAACACCCAGCCGGGCATGACGCCGCTCAGCCTGGTGCCGGAACAGGCGCGGTTCATCGGCATGTCTTACGAACAACTGGTGGAGACGCTGATCGATCTGGCACTTGCTGAGACGGGAGACCGGCCATGACGGCGGCCACCCTGAAGCGCGGCGCGCGCGTGCCCAAATCCGCGCAGGCACGGCCCACCCGCGCCGTCACCGCAGCGCCGGCCTTCGGCAAGCGCCAGGCCGGCATCGCGCTGGGCGTGGTGCTGGCGGTTGCGCTCGCCACCATGATCGCGGTCGGCGTGCCACAGCGTCTGTGGGCCGGCTTTGTGCAATGGACCGCCGCACGCGGCTGGGAAGTGCGGCATGTCGAATTGACCGGCGCGCGCGAGCAGGATCGGCTGGCCATCTATGCCGCCGTGCTGAACGGCCCGACCAACGCCATGCTGGCCACCGATCTGGATGCGGTGCGCACAAGGCTGAAGAAACTGCCGTGGGTGGCCGATGCCAGCGTGCAGCGCCGCCTGCCCGACACGCTGGTGATCGAAGTGACGGAGCGCAAGCCGGTGGCGCTGTGGCAGTTCAACCGGAAACTGGCTGCCATCGATCTTGCAGGCCATGTGCTGACCCGGCAGCGGCTGGAACGCTGGAACGATCTGCCGATCCTGATCGGGCCGAACGCCAATGGCCGGGTGCGCGAGGCGCTGGAACTGCTGGCAGCCACGCCGCTGGGCCGCGATGTGACGGCCGTCACGCTGGTCGGCGGCCGGCGCTGGGATTTGCACTTCAAGAGCGGCGAGGTGATGGCGCTGCCGGATCGGCCGGCGCTGGCCAAGGGGGCGCTCACCGCCTTTGCCCGGCTGGACGGCAAGGGCCCGGTACGGCTGATCGGCGGCGGCTTCACCCGGTTCGATCTGCGGCTGCCGGGCCGCATGATCGTGGCTGGCCCGGCGGTGGCGCAGACGCTGGCCGATGCGGAAAAGGCGCGCCGCGCCGCCGCGCAAGCCCGCGAAATCTGACGAAGGACGATCATGGCTCCCAAAACCCCTTCGCGCATCCCGCCCCGCCTGCCCTTGGCCCCGCTGAGCCGCAGCCAGCCTGAACGGCCGGTGGCGGTGCTCGATGTCGGCACGTCGAAGGTTTCGGCGCTGATCGCGCTGATCGGCGGTGACAGCGAACCCCGGGTCATCGGCAGCGGCCAGAAGCCGTGCAGCGGGCTGAAACGCGGCGCAGTAACCGATTATGAAAAGGCGGAAATGGCAATCCGCGGCGCCATGGACCAGGCGGAACGCGCCGCCGGCATCCAGATGAACAGCGTGGTCGGCGGCTTTGCGGCCGGCAGCATGGCCAGCATGATGGCCAGCGCCGAAATCGACATTGCCGGCGCCAACATCACGCCGACCGACATGGTGACATTGCGTCAGGCCGGACGGGCCGCCATCGATCCGCGCGGCCGCACCGTGGTGCATGCGCTGCCAGCGCTCTACACGATGGATGGGCTGGTCGGGGTGGAAAGCCCGCTCGGCCTGCACGCCGATCGGCTGGGCATGGATATCCATGTGGTGACCGCCGAGACCCCGGCGATCCTGAACTATGGCCGCGCCGTCGGCCAGGCGCATCTTGGGGTCTCGGCACTGGTCGCCAGCCCGCTGGCCGCCAGCCTGGCCGTGCTCGATGCCGAGGAACGTGACATCGGTGTGGCGCTGATCGAGATCGGCGCCGGCATCACCAGCATCGCCGTGCACAAGTTCGGCATCGCCGTGGGCGTGGCGACGATCCCGATGGGCAGCGTGGACATCACCGAGGATATCGCCGCAGCCTTCGCCACCCGCCGCAGCGGCGCCGAGCGCCTGAAGACCTTCGACGGTGCCGCCGTCGCCACCACCCGCGATCAGATCGAACCGGTGATCATCCCGCCGGCACTGGAAGATGGTCTCAGCGAACCGGTGAAGGTGCCGCGGGCTGCCCTGGTCGCAGTGATCCGCACCCGGCTCGGCATGCTGTTCGGCGAGATTGCCCGGGCGCTGGCGACCCTGGGCTTTGTCGGCCCGCAGGCGCGGCGCATCGTGCTGACCGGCGGCGGCGCCGATCTGCGGTCGATCGCCGATTATGCCGGCACCTATCTGGGCTGCAATGTCCGCATCGGCCGGCCGCGTGGGCTGATCGGCCTGCCGCAAGCGCAGGAAGGCCCGGCGTTCGCGACCCTTGCCGGCCTGGTCCTGTTTGCAGCCAGCGACAGCGGCGACATCTGGCATCAGCAGCTTGCCGGCCAGTCGAACGAGCCACGCCGGGGGTTGTCAGGGGTTATTGAAAAACTGTGGGGAAGTCTTTGAAGCGGCTTCCCCCCGATTCGTACATCATCTAGTATGTAAAAGCGTATGGGAGACACGAGATGCTGGAATTTGCACGAGTGGAACTGACAGAACTCAAACCGCGCATCGCCGTTGTCGGTGTGGGCGGGGCTGGCTGCAATGCCGTGGCCAACATGATCGCAGCCGATCTGACTGGCGTTGAGTTCATCGTTGCCAACACCGATGCCCAGCAACTGGCGCTGAGCCCGGCCGCGACCCGAATCCAGCTTGGCATGAAGATCACGCAGGGCCTGGGCGCCGGTGCGCGGCCCGAAATCGGCCGGGCCTCCGCCGAGGAAACACTCGATCAACTGGAAAGCGCGCTGGACGGCGCGCATATGTGCTTCATCGCCGCCGGCATGGGCGGCGGCACCGGCACCGGGGCAGCGCCGGTGGTGGCGCGCGCCGCACGCGAAAAGGGGATCCTCACCGTCGGCGTCGTCACCAAGCCGTTCAGCTTCGAAGGCAGCCGCCGCATGCGCGCCGCCGAAGAAGGCATCATCGAGCTGCAGAAGCATGTCGACACGCTGATCATCATTCCCAATCAGAATCTGTTCCTGATCGCCAATGCCAATACCGGGTTCAAGGAAGCCTTTGTGATGGCCGATCAGGTGCTGCACCAGGGCGTGCGCGGCATCACCGATCTGATGATGATGCCCGGCCTGATCAACCTGGATTTCGCCGACATCCGCACCGTCATGTCCGAAATGGGCAAGGCAATGATGGGAACTGGCGAAGCCAGCGGCGAAGGCCGCGCCATCGAGGCGGCGCAAAAGGCCATCGCCAACCCGCTTCTCGATGAAGTCTCCATGCGCGGCGCCAAGGGCGTGATCATCAACATCACCGGCGGCGACGATCTGAAGCTGATGGAGGTGGACGAAGCCGCCAGCTATATCCGCGACATGGTCGACGGCGATGCCAACATCATGGTGGGCAGCGCCTTCAATCCCGATCTGGAAGGCATGATGCGCGTTTCGGTGGTTGCCACCGGCATCGATGCCGCTGCCAAGCCGATGCCGATGACTGTGCCGGCCAAGAAGGCCGCCGCCAGCGCCTTCCTGTCGCAGCCAAGCATCTTCTCCACGCCGGCCCCGATCACGGAGCCGGCGCCGGTTGCCGAACCGGTGCCTGGACCGGCGATGGACCTGACGCCGCAGAGCGCGGTGGGCGCAGACGAGACGGTGGAAGCTCAGCCGGCGCTGGACCTTGCCGAACATGCCGAAGCCATCGACGAGGCGGATGATGCCATTGACCTGGCCGATGCCGAGCGCGCCGAGGCCGCGGCTCCGGCCAGCTTCCGCTTCACCCCGCAGGTGCCGATGGCTGGCCCCGGCGGCCCGGCGGCAGCGCCGGCGCCAACGCCCGAGCCGGCACCGGAGCCGATCGCCGAAGAACGTCCGCTCACCCTGTTCGAACGCATGATGGGCGTGTCGCGCCGCCGTGCCCCGGAAACGCCCGCCACACTGGCGCCGGCGCCCGAACCGGCGGCTGGCACCGACGATGACGTGCCGGGCTTTCTGAAGCGGCAGGGCAACCGATAAGGGCACAAAGGCCCGGCCTCCCCACGGAGGCCGGGCCCTTTGCGGCTGCGACACTTTCAGGAAAAGTTGAAGCTCACCGACAAGCGGTCGGCCTTGGCGGCGCTGGGCAGCACTTCGTGGCGCAGCCAGCTTTCCCACAACAGCAACATGCCCGGCACAGGGGCAACCGCCACGAACGTCGTCGCTTCGCGCGGCGCGTCGCTGCGGCGCGGCGGCGCGTGCATCAGCATCGGCAGCCGCGGATCTTCGAAGCGGATGGCGCCCGCGCCGTCGGGCACCTCCAGATAAAGCGTCCCGGAAATGATGCTGTGCGGATGGATATGGCCGCTGTGGCCGCCGCCGGGTTTCAGGACATTGACCCACAGACTGTCCAGCCGCGGGCGTTTGCCGGCCAGATCGAGATGCGCCGCCGCGGCAAAGTCCGTCGCCTGGCGCACCAGCAGCCGCGCCAACGCCCCGAAGGCCGGATCGCGCACCGGCAGATCATTCAACGAGGCATAGCTGGTATAGCCGCGATAGCGGTGATCCCGGCACCAGCGCCGTCCGGCCGCATCGTCTTGCGCCAGCACGCGCACACTGTTGGCCAGATCGGCGAGCAGCGCCGCATCATCAAGCAGGCCCTGCCACAAGGGCGTCGCGAACAGATGCTGAATGGTCATGCCACCGCCTGTTGCGCGGCGGCGCGCTTTAGGCAAGCCGCGCGTCGGCGCGCTTTAGAAAAGCCGCGCGTCGGCGCGCTTTAGACAAGCCGCGCGTCGGCGCGCTTTAGAAAAGCCGCGCGTCGGCGCGCGAGATACACAAGCCATGCCATGGCGGGACATGCGAAAGCCCGGCGATTGCCTCCATTATGGAGAGAGTCCTGTCCATGGCTGCGCAGGCCCATTTCGGACCTGTCGTTACCCACCCTGGATGCGTCGGCGACTCCGCCGGCCCGCCAGGGAGAAATCGCCATGTCCTTTTCCGGCCACCTTTGCGGGCGTCTTGCCGTGCGTTTGCTGGCCATCTGCGCACTGTGGGCCGCCGTCCCGGCCATGGCCGGCAAGATCGTGGTGATGACCCCGACCACGATCAACAGCGCGCTGGCTGCGCTGGCACCCGGCGACACGCTGCAGATGGAAGGCCATTTTCCCAATCGCGTATCCTTCACCAATCGCGATTTTGCCGGTGTGCGTGTCGATGCCAGCCGGGCGACCCTGCCGGAAGGCATGCGGCTCCAGAACGTTCAGAATATCGCCTTTCATGGCGGCACCTGGGGCCGGACCGACGCTGAAACCATCGACTGGCTTGCCGTCAGGGTCACAAACAGCAGCCATGTCAGCTTTGAGCAGGTGACTGTCGTGGGAACACCGAACAATCGTGGTGGTGGTATCCTGACGACGCAATCGCAATTTGTCACGATCCGTGACAGTCTCTTCATGGGTCATACCACCGGCGTGGCCATGCACGGTAGCAGCGACATACTGATTACTGGCAACGATTTTCGCGGAAATTCATCTGACGGCATCCAGATGGTAAACAGTCGCCGTGCAATCCTGTCAGAAAATCACTGCACCGATGTGATCATGTTTCCTGGTGCCCATGCTGATTGTATCCAGTTGTGGTCAACAGCTGGCAATCCACTTCAGTCGGATATCTACTTGCTGAACAACAGCGCCATCGGCGACATGCAAGGCTTTGCATCCTTTGATCCAAAGAATGGCAGCGGCACGCGCATCACCTTTGCCGGCAATCTGGCGGCCGTCACGCATGTGCATGCCCTCGCGTGCTATGGCTGCAGCGACAGCCTGTTTGTCGACAACGTGCTGTCCAGCCTGCCTTCGTCCACATGGGGTGTCGCCCTGAGCACACCTGACGGCATCAACAATGTGTTTTCGAACAACCAGCTCTTTGATTTGCGTGGGCGGCCCGAAGCGCCGCTGCCCAATCAGATCTGGTCGTTCCTGGAGCCCAGCATCGCTGGTCTGGTCGGCAGCATCCACAGCAGCCGATCGTACAACAGCCGGTTGGTCGCTGCCAATTTCAGCATGTCTGGCGATGAACCGGTGCCGGAACCGGCAACCTGGCTGTTGCTGATGCTTGGCTTTGCGCTGGTCGGCCGGCAGTTGCGCCAGCAGGGCCGCCCGACGCATGTGCTGGCCTGATCAGACCAGGCTGCGCTGCATCATCACGATATCGAGCGGCCGGCCGAACTTCTCGCCGACGTCTTTCAACAAGCCCACGCGTTCAAAACCGCAGGCAGTGTGCAGGCCGATGGAGTTGCCGTTGCCGGAATCGCCGATCACCGCCACCAACTGCCGGAAACCGGCAGTGCGCGCCACCGACACCACCGCCATCAGCAGCGCCTGGCCGATGCCGGTGCGCTGCGCTTCGGGCGCAACATAGACGCTGCATTCGCCGCAATGGCGATAGGCGGCGCGGTCGCGGAACTGGCTGGCATAGGCATAGCCATCGACCTGCCCCATGGTGACATGCACCAGCCACGGCCAGCCGTGCGATTTCACCTGCATCAGCCGCGTCGCCATGTCGGCGGCAGACGGCGCTTCGACCTCGAAGCTGGCGGTGCCATGCAGCACCGCCGGGGCATAGATGGCGGCCAGCGCCGCGGCATCTTCCATGCGAGCGGGGCGAATGCTCATGGGCGAGCATCCGTGGCGCTGAATTTGGTTGCCATGGTATCGAAGCTGTTCATTCCAAATGCCATTTTTCCAGGACGCAGGCGCCAGTAGCGAATGTAAAGTTGTTGCATGGCTGTGGCCATCAAGTCCAGCCGATATGCAGGCGTTCAGCCGTGCGGCGGAAATTGCGCCCTGAAACCCAAGGCTGATGCGCTGGGGCCATGATGATCGAGCAGCCACAACCGGCCCAAGCCGTCGGCCACCGCGGGGCGCTGCCCGGCCGGCGCCCACCAGAGCGCCTGGAAGGCACCATCGAAACGATTGAACCCGTCGCGGCGCTGGCCGATCAGCCCGGCATGCGCGCGGTCGATCAATCGCGAGAAATGCGTCTTGGCGTCGGGGACGTTGATGGACAAGGCGAAGGCCTTCGCGGACCCCTGCTGAGTCCATTCAATCCATCAGCAGCGATTTCGCAATCGGCCCTTACCGCCGCGATTTCACTGCCACGCTCTCGGGGAGATCCTCACCGAACACCCGCTGATAATATTCCGCCACGATGCTGCGTTCGGCTTCGTCGCATTTGTTGAGGAACGACAGGCGGAACGCAAAGCCCACCGCGCCGAAGATCTGGGCGTTCTGCGCCCAGGTGATCACCGTGCGCGGGCTCATCACCGTGGAGATGTCGCCCGCCATGAAGCCGGCGCGCGTCATGTCTGCAACGCGCACCATGTTGGCCACCGTCTTGCGGCCGGCATCATTGTCGAAGGTTGGCACCTTGGCGACGACGATGGCGCTTTCGGTGTGGTGCGGCAGGTAGTTCAGCGTGGTGACGATGCTCCAGCGGTCCATCTGGCCCTGGTTGATCTGTTGCGTGCCATGATACAGGCCGGTGGTGTCGCCCAGGCCCACGGTGTTGGCGGTGGCGAACAGCCGGAACCATGGGGACGGGCGGATCACCCGGTTCTGATCGAGCAAGGTCAGCTTGCCTTCCACTTCCAGCACGCGCTGGATGACGAACATCACATCCGGGCGGCCGGCATCATATTCGTCGAACACCAGTGCGGTGGGCGTCTGCAGTGCCCAGGGCAGCAGGCCTTCACGGAATTCCGTCACCTGGGCACCGTTGCGCAGGACGATGGCATCCTTGCCGATCAGATCGATGCGGCTGATGTGGCTATCGAGGTTGATGCGGATGCACGGCCAGTTCAACCGCGCCGCCACCTGTTCGATGTGGCTGGATTTGCCGGTGCCGTGAAAGCCCTGGATCATCACGCGCCGATTGAAGGCAAAGCCCGCCAGGATCGCCAGCGTGGTATCTGGATCGAACACATAGGCCGGATCGAGATCGGGCACGCGTTCATCGGCGATGCTGAACGCCGGCACCTTCATGTCGACATCGACACCGAAGATTTCACGCGCATCCACCGTGATGTCGGGGGCGTCCATCGCCACCGGGGGCGTTTCGCTATGTTCGCTCACGTCTTGTTCGACTCCATCTGGTAATCACGCGCTGCCTTCAGGTGCGTAAAGGCGCCCACCACTGCTTGCAACTTCCCTTCGTGGCTGCGATCCCCCCCATTGCTGTCAGGGTGATAGCGCCGCACCAGGGCACGATAGGCCCGCCGGATGTCCACTGCTGTGGCGGTGCGGTCAAGCCCCAGCAGCCCAAGCGCCTGCGCATCGCCCCTTGCTGCCCAGCGTTGCGGCGCTTGTGACGCAGGGCCCCCGCCTCCCATGCCGCCTCCCATGCCGCCGGTTTTGAACAATTCATGCGGATCGCCGAAGGTGAACGCCATGCGGCCGCCGCGCACCATTTCCTGTTCCCACCCGGCCAGCGGCGATTGCGCGGCGTGGATTTCATCCGGCGAAAGCCCATCGAAATAATTATAGCCGGCATTGAAGGCACGGACATGATCGAGGCACAGAAATTGCCAGCCGCCGACATCACCGGGCACACGATTGGATCGTGGCGCACGAAATTCGCCCACGGCGCTGCAGCCCGGCCAGGCGCATGTCTCCGGCTCGGCGCGATCGACACGGCCGTGCCAACGGCTGGGTCGGGGATTGTTCGGGCTGGAAATTGCAACTCGTCCTATCTGCCTTGCCGTGTCTATAACGGCTTGGACAGGAGGGCATATGGGAAGACTTGCCGCAGAAATCGAATCCCGGTTGATGGCCGCGCTGACCCCCGCCGCGCTGGAGGTGATCGACGACAGCCACGAACATCGCGGCCATGCCGGGCACCGCGGTGACGATGCCGAATCGCACTTCACCGTGAAGATCCGCGCATCGGCCTTTGCCGGGCTGAACCGCGTCGCCCGCCAGCGCGCCGTCTATGCCGCACTGGGCGAGCTGGTGGCGCCCGATCGCATCCATGCGCTGCGCATCATCGCCGATGTGCCAGAGGCCCTGTGATGCGCACGCTGCTGATGGGGATTGCATTGCTGCTGGCCGCCCCGGCAGGCGCCGCCACGCAGGGTGTCGGTAGCCTCGACGGCGTGCCGATCATCGATGCGCTGGATGTGGGCGATGTGGCCACCGGCGTGCAACGCTTCTGGTTTCGCGCCGGCCCGACGCCGATCGGGCAGCCGTGGCTGGTGCCGGTGGTGGTGATCCGCGGCGCGCAGCCCGGCCCGCGCCTGATGCTGACGGCCGGCATCCACGGTGATGAGCTGAACGGCATAGCCGTGCTGCACCGGCTGGCCACCACCATCGATCCGGCCACGCTGGCCGGCACGGTCACGCTGGTGCCGGGGCTGAACCCGCCCGGCCTGCTGCAATCGACGCGGCAATGGGCAGTGGATTGGTCGCGCAGCGCACCCAACCTCAACCGCGAGATGCCGGGCAAGATCGGCGGCAGCGCCATCGCCGATTTCGCCGGGCGCCTGTGGAACCGGCTGATCCGCCCCAATGCCGACACGGCAGTTGATCTGCACACCCAGTCGCGCGGCACGGCCTATATGATGTACGCCTTTGCCTCCACGCCGCGCACCCGCCGCATGGCCGAACTGGTGGCACCCGACATCATCAAGATGGACAAGGGCGACAAGGGCACGGTGGAAAACACCGCCACCGACGATGGCGTGCCGGCGATCACCCTGGAACTTGGCCGGCCGGAGCAGTTCGATGATGTGATGATCGCCCGCGCCGAATCCGGCTTGCGCAATCTGATGCGCGATCTGAAGATGCTGCCCGGCGCCGTCACGCCGCCGCCGGCCAGCCTGTTCGTCGCCAACGACATCATCGCCGCGCGCGCCAGCAGAGCCGGCTGGGCGCGGCTGCTGCTGCCGTTGGGTGCGCTGGTGAAAAAGGGCCAGCCGATCGCCGAGGTGCGCGATGCGTTCGGCACGCTGCTGGAAACGGTGGCAGCGCCCGTCGACGGCCGCATCAACATGATCACCACCGATCCGCGCGCCGATCAGGGTGGCACCATCGCGCGCATCCTATGGTGGTCGGCCGATCCGGCCTGCGCCAACGGCTGTTGAGTATGTCGCGCGAGCCGGCTATGCGCAGCATCGCAATGTTTGGGCCGGATTAGCTCAGCGGTAGAGCAGCGGTTTTGTAAACCGAAGGTCGGGGGTTCAATCCCCTCATCCGGCACCATTATTTTCTTTCAAACATCTGAAATTGCAGGTGATCATTATCCCTTGCACGCCTATATCCCCAAATATCCACCTGTGGCCGCGCGATGGTGGTCGGTCATTCGCTATATATTGGCACCGGGGGGCTGGGTGATTGTTCACAGCGCCAGGCACGGGAAACCGTCCGGTTCCCGCTGCGCGCCCGTCCACAGTTGAGGCTTTACGGCTTGCGCGCCTGGCGTCCGAATGGCTGGCGTGTCGCGTTCCGATGACCGTCGCGGCAATGCGGGCGAAATTTGGCTGGACCGTCGGTGCCGCCCTTGGCCGGCGACACGTCGTGATCAACTTCCAACGCCACGGCCACGCTGGCGGGCTTCACGCAAGATCAGCAGGGCGAAGGCGGCTCTCGCCGGGATGTGCAAGTCCGCACGGCAACCCGTTCGGCCGCGCCATAGTGGGAGGCGCTTCGCCCGCTCGCCAATTCTCTGTCATGGGCCTTCGTGGAAAGCAGGCTTCCGCGCGCATAGCCGAAACGACTATAGACAGGAAATTTCCAACATGAGACCGTCAACAGACGACATCACTCTGTTTAAACAAGTTTACTTATTCTTTCTATAAGTAAACGCAAGGCGGGGATTGAACAAGATGACATATAATTTGAAATTCGGTTTGCTTTTTGCGTCCGCCATCGCAGTGGCCCTCACGGCTGCCCCGGCTTCGGCAGGTGTTGGCAAGCATTTGAACAAGGGCGTAAAAACTGCAACTAATACTGTTAAAGATGTTGCAAACGATGTGTCCAACTCCCAGACTGATAAGGTCGCCAAGGCCGTTGGTTATGCGAACTTCGCGGCGGCGAAGGCCAAGGGCTATGCCGATACTGAAATTCTGGAATTGTCCTATGCCGAGGCCTTGGCCAATGACTGGTCGAGCCTCGTTGCCGCCGATACGGCTTCGGTTGCCATGGGATTCAAAAACTACGCTGATCGCATGGAAGAAGATAGTGAGAATATCGGTTTCAGTATGAAGGGGTCTGAATATGGACAGCTTCGAAGCCAAGTTGTAAAAAATTACGGCCCCGAATTACAAACAGCGGCGAATAAATACGAGGTGGCTCGGAAGAATTTGGTTCCCGTGATCTCGAAGGCAAACAGCTTGGCGAATTACGTTGCGAACACATGCAAGACCAGCGCAACCGGCAACTGGAGCAAAATCACGCCGTTCGTCAACAAAGCCACGAAGTTCGATGCCGAAACGAAGGAAGCCGTTTTCCGCGTGTTGCGCACGCTTGCGCGCGGCAGCAACCCGGACCAGCAGACCGCGACGGATATGTTGGCGTTGGGCAAAGCGCTCGGTATGGTTTCCGCCAATGGCCTTGCGCTGGTTGGCAATGAGACAAAGTCGAACTTCAGCCTTTCTCTCGGAAGTTCCGCCGGCTGGATTGGCGGCGTCAATGCTTCGGTGAGCTTCGCAATGGACACGTTCCCCACCAACGGAAAATACGGCATGGCCGTCACCGTCAGCACTGGGATTCAGGTCGCTGCTGGCACCGCTGATCTACAGCCCGGTGCCACGTTCGGCTTTGGCCTTGGTTGGGGCCCCGGCAGCGCCGCTGGTGCAGAAGGCCAAACCTTGACCGCTGGCGGTCAAGCTGGCGGGGTTGAGGTGGCCGCACAATGGGCCTTGCCGCCCTCACTGGTGCAATTGCTGGCGACCGATGCCGCCAGGAACGACTTGAGCGCGGACAGTTTGAAGGAAGCGCTGACCACGACGGTCACCGACAGCATCAAGACGGTGTGCCAGGTGCCAGGTATTTCCGCAGGCGTCGGCATCGCGTCTGCGGCGAACATGGGCAATGTCACATTCAGCCCAGGTTACACCACCGTGGTCTGGAAGGGCGCGTTCTGATTTGACCGCTGGGTGTGACCTGGTCTGTGTGACCTTGCTGGCAGCGTTCATTGCTGCGGCGGGTCGCATGGATGCAGACCCGGCACCCACTTTTGGTTGATCATTCCCCGGGATTTTGAACACGTCCGGGAAACAGATGCACCGCGGGGCCGATGGCCTCGCGGTGTTTCTCGTTTCGTGGCGGTCTGTTCTGCTTTGCGCCTGCGCACACGCACCGCCTTGTTCAACCGACAATCGCGAAGCGTGGTGTGCGCTGCGGCCCGTTCGGCCGCGCTACACTGGGGGGCGCTTCGCCCGCTCGCCAATTCTCTATCATGAGCCTTCGTGGAAAGAAGGCTTCCGCGTGCATAGCCGAAACGGCTATAGACAGGAAATTTATAACATGAGACTTCCAGCCACGGTAAGAGTGCTATTTAAACAAGTTTACTTATAATTTAATATAAGTAAACCCATAAGGAGTTGGACAAGATGAAGAATAATTTTAAATCCGGCTTGCTTTTTGTGTCCGCGATCGCGGTGGCCCTCACGGCTTCCTCTGCTGCAGTCGCAGCGCCGCGTTGGGCGAAAAAGGCCGTGAAGACTGTAAGCAAGACTGCAACCAGCACGACCAATACTGTTGCAAACAATGTGTCCAACGCCACGACTGATGCGGCCTCCAAGGGCGCTGGGTACGCGAACTTCGCGGCGGCACAGGCCAAGGGCTATGCGGATACGGAAATTCTGGAGGCGGCAAATCTGGAGGCCAAGGCCAACAAATGGTCGAGCCTGGTTGCCGCCGATACGGCTTCGGCGGCCATGGGCTTCAAAAACTACGCTGAGCGTATGGCTGCCGACAGCATGCCTGTCGGTCGTGCCGAATATGCGCAGATCCGGACGAGCGCGCTCAAGAATTACAGCACCGCATTTTCCGAGGCCTCGGCCAAATACGAGGTGGCTCGGAAGAATTTGGTTCCCGTGATGATGCAGGGCTACAGCATAGCAAATCACATTGCGAACACGTGCAATAACAGCGCAACGGGCAACTGGGGCAAGATCACGCCGTTCGTCAACAAAGTAACGAAGTTCAATCCCGAAACGCAGGATGCCGTTTACCGCCTGTTGCGCACGCTTGCGCGCGGCAGCAGGCCGGACCAGCAGACTGCGACGGATATGCTGGAGGTGGGCCAAGCGCTCGGTATGGTCACCGCCAATGGCTTTGCGCTGGTCGGCAATGCGTATCAGTCGAACTTCAGCCTTTCTGTCGGAGGTTCCGGCGGCTGGATTGCCGGCGTCAATTCGTCGGTCAGCTTCGCAATGGACACGTTCCCCACCAACGGAAAATACGGCATGGCCGTCACCGTGAATGCTGGGGTTCAGGTTGCTGCAGGGACGGCCGATCTCGCACCCGGTGCCACGATTGGCTTTGGCCTTGGATGGGGCCCCGGCGGCGCTGCTGAAGGAGAGGGCCAAACATTGACCGCTGGCGGTGAAGCTGGCGGGATTGATGTGGCCGCAGAGTGGACCCTGCCGGCCTCGCTGGTGCAGATACTCGCGACCGATGTCGCCAAGAACGAGTTCAGCGTGAACAGCTTGAAGAATGCGCTGACCACGACGGTCACCGACAGCATCACGACGATGTGCCAGGCGCCCGCCATTTCCGCAGGCGTCAGCATCCCGACGACGGCGAACCTGGGCAACGTCACATTCAGCCCTGGCTACACCCGCGTGGTCTGGAAGGGCTCGTTCTGATTTGACCACTGGGTGTGACCTGGTCTGTGTGACCTTGCTGGCGGCGTTCGTTGCTGCGGCGGGTCACATGGACACGGGCCGACCAGCCACTTTCGGTTGATCATTCCCCGGAGGTTATGAATCCGGCCGGGAAACGGTTGCACCGCGGGGTCGATGGCCCCGCGGTGTTTCTCGTTTCTTGGCGGTCCGTTTCGGCTTGTGCAGGCGCGCACGCATTGCATCATTCCGCTGACAATCGTGACCTGTTTGTGCACCAACAGGCAACTCGCGGGCGCAGGCGGCTGTCGCCGGGATCTGCAACCCCGCACAGTGGCCAGTTCGACCGCGCCATCCCTGGTGGCCGTCGCCGTCATGCCAATTCTCTGTCATGGGCGTCCATGGAAAGAGGGTCATCTCCCGCATAGCCGAAACTACTACAGACACAGAATTCGGCATGTATTAAAGAAGAATCGTGGACTTTTTAGGTAGTTACTTCCGTAAGAAGTTCACATCAACTCTGTCCCTATAGTGAGTTTAGATTCCATGAAGAACTTTTTTTACTTTGCTGCAGTCTCCGTTGCTGTTATCGCTCAGGCTGCGTCCGCGCAGACCACCCAGATCGCCAATCAGACCGTAACCCTCAAGGCCGTCACGCCGCGCACGCCGACGAAAGCGGCCACAGTGACGGTTGCAAACGGCACGGTATGGTCATTTGGTGGTAACGGCGATATCGCTGCTGCTGGTGCCACGAAGGCCGGCGCTCCGGTTGCCCCAGGCACCCTGACCGCGGGTATGACCTGCGTTCTGACCGGCACCCGTTCGGCTTCGGGCAATACGATCATCAAACTGGCTTGCTAATCACTCAGCTTGAGTGTTGCTACCGGTGCACGGCGGGGCCATAAGCCCCGCCGTGTTTCTTGTTGTTTTGCGGTCTGTTGTGCTTTGTGCCTGCGCACACGCATTGCATCATTCTACGGAAAATCGTGGCGTTTTCCGTGCGCGGCGGTGCACAACCAGGC
This sequence comes from Sandarakinorhabdus sp., assembly GCF_040398665.1. Lineage (GTDB taxonomy): Bacteria > Pseudomonadota > Alphaproteobacteria > Sphingomonadales > Sphingomonadaceae > Sandarakinorhabdus. Next base: position 86,559 of record NZ_JBBATQ010000006.1, read on the forward strand.
CACTCGCCGCGCGGCGGGGATATCGGCTGGCAGGGGGTGGATCGGCCGGCAAGGCGGGAACCCACAGGTGGCCAGCACGGCAATGCCACCGCCAGCATGTTGCTGATTCACCTCAGGGGCGTGCCAGCCGCTGCGCCTCGTCGTTGCGGCCGAAGAAGCGCAACATGCTGTTGAGGATCTTGCCCGCCAGCGAGGCCCGCTCGGCAGCAACGACTTCAGGCTTTCGGGAGCCCTGCGCGCTTGCGAGCCGCCGGTCTGCGACCGCGTTGGCAAGCAGCGCCGCCGCTTCGGGATTGGCATCGAGCAGCGGGATCAGATCGTCCTTGTAGATTTCGAACGCCACGGTCTCGCTGAGCGCCATGATCGTCGCGCTGCGCGGATCCCCGGTGAGGAGCGACATCTCGCCGAAGAAGTCGCCGGGGCGAAGGGTCGCGACATCGACTTCGCCAGCTTCGCCCTTGACCAGCACCGAGGTCAGCCCCTCACTGAGCAGGAACATCGACTGGCCGGGGTCGCCGGCGGTGATGATCTGGGCGCCCGGCGCGAACTGCCGCAGCGTCATGCGCTCGGCGAGCCCGGCCAGCTCGCCCGCGGCGAACGACTTGAACAACTGGATATTCTTGAGCAGCCAGATGCGATTCTTGATGTCGCCGAGATTGTGGTTCAGATCTTGTGTCTCGCGGCTCCAATTGTCGATCTTGGTGTGGGCGAGCGTCAGGCCGGTCAGCTTCATCTGGCGCTCAATGTGGCCAAGGATGATATGCTTCGCCTGTGCCGGGGCCAGCTTGAATGGGTCGAGCATATACATCATCTTGTAGGTGATGCCGGTCGCGTTCAGTTCGCTGATCCGCGCCTTGCAGTCCCAGATTTCCTTGTGCGCACGCGCGGCGGCCAGGCCCGCGGCGTTGAGGACACGAACCGCCCGATCGCCCGGCACGTCGAAATCGAGTGTCACGGCAAGCTCGAACTCGGTGGCAGGCTCGGGCTTGGAGAAGTTCATCACGACCGATTCGCTGACGACGGAGTTGGGGATGATCAGCATCGAATTCTCGGGATTCTTCAGATAGGTGCTGCGCCAGTTGATCTGGGTGACGCGGCCCGAAATGGTGGTGGTGCCCGGCTTGCCGACCAGCATGATGAAATCGCCGATCGCGAAGCCCTGATCGAGATTGAGGGCGATGCCGGAAAAGGTGTCGGAGATCAGGCTTTTGAGCGCGAAGCCGGCAACGAGGCCGATGACGCTGGAGGTGGCGATCGCGCCGGTCATCGGGATATCGAACAGTGTTCCCGCCATGCCGGCCGCGGCAGAGACATAGATCAGCAAATTGGTGATCTGGACCAGCAGGGCTGGGGCATGCTTGCCGGTCTTGCGCCCGACCTGGTTCCAGCCCAACAACTGGACAAGCCGCGCCGCGAGCACCGCTCCAGCCGCCCAGGCCAGGATGTTGAGCGCGAGCCAGGCATGATGCGGGTTCATACCCGTTGCGCTGGCAATCTGGGTTTGGAAACCGAGCTGAACCGCCAGCAACGGGATAATTAGAGCCGTCGCCAGAATGGCGATCGTGCCATTCGATACGCGATTCATTCAGATAACTCCTTCCGGGCGTATGCGCTGCAAGGCGCCTCCGCTGTGTGGAGCGCGTGACCGATCGGCTTCGTCGCCAGCATCAACCCACGCGACGTCTCGGAATGGGATCGCAATGGCGGAAGGGATTGTGCATGCCCACCAACAATACCGCGGCTGACCGGGGCACGAATTGATCTGACAGAAATCCATACTCGCATCAGTGAATGATGAAGTCTTTGAAATCTCTCACCAGGATCTTTATCCGGCTCTGAGCTGCCCAATCCGTATCGTTCAGATCGCGACTTTTAAAGGTTTGGTAGAGCTTATTGTTGAAAAGAGCGTCAACTGCCGCGTCCATATTCGGCGCCGAGCGCGATAGAACATTGGCATACTCGTCAACGCGCCAGTAAAATCCATATTTCTTGATTTGCGGGACGCCGGTGGTTTTCCGGGCAAGCTGCTCGGCCTCGACGCCGGCGACGTCTTCAGCGGACACCACGGGCTTGCGCATGGTCAGCATCACCATGACCGTGCGGAAATAATCCTCTTTCCGATCATTGGTGAAAAGCAGCTGTATGCCGGGTATGTCGCGCAATACCGGGACGCCCGACGTACCACGCACCCGCTCACGCTCCGCCAGTCCGCTCAAGATCACGGTCTGGCCGGGGCTGACCAGAAGATTTGCTGATGTCGTCAGACGGGATTGCGACAGCGCGACGCCGGCTGTGCCAACGGCCGGCGCCGTCACGAACGAGCGCGCAGCCCTGACCGTCAACAGCACATGATCATCGTCAATGAACGTTGGCGTGACGGAGAAGCTTACGCCGACCTGTTTATCGACCAGGGACGCCACCGACCCGGGCGATCCGCCGACCAGAATCGAGATGTTTGCACCGGAGAAAAACGTCGAAGGCAGTCGGTCGATGGCGAGCAGGGTTGGCCGGGCAAGCACCTCGTTGCGGTTCTGCGTCGCGTTGGCGATGTTGAGCGAATAGGCGAGCGCCGTCCCTGCCCCCAATGACCCGCCAAGCGACAGGTTTGTGCTTGTAGGGCCAGAACCAACGAAGCTTGTTTGAGATGATGTCGACCCGCTCAGGGTTGCCGACATGCCGAAATAGCCCGTCAGATTCTGCAGCAAGTTCGATCCGAACGACCGCGAAACCGTATCTTCGGTTCGCAACATCACGACATCGATGATCGCCATCTTGGGTGTTCCGCTCGTGGGGCAAGGCGCGGGGATGGCGGGCAATTGCACCGTTTCATCGCCGCTGCCGGAAGCCGCTGCGGCCTGCATCATGGCTTGCACGTCGCCTTGCTTGCCGTCTGGACAAACCCACCATGGCTCAACCGGCAGACGCGTCAGTGCTGCACCGGGCGCCGCGGCGGCTGGTGTGACACCCGGGTCATTTGCAACCGAACCTGGCCGCATTGGGGCTGCGGAACTGGTTTCGCCGGCAGATGGCTGGCTCGGACCCGCGGCGGGATTTTTCAGCCAGTCCTCCTTGTCAACCAGACCCTTGATCTCCGACAGGCGCGCGTCGAATGATCCGATATCAGACTGGCCAACGGTTGAGGTGGCATAGGCGGCACGATATTGCGCGGCTTTGTCGTTTTCCCCGATTGCTGTGTAAAACACGGTCCGCATCCGCGCGATCGCTGCTGGATCATAGTTCTGCAATTCCAGTTCGCGCACCGCCCAAAGCGCAACTTTGATGTCACCCAGCAGATAGCTGGCCGTCGCCATGCCATGGAGCGCGTCGCTGTTCGCGGGATTGGCGTCAAGCATGGTGGCAAAGGCATCGCGCGCATCCCGGTAACGCTTTGAATCGAGATAAAGCCGCCCGATCTGGACAGCCGCGCGGGCATCGCCAGGATTGAACTTTGCGGCGAGTTTATACCCGATCTCGGCGTTGTCGCGCATTTCCGGCGTGGACGTTTTGCGATATTCCAGATGGTATGCGATCCCCGCGAGCAAATGATATGTACCATTTTCGCCATCAAACTTGATGGCCGCATTGAACAGACGCAACGCTTTTTCTGTATCGCCGTCGCGAAGATACTTGATTCCTTCTTCAGCAACACGCTTGGAATCAACAGCGCGCGCCGGGTTGACCAAATTCGGTTCGCTGCCGGAAACGCCCGCGGCGCGATCGGCAGCCTTGTCAACCTGACCCACCGTAACGGGCGCTTGCGAAGCGACGCAGCCTGCCAAGGCGGCGGCCAACGCCAGCCCTGAAACCGCACGCAGACGGCCAAGATCGCCCTTGTTCTGAAGATATGCGCCGCTACCCATTTTCCATCTCACATTTGTCATCGCAGAATTACTTCAGCCACACCCATTTGGATCGAATGCGTCCCGGCGCTCATCTCCACCGGGTGAAGTCAGGGTGTCAGGATATGGTCCACAGACTGCCAAGCTTAAGCCTTTGATTGATTGCAAATTTCCGGATCAGTGTCTGTAGTCCTTTTGGCTACATCCACGGGCGGGCCCCTGCTTCACCGGCACTGCAGCCGGGTCACTTGCTGCCCGTCTTCTGGACCGTCTTGCGCCGGAAAATTCCCGTTCGGGATTGGTGCGCCCGTGAACGGATGAAGCGATGAAAACGTGAACGTTCAGCGATACGCCAATCACGTACGGGCGCGAGGCGGTTGAGGACGGCACGATCATCGGCGAGCTGCGTCGGAAGACCGGGATGCGTCGGCCATGCTGCCACGTCATGCGCATCTTCAACTGGTTGCAAATTCGCGGAAATAAGCTTTTGGATAAATATTTTACGTAACGCCACCATATATAATCGGATTGTCAATATTACTCAGAGGGATTTATTACAATGATTGAAAATATTTGATATGCTTGCTGCGGAGTTTACCTTCAATTTCGTGAATACGCGACTTCGGTGAATCTTTATGGTATTTTCGCTGCGACCCAAATCTGATGCAATATTCTTTGTTGAATAGCCATGCGAAATCAGTTCCGCCACCTGTCGCTCGGTCGGTGTGAGGGTTTCGAGCAGTGAATTGACCAGGTTGCGACTTTCATTGAGGCAGTTGCGCTTTCGCGAAAGGCCAATTGCGGTATTCACCGCCCTTTGGAACAATATCTTGCTGAAGGGCTTCTGAAGAAAGTCGATGGCGCCTTCCTTCATGCACCGCACCACTGTCGACGTATCCTGGATTTCTGAAACGAAGATGACAGGCAGCGTCACGCCGGTGATGTTCATCCATTCGAGGACGGCAAGGCCATCGATCCCCGGCAGGAACGGATCGATCAAGACGCAGCCGGACTTGCACAATTGCACCTTCGCCTGGAATTCCGCGGCGTTTGCGCAGCCGGTGACCGGATAGCCAAAAGATTCCACCAGATCGATGGCAGCGTTTCGGGACTGATGGTCACCATCGACAACGAAGACCATCTCGCCGGCCGCTTCGCACACCGAAGACATCGGAAAGACAGCATCCGACATCGATCCGCAACCCTGAAACAAGCAAGGGCGAAGATAGGCCTGCACGCCGCAGCGCATGATGCCTTCATAGGACCAGCGCGTGCTTTTCAGAAGCGAAGATTCGTTTTCGGGTTCCGCATCGCCGTTGGCGATGCGATTGTTTGTTTGAACGCCAAAGATGTTTTGCTTTTGATGTACGTTCACTTGATTGATCCACTGGAAATATCAACTCACGTGAGCTTGAGAATTTTCACGCAGATCGTGGGGCGTTTCAGGACCCGAGGTGCACGAAGTGTCGGCACATGACATGCGGTATCTGGGCTTTGCCCCACAACGTCAGATATGTTCACAAGTGAATGCGAATGCGCCCGTGCACGGCCCTATCGTTCGCAAGGCCAGAGGATGGAATTTGGAAGCAGCTTTGGGTGACGGCCGACGATCATGTGCGCGCCAACCGCGCGATACGTGCGCGTAACCCCGGTTCATCACCCGAAGTGAGCCGCGCGATCGCCGCTCACCACCAAGGGCAGGCGGCTATTGCGGGCCCAGCCCGAATTCCTGGCGCGATCGGTTGATATAATCCCGGCAGATCGACGTGATGCGGAGCACATAGACCGCTGAAGGCGGCAGGAGCTGGCTCTGTTCGGCCTGATAGGCGGCATTGATGAGATCAACCAACCTGGACGCCGTCAGGTTTCGGTCGATCAGGCACTGCGTGCGCCCGCGTTTGGCGAGCGCATTGATCAGCGTATCATCAACGAACGAATAGTTCAGGCTGTCGTTCAGCGCCTGGACATAGCCGATGCGCGCTTCGGCCGTCAGATTGTCCCATTGGGTGCGGTTGTTGACGAAACCGACGGCGCCGGCGCCACTGGCGCCCAGCGCCAATCCGGTGGCCAGGCAGCAGGACATGATCCGGACCGCCCTGCGGCTTGCAAACATCCTCGGCACGATCTGGTCCCCGTCGTTGTTCTGGAAAGCATCTTTCAGGTCGTCAGTCATTTCAAGCTGCCAATTTGCAAATAAAATTTACATAACATTGCACTCTAACGGACTGGATCACCGCCATAAACAACGGGGGAGAAGCGTTTCCGCTTCCCCCCCGCCATCTGTCCGTTCAGGACGACGTCTCGGTTTGACCCGATCAGAAGCCGAAGACGACCCCGACGCGGCCGCCGAGGCTGCCGTACTTGTTGAGGCCACCACCGACGGAGCCGGTGATGTAGGTCTTCGGAGCCACACGGCCGGCCGCGTTCAGCGCGATGGCCTGTGCACCCTGATAGAAGCCAACGTTGCCGGAAACGGTGAAGTTGGCATCCGGCAGGATGGCAGCACCGCCCATGGCGATTGCCGTCGCGGTCGAGCTGGCAATCCGATCGCGGAGCTGGAGATCGCCCGCGATGCGTGCGTTGGTCTCGTCGGTGATGCGGGCACCCAGGGCCGCATCGGCCGCCTGACGGGCAGTCTGCTCAGCGAACATCTGCGCACCGTTCATCACCTCGTTGGAGGTCGCGGTCACAGCGCCAGCGGTCACACCAGCGATCTTGCCGCTGTTGCCACCGTTGATCGTCACCGCGCCGGCCGTCACCTGGCCAGCAGCAGTACCGATGTTGCCGGTCACCGTGGCATTGCCACCAACGGTCAGGTTGGTGCCGACGCTGGCGGTGGTGGCAACGGCGAAGGTGCCGCCGATGGTGGCATTGCCCGAGGTTGCGATCGTGGTGGTCGTCACGCCGCCGTTCGCCGTCACGGCACCGGTCACGGTCAGCGCACCGCCAACCGAAGCCGCGCCGCCGATCGAGGCTGCACCGGAAGTGTTCAGCGTGCCGGTCGCAATGTTGCCGGTATTGCTGATGCCGTTGGTGGTGGTCGCACCGGCCACGGCCAGCGCGCCGCCAACCGAGGCTGCACCGGTGGTGCCCAGCGTACCGGTGGCAATGTTGCCGGTGTTGGTGACGCCGTTGGTGGTGGTCGCACCGGCCACGTTCAGCGTGCCGCCAACCGAGGCTGCACCGGTGGTGCCCAGCGTACCGGTGGCAATGTTGCCG
>NZ_JBBATQ010000006.1:93716-173285 GCF_040398665.1 Sandarakinorhabdus sp.
GTGTTGGTGACGCCGTTGGTGGTGGTCGCACCCGTCACGTTCAGCGTGGTGGTGGCGATGTCGCCAGCATTGCTGATGCCGTTGGTGGTGGTGGAGCCGATCACAACAGTGCCGCCAGCCACGGTCAGCGTACCAGCGAGCGTGCCATTGCCGTCGCTGTCGACCTGGAAGGTGTCCCCGCTGCCGTTGCTCACGGTCATGCCCGCACTGTCGATCGTCACGATCGTCGGCGCATTGCTGGTCTTGACGACGTCGGACTTGCCGCCGCCGCCCAGCAGGACCAGCGCATTGCCGTCACCGTTGCCGGTAACCACGGCCGTGTCAACGAAGCCAGATCCCACGGTGGTGGACTGCTCGGAGAAGCCGCCCTCACCGATAGTGCCATTGGCAACGCGGACACCGAAATCCGACACGATGGTCGCGGAGTATGCGGCCGTCGTGTTGTTGGCGTCGCCATGGATCGATGCGCTGCCGACCAGCAGGCCTTGGGTGGTCAGAGCGGTGCCGCTCAGGCTGTTCACGCTGACGTCCGTGGCATTGGTGGTCGTGTTGAACTTCGCCGTGCCGGTGACAGCCAGATAGACGGTGCCTTCGGTGGTGACAGCGCCGATGCCAGCGTTGAGGGTCGCCGTGCCGTCGCCCTTGCCGTTGTCTTGCGACTGAACGCCGGCCGAGAGCATGCCGGTGATCTGGGTATTGGCAGAGCCGCTCAGGGTCACGTTCGTGACATTGGCCACGGTGGTGTTCGCGACGTCGGTGTAATTGCCGGGCGTCGACGTGGTGTTGAAGGTTTGATTGCCGTTCAGCGGGCCGATCACTTCCACGACAGACGTATCAGTCTTCGTCTGGTTGACCGTCACGGTGGCGTCGGCACTGGCTGTGTAGAAGGTGCTGACGTTCTGACCGAACAGTTGTTCGCTGCCCTCATCCGTGGCGGTGAAGTTGGTGGTCGTCGTTTGCGTGCGGTTGGACACGGTGGTCGTCGTCGTGATCGAGCTGCCGTTGGCGGCGTCGGTCACGTTGACGGTGCTGGTCGTGTTGACTTCCGGGGTGCTGTTGGTGACGATTCCCACATTGCAGTTCGGAGGGGAGGCTGTGGGGTCGGTGCTGGCGCCAGAGGAGGGGTTGGTAGTGCATGGCCAGCCGCAATCAGCCGGCAACGGCGGCGCTTTCAACTGCACATCCAGAAGGTAGATGCCCGCAGAGGTCTGCGCCAACGGATCCGTAGGCGCAGCCGTCACCGACGTTGCGGCGCTGGCCAGCATGGAGGTAAGCAGCAGAGCGCTGAGCCTGCTCATTGCGCGTTCGCGCGATTTGGCATTCGAATAAAGCATGATTAATCCTCTTTAACTATCCAATGACTGCCGCAACCTATTCCCGCAACACGCACAGCGGAAATCCTGCGCGCGGCCTTTGCCACACAGATCGCCGGCAACCTAGTAGCCTGATAGTGTGACGATTTAAACCAAATGGCTATATGAATAGGCTTATGCCGTCATGTATTGGGTTTCCGGCGCGATCTGACGGCGCATATGCAGGCGCTGGCCGGTCGCTTTAGTATGTGCAATCTTGATATTGGTTCGGCTTGCTGGCCTGTACCCGATCAGCTGCGAATCCACCGGTCGGATTGAATCCGATCAAGCACAAGGTAGCCCGTTGATGGCATCGCTCGAAAAGCTCGAATATCATTGCTACCGGCGCGAACATGAGCTGGCCGCCCTGGAACTCCTGTCGCTGTTGCGGTCGCTGGATCGCAGCTTCGGCCAGTTCGCGCCGGATTATGCCCTGGAATTGCCGGTGCCCCTGGCCAGGGACGATCAGACGCTGCATCTGGTGACCCGCACGGCCGCCGCCGTGTCCGCCCTGCTGTCGGACCCCAAATTGGGATTCGCCCCGGCCGTTCATGCGGAATTGCTGACATTGCAGCGGTGGCTTTCCGCCATCTTTGCCGCCAGCCCGTTTGGCAATGCCGATCACATCCTGCGATCATTCCATGTGGGGGGGCCAGGGTCGCCGCACGACATCACGCTCGATACAAAGGACCTGTTCCGATACTGCCTGCTTTACCATCCGAATTCGGAACTGCGCTTCGATCTGGACAATCTGTGGAAGGTCGCGCCGGGAATGATCCTTGGCGCCTGCATCAGCCTGCTGTCCGCCCGCTTCCTCGGCACCCCCGCCGCGCATGGCAAACGCGAACAGATTTTGCCGTGGCTGGCGCAGAAACTGGCAAACCACCAGGATCTGGGCCAATTGCCCGTCGGCGTGCTGCACGATGTCTACATGCATTGCAGCTATGCCAACCGGCGCGACAAGCACGACGTGAAACGCGGGATCAGCCGCCTGCTGCGGCGGGAACTTGGCAAGCAGGCCATAACGGACATCAAGCGCAAGCCCGCCATCGGACCGGAAAAGCCGGTGCTGCTGGTCGTGCTGGAATGGTTTACCTCCGGCCACTCGATCTACCGGACCCACAGCCGGACCATGGAAGCCGCGCGCCGGCATTTCCACGTGGTGGCCATGGGCAAGGCAAGCTGTGTCGATGAGATCACCAAGCAGGTTTTCGATGAATTCATCCCGCTGGAACGCGAACAGGCCGTGGACCAGATCCGCGAGATCCGCGCGGTTTCCGAACGGCTTGGCGCGCAGATCCTGTACATGCCAAGCGTCGGGATGTTCCCGCTGACGATGTGGCTGGCCACCGTTCGATCGGCGCCGATCCAGATCATTGCGCTGGGCCATCCGGCCACGACCCATTCCCCGGCAATCGATTATGTGGTGGTCGAAGAAGATTATGTCGGCGATCCCGCCTGCTTCAGCGAGAAGCTGATGATCCTGCCTTCCGATGGAATGCCCTATCGTCCATCGGCCTTGGCGGTCGACCTGCCCGAGCGCAAGCCGCGGTTGAACGTCGAACCGGTTCGCATCGCCGTGTGTTCGACCACGATGAAGCTGAACCCGCGATTCCTGGAAGCCTGCGCCGCGATCCGCCAGCAAGCGAAGGTCGAGGTCCATTTCGAATTTCTGATCGGCCTGGCCCAGGGGCTGGTCTATCCGCAGGTCAAGCGCGCCTGCAACCAGGTGCTGGGGGATTCGGTGACGGTGCACGAGCACCAGCCCTATGCGCGCTACATGGACGTGATCACCAATTGCGACATGTTCATCAACCCGTTCCCGTTCGGCAACACCAACGGCATCATCGATACGGTTTCGGCGGGGCTCGTTGGCGTTTGCCTGTCCGGCCCGGAAGTTCATGAACATATCGACGAGGGCATCTTCAGCCGTCTCAACTTTCCATCCTGGCTGACAACGCGCAGTGAGCTGGACTATATTGCCGCCGCCGTGCGCCTGGCCGACAATCATCTCGAACGCGCCACCTTGCGCAAGCAATTGGCCGGCCCCGACAAGGTCACGCGCATGTTCGAAGGTCGGCCCGAAATCATGGGCGACATGTTCCTGGCCACCCTGCGGAAATCTGTTCCACACAAGCGGCGCTGACGGCGGCGCCCGCCTGAACCAGGCCCCTGTCGCGCGGGGCGCGCCATGACGTGCGGGTGCATCGCGCAGCATCGGGGGATTTGGGGGGGGGATTTGGGGGGATTTGGCGCGGCGACCGCCGGCCGCTACGCAATCATCCGGTCTTTCCTTTTTGCCAGTGGCCAAGCATGCCGGGGCATGACAGCAGTGCAGCCTGCACAACCAGAAGCCACCGAAGGGGAATCCCATGTTTTTCGAATATAGCGACAAGACCAAGGGCCTGATCGAACAGGTCCGTGGCTTCATGGATCAGCATATTTTCCCCAACGAGGAACGCTATCGCCAGGAAGTGCAGGAAGGCGAGCGCTGGAAGGTGCTGCCGATCATCGAGGAACTGAAGCCCAAGGCGCGTGAAGCCGGGCTGTGGAACCTGTTCCTCAACATCTGCGCGCATGACACCGGCGAATGGAAAGGCCCCGGCCTGACCAATCTGGAATATGCACCACTGGCCGAGGAAATGGGCCGCGCCGGCTGGTCGTCGGAAGTGTTCAACTGCTCCGCGCCCGACACCGGCAACATGGAAGTGCTGCGCACCTATGGCACCGACGAACAGAAGCAGCGCTGGCTGAAGCCGCTGATGGCCGGCGAAATCCGCTCCGCCTTCCTGATGACCGAACCGGCGGTGGCTTCGTCCGACGCCACCAACATCGAGACGTCGATCCGCCGCGAAGGCGATGAATATGTGATCAACGGCCGCAAATGGTGGTCTTCGGGCGTCGGCGATCCGCGCTGCAGCATCGCCATCGTGATGGGCAAGACCGATCCAGGCGCACCGCGCCACCAGCAGCAGAGCCAGGTGCTGGTGCCGCTGGATGCCCCCGGCATCACCAAGCTGCGCCCGCTTTCGGTGTTCGGCTATGATGACGCACCGCACGGCCATTTCGAAGTGATCCTCGACAATGTCCGCGTGCCGGTGGCCAACATGCTGCTTGGCGAAGGCCGCGGCTTTGAAATCGCCCAAGGCCGCCTGGGGCCAGGCCGCATCCACCACTGCATGCGCAGCATCGGTGCCGCCGAACGCGCCCTGGAAAAGATGGTGAAGCGCCTGAAGAGCCGCGTCGCCTTCGGCAAGGCGATTTCGGAACACAGCCTGTGGCATGAACGCATTGCCGATTCGCGCATCGCCATCGAACAGGCGCGGCTGCTGACCCTGAAGGCCGCCTACATGATGGATACGGTCGGCAACAAGGCGGCCGCCAACGAGATCGCCATGATCAAGGTGGTCGCCCCCAACATGAGCTGCCTGATCCACGATCACGCCATCCAGGCCCACGGCGGCGGCGGCGTCTGCCAGGATTATGGCCTCGCCAGCGGCTATGCCGGTCAGCGCACCCTGCGCCTTGCCGACGGCCCGGACGAAGTGCACCGCCAGGCAATCGCCAAGAACGAACTGCGCAAATATAATTGATTGGCGATGGGCGGCGGGCAAGCCAACGACAGGCTTGCACCCGCCGCCCTGCCCTGCTACCCGCGCCATCTGCCGAAGGGGGGCCACCCCCATTCCATCGTGTGCGGCCATGGCGGAATTGGTAGACGCGCAACGTTGAGGTCGTTGTGGCCGAAAGGCCGTGGAAGTTCGAGTCTTCTTGGCCGCACCAAACAGCCCGTCGTTCCGGGATTTGCCGGGACACGGCATGATCAAGCGGGATCTCAGGCGGCGGCAGCACCAGGTGTCGGTGCCGCACGCGCGGGGCGGGGCCCGTCCACGCGGGATCGCGAACACTGGCTGGGTGCGCCGCATTGCAGCAATGCGGCCTTACATTCGGCCAAATCAGTGTTATCCGTGCCCCTCGAAAGCGAGGCTAGGCCATGATTCTTGTCACCGGCGGTGCCGGCTATATCGGTTCGCATATTGCGCTGGCGCTGCTTGATCGCGGCGATCAGGTGCTGATCCTCGACAATCTGTCCACCGGCAACCGCTGGCTGGTGCCGGAAGGCGCGCAGTTCGTCGAAGGCGATTGCGCCGATAGCGCGCTGGTCACGAAGCTGGTCGCCGATCATGGCATCGCCGCGGTCATTCACTGCGCCGGGGTGATTTCGGTGCCGGAATCCGTCGAAAAGCCGCTGACCTATTACGACATCAATGTCGGCCGTGCGGTCGCCTTGTTCGCTGCCGCCATGGCCGGCGGCGCTCGCCATCTGCTGTTTTCCTCAACCGCCACCGTCTATGGCGCACCCGATGCGGACCGCCTGTCGGAAGATCTGCCCTTCGCCCCGGTCAACCCCTATGCCGCCAGCAAGGCGATGGTCGAACGCGTGCTTGCCGATGTCGCAGCCACCGGCGCCGTCAATGTCGGCGTGCTGCGCTATTTCAACGTCGCCGGCGCCGATCCGGCAGGGCGTTCGGGCCAGGTATCGAAAACCGCCACCCATCTGATCAAGATCGCTGCGGAGGCGGTGATCGGCAAACGCGATTCCGTGCTGGTGACCGGCAATGATTTCGGCACGCCCGACGGCACCGGCATCCGTGACTATATTCACATCACCGATCTGGCGGCGGCCCATCTGTCCACATTGGATGCACTGGCCGCCCAGCCGGACCAGAGCCTGACCTTCAACGTCGGCTATGGCCATGGCGCCTCGGTTCTCGACGTGCTCGATGCGGTCGATCGCGTTTCGGGACAGACGCTGCACCGCATCGCCGCCGGCCGTCGCCCCGGTGATGTGGCCCGCCTGGTGGCAGACACCAGCCGGATCCGCGGCCAGCTCGGCTGGCAACCGGCATTGGACGATCTCGATCGGATCGTCGCCGATGCCATCGCCTGGGAACGCAAGCTGGCGGCGAGAGACGCCGCAGACTGAACCAGGCCCGGCTGAAGGCGTTTCAGCGTCCCGACGCGGCGGGCCAACGGCCTGCGCACGGGCTGGCGGTTTCGGCCTGGCCCAGAGGCCTTGTGTCGACGCTGGCCACCAACAGGCGCAGGGCGGCCCAGCGATCGCGCGATGCGTTCACACAGCGGGCCACCCGCTGCTGCGCCACCGAATAGCCGGCAACCAGCGTGCCATAGCGATCAAAGAACGCCAGCAGCGCCTCCGGGCTGGAGATCAGCGCCTCATCGGCAAGCGCCGCCAGCGTCGCTTCACGGCTGCTGTCGCCATCGCGATAACGACGCAGGATCGGGATGGTGGAAAGCGCCAGCGTCCCGATCAATTGGTGCACCTGGCCGTGCAGGCGGGCGTCTTCGGGCGAAAAGCCGGCCAGTGGAAACAGGGTGCCGGCCATGAACGTCAGGCGATCGGCCGGCGGGAAGGCCAGATCGATGCCGGCGTTGGCGCTGCCTTCGCGCAAGGCCGATTGCGGCGATCGCAGCAGCACGACGCTGTCTTCCGGCCGGATCGCGGTGCGCACCTCCAGCAACACGAACTGCGCGTGGTGCCCCGGATAGGCTTCGTGACAGGCCAGATCGAGTGCCACGGCCGGATCGGCAACCGCCGCCGGGTTGATCTGCAGGCGGCTTTGATAATGGCCGAGATAGCGGTGCCACGCCGCCGGCACGCGGCTGGTCCATTCGATGTCGAGATGTTCCTGTGCCGGCAGCGGCCATCTGGCCAGCGTGCGCGCCCGGCATTCGGCCAGCGCGCGGGCAAACACCGCCTTGCGCTTGTCCGGCGGCAGCGCAAACCGGCGGCGATATGCCATCACCCGCTGCGCCAGCGGACCCGACCCCGGCAGCAGCGCCGCCAGGGATTGCCGCGCCGCCGCCTGCGCCGCCATGTCGATCCGCGCTGGCGCGATGCCGAAGATCGCCGCCGCTTCGGCATCAAAGCCCGGGCGGCGCGGCGCCGCGATCAGCCCGATCAGCGCATCGAGCTGTTCGATGCGGGCCAGCAGACGGGCGCGGCGTTCCACGGGCGCCTGCGCCGTGCGAATTTCTGAAGCCAGCGCCTGCACCTCCTGCCGCAGCACAGCGGGCGGCAGCCGGTCTTGCGCAATGACCGGCCCGAAATAGGCGTCGATCTCGTCCGGGCCAAGGCCGCGCACCGCCAGTTCGGCATAGCGCCTGCCGGCCGCGTCCAGCCTGTTATCGGGTGAATCGGGCCAGCCGATCCACAGCAAGACGCCCGCCGCACACAGCAGCGATGCCAGCGCCGCGTAGCGGGCAACCAGCCGCCACCCAGCCGCCTTCAACAGCCGCCTATTCGGTGCGGAGTGCATCGATGGGATCCAGCCGCGCGGCCCGCTGCGCCGGATAGATCCCGAACACCAGACCGACCGCTGCCGAAACCCCAACCGCCAGCGCCATCGCCGAAATCGACACATGCGCCGGCCAGCCCAGCGACCAACCGATGATCCACGACGCGGCCAATCCGATCACCAGCCCGATCAGGCCGCCGATCAGGCTGAGGGTCATGGCCTCGACCAGAAACTGCATCCCGATATCCGATGATCGCGCGCCCGCCGCCACCCGCAGCCCGACCTCGCGCGTGCGTTCCGTCACCGAGACCAGCATGATGTTCATGATGCCGATGCCACCAACGATCAGCGACACGCCGGCAATGCTGGCCAGCAGCGCCGTCATCGTATCGCTGGCCCGATCGAGCGTGTCCGACATTTCTTCCAGTGTCACTTCATCGAGCTTGGGCAGGTTGGCCAGCGCAAAGGCCGCTGCCGGCGTATACAGCCCCTGCGTCAGCGCCTTGGCGGCCTGGGTTTCCACGGTGAAATCATCTGCCGCACCCATGGACGCTTGCGCCGATTGCACGGGCGCCGCGCTGACAAAGCCGCCGGTGGACGGTGCGCCGGGCGCCTTGCGGTGGCGTTCGCGCAGCAATTTGCGCACCGCATCGGCCACAATCGACGCCTCGCCGGCCTTTTGCGCGGCCACGACGATCGTATCGATATGGCTGCCGCCGCGGATGGCCTGCAAACGCTGCCACGGCACGAACAACACTTCGGCATGATCTTCCGACACGCCGGTGGTCACGCCGACAATCGTGAACGCCGTATCGGCCAACGTCACGGTCTGGCCGACGGGATCTTCGCCGCGCCCGAACAATTGCCCGGCCAGGGTGGCACCGATCACCGCTTCCGGCGCGCCATCGGCCAGCATGCGGCCCTGCACCAGTTCCCAGCCATAGGCCTGCTCATAGCCCGGCTCGACGCCCTGCACCCGGGCAAAGCTGCGCTTGGTGCCGGCGGTCAGCGTATCGCGCAGCGACACGCCGCGGCTGACAATGTCCACCTTGTCGATGCTCTGCAGGATCGCGTCGGCATCGGCAGGCATCAGGGTCCTGGCGGAACCACTGCCCGATGTGATGCCGATACTGTCCCCGCCGCGCGTGTAATTGCCGCTGCGCACGAACACCAGCCGCGTGCCGGCCGAACTCACTTCGCCTTCCACCGCCGATCGCGCCCCGGTACCGAGTGCCACCATGGTCAACACCGCGGCCACGCCGATGATGATCCCCAGCATGGTCAGAAAACTGCGCAGCCGATTGCGGCTGAGCGAGCGCAGCGCGAGGCGGAGGTTGACAGGAAGCAGCGCAAGCATGGTGATCTCCGCAAATCCGGGCCGGGTTATTCCGCGCGCAAGGCCACGACGGGATCGAGCGACGCCGCCCGGCGTGCCGGGCCGATCCCGAAAACGACGCCGATGATGGCAGCCATTGCCAACGCCAGCACCAGCATGATCGGCGATACCGCCGTGGCCCAGTGCAGCCGCTGATCCGCAAAGACCAGGCCGATGCCACCCAGCACGAGGCCAAAGGTACCGCCAAGCCCGGCCAGGGTGAGCGCCTCGACCAGAAACTGCGTCATCACATCCTGCGCCCGCGCGCCCATCGCCATCCGCAGGCCGATTTCGCGGGTGCGCGCCGAAACCGAAACCAGCATGATGTTCATCACGCCGATCCCACCGACCAGCAGCGACACCGCCGCCGCGCCCGCCAGCAGCAGGGTGAAGGTGCGGCCGGCGGCGCGCAGGCTCTTGGCCATTTCCTGCCACGACGCCGCGTCCAGCCCGCCGACATTGCCATGCACCGATCGCGCCAGCCGCGGATCGCCGCCCATCGTCGGCATCGCCATCACGCTCTGTGTCTGAACGCGAAAATCATCGAGCACGTCATCGGGCAACCGGTGTTTGGCGCGCAGCACCGCCCGGATCGCCTTGGCGGTCTGCGTCGTCACGGCGACAGACGTGGTGCGCACGGTGATTGAATCCAGCGTGTCGCGATTGCCGCCGCCCGCCGCCAATGCCGTCTGGGCACTGCGCAGCGGCGTGTAGATGCGCGGCAGCAGTTCATCGGCATCATCCTTGGTGCCATCGACAAGGCCGACAACCGTCACCTCACGCCCGCCGATGGCGAGGGATTTGCCCAGCACGGGCGCTGCACCCGGCCACAGCCGCCGGGCCACCGCGGGCGCCATCACCATCAGCGGCGCGCCAGCCACATGTTCCTGATCGGTGATCATGCGGCCTTCCACCAGTTTCCAGCCGCGCATCTCTGGCCACGGCGCCTCGAAACCGCTGACCCGCACGATGCGTGTGCGCACATCCCGGCCCGATGCGGCATCGTCCAGCGTGACATTGCCTTCGACGACGCCGGCGATCGCCCTGATATCCGCCACCTTGCCGCGCAGCAGGGCGATATCGGCGATGCCCAAGGGTTCGGGCACGGGTTGATGGCGCATGGGGGCCGCCGTGCGGCGCAGCCGGGCGCGGTTCTGGACAATGGCGGCATCCACGGCCGGATCAAATTCGCCTTCTCCGCCAACGCCGCCCGACACCGCGCCTTCGGAAGGTTCACCGCCGCTGCTGTCCTGGGTGCCTTCGGACGCGATGCCGGCCGGTTGATAATTTCCGGCGCGGATCACGATCATCGTCGGCCCGGCACTTTCGATCTGCGCCTCGATCCGCGCCTGCGCACCCAGGCCAAGCCCGGACACGATCACGACCATGGCGACCCCGACACCAACCCCAAGCAGGGTGAGCAACGTTTGCAGGCGGTTTTGCAACAGCGCCCGAAAGGCCATGCCGAGATTATTGGCCATGTCGATCAATGGCCTGCGTGGGGATCAACCGGCTTCGGCTTGGCGGCAGCGGGACGCGCTTTGGCTGCGGCCTTGGGCGCAGGCTTTGGTGCAGCCTTGGCCAGTCGCGGAATCATGTCGCCATAGATTTCCACCGTCGCCTGCTCGCCGCGGTGCACAAAGGCCAGGCGGATCACGGTCTTGGCGCTGGTCACCGGCTTGCTGCGCGCCATCCAGTGATCGCCATTGGCACTGATCGCCATGGCCAGCGGCTCGACCGACCGATCCGGCCGGACGATCTCGGCGCGCAGCCGCTGGACCGCCGACGCCGGCAGATCGTTGCGCTGCTCATCGGTGAAATACACCATCACATTGCCCGCCGGCGGCGTGACCACCTCGTAATGCAGCGTGCCCCACATTTCCACCACGCCGCCATGGTGCGCGTTGTGATCGCCATGGGTGGCCGAACCATGCTGGGCGGCAGCCGGCAGGGCAGCCAACGCCAACACACCTGTCATCAAAACCAGAAACCTATTCATGTCGCAGGGCCTCGATTGGTCGCAGTTCAGATGCACGCCGGGCGGGATAGACCCCGGCCACGATCCCCAGCACCAGGGCGGCAGCAATCGCCGCCAGCGCCGTCAGCGGCGATACCGTCGCCGACCAGTGGAAAAAGCTTTCGAGCCCACCCGATGCCGCAACGCCGATCGCGATGCCAAGCACGCCGCCGATCAGGCTGAGCAGCACGGCCTCCAGCAGAAATTGCGCCGCGATATCGCTTTGCCGTGCGCCAAGCGCGATCCGCAATCCCACTTCCCGTGTGCGCTGGGTGACGGACAGCAACAGCAGATTGGTCACGCCGATGCCGCCCACCAGCAAGGACACGGCTGCCACACTGCCCAGCATGACCAGCATGGTCTGATTGGCGCGCGACAGCGATCCCGACAATTGTTCGACGGTCAATTCCTCGACGCGCTCCAGATTGCCGCCCACGGCCCGGGCCAGTTCTGGCGGCAGCCCCTTGCCAAGCGCCTGCTTGGCCATGCTGGTGACAATGAAATCATCGGGTTCGGCTTCGGTGATGCCATGGCGTTCGCGCAGCAGATCGATGATCTGCTTGGCAACCGCCGCATTTTCGCCGACCGACGTGGTGGTGACCGTCACCGTGTTGAGTTTGCCGAGGTTGAGCAGCCGGTGCACCGTGGTGACCGGCACATAGACCGCATCGAATTGATCATCCCCCGCGACGGGCTGCGCAGCCCAGCTCTTGCTGCCGACGACGCCGATCACCTGGAACCGCTGGTTCCACAGCGTCAGGGTCTTGCCAGTCGGATCGACGCCCTCGCCAAACAGCCGGTCCGCCACCACGCGGCCCAGCACCATCACCTGCGCGCTCTGCTCCACGTCATCGGGGCTGAGAAACCGCCCGCGGTTGATCACCCACCCGGCGCGCACTTGCGGCAGATCGGCTTCGGTGCCGTGCAGACGGGTGAACCATTGGCGTTTTTCCGGGCTGTCGGCCACGAACACCCGGGCATTCTCGTGCACACCCGACACGACGAACTTCACGCCCTTCACTTGTTCTGCCAGCACCCGCGCATCATCGCGGGTCAGGGTTGCGGCGGAACCCAGGCCCGCCGCCATATCCCCCAGACGCTCCTTGGCCAGCGGATGATCGTGCATCTCCATCGGATCGTCTTCTTCGTGGACCTGCCGCAGCAGGCCGCCAAAGCGATTGCCGCCCACCGGGAACCCGGGGCTGTAGGCGGCCAGCATCAGCCGGGGCCTTACCACCGTGGGCAAGGCACCGGCATCGAAGGCCGCATGGCCGATCGTGGCTTCCGGATCAGGCCGGGCACCGCGATCCATGCGATAATTGCCAGAGGTGATCACGATCACATTGGCCCCGGCGGCGAGCAATTGATCGTTGAGCGCATTCTGGGCGCCGCGCCCCAGCGCCATGGAGGTCACCAGCGCCGCAACGCCGATGGTCACGCCGATCACCGCCAGTGCGGCCTGGTTGCGGTTGCGCAGCAAAGCGGCAAGCGCCATCGGCAGGGCCGGCAGCGGGTTGAACATGGTCAGGCGCTCGCCGCTCTGGCCGCCGCGGCCATCGGCGCGGCCGGCGCGTCGTCCAGCAGGCTCTTGGGTTCGTTGGGCGTGTCGCTGATGATCACGCCGTCGCGCACCGCCACGATGCGTGTGGCATAGGCGGCGATTTCGGCTTCGTGGGTGATCAGGATGATCGTGATGTTCCGGCGCGCGCGCAGTTCCTGCAGGATCCGCATCACTTCGATGCTGGTGGCGCTGTCCAGATTGCCGGTCGGTTCATCGGCCAGGATCAGCGTCGGCTCGTTCACCAGCGCCCGGGCGATGGCCACGCGCTGCTGCTGGCCGCCGGAAAGCTGGTTGGGATGGTGATCGGTGCGGTCCCCCAGGCCGATGGCCTGCAACGCCTTGCCGGCCCGCGCCCGGCGATCAGCCGGCGGGATCACCGGACGCGAATAGAGCAGCGGCACTTCGACATTTTCCAGCGCCGATGTCCGCGCCAGCAGGTTGAACCCCTGAAACACGAAGCCGATCTGCCGATTGCGAATTTCGGCGAGATCGTCGGCGGAAAGCCCCGACACATCGACCCCGTTCAGCAGATACTTGCCCTCGGTCGGGCGGTCGAGACAGCCCAGGATGTGCATCATCGTGGATTTGCCCGAACCCGAAGGCCCGATGATCGCGACGAATTCCCCCGCCTCCACATCCAGAGACACGCCGCGCAAGGCGTGCACGTCATTGTCGCCCAGCTTGTAGATCTTCTTGAGATTCTGAAGTGAAACCACTGGCATCGACATGACCCTGGATGTGACTGGCGCCGGAAAACCCGACAATGATCCGTGCAAGGGGATCAGTACGACGGCGTTATCAGGGCTTTTCGGGCGCCAGGGCGATTGGCCCGTTCAACCCGGCATATGTGTAGAGGGCGGTGGCGATGATCTTTTCCGCCGTCGCCATCCCCGGCGAATTGCCGGCCCCTTCGATGACCCAGAATTCATTGGCAGCGTGGGCGTTGCCGCCCGTGCCACCACGAACCGAGCTGATCGGGATGTTGATCGGCGATTCGGTGCCCGAAAACAGATAGGCCGGCCAATAACCGCCGCCGCCGCCGGCCAGCAAGATGCTGTCGTTGGGCGTGATCGGATCATGGTTCTGCCCCCACATCTGCGCGGTATAGGCGGTGGCACGGCTGATATCGTTGTCGGTGTTCTTCTTGGCCCAAGGCACATCGCCGACCAGATTGATCTCGACATCCTTGTAACCGAGCTTGTCGAGATGCTTGCGCAGCTTGGCGACGATATCCGGCCCGCTCATGTTGGGCACATAGCGGAAATTATGCTTGGACATGATCTTGTTGGGCAGGATGGCGCCGGAACCGCCGGCAAACATGTTGCCCCCCCAGATGCCATCAAGATTCATCGATGTGCCCATCCGCGCCATCTTCAGCTGGGTGAGCGGATCATCGGAAATGAACCGCGCCACGCCCAGGTTGTTCGCGGCACGCTTCAGATCATATTTCGCCGCCGACTTGGCCAGGATGGCCAGCTCTTCCTTGGTGGGCGGCACGATATTGTCATAGAATCCGGGGATCAGCACCGTGTTGCCATCGGCCGAAACCAGCTTGGACAGCATCTGGATGTGCCGCCATGCCGGGCTGTCGACCGAGCGCTTGTTGGAACCGTGGATGTCGGAATAGACCGGACCGCGGCCCCAGCTCTTGCCGCTGGTGGTCAGCTCGACGAACACGCAGCCTTCCGAACCGCCGGGGCCCCACAGCGCATCGGCATCCTTCACCAGATCGGCATGATCCTGCATGAACTTGTTGAGGCCGACATCCATGCGCTCCTCATCGCTTTCGACGATGAAGATCAGGTTGACCGGCAGCTTGCCGGTGACCGCCTTGATCGACAGCAAGGCGTTGTAGAACGACATTTCCGGGCCCTTGGAATTGACCGCGCCGCGCCCGATCAACACCTTCTTGTAGGGTGCCTGCTCGACAAGGCGGCCTTCGAACGGCGGCGCCTTCCACAGATCAGGCTGGGTGACCGGCATGGTGTCGCCCTGCCAGTAAACGGCCAGCGTCTTTTCCGCGCCCTCATCGCATTTGGCGTAGACCACCGGGTTGGACTGGGATCCCCACTTGTTGATGCCGGGATCAAAAACCTGCGTCTTCTGGCAGCCCAGCTTGTCGAAGAAGCCCTTCACCATCTCGGCCGATTCCGGGATGCCTTCGCCGGTGTTCGACACGGTGGGTTGCTGAATCCATTTCTGCAGATTGACGACGTGGGAATCGATGTTGGCATCGATATGATCATAAATCTTCAGCAGATCGGCGTTCTTGATCTTGGTGCGATCGAGCTTGATGGTTTCATCCCCGGCCGGGCGAATGCCCAGCTTCGGCCCATCGGCGGCAGCGGTTGCCGCGCCTTCCTTGCCATCCTTGGCAGTCTGATCCCCGCACGCTGCCAGTGCGATGGCAAGCGATGCCACAAGCGGCATCCAACGAATCTGCTTGAATGTGGTCACAGTCGATCCCCCTGGTCGAATCACAAGGCCGCATGATCGCCCGCCAGCGACACCCCTGCGCCTTCAGGTTTCAGCAGCCGCCAGCAATCTCATATACGCAATTTGACCGGCTGGCAGACCTCGGGTGAGCGCGGCCCCATGTTTCATGCCGGCAAGACGGCACAGAACGTCGGTCATCGCGATGAAAATGGCCGCCAGCACCCGCGCGGCACATGCCAGCAGCAGCATTTCGAAAAGCGACACCAGCAGCCAGGCGATGCCGACGATGGCCCCGCCGATCACGACAAGGGCCGCAATGATGCCGATCTGTTGGCCGAAACCGGCCGTGCAAACGCGTCTTTCGGTCAGGAGGCCCCGCTGGCGTGCTGCAGCCCTTGATACAGGATCAGGTCACCTTCTTGAACAGGGTGAAGCCCAGCACGAACAGCACGATGGCGATGATCACCGCGATCCAGAACAGCAGCTTGGCCACGCCCCAGGCCGCGCCGGCAAGGCCGCCGAAGCCGAGAACGCCAAACACCAGCGCAACGACGGCGAAGCAAAAGGCAGCTTTCAGCATGACGATGGACCCGATGATCGAGGATGGCCGCAGCCGGAGCGCGTTCAACACGCGGCGGCGCGGCCGGTTCCATCGCGATCTGGACCATCAGATCATTTGCGCACCCATTTCAGATCATATTCGGTGATCCAGGTGGCACCGCCGTCTTCGGTGCCGACCGAAAGCTCCCGGATGGTGCCATCGGGGTTTTTCGACAGCGTCCAGTGGCGCAGCCGCACCTTGCCGTTCGGCATCGGCCGCTCGGTGACATAACGCATCTCGCCGGGCTTGATCAGCGTCCCACGGAAGCTGGTGGTGGCGCCATTGTCGGTCGCCCAATAATAGCCCCAGTTCTTCAACAGCGGCGAATAGCTGAACACGCCGATGCCATTGCCATCATCGCGGCCCTTGTAGACTGTCCAGCGCTCCTCGATCACGCAATCGTTGAGGATCAGCTTCATGGAGACTTCGGCGGTCTTGGCGGCGCCGGTGTAGACATCCCATTCACCAACCGTGAAATCCTGGGCCCGATAATTGGCATCGTTGCGGCAGACACCCGCAGTGGCGGGCTGGGCAGGCTGGGCGGCGATCGACGCCGGCAGCGCCAGCAATAGAGCGAGGGGGATTGCACGGCGCAGCATCGGGACTATCCTTCTGGCAAGAGGTGGCCAAGATTAGCGCGGCTTTTGCCGAATGTCTTGGGCAGATGCCGCACTGGGGCGCGGCACGGCAGAGCGCGGCGGAGAGGGGCGATAATGGCGGACTGGTCGGATCACGAACTCGGCATGGGGCGGCCGATTGCACGTCGGGATTTTCTCGGCGGCGCGGCGCTGGCGGTGGCCGCGGGCGGCCTGGGGCTGCCCACCGCGGCGGCGGCACAAGCCGCGGACTACCCGCCGCTGAAAACCGGCCTGCGCGGGCAATATCCGGGCAGCTTCGAAATGGCGCACATGGCGCGCGACGGCAGCTTCGGCGGCCCTCTGGCGGCAGACGACAGCGGCGAACATTATGATCTGGTGATCGTGGGCGGCGGCATTTCCGGCCTGTCGGCGGCGTGGTTCCACCGGCAGGCCATGGGCGCGGACCAGAAAATCCTGATCCTCGACAATCACGATGATTTCGGCGGCCACGCCAAGCGCAACGAGTTCGTCCATCAGGGCCGCACCATCCTGGCCTATGGCGGCACGATGAGCATTGAATCGCCGTTCCCGTACAGCTTCACCTCGAAACGCATGCTGGCCGAACTGGGCGTCGATCTCACCAGCTATGAACGCTTCGAAACGAAAGCCTATGACGGGCTGGGCAACGCCACCTTCTTCGACCGTGAGCATTTCGCCGGCGACAGGCTGGTGACCGGCACCGGCAAAAAGCCCTGGGGGCAGTTTTTTGGCGAAGCGCCGCTGTCGCCAGCCGTGCGGGCCGACCTGACGCGGCTGCATAGCGATAAAAAGGATTATCTGCCCGGCCTGACACCTGACCAGAAGGCGGCGGCATTGAAAGCCATCAGCTATCAGGATTTCCTGCTGAAGCATGCCGGCATGCTGCCGGAATCGCTGCCCTATTTCACCGGGCAGGGCCATCGCAACAACAAGCGGGTGGATACGGTGCCGGCCTGGGAAATCGCCAGCGGCGGTCGCTCACCGATTTTCGCCGGGATGACCCTGCCCGGCCAGATCCATGCCGAAGCGCAGCATTTCCATTGGCCCGATGGCAATGCGTCGGTGGCGCGGCTGCTGGTCTCCGCGCTGGTGCCTGGCGTGTTTCGCGGGCCGCTCGATCAGGAAAAAGTCGTGCTGGCACCGGCGAATTATGCCGCGCTCGACAATCCGGCCAATCCCGTGCGCATCCGGCTGAACGCCATGGTGATCCGCGCCGAGCACACCGGCCCGGTAACGCGCAGCACGGAAAAGGCCGTGCGCGTGGTCTATGTGAAGGGCGGCAAGCGCATCGCGGTGACGGCGGCCAATGTGATCATGGCCTGTTTCAACAACATCATTCCGTACATCGTGCCCAGCCTGCCGGACGCGCAGAAGGCGGCGCTGCATTACCCGTCGAAGGTGCCGATGCAGTATACCAATGTGCTGCTGAGCAACTGGCGGGCCTGGGCGAAGCTGGGCACCAAGGCCATCCACGCCCCCAATGGCTATCACACCACGACCGCGCTGGATGTGCCGATGCGCATCGGCGGCTACAGCAGCGCGCAGACGCCGGATGAGCCGGTGGTGCTGCACATGGTGCGCAATCCCAACAGCCCCGGCCTGCCCCGCAAGGAACAGAACCGCATCGGCCGCGCCGACATGCTGAACACCGATTACGCCACCATCGAACGCGAGATCCGATCCCAGTTGCAGCGCATGCTGGGCGGCGCTGGCTTTGACGCCGCACGCGACATCGCCGGCATCACCGTGAACCGCTGGCCGCACGGCTATGCCTATACCTATGACACGCTGGGTGACCCGGATGTGCCGGATGAACAGCGCCCGCACATATTGGGCCGGCAGAGTTTCGGCCGCATCGCCATTGCCAATGCCGATGCGGCGGCCTCCGCCTTCACCAACACGGCGATCGATATGGCCGACCGGGCGGTGCAGGAGTGTTTGATCAGCCGGGGGTTGATCTGAGCTTGTTTGCCTTTTGATTGAGGCACTTCTGCTCCCTCCCCCCTTGCGGGGAGGGAGTTGCCCCAATCAAACTGGGAACAATCGCTTTATTCTATAGCCAGAAGCGAACACCGGTCCGGATTGACCACCCGCCGGGGTTTTCCCCCGCGGCGCGCGCCAGGCGGCTCGATTCCCCCAGCCGCCGCTCGAACATCACAGCGACATAAGGCGCGACGCGGCGGGTGACTTCATAGCGGGTAAGGATCCCGGCTTCGATGATGGCCGGGCCGGGGGCAATCAGCCGCTCCGGGACTCGGGTGGCGTAGATATCGGTTTCGAACAGCGGCTGGATGACGAACCGGTTGGTCATGCGAATGTCGAACGATTGGCGCAGGCGCAGCAGCACATCGCCCTTCAGGCCGAAAAACACGTGCGCCTCGGTTTCGAAAAACAGCGGCGCCAGGCCCGTCACCCCCACCACCACATAGGTGCGCGCATCGGGCGCGATATCGTGGCGCAGGCCGACTTGCGCATCGAAGAAGGTGGCGACGTTGCGGCTGTAGAGCGCCTGGAGTTCGCTCTGCTCCAGCCGCGGGCCCTTGGTTTCGCCTTCGGTGCGCCACCAGAATTTGTGCATGTCGCTGCCGATCCAGCCCTGCGCCTCCCAATTGGCAACCAGCGTGCCGTTGAAGCTTGTGAGATCGGCTTCCTCGACCAACGTGTAGTTGTTGATGCCGCCATCATGGGCCTGCGTGTCTTGCGCGGCACCGGGAGCGGCCAGCAACGCTGCCAATAGAACGCCGCGCATCAATGCACGTGCGGCCGGGCGAGCGCGATCTTGCCATCCGGACTCGCGACATTGGCCACCACCAGCTTGCCCATCATGCCGCTGTTCATGTGATAGAGCAGGTGGCAGTGCAGCGGCCATTCGCCGGCTTCGTTCGCGGTCAGCACGATCGACTGGGTGCGGCCCGGCGCCACCACGATGACGTTCTTTTCCGGCGTCAGGCCCGGCGCCTGGCCGTTCTCCACCTCAAAAAACATGCCATGCAGGTGCATCGGGTGCGCCATCATGGTTTCGTTGATGAAGGTGATGCGCACGCGCTCCCCGAACGTCACGTCGATGGGTGGACCTTCGCCGAATTTCTTGCCGTTCAGCGTCCAGATGTAGCGCTCCATATTGCCCTGCAACCGCACGATGATCTCGCGGGTCGGCGGCGCGGCATCGGCGCGGGGCCCAAGCGCCACCAGATCGCGCATGGAGAGCACGCGGGCACCATAAGGCGCGCCGGTGGCCCAGCCGAAGACCCGCCCCGACCCATCGGTGTCGCCTTCACGGCCCAGCACCGGCATGCCCTTCATCGGCATGCCGGCCATCGGATCGCGGCCATAGCCATAATCGACGAGCGGAAAGGGCGTGCCGCCGACCAGGCGTGTCGCCTGTGCCACGGCAGTGCCGACGCGCGGGCCGGATGATCTGGGCGTGCAATGGCCCATTGCGGCGTGTTCAGCTGGACAGTCCGGGTCCGACGCCCCACCGGCCTCTCCCGCTCGCGGGAGGGGAGCAGAGCCGCAATGGCCCATCGCAGCATGCTCGGCGCTGCACGCTTCACCGGGCGCCGGCATGGCATGGCCCATTTCGCTGAGCAGCAGCACCTGTTTCGGGCGGGCGGGCGGCGCCTGCACGGTGAGCGCCGGATCGCTGGTCAGATTGACCAGCACGCTGGCGCGGCGATCGAGCGTTTCCACCCACAGCGCATGCGCGCCGACCGGCGGGGTGACGATCACATCCCAGGTTTCGGCCACGCCCATGCGCAGTTCATCCACCACCACCGGCTGAATGGGCCGGCCATCGGCGGCGACCACCGTCATGGCCACGCCCGGAATGCGCACGTCCATGAAGCTCATCGCGCTGCCGTTGATCAGCCGCAGCCGCACACGCTGGCCGGGGGTGAAGGCAAACACCGGCTTCGCCGCGCTCGGCTTGCCGTGGGCGAGCAAGGCATAGCCCGTCACGTCGGCAATATCGGTGGCATCCATGCGCATCTGCCCCCAGGCGCGGCGCTCTGCCATGGTCTTGTCCATGCCGAACTTTTGTCCATCCCGCACCAGTTCCGGCAGGGTGCGCTTGTTCCAGTTGTAATAGCCGCTGTCGCTTTTCAGGTTGCGCTGCACGCGGCCCGGATCTTCGCGCGTGTGGTCCGACAGCAGGATCACATGCTCCGCATCGGCCTTGATCGGGTCGTCTCCCGCCGGCGCGATGATCAGCGCGCCATATTGGCCGGCCTGTTCCTGGCCTTCGCTGTGCGCGTGATACCAATAGGTGCCGCTCTGGCGGACCTTGATGCGGTAGATATGGGTCTCGCCGGGCGCTATCCCGGTGAAGCCATTGAAGCCCGGTGCGCCATCCTGCGGCCCATCGACCAGCAAGCCGTGCCAGTGGATCGAGGTCGCGGATTTCAACCGGTTGGTGACCCGAACGATGGCCTCCTCGCCTTCCTTGAAGCGCAAGGTCGGGCCAGGCACGCTGCCATTGATGGCGATCACGCTGTCGCTGCGGCCGGGCACGATCGCCATCTGCCGGCGTTCGACCAGCAGGTCATAAGTGGCAGCGCTGGCCGACGCCGACACCATCAGGCACAGCACCATCAGGAGAAAGCGGTTCATCGTGGCGTTCATTGCATCATCAGCATGAACAGACCCATGGACAGCATCATCAGATTTTCCAGGAGCGACACAAAGCCCAGCGGCACATTGCTGCCGGCGCCGACGCAGGCGCAGGTCAGCGCACGCTTGTCGATATAGACCGCCTTGATCACCGAGGCCGCGCCGATGCCGCCGATGAACAGCGCCAGTCCGGACGCCAGCCAGACCAGTTGCCCAGACAGCATCAGCACGCCAGAAGTGGCTTCGGCCCAGGCATAGACATAGGCATAAGGCAGCCAGGCGCGCGCCAACAGATCATAGCCGATGAACCCGGTGACAAAGCCTTCGATATCCTTCAGTTTCAGGAAGGCCAGCAAACACATGGCCATGCCGACGAACCAGATGCCGGCTTCAATGGTGAACGGCGTGCCCCGCACCGCCATGCTGATCGCCAGCGACATCGCGGCCGCCATGGCGAACAGGGTGATCACCGGCCGATAGGTGAGCGCCTTGGGATCATGCACCGACAGGCCCAGCCAGCGCCGCAGATCATCATGGCCGCCCACACGCTGCCCGGCGATCCAGATCTGCGGGGTGGTCTTCACGCCCTGTTCGGCCTTGAACGCGTCGACCGCTTCGCGGCTGGTCAGCAGCACGTCGTCGACGTCATAGCCCTTGGATTGCAGCAGATGGCGCGCACGCAGGCCCCATGGGCAGACATGATCGGGCAGGGCCATGCGCACCAGGCGGGCCGTGCGGGGCAGTTGAGCATCCATCAGCGCCATCCTTTGCGTTCGGCGAGTCGCTGCCCTATAGCTTCCGTACCATGATACGGAGTCAAGCCATGGCAGCCCTTACCCCCACTTTGACGATCGCGCGTCTTGCCGCAGCCGGCGGAGTCGGCGTCGAAACAGTCCGCTTTTACCAACGCAAGGGGCTGATGCCGGTGCCCGCCAGCGCCGGCGCCGTGCGCCATTATGATGAAACCGCCGTGCAGCGCCTGGGTTTCATTCGCTCGGCGCAGCGCGCCGGTTTCAGCCTGAAGGAAATTGCCGAACTTCTGGCCCTGGATGCCAGCAATGATCGCGCCCGCGTCCAGGCGCTCACCCGCGCCCGCCTTGCGGCGCTCGATGCCGAAATGGCCGCGCTCGCCGCCGCCCGCGCGGCCCTGTCGGTCTTGCTGGATGAATGCACCAGCGGCCAGGACGGCCCCTGCCCGATCATCGCGACCTTCGCGGGCGCAGCCTGCCATTGAACATGGTCGCAAGGCGATCCTGTCAGCCGCGCGCCGGATCAAGCCACCCGGCTGGCCGATTGCAGCGCCAAGATTCGCCTCACCAGCCGCCGATTCGCGGCCATTGGCCGATCACCTCATTCTGTTCCAACACCATATAATGCGCATGCTGGGCCGCCGTGGCGCAGGCGTGGTTGGGCAGGATCCGCAGCTGCGATCCGATCGGAAACCGGTCAAGCGCCAGCCGAGCGCCCGGCGCGCGCGCACCGATGATGCCATGTTCCTGGTTGCATTCCTGCACGATCACATCGCCCAGCGGGCTGCCCATCACATCGCACACCAGGCCATAGCCCTGATCCACCGCCTGCGATGCCGTGCCGCGATCGCGGGACAGCGCCATCCAGCCGGCATCGGTGATCAGCACGCCCTTTTCCGCCTGATGGCCGATCACGGTGGCGAGCACGCTGAGCGCGATCTGGCCGGGTTCGGCCACCCCAAGCCCGGCCATCACCAGATCGAAGAAGGTGTAAACCCCCGCACGCACTTCGGTGACGCCGGCCAGATCAGCCTGCGCCAGCGCGGTTGGCGTTGACCCGATGGACACGGTTTCACAAGCGATGCCCGCCGCCCTGATACGGCTTGCCGCCCGCACGCAGCCAGAGGCTTCCTGCTGGGCAGCCGCCAGCCGCGCGGCGGCGGTGCTGCTGCCATAGGAGCCGCCAGCGTGGGTCATCACGCCGGCCAGATGCAGGGCCGGATCGCTGGCAATCAGGGTCGCCAGCGTGATCAGCGCGGCGGAATCCGGCCGGATGCCGGCCCGATGCCCGTCCACATCAATCTCGATCATCACCGGCAGCACCACCGCTTCGGCCTGCGCGGCGGCGGCGATGGCCCGCGCCTGATCTGCATCATCCACCACCAGCGTCAGCCGCGCGCCGGCCTTCAACAGCCGCGCCGCCCGGGCGATCTTGGCGGGCACAATGCCAACCGCGTAGAGAATATCGTCAGCGCCATGGGCAAAGAAATGCTCGGCTTCGGCCAGGGTGGAAACCGTGATCCCGCCTGTGCCGCCGGCGGCGCACACATCATGCCAGACATCCACCGATTTGTGGGTTTTCACATGCGGGCGCAAACGGGCACCGCTGCGGCCGATCGCCTGCGCCATCAAGGCGATGTTGCGACGCATCTGATCGCGATCGAGCACCAGGGCTGGCGTCTGTATGTCGGCAAGCGTGAAGGGGCGATCAGTGTGGCTCATGCCGCAGCAATCCCGTCAATTTCCACCAGAAAACCATGGTGGAGTTCCGGCACCGGAATCACCGCCCGGGCCGGGCGATGCTTGCCCAGTCGCTGGGCATAGATGGCATCGAATTCCGGCCAATGTTCGATCCCGACCACATAGACATTCACTTTCAGCAGACGTTCCGGCGCGGATCCGGCCGCCTTCAGCACCGCCAGCAGATTGTCGATGGCGCAGCCGGCCTGGGCTGCAAAACTGGCCTGGTTCAGCCGGCCATCGATGGGATGGATTGGCAACTGGCCTGAAATGAAGACCAGGCCGCCGGCCGATGTCGCATGGGAATAATGGCCGCCGGGCGGGGCATTTTCCGGCACCTCGATGTTCATCATGCTGATGTGCTCATTTCTTCGGGGTCAATTGCGATCATCGCAGAGCCAACGGGCCATGCACAAGGGCTGCGGCCTCGGAAAATCGGCCGGCCATGTGTGACGGTGCCGGTCCCTACCCGAACGCACCAAAATGATTGGCAATCGCGATGCCGATCAGCGGCAGCAGCCTGGCCGCTTCCGCGATCGGCCCGATGAAGCGGCGCTGGATCCCGGCATAGGCCTGGGGGTCGCCATCCGGCCAGTCGCTGGGCTCATTCATGCGATAATCATCCAGATCGGGCGCCGTCACCGGAAAGGCCCGGCGCAATTGCGCCAGCGCTTCATCGGTGCGCAGCGACAGGATCATGTCCAGCACATCGTCGCGGCTGATATCGTTGCTGCGCGAGAAGGCCGGCATGTCGACAGCGCGCAGGAACAGATGCTGCATCAGCGCCAGACGCAGCGCGTGCAACACCCCCAGCGTGCGGCGGGTGGCTTCGCCTGCTGGATCGGCGGAGGGAGCGGGCAGATGGTCGAGCAACTGGCGCAGCTTGATATTGTCCACCCGCAATTGCGAGGCGAGCCGGCGGAACTGGCCGGAGCGGTCATCTTCGATCAGCCGTTCGGCCAGCGCCAGGCAGGGCCGCGCCAGATGATCTTCGGTGCCGCGATAGGGCCGCGTCGCCCAATAGGCGCTGTTGAACAGCTCGCCATAAGCCGCCAGCGTCTTGATGCTGGCCAGCGCATTGGCTGCCCCGACCAGGCCCAATATCTGCCGGCCGCGCGCCGATCCGGCCAGCAGCGCCGCCAGCGCCTCGCGCGCTTCGCCGGCGGCGGTGCCAACGCCGGCCAGCACATTGGCCGGATAACCGAGTTGTTGCAGCACGGCATTGTGCGGGATGGCGCGGATCTGGCGCAAGTTCGCTTCACGGTCGCTGCCGATGTCGGATTGGCGCTTTAGCCGGCGTGATCCGGTGACCGGCAGCAAGCCCAGACCAAAGGCGGTGATGGCGCGGGCATAGGGCCGGGTTTCGAACAGCCGGCGCTGGTGGCGGCGGATCATGCGGTAATAATCGAGGGACAGATCGGTGCGGGTGTAGAAGGCGTCGCCCGCGCCATCGTCGGCCAGCCCCGGCCACAGCGCAGCGATGCGCGCCAGTGTCGCCAGCGCCAACGCATCATGGCCGAAGAACAGGAAGCCATCGCCGCCCTGAAAACTGGCTTCGGCCTCGATGCGGATGTGGCGATCCGCGAACTGCCCGCGCGCCCAGCGGCTGAGTGGCCAGGCCAGGCGATCGCCGAAATCCACCGGATGCGCGCCGCGGCCCATCGATTCGCCGTGGGTGTTGAAGATCAGCGCCGCGACATCGCCAAGCTGGTTGGCGGCCATGGCGCGCGCCAGCCGGCCCTGCAACCGTTCGATGGCCAGCGCCGCCGGGATCTGGCCGACGAAGCGCCCGGCATCGGAAAATCCGGTCTGGATCGCCACGCGGCCGCGGCGGCGAGCATGGGCAACATAGGCCGGCTCCGCCAGCAGCGCATCGAGGAAGCGCCCACCATGTTCCAGCGCGGTTTCGGTTTCGAACAGCGGCGACACATCGACATGGCTGTCGATCCCGAACAGCTTCGCGAAATACAGCGCCGACAGCACGGTTTGCGGCTGTTCGCATTCGGCAATCAGCAGGCGGATCGGCGTGTCGGCATCGATGTGACGCAGAATCGC
Source organism: Sandarakinorhabdus sp. (assembly GCF_040398665.1). Classification (GTDB taxonomy): domain Bacteria; phylum Pseudomonadota; class Alphaproteobacteria; order Sphingomonadales; family Sphingomonadaceae; genus Sandarakinorhabdus. The sequence goes on from NZ_JBBATQ010000006.1 coordinate 119,148, forward strand.
CGCCATGGCGAGGAACTGCCGCACGGCCGTGGTGCTCTCCACCGCCAATGCGGCGAAATTGCTGCGCAGCGGCTGCACTTCGTTCAGCAACATGCGCAGGCGCAGCAGCGCCTGGCCGCTGGCCATGTCGAGATTGCCATCCGGATCGATGCGGCGGCGGATGGCATTGTGCAGTTGCGCGGCGTTCACGCGGAAATGGATGGCGCCCATGCCCAGGCCATCGGCGGCCATGGCCGCCGCCAGCACAAGGCGCGGCGCGGCCAGATCGACGGGCAGCACGGCGGCGGCGGCACGCAGATCAGCGATGACGCCGGACAGGCTGGTCAGGCTGTCGGCATCCGGCGCGGTAATCTGGTTGGCGATGGCCGACAGGGCCGCCGGCGTGTCGGTATCGCCGGCCAGCAGCGCCGCCATGGTCGCGGCATGGCGGCAGGCGCGGCGCAACCGGCCGGCCAGGCCCGCCTCGCCTGCGGCGCTGGCCGTATCGGCATGGAGCGCCAGCCGCCGGGCCTTTTCATTGAAGCGAAAGCGCAAGCTGGTTGCCCAGCCGATATCGGTGCGGCCATCCATGTCATAACCGACCCAGGTTGCCAGCCGGAACAGGCACGGGGTCAGCGCCTGCCAGTCGTCGGGATAATGCGTGGCAGCGACATCGAGCACGACGGCATGGAGCCGTTCGCGCGCCGCCTGGGCACGGGCAAGCGCGGCCATGGCTTCTTCATGTTCATCGGCCAGGCTGGGCGATGGCCGATCAGGCCGCGGTGCGATGACGACCGGCGCGCCAGAGACCGCAGCTTCGGCGACGGCGGCATATTCGTTCGGAGTGAGCAGAAAGGTCGGGTGGGCGGTGAACACCACATGCAGCAGCGGCTGCGACCAGCGCATCGCGAAGCCTGCGAAATCACTGCCCTGCGCCGATGCCACCACCGCGGCGCGAAAGGCGGCAATATTCTCGTCCTCTTCCAATGGCCCGATCAGCCGCGCCAGCCGATCAGCGCGCGCCTGCAAGCCATCGCGGCCCAGCTCGGCAATCGCTTCGCTCAGGCCCGCCAGCGTGATCTCGCCCTTTTCCAACTGCCGAGAGATTTCCAGCCCGAGCTGGAACACCGGGTTGAACAACGGGGTTTCCGCCGTGCGGGCATGAAGTTCATTCATGCGCTGGCGACAGGCTTCGATCATGATTTTATCCCCTTCTGCCGCCAATCTCGCTTGGGCCGCGCGGCAGGGCAAGCCGCTTGTGCAGCGGTGGCGCGCCCCCCCCTTGCGATCGCCGCCAAAGCGCGGGATGAATGGGTGTGACCCTGATATCCCGCGCCACCTGGCACGATGTTGCCGCGCTGACGCTGCTGCCGATGCGCCGGCCGCTGATCCTGGCGGCGTTGGCCTTTGGCGGCGTGCTGCTGTGGTGGGTGGCGGCGGCGGACGAGCCAGCCCCGCTGGCCCTGCATGCCGGCGCGATTTATGCGGCGGTCGCGCTGCTTGCGGCGATGGCCGGCCATGAAGGCCAATACACGCCGCAGGCGGCCGGCCTGCGGCAATTCTGGGCGGCGTTGCTGCGCACGGCGCTGCTTTTGGTGCTGGTGCATGGGGTGGCGCGGGCCTTGGGGATGCCGGCCTTGCCCCACCCGGTTTCGACGACACTGGCCCTGGCGGCCACGGCGCTGTTCTTCGCCGGGCTTGCGGCCGTCTGGCCCTTGCTGCCCGGCAGCCCCAGCAATGAAAGCTGGGTGCGCATCGGGCTGGCGCTGCTAATCGTGTTGGGCGTCGATTTCGGCAACCTGGAGCTCGGCAAGCCGATCCTGCTGGCCCTGTCTCCCGGCCATTGGGCGCAGGCGGCCATCCAGACGGCGGTGACCGGCACCGGCACGCGCGCTGCCGCAGCCACGTTGCTGGCGCTGGCCGGGGTGGGCGGCCTGGCGTTGCTGGCGGCCTGCTTGCCGACGCGGCGCTGGCCGCCGTGGCTGCTGGGTGCCGGTTGGCTGGGGCTGGCCGGGCTGGTGTGGCAGCAGCCGGCCCCGCCATTGCCGCGTGCCGACATGGGCGCGAACTACACCGTGCAGGCCCTGCAGCAGCTTTCGGCGCGCGACCCCAGCATTGCCCCGATCGCCACCAGCACACCCGATGCGGCACTGGCCAGCGCGCTCACCCGCGTGCAGCGCCAGATCAAGACCTGGCCGCCGGCGGCCGACCCTGATCCGCAGCAACGCGCCCGCAACCTGTTGCTGATCGCGGCGGTGCCCGACCTTTACGATACCGAACCGCTGCAATCGCATCTGCCGATCTTGGTGCAGTCAGAGTTGCGCGCGCGCATCCCGGCAGCGCAACTGCCCGGCCTATTGGCGGCGAGCGCCGCGCACCCCGAACAGGGCAGCATGGCGGCGCGCGAAACGCTGCCGAAACTGGGCCTGCCCGCCAACACCGGAGACGAAGCCGCCGTACGCAAGCGGGTGGCGCTTTATGCTGCAAAACTGGGGGACGCATCACCATGACAGCCCAAACCACGGCCATCGCCCTGTTGCTGGCGCTCGGCAACATGCCGGCCTTCGCCCAGCAAGCAGCGCCCTTCGTGCCCAGCGGGTTCACGGCACCGGTGCTGGTGAAGGGCGCCGGCTTTGAACTGGTGCCGCTCGGCCCGGCGTTGGTGAAGATCGATTATGATGCCTACATGTCGTCCATCGCGCATCTGCAAACGACGTTCACCCGCAGCAAGGATTGGCCGCATGCCGGCCTGACCGCTGCCGATGCGATGAAGGATATGGAGGGCGAGGCCGGGCGGTTCCAGCAGCGCCAGTCCTTTGCCTATGCGGTGCTCACCCCGGATGGCCGGCGCGAGCGCGGCAGCGTGTATGTGTCGCCCAGCCGCGTGGCCGGTTATGATGCGGTGGTCAGACTGTGGGTGACCAAGGCCGAATATGATGCGGGCTTTGACGCAGAGCTTTATGCGTGGGTGACGGGCTGGGTGCGCAAGGAGTGGCCGTTCGCCAAGGTCGCCTATCCGGGGCGCGCGATTCCGTGGGCCGAGTGGGATGCGCTGGTGGCGGCGAGCAAGGCGGCGGGGCCAAACTAGGCCGCTTGGCGTTCAGCCCTGCAACAGCACCGTCAGCCCCGGCGGCAGCGGATCGGGCACGGCGTCCAGCCGCTGCGCATCGCGGCGAGCACGGTCGATGATGGCAGGGGCAACGTCGCCCGCCACCACCAGCACATCGCAGCGGGCAAGCAGATTGAGTTGATTGAGCGTCAACTCGCCGGGATCGGCGCTGGTCACGTGGATGGTGGCAAGCTGCGGCGTCGCGCCCGAATCGCCAGCGATCACCTGCGCCACGGCGGTGGCGGGATCGGACAGCGCGGCGAAGGGATCGAGCGGCGCGAACTCGGCCAGGGCGCGTTCCCACAGGCGGCGGCGGTCCGATGGCGTCTTGTGGCGGGCGTTCACCACCTCGCGGGACGCACGGATCGCGGCCGCAAGCGGCCCGAGGCTGGCGGGCAGCAGCGCCTCCAGCCGGGTGCGCAAGGCGCGCGACAGGCTGGCCGACGCACCGCCAGTGGAGACCGCCACCAGCACCGGCGAGCGATCGATGATGGCGCCCATCAGAAAATCCGACAGCGCCGGCTTGTCCACCACATTCACCAGCAGGCCGCGTGCGCGCAAGCGGGTGGCGGCGGCACTTGCGTCGTCATCGTCATCCAGCGCGACGAAGGCCAGAGCCGCCTCAGGCGCGTCCTCGCCCACGATCACCCCGCCAGCCGCCAGGATCAGCCGGGCCTTGGCGTCGGCCGGCTCGCCGTCGCCGATCAATATGACCGGACGACCGCTGAGCGTGAGGAAGATCGGCAATTGCTGCATGGCCGTGCTGTGGCTGGCAGATCAAGCCGGCGCAAGAGCATGTGGATCGGCCACCCGCGTCGCCCGCGCCAGCAATGCCAGCGCACCAGGCACCGCGCCCAGACCGGCCATCGCCGCCCAGCGCCCGGCCGGGTGGCGCGCCAGCGCCAGCGCCGCCATGGCCAGCCGCACCGGCCGGCGCGTGCGCGCAAACAGCGCCGGCTGAAAATCATCGGCGCTCGCGCCGGCAGCGGCCATCTCGGCCGCCAGCCGGCCGGAGGTGAGCGCGATGCCCATGCCGTCGCCGCAGAAACTGGGGATCACCGCCGCCTGATCGCCCAGCCGCCACTGCCCATCGGTCGCGGCGCGCGCCAGATGGCCATAGGGCACGCGGCTGATCGCCAGCGGGCGCGGCAGCAATTGTTCGGCATCGGCCAGCGCCGCCAGTCCGGGTTCCCGCGCCAGCCGCGCCCACAGCGCCGACCAATCGCCCAGTTCGCGATACTGCGCGCCATCAACGAGCAGGCACAGATTGAGCCGGCCGCCCTCCACCGGCTGCAACCCGGCATAGCCGCCATCAAAAAACGTCACCGCCACGGTGCCCGACAGCGCGCGACTGAGGCTGGCGCTGCGCAGATACATCTTGAACCCGATCTGATCCGGCCCGGGCGGGCGGGCATGGCCGCGAATGTCGTGCTTGCCGCTGGCCAGCATCACGGTGGGCGCGCTGATGTCGCCGGCGCTGGTGTGGGCGATGCTGCCCGAAAGGCCGCGCACGCTCACGCCGCGCTGCACCGCGACCCCTGCCCGCGCGGCACGCGCCAGCAACGCCTCATCCAGCACGCGGCGCGTCAGGCTGAGCGCCGGGAACGGTAATTGCGCCGCCACATGGCGCCGACCGGCGTTGATCCGCACGCGGGTGATCGGCACCGCGCCATGCGCCACCGGATCGACACCCAGCGCGACCAGCGCCGCCACCGCCTCGCCGCTCAGAAATTCGCCGCAGATCTTGTCGTGCGGGGCACTTTCCCGCTCCAGCAGCAGCGACGCGTGCCCGGCGCAGGCCAGATCGATGGCCGCGGCAGTGCCGGCCAGCCCGCCGCCGATGATCAGGGCGTTTCGCATGAGGCCACCGTATGGCGGAACGGCACATGCCAGCGCACCCGCGCGCGCACCCCGGCCTGATCCAGCAGCCGCGCCCAATCGGCACGCGTGAAGGCGCGGCGCACCGACAGCGCGCCATCATGGGCAACGATGGGATGCCAGCGCAGCAGCAGCGCCAGTGCGCGGAAGCCGGCCCAGGCGATCGGATGGCGATGCAGATCATTGATCAGCCAGCCGCGCAGCGCCGCGCCCTGCATCCATCTGATGAACCCGACCAGTTCGGCATCGTCCATGTGATGCGCGACAAGGCTGGAAATGATGAAATCCGGCCGAAACCCCAGCATCTCGGCGCGGCCAGTGCGATAATCGATGCCAAGCGCCGGATCGGTGGCCGCGCGCGCCACCGGCGCCGAGCGCGGGTTGAGATCGATGCCGATCAACCGCACCTGCTTGCCGGAATCGCGCGCCCAGGCCGCGATGGCGCGCAGCATGTCACCATGGCCGAAGCCGACATCGAGCACGGAAAAGCTTTGCACCCCCCGCGTCTGCCGTTTCAGCCAGGCCAGCGTGGGCGGCCGCGCCAGGGTGATCGTGTTCACCTGTGCCAGATCGGCAATCACCGCCGCATAGATGGCCGGATCGAGATGATCGTCGTCCATCACCTCCGGCAGATCGGCACGGCGGCTGAAATCCAGCGGCGCACGCGGCCACGCCGCCGGCACCACGAACGACTTGTTCATCCGACCGCCGTGAAGCGGAAGCTTTCCGCCGCCAGGCCCGGCCCGAACGCCACCGCAAAGCCCGGCGTGCCGCGCGGCACCGCCGTGCCGATGCCGGCCATGATGCGTTGCAGCACGAACATCACCGTCGCGCTGCTCATGTTGCCGCATTCGCGCAGCACGTCGCGCGACCAGTTGAGGGCGCCCTGCCCCAGGCCGAGCCCGCTTTCCACCGCATCCAAGATGGCGCGGCCGCCGCCATGCACGGCCCAGACGCCATAATCATCCGGGCTGTGGCCGCGCAGCAGATCGGCCCCGGCCGGGCCGGCCAGCGCGCGCTGCAACAGCGGCGGCACCTGGCCGGACAGATGCATGTCATAGCCCTGATCGCCGATCCGCCAGGTGATGGCATCGGCCGAATCGGCAACGGTAGTGGCACGGAAATCGACCAGCGCGAGGCCGTGTGGATCGGCACTGACCAGCGCCGCCGAACAGCCATCGCCGAACAACAACATGGCAAGCAGGCTTTCCAGTTCGCCGGTTTCCTGAAAATGCAGCGTGCACAGTTCGATATTGACCACCAGCACCCGCGCGGCGGGATCCGATCGCACGAAATGATGCGCCAGCCGCAGGCTGTTCACCGCCGCATAACAGCCCATGAAGCCGACATGCGTGCGCTCCACACCGGGGTGCAGGCCCAGGCGCTGAACAAGGATCTGATCGAGGCCGGGTGCGACCATGCCGGTGCAGCTGGTCACCACCAGATGGGTGATGCCGTGCAACTCGGCGGCTGTCAGCCCCAACCCGGCAATGGCCTGTACAGCAAGATCGGGCGCGGTGGCCTCGAATCGCGCCATGCGCTTGGCGGTGCCGGGGAAGCTGCCGGGACGATAAAAGCCTTCAGCGTCGGCGGTGAAGCCATCGGGGTCCTTCACCGGCGTGAAAAAGCTCCAGCGGTGATCGATGGCCGAACGGCCGACCAGCCGCCGGAAGATCAACTGGTCGCGGCGTTCCTTGATCATCGTGCCGACGAAATCGACGAAGGCATCGTGCACGTCGTGGGGCGGCAGCGCAGTGCCGATGCGGTTTACATGCGCGATTGCGGGGGCGGCCATCACGATCCTTGAACTGAGTGTCACTTCATAACTGCGCCCCTCAGGCTTTGGTTGCAAGTACCGCCGCTGCGGCCGATGGTTGCGGACCATGACTGCCCTCCTCCCGCCCGCTTCCGGAATCAGCGCCGTGCCCGGCATCCACATCGGCCATGCCCACTGCGCGGCGGCCCGTACCGGGGTCACCCTGATCGTGCCGGCCCAGCCCGCGGTGATGGCGGTGGAGGTGCGCGGCGGCGGGCCGGGCACGCGTGAGACCGATGCGCTCAATCCGATCAATCTGGTGGCGCGCGTGCATGGCCTGGCGCTGGCTGGCGGATCGGTGTTCGGGCTGGCGGCCGGCGATGAGCTGGCGCTGCTGCTCAGCCACGCTGGCCGCGGCCTGCCGATGGGGGCCGGGGTGCCACCGGTGCCAGTGGTGCCCGCCGCGATCCTGTTCGATCTGGCCAATGGTGGGGACAAGAACTGGGGCCTCGATCCGCCCTATCGGCGGTTGACGCGCGAGGCCTTTGCCCATCTCGGCCAGCCGGGCAGCGATGGCCATGGCGCGATCGGCGCCGGCCATGGCGCACGATCGGGCAGCCGCGACGGCGGCATCGGCAGCCTGGCCCGCGACATCGGTGACGGCGTGATCGTCGGGGCACTGATTGCCGCGAACAGCTTTGGCGAAGTCTATGCCGGCGCGCCGCCGGATGATGGCCCGGTGGATATGCCCAAATTGACCGGCAACCGCGATTTCGGTCGCCAGAACACGGTGATCGGCGCGGTCGCCACCAACGCGCCGTTGACGCGCGCGCAGGCATTGCGGGTGGCGATGGTGGCGCAATCCGGACTGGCCCGCGTCGTGCGGCCGGTGCACACCCAGTTTGATGGCGATTGCCTGTTCGCCATCTCGACAGCGCCGACGAATATAGCGCCGGTCGATGATGTGCAGTTGGCGATCATTGCCACCGTCGCGGCCGATCTGGTGGCGCTGGCCACACGGCAGGCAGTGGGACTTTATTGATCCTGCAATATCGCAATGCGGCCGGCCAGTTCGGCCAGTCGATCACTATAGCTGGCGCGATCCGCGGCGGTGCTGGTGCCGAGATCCAGGGCCTGCAGCCGGAACGCGGCACCCACCAGCGGCGCCAGCGCGGCGGCCAGTGACGATTGCGCCGCTTCGGCGCGGCCGCTCGCGGCGCTGTCATCGGCGCTGCCATTGGCGGCGCGCTGGGCGGTGGCCAGTGCTGCCCGCGCCGGGCCAGCAGCAGCCGCCACGGCATCGATCACGCCATCGATGGCCGCCAGCTCGGCCTGTGCTTCCGCAAGAGTCGGCACCGGCACCGGAGGCGGCACATCCGGCGCAGCCGCGGGCGCCGCTGCAACAGGCGGCGCGCAATCGGCAGCCGCCGCGCAGCGCCCGCCGCCAACAACATTGCGCGGCACCATGGTGGTCACCTCACCAGCGCGCGGCGCGAGGCCAGGCCAATCGGCGCGGCGACCGCCACAGCCGGCCAGCGTGAAGGCGAGCAGCGGCACGACAAAAATCGGGTGAAACGGGCGCGCCATGAACCCCCGCCTAGAACGGCAAGGAAGAGGTTGCAATGGCTGAGACGCGCCGCTAAGAGGCCCATCCACAGTGCGCGCCCGTAGCTCAGCTGGATAGAGCATCAGACTACGAATCTGAGGGTCGGACGTTCGAATCGTTCCGGGCGCACCACCCACTCAAAATACCCGGGATTAGCCGGGATGATGCGGGACATGGCGGGATTGTCCCCGCGGTATCGGGCACTTGCCTGGGTCCGGCGCATCGTCGCCAAGGCCTGGAGACAGTTTGATTGACGCAAGGCGCGGCAAGAACGGAGCCTTTCTCCCGGAGGCCAAAAACCATTCGGCAGATGCGATGCTGTTTTGATACAGGTGCGCAGACCCGCCGACCAAGCTGCTGGGCCGACGCTCGGCCGGGCTGGAACCCGTGGGCCTGACGCTGCCCTGCCCAATCAGTCGGTCGATTTGCGATCTTGGCGAGCCGCTGGCGCGTGTGCGTTACCGGTTGCCGGCCTTCGACGATCGCGGGTGCGAGCGTTGAGAGACGCAGCAGTCGGGTAAAATGCTCGGCCGAGTAGCCCTGTGATGCAGCCACGCTTGCAAGGGGCACGTCGACTGATGCGAGCATCACCTGCCAGGCACCACGGGCCAAGGCGATAAGCTTGATCAGCGCTGGATCGGCCTGAGATGCACTGGAGGCCGTGTCGTCAGTCCAGCCCTTATCGCATATGGTCTGGAGGGTCTCGACACGCGGCATACAGGGGGCAGCTGGCCCGGCCTGCGGATCTGGCAGGGAACGCTGGCGCTTGTGTCTGCAGCGCTGGGGCATGGCGGGGTGCCCCGCCTGTGCAAGACACGGACGCCACGGTCATGGGCGGTGCGCCGCCACACCGCCGCAGCCCAGGGCGGACCTGCGGTTTCCTGGTTTCAGGATTTGATCTGGGTCAGGCTGCAAACGCGACCGAGCACACAGATGACAACAAAAAATGCAGGGCTGGAGCGCACCGGTACACGGCACGCCCAACCCTGCATCATAAGCAACTTGCTACCAAGGATGGCGCGCTCGAGCCCTGATCGGCCGAGCGCGCATCCTGAGTCAGGCCGCGACGACCATTGTCGAGCGCCGACGGAAGGCGCCAACCAGGCCAAAGCCGACGACCAGCATCGCCCAACTTTCCGGTTCCGGAACCACAGCGGACACCACACCGGGCGCATCGCTGGAGAAGCTGCCGTTAGCCTTGGCGCGGAAGTCGTTGAGGCTCTGGCCGCTGGTGGCACCGAACGCGGCCGACAGGCTGGAAAGGACCAGATTGAGATCATATTCCGTGCTGTTCGGGAAGGTCATGAAATCCGACGACACGTTCGAGAAGGTTGCACCACCCGAAGTGTTCGCAGCCAGCGAGCCAGACGTGCCGCTGCCAACGATTGCGCCGCCGCCGAAGGTGGCGGTGAACACGTTGGATTGCGCCGCATAATCCGTCTGACCGACGGTAACGGCATTCTTGGTGCGAACCTCGAAGGTGCCGGCCGACTGGTTGGACGTGGACAGCGCCTGAACGAAGGTGCCGAACACGTTCTGGGCAGCACCGGTGGTATAAGCAGAAAGCTTCATTTCCACAGGCAGGGTACCCAACGCGGTATTGAGCGCCGCGTTGGCGAACGTCACGCTCGCATCGACCCACATGGGCGAGGTGCCGTTGCCGGTCTGCGTGTAGATCCTGTTGGCAGCCTTGACGTAACGGACATTCGTGCCAGTCGTTGAGACTGCGATGTCGACAATGGTAACAGCCGAGGCGGCACTGGCAGAGGCCAGCAACATCCCAGCAACAAAAAGACGATGAATGTTCATGACTTCTCCCTTTGGTGTCTTGACTAACTTACGAGACAATTGCTGGCCCGTAAGCGCAGCAATGTCTTCATAGTCAAACCCGGGAGATTCGGGCGAAGTTGGATGCCCATTATGGGCATGTTGTGCTCAATTTGAGCTAGTCGCCGCCATGGCTTCGGTCACGGCAGGGACGTCCGGGCCTGCGACAGCCGATGGCGGGCTGATGATTTCGCACAGATTCGAGAAGAGGTTGAGGGGCCCCTCACTCTTGCCCAACAAGTGGGCAATGCCGTTGGCCTGGCAGAGCGAATTCGCCAGGACGCTTTTGGAGGTGGCGTTGGGGCTGGTCGCGACGATCATGGCCTGCTTTTGCCGGTTCTTGATCCGGCGGGCCAGTTCCAGGCCGGTCATGGCCGGCAATTCGATGTCGATCAGCGTGAGATCAAAGATCGCGCTGCGCGCCCGCGTCCAGGCGTCGTAGCAGTTGGTAAAGCAGGTGACGCTATGGCCTTTGTCGCGCAATTTGCTGGCCAGGCTTTCGCGGAACCGGGCGTCTGCATCAACCAGCAGGATGCGCAGCGGCTTGGCATCTTCGGAACGAACCGCGTCGGCGGCATCCAGTGCGGCTTTGATTTTCTGCTCGTACATCTCACATACTCTGCTTGGCCAAAAGCCGAGGACCCAGCCCTGCGCTGTCCCGCTTCAAGGTGAAACCCGTGTCCGCTGCCGCCGCGAACCAACGCCGACCAGCCCGATCCCCGCAGCCAGCAAACCAAGGCAGGCGGCATCCGGGCCATCGACCGTCAACGAACCGAAGTTCACGGTGAACAACCCCTGGCCCCCAGCGTGCATCCGGCCATCGGCAAACCCGGCGGACTGCGCAGGTGCCGAAATGACCGGGCTGCCCTCGATCACGGACGTTCGGGCAAAGTCGGGCATGGTGGTCGGGGTTGGTTGCTGGCCTGGGCCGCGGAACGTCAAGATGTGCGCAACGCTGGTGCTGTCGACTGGTTGGGCAACATCATTGCCGCCTCCAGACAAGAACATCGTTGCGGACAGGGCAGACGCTGCGCTTCCACAGGCCATAACTGCGAGGAATGGCAGAATAAAATTGACATGATTGCGCATTTTACCCTCCCCCATCCCTTTGCAGAAACCAAGTTTCGATAGTTTGATAAATATTCATTCGAGATGCGCAAGATGCATAGTGCAGTTTTTCTAAAGTATGATGCTCATTTTGAGCATGTTTACTTTTGCTATACAATCATGCCGACAATGAAATTGCTGCATGGTCGCATCGCGCGGCGATCAGGCCGCATCAAGGGCGGCCGGCGGCGTGGCGGGCGCGCTGGTTGGCGCAGTCAGCCCGCGCAACAGCTTCAGCACCGCTTCATTCTCGAAATTCAGGATCAGGCCCTGTTCGGTTGCGCACACGGCGCCCATCGCACTCAGCTTTTCCAACCGGCGCCGCATTGTCTGGCGGGGCGTGCAGGTCGCGCGCGCCACAGCGCTCTGCGATGCCGGAACCAGATTGACCGTCGAAAGTGTGGCACCTTTCGTGCCCGCCGTGCGTTGCGAGCGTTGCAGATTGGCCGTGGCGATCGTGGTCAGCGTCAGCAGTTCTTCGGCGTTCAAGTGGGTATCGCGTTGCAATTCCTGAAACAACACGGCGGTCCGGTTGAGCGCAGCGTAGACACTGGGCAGCATGATCCCAAGCTCGCCCGCCAGATGCCCCATGACCTCCGACTCCACACGAGCCGAAGCCGCATGATCGTGGCCGGGCGCGAAACCGCGCGCAAAGGCATGATCTGTCATGGGAGTTGCGCTTTCAGGCCAACAAGTTGAGTTTGTATTTGCCTTGTTAAGAATCTTTTTTAAGGCGATCAGCCGCCTTTGCTTTCGATATATCTGGATTTCACACTAAAGAGACACTGACAGAAACAAGTTCCTGATATTTCAAAGAACGGATAATGCATGGCGACCCCCCACGACTGCCCGATTAACCATATTTTTTGACTAGCGCGGCTGACGGTCTGGAAACAAGTTCTTGGATGCTCATATCGGGCATCTAATAGAAATTAATATTTTGATATCCGGCGGAATCTAAAAACATTAACACAACTTATAGTTTTGAAGGCCGCTTCGCGCGCCGACCGTGTCGGCCACGGCGCGCGACTTGCTGGCCGATGGGGCCGCCCGAATCAGGTGCAACATGTTCCCGGGTGATGACGCCATGTTGCAGGCACCGGATCGTTTCCGCGCAAGCCGAGCATGGCCATCGGGCGGTAGGCCGGTGTGGCGGTGCCGGCGTCAGTTGATCAGAGGAAGGCGCGCAGTTCGGCCACAAAGCGATCAAACTGGTCGTGGTGCAGCCAATGGCCGGCATCGGCGAAGGTCACGACGCCGGCATTCTGGAAATGCGCGATGCGGCCGTCGGCTTCCGGGTTGGAGGCCCAGCTTTTTTCGCCATACATCAGCAACGTCGGGCAGGTGATGCGCTGCCAAAGCTGCATCACCAGATCGTTTGGCATGTCGTGCAGCCACGGCAGGTGCAGATAATTGTCGAATTTCCAACTGTAGCTGCCGTCCTCGTTGCGGTGGGTGCCGTGGATGGTGAGGTGGCGAGCCTGTTCCTCGCTCAGAAAGCTGTTTTCCTGATGCATGCGCGCAAATGCATCTTCCAGCGTGGCATATCGCTTGGGCTGGCGGGCGGCGGCGGCGCGCTTGGCGTCGATCCATTCGCGCTCGCGTGTCGCAAAATCGGTCTTCTGCCGTTCGGCGATCATCTTAGGGCTGGGGCCGAGGCCTTCGATGGCGACGAGCTTCTTCACGTTTTCCGGATACAGGCCGGCATAGCGCAGCGCGATATTGCCGCCCATCGAATGCGCCACGATGGTGACAGGCGCCAGCTTCAACTGATGGATCAACTGCGCCAGATCATAGACATAATCGTGGGTGATATAATCGCCATCGGGCGCCCAGGCGCTGTCGCCATGCCCACGCCAATCGGGGGCGATGATGTGCCAATCGCCCTGCAATTCGCGCGCCACCCAATCCCAACTGCGGGCATGATCGCGCCCGCCATGCAGCAACAGCAGCGGCGGCGCGGCGGTGTTGCCCCAATCGCAATAATGCAGCCGCAGCCGCTGCGAGATGAAGCTGTGCGAGGTGGGGCCGGAATTGATCATGTGGCGGGGTTGGCGCGTGGCGGCGGCGCTGTCAATCAGGCGGGCAGCAAGCCGCCATGGTGCTGATCACCGCGGGTGAACACCCTGTCATCGGGCAGGATGGCGGTGATGGGAAGATCGGCACGGCCGGCCAGCCGCTGGTAAAGCGGGCCGAAATCGGTTTCCAGCGTGACGCGCAGCAGATCGTCGAAGCTGTCGATGACGAAATAGGCCTGCTGATAAGCGTCGATCCGATAGGGTGTTTGCAGCACGCGCTGCAGTTGCCAGCCGATGCGGTTCGGGCTGCTGCTGTCGAGGGCAAACCGCGTCTCGCCGTGGCTGGAAACGATGCCGGCACCATAGATGGCCAGGCCTCCATCGCCTTTGGCCGGGCTGCGGATCAGGCCGAATTCCACCGTGTACCAATAAAGCCGCGCCAGCCGATCGATCGCGCCATGATCCGCCGCGCGCAAGCCGCCGCGGCCATAGGCCTGCATGTAATCGGCAAAGGCCGGATGCGCGAGCAACGGCACATGGCCGAACACGTCGTGGAACACATCAGGTTCCTGCAGATAATCGAGCTGATCCGGCCGGCGGATGAAATTGCCGGCCGGGAAGCGCCGATGGGCGAGATGATCGAAGAACACCGCATCAGGCACCAGGCCCGGCACCGCCACCACCTGCCAGCCGGTGAGCGCCATCAATTGATCGTTGAGCCGGGCAAAATCCGGCACGCCGGGCCGGCCGAGATCGAGCAACCGCAGCCCTGCCAGAAATTCCGGCGCGACCCGGCCGGGCAGCAGCCGCGTTTGCCGATCAAACAGATGATCCCAAACACGGTGATCGGTGGCGGTGAAATGCGCCCAATCCTGGGGGATGGTCCAATCAAGGGAGGCTTGGCGGTGCACCCAATCAATCTAGCAGGGGGGCGGCCGCGGCGCGAGTGCTTCCCGGCAGCGGGTCTGGCCTGTATCAAGGGCAGAAGCCTGAGGGGAAATTGCCGATGTCGCTGCCAGCCGATCGCACACCAGTCATCATCGGCGTCGGCGAGGTGCTTGACCGGCCCGGCGATCCTGCAGCGGCGCTGGAGCCGCTGGCGCTGATGGAAGCGGCGGTGCGCGCCGCCGATGCAGATGCCGGCGGCGGATTTCTGGCGCGCGTCGACAGCCTGGATGTGATCAACCTGATTTCCTGGCGCTATGATCGGGTGGCGGCGCGGTTGGCGGAACGGCTCGGCATCGTGCCACCGCGCGCCGTGTATGGCGTGGTCGGCGGCGAGACGCCGACAACAAAAATCCACGAAGCCGCGCTGCGCATCATGAACGGCGATTCGATGGTGGCGGTGGTGACCGGCGGCGAAGCCCAGAATGCCGTCGCCAAGGCCAAGGCCGCCGGCGTGACGCTGCCGTGGACGCCGCCGGCGAGCGTGCCCGAGAACCCCATCATCCCATCCGAACATGTGACGCCGCTGGGCATGAGCCACGGCATCTTCCAGCCGATCCACATCTATCCGCTGTATGAAAATGCCACTGTCGCGGCCTGGGGGCTGACCCCGGCCGAAGCGCTTGCCGAAAGCGGCGCGGCCTATGAACGGATCAGCGCGGCCGCAGCGGCCAACGCGCAAGCCTGGGGGCGCGCCGCGTTCCGTGCGGACGCGATCACGCAGGTGACCGACGACAACCGCATGATCTGCTGGCCCTATACCAAGCGCATGGTGGCCAACAACAATGTCAATGCGGCAGCCGCGGTGCTGATGACCACGCTGGCGGCGGCACGCGCGGCGGGCATCCCGGAACACCGCATCATCCACATCCACGGCGGCGCCAGCGCGGGCGAACCGATGGATTATCTGAAGCGCGATCAATATGTGCATTCGGCGGCGCAAGACGCCGTGCTCGGCCAGGCGATGCACATCGCGCCGCAAGGCTTTGACCGGGTCGAACTTTACAGTTGTTTCCCCACCGTGCCGAAGATGGCGCGGCGCACGCTGGGGCTGGCGGCAGATGTGCCGCTTTCCGTGATGGGCGGGCTGTCATTCGCGGGGGCTGGCCTGAATTGCTACATGCTGCATTCGGCGTGCGCGATGGTGCGCTCCCTTCGCGATGCCCCGGCCGATTCGGCGCTGCTGTATGGCCAGGGCGGCTATGTGACCAAGCACCACGCGCTGGTGATCGGCTGCCGCGCCGCCGAGCCGGCGTGGCTGATGCTGAACCGCGATGTGCAGGACATGTGCGAAAATGCGCGGGGCGACGTGCCGCGCTTCGATGGCGGCTATGCCGGGCCGGCACGCGTGGAAACGTTCAGTATCGTCTTCGGCCGCGATGGCCAGCCCAGCCATGGCAGTGTGGTGGGGCGCACGCCGGATCAGGCAAGGGTGTTCGGCAAGCTGGACATGGCGGACAATGTGGGGCTGGCTGCCTTTCTCAGCGTTGATGCCAGCCCTGTCGGCATGGCGGGCCGCGTGGATGCGGGCGATGATGGGTTGCAGCACTGGCGGGTCACGTAACAGGCACCCTTGGTGGCGGCGCGTTGACGGCATCATGATGCTGCCGACACCGGCCCGCCTGCTCGCCCCATGACGCCGCGCCTGTCCATTTTGAGCAGGCGCGGCGTGGACTGCACCTTCCCAACCGATATCAGGCTTGAGCGGTGGCGCGACGCCATGGTGATCCCGTGAAATGACTGATCCAAAGGGAACAGGATGAGCAAGTGGAATTTCTTGCGTGTCGTGGCCGCATCTGACGGTCAGGTCGGCAGCACCATTGATACATCGGGCACCGGATTGCCGATGACGGCTGCTGATCTGGCGGCCATGCGGACTGTGATTGGCGGCAACGTCGCCGCGTTTGAACAGTCGCTGCAAGACATGTGGCGCATGCCGGAGAATTTCCGCCAGATGATGGCACCGATCGAGGCGGCGGTTGCCAATCTTGATCTGGTGCGGCGGCAACTGGCAGCGAGCGAGGCGCAACTGGCGCGCGAATCGCTGAGCGCCACCACAGCGCAGCGCGACCTTGATCGGCTGGCCGAAGTGACGGACCGGCTGCAACGCGACCTGCTGATTGAGCAGACCACCGCTGCCGCCCTGCAACAGCGTGTCAGCAACCTGGATGCTGACAATGCCCGATTGGTGCAGACCGACATCAACCTGACCGCCGCATTGCAGCGCAGCCAGGCCGAAACCGGCGAAGCAATCAGCCAACTGCAGGAAAGCAACCGGCAACTGGCAGAGATGGCGGTGGCGCAGGCGGTTGCCGACCGGCGCATCGGCCAGCTGCAGACGGAGCTGGAGCAGACCAGTGGCGATCTGGCAGAGCGTGACGCCGCGCTGGCCGCCGTGTCGTTGAGCGAGCGCCATTTGCGTGCGCGGCTGGAAATGGCCGCTGAATCGATTGCCGAACTCGAGGCATCGGTGCGTCAAGTCGATGAACGCTATGGCGAGACTCGCGCCGCCCTGCAGCGCGAGCGCGATACGGGGGTAACCCTGCGCACCGATTTGAACCACACCAGGCAGATGCTGACCGAAATGGAGGCCCGACTGGAAAATCAGACCGAGGCGGCACAAACCCAGGCGAGGGCGCAGGAGCATCGCATGGAGATGTTGCGCGCGCGCATGGCCGAAGCCGAGCACAGCCTGGCGCTGGAACGGCGCAAGCGGCGCGAGAGCGATTTCGATCTGGCCCGGTCGACGAGCACCATCGACGCTTCGAACCGCAGCATGGCAGACCTGCGGGTTCAACTGGCCAGTGCGAACGAGGCACAGGCCATGCTGGCCCGCAAGCTGAACGAAGAGAGCGAGCGCAGCCGGGCGCTGGAAGCGCAACTGGCCGCCACCCGCGATCAGGCCGCGGCGGATTATCAGGAATTCCTGTCCAACGTCTCGAATTTCCGGGCGTCGGAAGCATCGCTGAACGAATCGCTCGATCGGTTGCGGCGGCGCCTGACATTGTTGGAAAGCGACAATGACCGCTTGCACCGTGGCCTGCCGGTTGCCGTGCGGGATGAGTTGGCTGGACAGGACTGAACGACTGCCAGCGCGCCAGGATGGAGGCAGGGTTCGACATCGACCCGCTTCGTTCTGGTCGGTCAACCGCCCAGGCGATCCAGTGCATGGTACAACAGCACGCCGGCACACACGGCGACGTTCAGGCTGTCGGCCGTGCCGTGCATCGGCAGCTTCACCACCGCGTCACACTGGGCGGCATATTCGGCGGGCAGGCCGGATTGTTCGTTGCCCATGAACAGGAAGCAGGGCGCAGCATAGCCATGGGCGCGGTAATCGACGGTGCGGCCATCCAGCGCTGCGCCAACCAATTGCCCGTCCCCCTGCCGCAGCCAGGCGAAGAACTCCGGCCCGGAGGCGCGCGCGACCTGCCGGCTGAACAGTGCGCCCATGCTGGCGCGCACGGCCTCCACGCTGAACGGGTCGCAGCTTTGATCGAGCAGAATCACCCCGCCGGCGCCGGTGGCGTCGCAGGTGCGCAGCATGGTGCCGAAATTGCCGGGGTCCTTCAGATTCTCCGCCACCAGCCACAGGTTGCTGCGGGCGCGATCGATGCGCGCCAGCGACGTGTCCGGGATCGGATAGGCCGCCGCGACGCCCTGGGCATTGTCCTTGCCGGTCAGCCGCTGCATCAGATCGGGCGTGGTGCGCAGGATGGTGGCGTGCGCTGCGCCGGCTGCGGCAATCAGTGCCTGGGTGAGCGGATGGCGCTCGGCCTCAGGCGTGAACACCAAAGTGGTCGGCACCTGCCCGGCGCCGAGCGCTTCGGTGCAGACGCGCAGGCCTTCGGCCAGGAACTGCCCAGCCTCGCGGCGGCCGCGCTTGTCGGCCAGCGTCTTCAGCGATTTCAGCACCGGGTTGGCCGCCGAGGTGACATCGGTAATGCGGATCATGGCGCCCAGATCACAAAGCAACGATATTGTAAGTGTGCCAGAGCAGGATCGACAGCGCGCCGCGGTGCGGGCGCATCGGTTCGGCCAGGGCGCGAGCGCGCTTTTCGGTCGGGCGCGATGCTTCGCCGAGCAGCCGGCCCAATTGCACCTGCAAAGCCAGATCACCGGCCGGGAAGATATCGGGCCGGCCTTCGGCGAACAGCAGGTAAATCTCTGCCGACCAGCGGCCGATGCCCTTGATCGAGGACAGCAGCACGATGGCCGCCTCGTCATCGGCGGGCAGGGCGGCAAAATCCACGTGCCCGCCGGTCACCGCTGCGGCCAGCGCGTGGACATAGCTGGCCTTCTGCCCGGACAGGCCGGCGCTGCGCAGTGTGTCGAACGGAGTGGCGGCAACGCGGGCCAGATCGTCCATGTCGCCGCCGCATGCGGCTTCCAGCTTGTTCCAGATGCTTGCGGCCGCCTTGGTGCTGACCTGCTGGGCTACGATGGCGCGCATCATCGTGCCGGCACCGCGCGGCCGCAGCCGGGGTTCAGGCCGGCCATGCGCGGCCAGCGTGGCGGCCACCGGGGGATGAAGGGCCGCCAATGCATCGAGGCTGGCGGCCAGTTGTTCAGCAGAAAGGCCCATGGGCAACAGCCTAGCGGGGCAGCGGCCGGCTGGCCAGCGGGGGCGATGTTGACGTCTGTAAATCGCTGGTTTGGTTCCAGTGGCACGCCCCACCCTCAGCGCCTCCCGCAAGCGGGAGGGGAGCGGATTGCACATGCACCAACGATTCCCCTCCCGCTTGCGGAAGGGGCTTGAGGTGGGAATGGCTGGCCCGAAACCCGCGATTTGGCCTTTCGCCCCCGACCCGTTATGGTCCCGAGGATGGTCGACCCTCGTGTCCGCATCGGCTTTTTCCAAGACAAGAACCGTGCCTTCTGGATTTTGCAGGGCGGCGGCTGGATCGCCTATCTGATGCTCAGGGCGCTGTCGGGCCTTGCCAATTCGATGGGGCTGGCCTTCGTGCTGCCAGCGATGATCATCACGGCGACCGGCTTTTCGATCACCCTGCTGCTGGCAGCCGCCTATCGCCGGCTGATCGCCATGAAGCCGATCTGGACCTGGACGCTGACCGCCATGTTGCTGATGACGGCCGCAGCGCTGTTTTCGGTGTTGGAGGTGTGGGCGCACGCGACCTTCTATCAACCCGGCTGGCAGCCCAAGGGCATCCAGTTCCTGGGGGCAATTCTGCTGGATTTCTCGGTGCTCGGGGCCTGGACGGGGCTCTATTACGGGATCAACTATTATCTGCTGCTCGCCGATCAATCGGAGCGGATGCTGAACATGGCGGCACAGGCCAACAGCGCGCAACTGGCCATGCTGCGCTATCAACTCAACCCGCATTTCCTGTTCAACACGCTGAACAGCATCTCGACACTGGTGCTGCTGAAACAGACCGACCGTGCCAACGCCATGCTGTCGCGGCTGGCGAGTTTCCTGCGCTACAGCCTGGTCGGGGAACGCGAAGGCCTCGCCACGGTTGCGCAGGAGGCGGAAGCGCTGAAGCTGTATCTCGATATCGAACGCACCCGCTTCGAGGCCCGGCTGCGCACCCGGTTCGATGTCGCGCCCGATGTGATGGAGGCGCGGCTGCCATCGCTGTTGCTGCAACCCATTGTGGAAAATGCCATCAAATATGCCGTTACCCCATCCGAAGACGGCGCCGACATCGTGATCGACGCGCGGCGCATGGGCGACCGGCTGGTGATCACCATTGCCGATACCGGCCCTGGCCTGGGTGGAACGCCGGCAGACGCGGGCGGTACCGGTGTGGGGCTGGCCAATATCCGCGAGCGACTGGCGCAAAGCTATGGCCCGGATCATCGCTTTGAACTGGCGGACAATGAACCGCAGGGGCTGATCGCGCTGATCGACATTCCGTATCAGACCGAGATTGTGCCACTTCCTGCCGCATACCCGATTGCAGCGCCGCAACTTGGCTCGCAAGGATGATGCCATGCTGATCCGTGCAATCCTGGTTGATGATGAACCGCTGGCCATCCAGGGCCTGGAACTGCGCTTGGCTGCGTTCGACGATATCGAGATTGTCGAGCGCTGCGCCAATGGCCGTGAGGCGATCCGTGCCATCCGCACCCACAAGCCCGATCTGGTGTTTCTCGATATCCAGATGCCGGGTTTCGATGGCTTCTCCGTGATCTCCGGCTTGTCCGATATCGAGCCGCCGTTGTTCGTGTTCGTCACCGCCTTCATGCAGCACGCGCTGAAGGCCTTTGATGCCCAGGCGGTGGATTATCTGCTCAAACCCGTCGAGGAAGAGCGGCTGGCCGCCACCGTCGAGCGCGTCCGCCAGCGCCTCGCCGAGCGCCAGGGTGCGCAGGGCGCCGAGCGCTTGAAGGAAATCCTGTCCGAAGTCGCCCCCGAAGCCCTGCCGGATGATCTGGCCGATGCGCCGGCCGCCAGCCGGTTTGAAAAGGTCATCAACATCAAGGATCGCGGCCAGATTTTCCGGGTGGAAGTGGCCGAGATCGAACGCATCGATGCCGCCGGCGATTATATGTGCATCTACACCGCCGATCAGACCCTTGTGCTGCGCGAGACGATGAAGGATCTCGAAAAGCGCCTTGATCCCAAGAAGTTCCAGCGCATCCACCGTTCGACCATCGTCAATCTCGACAATATCAAGAGCGTCAAGCCGCACACCAACGGCGAATGTTTCCTGGTGCTGGGCAGCGGCACGCAGGTGAAGGTCTCGCGCTCCTATCGCGACGTGGTGGCGCGCTTCCTTTAAAAGCCCTGGCGCCCCAGCCAGCCGGTGACGATGCCGGCGGCGGTCTTCAGATGCTCGGGCTGAAACGCGTAATAATGTGTCGCGCCTTGCACAACATGGCGTTCCCGCGACGCTGCGTTCGGGACACAATCATACAGGCGCTGCGTGTGACTGGGGGTGCAGGCGTCGTCCGCCGTATTGCCGATCACCAGCACCGGCACGGTGATGCGGTGGCCCACTTTCAGCGAGCAGGCGTGGCTGCGCAGGCTCCACTGCGACAGCCATGATCGCAATGTGGTGAAGCGGCCCAGCCCGCCGGGGCTGTCGTTGATCAGGCGCGGATCACCGAGATAGCAGCGGCCGGGCGCGCGATCATTGGGGTCCACCAACGGATCGAGCCAGCAGGGCGCCGCCATGGTGCCGTGGACGATGAAGGCGCGTTCGGCATGCGGGCCTTCGCGCTGCGTCAGTTCGGCCAGCGTGTGCAATGCCCAGTCGGTGATGCGGTTCGATCGCGCCACCTGGGCAGCGGCATATTCGGCCAGAAAGTCCGCGCTGTACGGCGGCTGCGGACCGGCCGGATCATAAAGATTCCACCGCGAATCGCGGCGGGTGGGATCGGATTCGTCGATCACCGACGGATCAAGCCATTCGGTCAGCGTCTGCGCCCGCGACACGTGCGCCGCCAGCAACATCACGCCATCGACCGGCGGCAATTTCGCTTCGACCATGGCAAAGCGATCGCCGGCCGGCGTGTGGGTGATGCAGGCGTCGGCCGCCTCCGCCTGATAGAACAAGGCGAGGCTGCCGCCGCCCGACCAGCCGGCGAGCACGACCTTGCTGTAGCCCAGCACATCGCGGCAATGCGCCACCCAACGGCCGAGATCCACCGCCACCTTCTCCATGATCAGCGCCGAATCATTGTTGGGGTAACGCGACACCGCCGTGAGCACGTGGCAACCAGCCGCCGCCAGCGCACCGGGCATCGGCAGATAATGCATGATGCCCATCGGGTGCATGAAAATGACAATCGTGTCCGACGCCGCATCGGGCTTCAGATGATGGGCCTGCAGTGCCACCACGCCATCGATGCCACCATAGGTGTCGCGCAGGCCGACGGCCTCGCGAAAGGCGATCAGCAGGGGGATGCGGGCAAAGCTCATGCCGCCTTCGCGGCCTTGCGAGCGCTCCAGGCGGCAATGGTGGCGTGGGCGGTGCGCGCGTCTTCGGCCAATATGGTATCATGCGCGGCGACGCGGGTGGTGATTTCCAGCGGCAAGCCATTGGGATCGGCGAAATAGACCGATTTGACGAAGCCATGATCGATCGGCCCGAAACAGGGCACGCCGGCGCCGTTCAACTGGTCCCGCCAGGCCAGCAATCTTGCCTCATCCTCGGCCTCGAAGGCGACATGGCGGTCGAACCCGTGTGCCATGTTGAAATCGCCATCCTTCACGCTGTTCGGGGCATCGAAGAAGGCGATGAAATTGCCGTCCGGCAGGCGAAAGAACAGATGCACGAACGGGTTGGGCAGGCCCGATCCCGGCTCCTTTTCCTCCTGCACCACCGCGGCCAATGGCAGGCCGAGCACGTCTTCGTAAAAGGCACGCGTTTCTTCGGCGTCGCGGCAGCGATAGGCGCTGTGGTGAATGCCCTTGAGTGCTGTGGTCATCGCCCGAGTCCTCCCCTTCGCCACGCTCGCACAGAGAATGGGCTGCGCCAAGCGGCGTAATTGTGAATTACAAGGCTACAAAGGTTCCGCTTTTTGCCTTTCTCCGACATGAACAATGCCAATATCCAGGCAGCGCCCAAGGCCATAAGCGATGACAATAACGATCATGACACAGGGCGCATGCGTAGGACAGGCACTGCGCCGATATGGCGGATTTCGCGTAAATGTCCTATATTGGGAAAATGCCCCCACACGCCGGAGCTGCCCGATGAACGCCCATCCGCCCAAGCGCCTGACCGCCACCATGCTCGATGGCGGCCGCATCGTCGTGCCGGCCGAAGTGCGCGCGGCGCTGGGCCTGAAAAAGGGGGACAAGGTGCTGGTGTCGCTGGATGCCGATGGCGAAGTGCGCTTGTCCACGCAGATACAGGCCTTGCGGCGCTTGCAAGAGAAGATGCGGCCGTTCAAGCGGCCCGGGATCAATGAGATCGACGATTTCATCGCGTTTCGCCGGGCCGAAGCCGCCCGCGAAGAGCGCGGCGAGTGAGCCCGGGTGTCATGGTGCTGGATGCGTCTGCCCTGCTGGCAGCGATGCTGGAAGAACCGGGACAAGAGAAAGTCGAGCGCGCACTGCCCAATGCCATCATCGGCAGCGTCAATCTCGTCGAGGTCGCGTCGCGCCTGATCGACGGCGGCCTGTCCCCCGAAGAAGCTGAAGAGGACCTTGCCGCGCTGGAGCTGACGGTAATCGATTTCGATCAGGCGCAAGCCATCGAAGCCGCCCGCCTGCGCGCCCTCACCCGCCACGCCGGTCTGTCGCTGGGCGATCGCGCCTGTCTCGCACTGGCGCTTGTGCGCGGCGTGCCGGTGTTGACCGCGGATCGCGCCTGGGCGGCCCTGGCCGAGGCAATCGGTGTCGAGGTGGAACTGGTCCGCTAGGGCCCCCGCCCCCGACCGGGGCTGGAACCCAGGGAATCAGCGCTTCGTCGCGGTGCCGAGCTTGATCGTGTCGAGCCGCTTGGCATGTTCCTGCACCTTGGGCAGCACGTCGCTGGCGAAGCTACTCAGTTGCGCGGGCGCGGCGGCGTTGCCCGTCATCGTCTGATGCAGGGCGATGGCCTCGGCATGGGCTTCGCGCTGCTGTTCCAGATAAAGTTCATCAAAATTGGCGCCTGCACCCTGCAATTCGGTCAGGCGCGCCTGATGCGCAGCCAGCAGTTCGAGGCGCGGCGCCTGCAAGGCTGCGCTGGTGGTGGCCACCTGCAACAGTCGTGTCGAGGCGCGATGTTCATCGATCATCTGCTGGGCAAAATCACGCACCGCCGCGTTCTTCGACCGGGTGAGCGCCAACTGGCTCGTCTGGATTTCGAACTGGTCGCCCGATGCCGCCTGCGTGGCATATTCCTGGGGATCGCTCGGCGCAGAGATGCTGCTGGCGCTGGTGCCGCCCATGCCGTTCATCGTCGCCTTGCCGTCGGCTGTCATGCCGTCGGCGGCGGGCACACTGACCGGGGTCTCCTTGGCCTTTTCCCCGCAGGCGGCCAGCGCGAGCGACGACAGGGCGGCAGCGAACAACAAGGTCTTCATGGCGCTTCTCCGGTGAATGGTCATCTGCCGGCAAACCGGCGAGGCGCCGGAAGGTTCCCCGGGCACATCGGGCAGCGCCGGCAAACGATGGCGCACAGCCCCGGTGCCAGCAGTGGAATGCGCACAGGGCGCGGCGGAATTTGCCGCTTTGCCGGAACCTGGCGGGCCGCGCCGGGTTGAACCGGCATCGCGTCCCCACAGGAGAATATCATGAGCCACCACCATGTTTCCGCCGTGTTCGATACCCAGGCCGAAGCGGATCGCGCCGTTTCGCAGCTGCGCGATGCCGGCATCGACACGGCGGCAATCTCGCTGATCGCGCGCCGTGCCGGCGAGAATGTCACCACCCATGGCGATGGTGCCGAAACCGGCAACGCCAGGGATGTGATCGGCACGACCGCTTTGGGTGCCGGCATCGGCACGGCGCTGGGCGTGGCGGCGCTGGCCATTCCCGGCGTCGGCCCGTTCATTGCGGCCGGCGCGATTGCCGCTGTGGCCGTGCCTGGCGCTGCCCTTACCGGCGCGGCGGTCGGGGCCATCGCTGGCGGCCTGGCGGGCCTGCTCACCGATCAGGGTGTGAGCGAGGAGGATGCCCGCTATTATGAAACCCGCATCTGCGATGGCGGCATCTTCGTGTCGGTCGACACAAGCCGGACGCCGCTCCACGGTTCGGTGCCGCGCGACATCCTCTATCGCAATGGCGGCCACAGCAGCACGCGCGAAAAGATGAACATGGCGATGTGATGAGGAGCCCCCACGCCGCGAACATGCGCCGTGGGAGCGTTCACGACCGGGCCTGATCAGGCGGCGAGCTGTGCCAACAGGAAATTGCTCGCGTCGGTGAGCACTGGCGCCTTGCCGCGAAACGGTTTGGACAGCGCCAGCAGGATGCCGATGTGGCCGATGCCGGGGTAAAGCGTCGTCGTGGCGCGGCCGCCCAAGTCGGTGATGGCCTTGGCCAACACCACGCTGTTGCGCGGCTTCACGGTCGTGTCCTCATCACCGTGCAACAGCAACAGCGGCGGCGCATCGGGCCGTGCAAAATGGATCGGCTGCGTGTCCGCCAGATCGGGGGCGCTGCCCAAAGCGGCCTCGGCCGCGCCGCCCGGTTCGAAGGGGCGGAAATCATAGGGCCCGGCCAGACCCACCGCTGCCTTGATATCGTCTGCCACGCCCCAGCGCCGATCCAGGCTGAGCAGCAGCGCGATATGCGCGCCGGCGCTGTGCCCCATCACGCCGATCCGCGCCGGATCACCGCCGTGGCCCGCGATATTGGCCGCCACCCATTTGATCGCCGCCGCGCCATCCTGCACGAACGCCGGCCAGCGCACCTGCGGCACCAGGCGGTAATCCGGCACCACCACCACGAATCCCCTGGCCGCCAGCGCCCGTGCCGCAAAGCCATAACCCTCGCGATCACCGCTGTTCCAGCTGCCGCCATAGAAGAACACGATCACCGGCAAGTTCGCCGCAGCATTCTCGGGCGCCCACACATCCAGCCGTTGCCGCGCATCGCTGCCGAATGCCGCCCCCGTCACGATGCGCTTTACCCCGCCATCGCCGGGGGTGAGTCGATTGACGCCGTTGAGCGCGCCAAGCGGCGAGCAGGCGGCGGCGAGCGCGGAGAGCGCCGTGAGGCTGAGCAGGGAGCGGCGGGACATCATGGGATGGCGATAGGGGCCGACGGGCGATTGGGCAACCGCAGCGGATGGTTGTCGCCCTGCAGGCCGGCGGCGGCAATTTCCTGACACTTGCGGGCCTGCGCACCGATTGCAGGCGGCGCGCGGCGCGGCTATGTTGGGATATCGCATGGGAGGGATCGTCATGAAGCTGAACATCAACGGCAAGCCGACCGAGGTTATCGCCGATCCTGACATGCCCCTGTTGTGGGCCCTGCGCGATGTGCTGGGGATGACCGGCACCAAATTCGGCTGTGGCGCGGGTTTCTGCGGGGCGTGCACGGTGCAGTTGGACGGCGAACCGGTGCGTGGCTGCCAGACCCCGGTGTCGGCGGTGGGCACCGCCAAGATCACCACCATCGAAGGCCTGTCGATGTCGGCCTGGGGCCGCAAGTTGCAGGATGCCTGGGTGGCGCTGGATGTGCCGCAATGCGGTTATTGCCAGGCCGGGCAGTTGCTCGCGGCCGAAGCGCTGCTGCGTTCGACGCCAAAGCCGACCGATGCCGATATCGATGCAGCGATGAGCAGCAATCTGTGCCGCTGCGCCACCTACACCCGCATCCGCGCTGCCATCAAACAGGCGGCCGCAGCATGACGTCTGCAGCCTTGAAACCATCCCGCCGCGCCGTGTTGCAGGCCGGGGTGCTGGCCGGCGGCGCCATGACGCTGGGGCTGCGGGCGGCCGGGGCGAAGGCCAGCGTGCCGGGCGCGCTGTCGGCCTTCGTGATCGTGCGCGCCGATGGCAGCGTGGAGATCACCGCGCACCAGCCGGAGATCGGCCAGGGCGTGAAGACCAGTTTCCCGATGATGATCGCCGAAGAGCTGGACGTGGATTGGTCGCAGGTGAAGGTGGTGCAGGCCCCCGGCAACCGGGCTGTCTATGGCGCGCAGATCGCCGGTGGATCGAGCGCCACCCCCACCCAGTTCGAACGCATGCGCCGGCTCGGCGCATCGGCGCGGGCCATGCTGATCGACGCCGCCGCCAAGGGCTGGGGCGTGCCGGCCGGCGAAATCACCACCGCCAGCGGCCGGCTGTATCACAAGGCCAGCAACCGCGAAGCCAGCTATGGCCAATTTGCCGAAGCCGCCGGCGGGATCACGCCGCCCAAGCCTGAATCGCTGAAATTGAAGGACCCGGCCAATTTTCGCATCCTGGGCAAGCGCGTGCCCGGCGTCGACAATCGCGCCGTGGTGACGGGCCAGCCGCTGTTCGGCATCGATGCGCGTCCGGCCGGCATGGTCTATGCCGCCTATGCCAAATCACCGGTGTTCGCCGGCAAGCTGAAAAGCGCCAACAAGGCCGCCGCGCTCGCGGTGCCGGGCGTGAAGGCGGTGATCGATATCGCCGAACGCCGCGACCTGAAGACCGAGATCGACGTGGCACTGCCCGGCATCGAGGTGTTGCCGCAGGGCATTGCCGTGCTGGCCAATTCCACCTGGGCGGCGTTGAAGGGCCGCGATGCGCTGGATGCGGTGTGGGAAGGCGGCGATGCAGCCTTCCAATCCACCGTCGCCTGGGACGCCGCGGCGGCCAAGGCGCTGAAGGATGGCCCGCAAAAGCCCGGATACATCAACCATGGCGATGCGCCGGCGAAACTGGCGGGTGCGGCGAAGCATGTGAAGGCCGATTATGCCTATCCGTTCATCGCCCATGCCGCGCTGGAACCGATGAACTGCACCGCGCAGGTGAAGGATGGCAAATGCGAGCTGTGGCTTTCGACCCAGACCCCGGAAGACGCGCGCCGCATGGTGGCGCTGGCGCTGGGCATCAAGGCTGAGGATGTCACGCTCAACCTGATGCGGTCGGGCGGCGGCTTCGGCCGGCGGCTGATGAACGATGTCGCGGTGGAGGCTGCGGTAATCGCCAAGGCGGCCGGCGTGCCGGTGAAACTGACCTGGGATCGCGGCCAGGATTTCGCCCATGATTGGCTGCGCCCCGGCGGCTGGCACCGGCTGGAGGCCGGGCTGGATGCGGCCGGCAACATCACCGCCTGGCACGATCATTTCATCAGCTATGGCCGCGACGGCAAGCTCGATCCGCCCGCCGTGATCGATGCCTCGCTGTTTCCATCGGGCGTGATCCGCGATTATCGCGCCGATGTGACCGTGCTGCCACTGGCGTCGACGCTGGGTTGGCTGCGCGCGCCGATCAACAATGCCTTCGGCTTCGTCACGCAAGGTTTCATCGATGAATGCGCTCACGCCGTGGGCCGCGATCTGGTGGAATATCGCCGCACCTTGCTGGGCGCCCCGCGCGCCATCCCGATCGCCGAGGAATTCAGCGGCGAGACCAAGGCGGACGCGCAAGGCACACCCTATCACACCGGGCGCATGCGCGGCGTGCTGGACAAGGCCGCCGCCATGGCCGGCTGGGGCCGCAAGCTGCCGGCCCGGCCCGGCATGAGAAGCGGGATGGGCATTGCCTTCCACTTCAGCCACCTCGGCTATTTCGCCAATGTCGTGGAGGCCAGCGTCGCCGCCGATGGCAGCGTGAAGGTGCACAAGATCTGGGTGGCGGCGGATATCGGCCGGCAGGTCGTCAACCTGTCGGGCGCCGAAAACCAGGTGCAGGGCAGCGTGATCGACGCGCTCGGGGCGGCGCTGGGGCAGCGCATCACCTTTGCCGATGGGGCGGTGGAACAGCGCAACTATGGCGATTATCCGCTGGCCCGCATGAACGAGGCGCCGGCGGTGGAGGTGGCGTTCATTTCCACCGATTTCCACACCACCGGCCTGGGCGAGCCAGCCTATCCCAGCCTGGCGCCAGCGCTGGCCGGGGCGATCTTCGCCGCCACGGGCAAGCGACTGCGGCAATTGCCGTTCGATACCGATCTGCTGAAGGCCTGAGGGGGCAACAGATGACCATCCAGATGAACCGCCGCAATTTCCTGTTTGCCAGTGCGGCGGTGGGCGGCGGCCTGTATCTGGGCATCAGCCCACAAGCCGCCGAGGCGGCCGAGGCCGGGCAATTGAACGCCTGGGTGGTGATCGCGCCGGACAATCGCATCCGCATCATGGCCAGCAACCCGGAAGTCGGCCAGGGTATCCGCACCAGCCTGCCGATGGTGATCGCCGAAGAACTCGACGCCGATTGGGCCAAGCTGGAGGTGGTGCCGACGATCGCCGATTCCAAGGTCTATGGCCGCCAGGTCGCCGGCGGATCGCAGGCCATGGCCACCCAATATGAATTGATGCGCAAGGTCGGTGCTTCGGCGCGCGGCCTGATCGTGCAGGCCGCCGCGACGGCGTGGGGCGTGCCAGCCGCCGAGCTGACCACGGCCAAGGCGATGGTGATGCACGCGGCATCAAGGCGCGCGGCGCCCTATGGCCAGTTCGCCACGGCGGCTTCCGCCCTGCCCGCCCCCGACGCGGCCAGCGTGCCCGTGAAGAATCCCAAGGACTTCAAGCTGATCGGCACGTTCCAGCCGGGGGTGAACAATCGCACCATCGTGGCCGGCAAGCAGGCTTACGGCATCGATGCCGTGCTGCCAGGGATGCTGCACGCGGCCTTTGAAAAGCCGCCGGTGCAGGGCGCCAAGGTGAAATCCGCCGATCTCGCCAAGGCAAAGGCGATGAGCGGCGTGCGCGATGCCTTCATCGTGCCAGGCACGGACGAATATGAAGGGCTGAGCGCTGGGGTGGCGGTGATCGCCGACACCACCTGGCATGCACAGCGCGCCCGCACGGCGCTGAACGTGCAATGGACCGACAGCCCGGCCGCCTTCCAATCGACGGCGACCTGGGAAAAGCTGGCCGGCGAAGCCAAGGGCAAGCCGCCGGCCATGGCCGTGCACAGCAGCGGCGACGTGAGCGCGGCGATGGCGCGCGCCGCCAAACGCATATCGGCCGATTATGCCTATCCCTTCATCCCGCATGTGCCGCTGGAGCCGATCAACTGCACGGCGCAGGTGATCGGCGACAAGGTGGAGATCTGGGCGCCGACGCAGAACCCCGAACCGGGCCGCGCGGCGGTGGCAAAAACGCTGGGCGTGCCGCTGGAAAATGTCACCATCCACATGATGCGGGTGGGCGGCGGTTTCGGCCGGCGGTTGCAGAATGACTATATGGTCGAAGCCGCCTGGATCGCGCGTGCCGCCGGCCGGCCGGTCAAGCTGACCTGGACACGCGAAGACGACATCACCCAGGATTTCCTGCGCCCCGGCGGCTGGCATTATCTGGAGGCCGGGCTGGATGCGGCCGGGCGCTGCATCGCGTGGGACAATCATTTCATCAGCCATGGCCGCGACGGCAAATTCGCCCGTGCTGCCAATATCGGGGCCAGCGATTTCCCGGCCGGCATCGTCGCGGATTTCCGCGTGGGCGCCACCGTGCTGCCGCTGATCCACACCACCGGGTTCCTGCGCGCGCCGGCCAACAATGCCTTTGGTTTCGTGACGCAGGGCTTCATCGATGAACTGGCGCACGCCGCCGGCCAGGACCCGCTGCAATTCCGCCGTGATTTCCTGGGGGCGCCGCGCTTCATCGGCGATCCGGCCGCCCGCGGCTCCTACAATACCGGCCGCATGCGCGCCGTGCTCGACAAGGCGGCGGCGATGGCCGGCTGGGGTCGCAAGCTGCCGGCGCGGACGGGCCTCGGCATCGCCTTCCACTTCAGCCATCTCGGTTATTTCGCCAATGTCATCGAAGCCAGCGTGGCGAAGGATGGCACGGTGAAGGTGGTGAAAATCTGGGTGGCCGGCGATGTCGGCCGCCAGATCGTCAATCCGGCCGGCGCGATCAACCAGGTGCAGGGCAGCATCCTGGATGCGCTCAACGCCTGCCAGACCCATTCCATCACCTTTGCCGATGGCGCCATCGAACAGCGCAATTTCGGCGATGTGCCGCTGGCCCGCATGGACCAGACGCCGCCGATCGAAGTGGCCTTCCTCACCCCGGATTACCCGGTGACCGGCCTGGGCGAGCCGGCCTATCCGGCGGTGGCACCGGCGCTGGCCAATGCGATCTTTGCCGCGACCGGCGTGCGGCTGCGGCGGATGCCGCTGGACACCGCGTTGCTCAAGGCCTGAGTCACCCGACTGCCACAAATCGTGGGCAGGAGCCCGCCATGCGCGTTATCTTGCTCACTGCCGTCCTGCTTGCCGCCCCTGCCGCCGCGCAGGATGTGCAGAGCTGGAACACGCTGCTGGTGCAGGGGCCGGTGGATGGCAAGCTGTTGCTGTGGGCCGAAGCGCAGACACGGTTGAGCAACGATCTCGATCGCGTCGGCACGGTCATCGGGCGCGTCGGGCTGGGCGTGCGCACGAAAAACGACATCGATTTTCACGCCGGCTATCAATATCAGCACAACAATCCGGCGCCCGGGATCAGCAGCGACGAACATCGGTTCTGGCAGCAGGTGATGGGGCCCGTGTTACGGCGGCAGAATGGCTTTGCGCTGATCACGCGCTGGCGGCTGGAAGAACGCACGTTCGAAGGTGCACAGGATACGGGTTTGCGGCTGCGCGTGTTCTGGCGTGTGCAGATGCCGTTGCACGGGCGGGGTACCGCCGGGCCGCTGTTGATCAGCGAGACGTTCGTGGCATTGAACAGCACGGATTGGGGCGCGCGCGGCGGCTTTGATCAGCAGCGCACGTTCTTTGGCTGGCTACAGCCGCTGAGCAAGCGTTTGAATTTGGAAACGGGCTATATGCTTCAGCACCTGAACCGGCCGGGCAACAATCCCAACAATCATGTGATCAACCTGACGCTGAACCGCCGGCTGGGATGAGCCCGGCCGGCGGCAGCGCAGTCGTTCAGCCCTTGAGCGTCTTCAGGTAAGCAATCACGTCCTTGCGCTTCTTGGCATCCGGGATGCCGGCAAAGGCCATCCGCGTGCCCTTCACAAAAGCCTGCGGCTTGGTGAGATAGGTGTCGAGATTGGCTTCGGTCCAAACCAGGTTCGCGCCCTTCATGGCCGGCGAATAATTGAACTTGGCATAGGTGCCCGACTTGCGGCCGACGACACCGGCCAGCGACGGCCCGATGCGGTTCTGGCCGGCAACATTGCTGTGGCAGGTCTTGCACTGGGTGAACAGTTTCTCACCGGCAGCGGCATCCTGCGCGGCAGCCGGTGCGGCAGCCGCGATGGCAGCCAGCGCCGCCACAGTGATCATCATCGTCTTCATTCGTCTCTCTCCCTGGCAATTCAGTGTGTATGGCCGCCGGCGGCGGGTTCGGTCTTGAATTCAACGTCCACCGGCCCGGCGTTTTCAAACAGCAACCGGGCCTTCATCATTGCACCATCGCGCATCGGCGCTTTCAGGCCGATGAACATCACATGCAGGCCGCCGGGGGCGAAGCTGACGGTGGCCCCTGCCGGCACCGGCACCCCGCCGGATACGCTGCGCATCTGCATCACATTGCCCTTTGCCACCGTGCCGTGCAGATCGGCACGATTGGACCCGGCGGTGATGACGGAGACCAGACGGTCCGCCGCCGTGCCGCGATTGGTGATGGCCATGAAGCCCGCGCCGGTTTTGGACACCGGACTGGCCACACGGAGCACCGGGTGATCGATGCGCAACTGCCCCACCTTGTATTCATGCGCATCAGCGGAAGCGGCCATGGCAAGTGCCGCTGCCAAAATCAACTGTTTCATGCGTGGCTCCTGACGTGGAGACGGCAAATTGGCCTGCGGCACGATGGCCCGGCCGGATTGCAGCGGATCAGGTGCGCGGGGGGCCCTGGCCGGGCGGGCGGGCGCGGTGGCGGCGCATGGCGGCCCGCGCCGCATGGGGCCAGGGTGCCGGCCGCAACGGCAAGGCCAGCAGCGGCAGCGCCAGCGCCGCCGACAGCAGCGCCGGGCCGATCGCCAGCGCATAATCACACGGCGAATCGCCATCGCCCGCAGGCTGCAACGGTTCGGCCGGCAGCGTGGTGCCGCTGCACAGGGTGAGCGCAAGGCCGCTGGCCACCGGCATCCAGCCCGCCGGCACCATCAGGCGCAGCACCAGCGCCGCCAGACAGGCAGCAAAGAGCAACAGACCGGGATGGCGACGCGACACGGCCTGCGCCTGCCACGCACAGGCTTCGCCGACAAGCCCCGTCGGTCGGCAATTTCGCGCGCGCAGCGTCTTGGCAGCGCAATACAGCGCAACTACATTCGGCCCGTTCAACCCAACCGAGGATCTTCCCCATGCCCAACCCCTGGCAGCACAGCCGCAGCAGCGGTTCCGCCGACGACATCGATTTCGAGATCAAGGGCCAGGAATTGCAGTTCGTGGAAATCGAGCTGGACACCGGCGAAAGCGCGGTGGCCGAAGCCGGTGCCATGGTGTGGAAAGACGCGGCCATCGGCATGACCACGGTGTTCGGCGATGGCAGCGATGGCGGCAGCAACGGCGGCTTCATGGGCAAATTGCTCGGGGCCGGCAAGCGGCTGGTGACCGGCGAAAGCCTGTTCACCACCGTGTTCACCCACAATGGCGGCGGCAAGGCGCGCGTGGCCTTTGCCTCGCCCACGCCGGGCGCGATCCTGCCGATCAAGCTCGACAGCCTGGGCGGCACGTTGATCTGCCAGAAGGATGCGTTTCTGGCGGCCGCGCGCGGCGTTTCCATCGGGATCGAATTCCAGCGCCGCATCATGACCGGCCTATTCGGCGGCGAAGGCTTCATCATGCAGCGGCTGGATGGCGACGGCTGGGTGTTCGTGCAGATGGGCGGCACCGTGGTGGAGCGCAGCCTGGCGCCGGGCGAAGTGCTGCATGTCGATACGGGCTGCCTGGCCGCCTACACCCCCAGCGTGCAATTCGATCTGGAAACCGTGGGCGGCGTGAAGAGCATGTTGTTCGGCGGTGAGGGCCTGTTCTATGCGCGGCTGACCGGGCCGGGCAAGGTGTGGATCCAGTCGCTGCCGTTCAGCCGGCTGGCCGGACGCATGTTGCAGGCTGCCGGCGGTCGCGGGCAGAATCGCGGCGAAGGCAGTCTGCTCGGCGAATTCGGCGATCTGATCGGCGGGAATCGATAAGGTTGACCGGACGGGCTGGCCACGCGCATTGATGCGGCGTGGCCAAGCTCTATTTCTATTATGCCTCGATGAACGCCGGCAAATCGACGGTGCTGTTGCAGGCCAGCTTCAATTATCGCGAGCGCGGGATGAACACGCTGTTGTTCACCGCCGCCGTCGATGATCGCGCCGGCACCGGCGTGATCGCCTCGCGCATCGGGCTCAGCGCGCCGGCGCAGGCCTTTGCCGGCGATACCGATCTGTTTGCCATCATCAGCGCTGCCCATGCAGCCACAACGCAGCATTGCGTGCTGGTCGACGAAGCGCAGTTCCTGACCGCCGCGCAGGTGTGGCAACTGGCGCGGGTGGCCGATGATCTGGGCATCCCGGTGCTCTGTTATGGCCTGCGCACCGATTTCCTGGGGGCGCTGTTCGAAGGCAGCCAGTGGCTGCTGGCGCTGGCCGACACGCTGAGCGAGCTGAAGGCGGTGTGCGATTGCGGGCGCAAGGCCACCATGAATTTGCGGATAGACGCGCGCGGCGGTGCGGTGACCACTGGCCAGCAGACCGAGATTGGTGGCAATGATCGTTATGTGGCGTTGTGCCGGCGGCATTTCGTTGCCGCGTTGAATGGGGCGGCGCCTGCAGATTTGGGAGAGGCAAGATGAGCAACGTGTATGATTTCAGCGCCAAGACCATCGATGGCCGCGAGGTATCGATGCGCGATTTCGAAGGCAAGGTGCTGCTGATCGTCAACACCGCCAGCAAATGCGGTTTCACCCCGCAATATGCCGGGCTGGAAGCACTGCACAAGAAATATGGCCCCAAGGGCTTTGCCGTGCTGGGCTTTCCCTGCAACCAGTTCGGCGCGCAGGAGCCGGGCGATGCCAGCGAGATCGCCAATTTCTGCAAGCTGACCTATGATGTGGATTTCCCGCTGTTTGCCAAGATCGATGTCAATGGCGACGGTGCACACCCGCTGTTCCAGATGCTGAAGAAGCAGGCGCCCGGTCTGCTCGGCACCGAAAGCATCAAGTGGAATTTCACCAAGTTCCTGGTCGACAAGCACGGCCAGGTGCAGGAACGCATCGCTTCGGCCACCAAGCCGGAAGCGCTGGGCGGCCAGATCGAATCGCTGCTCGCCAAGGCCTGACCGCAAGAGGGGGACCCGCCACATGCACAGCACGCTGCCCAATGATCTGGCGCAATGGTGGATGCCGTTCACCGACAATCGCCACTTCAAGGCCAACCCGCGCGTTCTGGTGGCCGCGCAGGACATGCATTACACGGCCGGCGATGGCCGCCAGGTGCTGGATGGCTGTGCCGGGCTGTGGTGTGTGAACGCCGGCCATGGCCGTGATCGCATCGTGCGCGCCATCCAGCAACAGGCCGGCGATCTGGATTTCGCGCCGACCTTCCAGTTTGGCCACCCGCTGGCGTTTCAGCTCGCCAACCGGCTGGGCGCGCTCATGCCGCCGGGGCTGGACCGCATCTTTTTCACCAACAGCGGATCGGAAAGCGTCGATACCGCGCTGAAGATCGCGCTGGCCTATCACCGGGCGCGCGGGGACGGCCAGCGCACGCGGTTGATCGGGCGCGAGCGCGGCTATCATGGTGTCGGCTTTGGCGGGATTTCGGTTGGCGGCATGGTCGCCAACCGCCGCACCTTCGGACCAGGGCTGGTGGGCGTGGATCATCTGCCGCACACCCATGACATGGCCCGCAATGCCTTTTCGCGCGGGCTGCCGGCGCATGGTGCCGAGCTGTCCGACCGGCTGGAGGCGATCGTGGCACTGCACGGCGCCGATACGATCGCGGCAGTGATCGTGGAACCGGTGGCCGGATCAACGGGCGTGCTGCCACCGCCCGTGGGTTATCTGGAGCGGCTGCGCGCGATCACGGCCAGGCACGGCATCCTGCTGATCTTTGACGAAGTGATCACGGCGTTTGGCCGGCTGGGCGCGGCCACGGCGTCGGAACGTTTTGGCGTGACCCCCGATCTGATCACCATGGCCAAGGGGCTGACCAACGCGTCGGTGCCGATGGGCGCGGTGGCGGCGGCGCGGCATGTCCATGATGCCATTGTCGATGCGCCTGGCGATGTGCCGGGCATCGAATTGTTTCATGGCTACACCTATTCCGCGCACGCGCTGGCCTGCGCGGCCGGCATTGCCACGTTGGAGCTTTATGCCGACGACGGCCTGTTCGCCCGTGCGCGGGCGCTGGAGGCGCATTTCGAAACGGCCGTGCACCGGCTGGCCGATGCACCCCACGTGATCGACATCCGCAATTTCGGACTGATGGCGGGCATCGAGCTTGCGGCGCGCGCCGGGGCACCGGGCGCGCGCGGCACCCAGATGCTGCGCACGTTGTTTGATGCCGGCCTGCTGGTGCGGGTGACCGGAGACACCATCGCCCTGTCGCCGCCGCTGATCGTCAGCGCGGACCAGATCGACGAGATGGTGACGATGATCGCCACTGCGTTGCAGGATCTGGCCTAGAGTTGACTGACCATGTTGGCGCCTTCCCCCTTGCGGGGAGGGCGTTGAGCACTTCAACTTGAGCGCAATCGCGCCTCGTCAACGCATTGCCCATTACACCTTTGTAATCTTTTTTGCGGCTAACCCTTGGCAAAGTGGGGGGTTGGCCCCTACATCGGCCGCGTACCGCCCGGATTCGGCGACAGGAGACGCATGGCTGCCACCGATCTTGCCCAGATGGATCTCAACCGGTTGGTCTACCGCTGGTTGAAAGTGATCCTGTGGCCAGAGAAGAATTATTTCTGGCTGGCGATCATCTATGGCATCGGCATTTCCCTTCTGGGCTTGGCCGTGCCGATTTCGGTGCAGTTGCTGATCAACAGCCTGGCCAACACTGCCTTGCCGGTGCCATTGTTCACGCTGGCTGCGCTGTTGTTCGGTCTGCTGATCGTGTCGGGCCTGCTCAGCGTGCTGCGCATCCATCTGATGGAAATGTACCGCCGGCGCTTCATGGCGCGGCTGGTGGCCGATGTGACGATGCGGGCGATCAATGCTGCCGATCCCTTTTTTCAGGATGATCGGCGCATCGATCTGTTCAACCGCTATTTCGAACTGGTCAACATGCAAAAGGGGGTGCCGTCACTGTTGATCGGCGGCTTCACCATCATCTTGGGGATGATCGTCGGCTTCATCGTCACCGCCTTCTACCATCCGTTTTTCCTGGCCTTCAATCTGGTGCTGATCGGCCTGCTTTACATGGTGTGGGCGATCTGGTCGCGCGGCGCGATGAAGACCTCGATCGTGCTGAGCCACGAGAAATACAATGCTGCGCATTTCCTCGAAAATGTTGGCGCGTCCAACGGCTTCTACAAATCCTCGCGCCATATCGATTATGCCCTGAACAAGGCGGAGCAGCTCACCGCCAATTATGTGAAGGCCCACGCCGCGCATTTCCGTTACCAGTTTCCGCAGACCATCGCCTTTTACTTCCTCTATGCCGCCGCCAGTGCCGGCCTGCTGGCGCTGGGCGGCTGGCTGGTCATCCAGGAACAATTGTCGATCGGGCAACTGGTGGCGGCCGAACTGATCCTGTCGGGCGTCTTTGCCGGCATGAACAGCCTCTATTCCTATCTTGACGACTGGTATGATCTGGTCGCGTCGATCGAGGAATTGTCGCTGCTCTATGGCCTGCAGCAGGAGCCGCTGGCGATGGCCAGTCTGTCGGCACCGGTGGGCGGTGCGCTGGGCATGAGCCGGGTGCGCTTCACCCTGCCGGTCGGGCCGGCCGAACTGAACCTGGAAATCCCGCAAGGCAGCCGATTCGTGTGCCAGGGCGTGCCGGGCATGGAGCGCGAATTCGCCGAACTGCTGAAGCGGCTGGAACGGCCGGAATCCGGGCTGATCACGTTGGGCGGGGTGGATATCGCGCTGATGGACCCGCTGGGGCTACGGTCCGACATCATCGTGCTCGACCGCGCCACCATCGTCGAATCGACCATCGCCGATTATCTGCGGCTGGCCAATCCGGCCAAGAATGCCGGCGATCAGATGGCGGCGCTGCGGCTGGTTGGCCTGGAAGACCGGCTGGCGCTGCTGAGCGATGGCATCCACACGAAATTGTCGACCACCGGCGCGCCCTTCACCACGGCCAAGATGATGCAGTTGAAGCTGGCAGCGGCGATCCTGTCGGAACCGCGCATCCTGGTGATGTCGCCCCTGTGCGACACCGTTTCGAGGCAGCGGCTGAAGGCCGTGATCGATCATTTCCAGGCCACCACCACCACCATCCTCTACTTCAGCAACCGGCCCGAAGATCTGGTGCTGGATGGCTATCTGTGGCTCGGGCTCGACAGCCAGGTGATCAGCCGCCAGCGCAGCGAATTCGATGCCATTCGGGGCAGCGCCGGCCGGGAGACCGAAGATGGCGACTGAGAAGGTGAAGCTGCCCGACGGGCATTTTCCGACGCTGCGCGGCCTCAATCCGCCGCCGGTGATGCAGTTGTTTGCCCGCATTCTGGTGTCCACGATCGTGATCGTGTTGCTGGTGGTCACGCTGGTGCCCTGGGTGCAGACCGCGCAAGGATCGGGCCAGGTGATCGCTTTTGATCCGCGCGACCGTCAGCAGAACATCACCGCGCTGGTGCAGGGTCGGCTGGCGCGCTGGTATGTGACCGATGGGGCGCGCGTGAAGGCCGGGGAACCGATCGCACGGGTGATCGACATCGATCCCGATTATCTGGTGCGGCTGCGCGCCGAGCGCGGCCAGAAGCTTGCCGAGATGGCAGCGACCAGCGCGGCGATGGCCACGGCACAGCGCGATGTCGCGCGCATGCAGACGCTCTATGCCGAGGGCCTGGCCGCACGGCGCGACATGGAATTGGCGCAGATCAAGGTGGCGGATTATGCGGCCAAACTGGCGTCGTCGCGCGCCGAGATCAACAAGATCGATTCCAACCTGCGCCGCCAATCCGAACAGACCATCGTGGCGCCACGCGATGGCCGCATCATGCGGGTGACCAGTATCGACACGGCCACCATCGTCAAGCAAGGCGATGTGCTGGCCACCTTCGTGCCCGAAAATTCGCGCCGGGTGGTGGAACTCTATATCGATGGCCGCGATGTGCCGCTGATCACCGTCGGCCGGCGGGTGCGGCTGGAATTCGAAGGCTGGCCGGCGATCCAGTTTTCCGGCTGGCCATCGGTGGCCAAGGGCTTTTTCGATGGCCAGGTTGCGGCGATGGACCAGAATGCCTCTGCCAATGGCCTGTTCCGCATCCTGGTGGCGCAAAGCCCGGATCGCGGTGACTGGCCGGATGAACGATCGGTGCGGCTGGGCGCCAAGGTGCGCGGCTGGGTGCAGATGAACACGGTGCCGATCTGGTTCGAACTGTGGCGGGTGTTGAATGATTTCCCGTTGCAGTTCACCCGCCCCGGCGCATCACCGGCAGTGAACGGAGAAGCGCCTGAGGCCAAGGGTGGCAATGCCGCTGCCAAATAAGCTGCTGTTGCTGGCGTTGTTGCTGCCAGCGCTGGCCGCGGCGCAACCCGCCGCGCAATCCATCGCGCCGGGCCGCCGTGCGCTGGAGGCGGACGCGCGCGCCGCCGCCCAACCGCTGCCAGCGACCATCACGCCCCTGCAGTTGAACGAGGTCCTGGCCGCCAGCCGCTTTCATGCGCCGCAGGTGCTGGAGGCGCTGGCCAGGGTGCGCGGCGCCGAAGGCCGGCTGTTGAGCGCGGATGGCGCCTTCGACACATTGTTCAACGCCAGCATCGATACGCGGCCGACCGGATTCTATACCGGTGCCGAGGCCAGCACCCGATTGATGCAGCCGCTGGCCAATAACGGCGGCAATATCTATGGCGGCTATGATGTCTCGCGGGGCAGCTTTCCCAGCTATCAGGCCGGCAACAACACGACCCAGCTTGGCCGCTTGACGGTCGGCACCCTGTTTTCCCTGCTGCGCGATCGCGACATCGACGATCGGCGCTTCAACCGCGCGGTTGCCGGTGCCGATATTGCCCTGGCCGATACCGACCGGCTGCTGGTGGCGATCGGGGTTCAGGCACGGGCGATTGCCGCCTGGAACAACTGGGTGATTGCCGGGCAGCGCGTGAAAGTGTTCAAGGATCTGCTGCAACTGGCACTCGACCGGCAGGGCGGCTTCAAGCGGCAGGTGGCCGAAGGCTTGCGGCCGGCGATCCTGCTGACGGAGAACGAACAGAATATCCTGCGCCGGCAAATATTGGTGGTGCAGGCCGAACAGGTGCTGCAGCAGACAGCGGTGGCCTTGTCGTTGTTCTGGCGGGATGCCGATGGCAACCCGGTGGTGCCAGGGACGGATCGACTGCCGTCGCAGTTGGGCGCGCCGATCCCGTTGTCCGAAGATGTCATGGTGGCGCTGGAAAATCGCCCCGATCTGAAACTGGTGGATGTGCGCATCGCCGTGGCCCGGCAGCGCCTGGCTCTGGACCGCAACAATTTCCTGCCCAGGCTCGATCTGAAAGCTGAAGTGAACCAGTATGTTGGCGCTGTAGGGGCGGGCGGAAACCCCTATAGCGGCACCGAAAGCAAGGTGGGCGTGACCTTGTCGGTGCCGATCCAGCAACGTGTCGCTCGGGGTCGGCTGGACCAGACGCGCGCCGACATCGATGCCTTTCAACAGCGCAGGCGCTTCATCGAGGATCAGATCCGCGTCGAGATCGGCAGTCTGTCGATCGCGGCGCGGCAATCGATGCGACTGCTGGGCATCGCCATCGATGAACAGGATCGCGCCCAGTTGATGGCCAATGCCGAGCGCCGACGCTTTCAGGAAGGCGCATCGGATTTCTTCGTGGTCAATATCCGCGAGGAGGCCGCGGCCGATGCGCAGGTGCGCCGGCTGGACGCCGCATTCCGGCAGATCGTCGCCCATGCCGATCTGGCGGCCGCCACGGCCGATCTGAAGCTGCTCGGGCTCGATTGACGCGCCAGCTTGCAAGCACCCCCTCGTTTGTTAAGGGGGGCAGATGATGAACCGCCTGTTCCTGTCCGCCCTGCTGCTGTGCGCAGCCACCACCGCTGCCGCACAGACCGAAGACGCGCTGATCACCGTCACCGGCAAGGGCCTGAAGGACCTGCCCGGCGATGCCGCGCTGTCGCTGGTGGTGATCGATCGCGACCGTATCCTGAATTCCGGATCGAACCGGCTGGAATCGGTGCTGGCCGATATCGCCGGGCAGCAGCAGTTCCGCCGGTCCGACAGCCGGTCCGCCAACGCCACCAGCCAGGGCATCACCCTGCGCGGGCTGGGCGGCAATGCCTCGTCACGCGCGCTGCTGGTGCTGGATGGCGTGCCGCAGGCCGATCCGTTCGGCGGCTGGGTGGCGTTTCCGGCCTATGCCACCGGGCGGCTGGAGCGCATCCGGGTGACGCGCGGCGGCGGATCGGGATACTGGGGTCCGGGCGCGCTGGCCGGCACCATCGAACTGGAATCGGTGGGCGGCGCGGCGCTCACGCCGTTCACCGGCGGCATCGCCTATGGCAGCCGCAACAGCCTGGATGCGCAAGGATCCTTGGGCCTGAAGCGCGATGGCGGTTTCGCCACGCTGTCGGCCGCTTATGGTCGCGGTGACGGCTTTGTGCCGATCGTGGCGCGCAGCCGCGGGGCCGCCGATCGGGCCGCACCCTATGAGCAGGCGAGTGCAAACCTGCGCGTCGTGATCGGCATCGCACCCGACACCGAAGCACAAGTGACGGCCACCGCCTTCACCGACAGCCGGGAACGCGGCACCCCGTTTTCGCGCAACACATCGGAAGGCGCCGATGCGGCGCTGCGCCTGGTCGGGCGCGGGCGCTGGGGCTGGCAGGCGCTGGCCTATGTGCAGACGCGCAATTTCACATCGGATTTCGCCGCCGTGAACGCGACGCGCACGGCCGCCACGCAATCACTGGCGCAATATGACACGCCGGCCACCGGCTGGGGCGGGCGGCTGGAAGTGGCGCCGCCGCTGGGCGAGGCCATCACGCTGCGGCTGGGCGCCGACACACGGGCCCTGACCGGCCAGACCATGGAGCTGTTCACCTATGTGAACGCCGCCCCTACCCGCCAGCGCGAAGCCGGCGGGCGCAGCACCACCAGCGGCGTGTTTGCCGACGCCAGCATCACCGCCGGCATCGTCACGCTGACGATTGCGGGGCGGCTGGATTGGTGGACGATCAAGGATGGCCGGCTGCTGGAAACCACCATCGCCACCGGCGCGCCGTTCACCACCCTGTTGTTCGCAGACCGGTCCGGTGAGGAAATGACCGGGCGTGCCGGGGTGGCGGTGCAGGCTGCCGACTGGTTGACCCTGCGCAGCGCCGCCTATCGCGGCTGGCGGCTGCCGACCCTGAACGAACTGTATCGCCCGTTCCGCGTTGGCCCGGATGCGACCGCTGCCAATGCGCTGCTCAGCCCGGAACGCATCACCGGCGTGGATGCCGGCCTGACGCTGAAACCGGCGCGCGGTGTGGAAATCGGCATCACCGGTTTCTGGAACCGCATGGACGACACCATCGCCAATGTGACCGTGGGCAGCGGGCCGGGCAATTTCACCGGTGTCGGCTTTGTGGCGGCGGGCGGCTTCTTCCGGCAGCGCCAGAATCTCGATGCGCTGGAGGTGTGGGGCTGGGAAGTCGATGCGCGGCTGCGGCGCGGGGCCTTTGGCCTGACCGCAAGCTGGAGCCATGTCGATCCGGTCATTGCGGCCAGCGGCGCCGCCGCCCCGCTGAATGGCCTGGCCCCGGCGCAGACGCCGCGCGACCAGTTTTCGGGCACGGTGGATTACAGCGGCAAATTGTTCACCGCCTCGGCCACGCTGCGCCACATCGCCAGCCAGTTCGAAGATGATCAGAACGCGCGGACGCTGGGCGCGGCGACCATGGTCGATGCATTGCTGGTGGTGCCGGTGGTCAAGGGCATCGCCGTTGAGGGCCGGGTGGAGAATCTGTTCGACGCCGAAGTTCAGGCCGCGCTGTCCGGCACAGGCGTGATCGAACGGGCCTTGCCGCGCACCCTCTGGGTGGGCGCGCGGATGAATTTCTGAGGAATCTCACGCCCTCCCACTTGCGGGGAGGGCGCCGAAGGGATTCACGCAAAAGGCCATACATTCTACGCCATCGCCACCGCCGTCGGCTGCACATTGGTGAAATTGGCGACATCGGCCATCACCTCGCCGGCGCCGGCCACCTGCATGGCGGCGCCCAGCGCGGCGGCGTCCGTAAAGGTCAACAGGCCGACACACAGCGTGGGCGCATCGGGCGCCAGCGGAAACAGCGCCTGGCTGCCAGTCATGCCGGCGGGGCCGAAGTGCTTGGCCGCCAGCGGCAGATGCACGTTGACATAATAATCCCGGTCAAATGTCGCGCCGGGCTGCGCCACATAGGTCACCACCAACGTTGCCATGATCATTCCCCTTTTTAAGCCGGGCCAGCATAGCAGCGCGGGAATTACGCGGACTTGTCGATATGGGGAGGGGGAAAGCCCGTATCGACAGCGACGCGCCAAGCGCCTAGCCGACACCGACGCATGCCCGGGAGACACGCCATGAGCCGATACAGCAAGGTCGCCATCACATTGCACTGGCTGATGGCGGCGATGATCATCGGCAACCTGGCCGGCGGGCTGCTGCATGATTTCGTGCCCACCGCAGGCGGCCAGCGCCTGTTCGTGATGAACCTGCACAAAAGCTTTGGCTTGACGATCCTGGCGCTGACGCTGGTGCGCATCGGCTGGCGGCTGTCCCACAAGCCGCCGGCCCTGCCCGGCTATTTCACCAGCGGCGAGCGCGTGCTGGCCAAGGGC
The DNA here is from genome assembly GCF_040398665.1 of Sandarakinorhabdus sp. Classification (GTDB taxonomy): domain Bacteria; phylum Pseudomonadota; class Alphaproteobacteria; order Sphingomonadales; family Sphingomonadaceae; genus Sandarakinorhabdus. Next base: position 162,786 of record NZ_JBBATQ010000006.1, read on the forward strand.
GTGCATCTTGCCTTTTACGCCGCGATGCTGGCGCTGCCGTTGTCGGGCTGGATCATGGCCGATCGCAATGCGCGCGGCCAAAGCTGGTTCGGCCTGTTCGAAGTGCCGAAGTTCGGCGTGAGCAAGGCGGTGGCGGAAACATTCCACGAAGCCCATGAGATCCTAGGCTGGACGATGCTGGTGCTGATCGCGCTGCACATTGCCGGCATCATCAAGCATATCGTGCTGGACCGCGACAATCTGCTGCCGCGCATGGGCGTTGGACGCGCGCGCCGGGCTTGACCGCTGCGGCCCTGGGCCGCCATCACGGGGCATGGCCGAACCGCTGAAACTGCAGGAAAGCTGGCGGGCGCCGCTCGCCGACCAATTGGCGTCACCGCAGATGTCGGCGCTGAAGGCGTTTCTGCTGGCCGAACGCGCCGCCGGCAAGACGATCTTCCCCCGGGGCAGCGAATGGTTCCGCGCGCTCGATCTGACCCCGCTGGATCAGGTGCGCGTGGTGATCCTGGGGCAAGACCCGTATCACGGCCCCGGCCAGGCGCATGGCCTGGCCTTCAGCGTCCGGCCCGGCGTCCGGGTGCCGCCCAGCCTGGTGAATATCTACAAGGAATTGCAGACCGATCTCGGCATTGCGCCAGCCCGGCACGGGTTTCTCGAACATTGGGCGCGGCAGGGCGTGCTGCTGCTCAACACCTGCCTCACCGTCGAACAGGGCCGGGCCGGCAGCCACCAGGGCCACGGCTGGGAAGGCTTCACCGATGCGGTGATCCGGCTGGTGGCGGCGCGCGCTCCGTCTTGCGTCTTCCTGCTGTGGGGCAACCATGCGCAGAAGAAGGCGGGCTTTGTGGATGGCAACCGCCATCTGCTCTTGAAGGCGCCGCACCCGTCGCCGCTGTCAGCCTATAGTGGCTTTTTCGGCTGCCGGCATTTTTCCCGCAGCAGCGATTGGTTGGTGTCACACGGCATGCCGCCAATCGATTGGGCGCTGCCGCCAGCCTGATGTCGCGGCCGCTTTCGGCCCGCAAATTTCTGTCGGGGCCGCAAGGCTTGTCAGGCGAAGGGCGTTGCGCCAGACATTGAAGACACGGCGGGAGCAGGCGATGATGCGACAGGGGATATTGGCTGGCCTGGCAGCACTGGCCCTGGCGGGCAGCGCACTGGCGCAACCGTCACCGCTGTTCACCGATCCGCCGACCAGCCTGTCGCCGCGCGCGCGCATGGAGGTGCTGCACATCGCTTCCGGCGCCGTGGAGATCAACGGCGTCGCCTATCTCGCCGCCGGGCCGGGCCCGCATCCCACCATCGTCATCTGCCATGGCTGGCCGGGCAACGAGAAGAATCTCGATCTGGCGCAGGCGTTGCGGCGGGCGGGGTGGAACGCCATCACGTTCAACTACCGCGGCAGTTGGGGCAGCCCCGGCGTTTTTCGCTTTGCACAGAATCCGGATGACGCGCGCGCCGTGCTGGCGCATCTGCGCGCGCCCGACGTGGCGGCAAAGCTCGGCATCGATCCGCGCCGCATCGTCCTCGCCGGGCACAGCATGGGCGGCTGGGTCGCGGCAACTGTGGGCAGCGACGATATCGGACTGGCAGGCGTCGTGCTGATATCGGCAGCCAACATGGGGATGGTCGGCGCGCAACCACGCGCGCGGGTGGTGGCACAGGCCGCCGGCAACAGCGAGGCGCTGGCCGGCACATCGCCCGAAATCCAGGCCGACGAATTGATCGCCGGCGCCGCCCGTTTCGATCTGCGCCCGCGCGCCGCGGGCCTGGCCCGCCAGCCGCTGCTGGTGCTGACATCCGATGACGGGCTGAAGCCGTTGACCGACCCGATCGTCGCGGCGGCCCGCGCCGCCGGTGGCAGCGTGACCGAAGCCCATCAAGCCACCGATCACAGCTGGTCGGATGCCAGGCTGACGCTGGCCACGCGCATCCACGCCTGGTTGCAGGCTCTGCCCGCCCGCTGATGGGGTCCGCCGTTCGGCTGCGGTCAGCGCAGATCAGTCGGCCATATAGGCATCCAGCGTCGCGTGATAATGCCGGATGCGGCTTTCCTGATAACGCGCCAGGGTGACGCCCGGTTTGCGGGTGGCGCGCAGGCCCTTCTGGATGCGCATCAGATTGTCGGTATCCTGATCCGCCACCATGGCCGCCGAGCCAAGTTCGGGCGCGTCGCTCCAGTTCTGATCGGGGCCGAGCATCGTCATCTTGGCCGGCGTGGGGTGGGAACCGTCGGGCGCCTTCGAAAACAGGAACATGATTTCCATGATCGAGCTTTCCGGATCATCGCCGTTCGGCCTGAACCGATAGGTGATCGGCAAGGCCTGCCCACCCCACGGCACCATGTTGGGGAACAGCATATATTCGATCAGATCGAGTGATTCCGAATCGGACAGGTCCGACATGTCGCGCCCGATGCTGCGGGAGATTTTTTCCCGGGCGCGTTCGGCGAGTTTGCCGCGTGCGGTCTCGCCTTGCGCGACTTCGATGGGCCTGCCCGCGAAAAACGGCACGTCGCGGCGCATCTCCGCAATGGTGCGCTCCGGCGGAATGCCCTTCATCGATGGCGAGGGCACCCCCTGCACGCTGATCATCCGGCTGACGTGACGCACATCTGGCCAGATATCATATTGGGTGTTGGTATCGCCATAATAGCCCATCACCTGGGGGTGGGCGACGCTGACATGATAGGCTTCGACAAACGCCTCCATCGCCAGTTTCCAGTTGCACGGCATGATCTTTGCAACGTGCGCGGCGACATAGCGATCTTCGAGATTGAACGCTTCGAAATGGGCGGGAAGATTTTCAAGATAATCCGCCAACGGCGGGCAATCAGGATCGAAGTTGACGAAGACGAAGCCACCCCAGATGCCCACCTTGGCTTCTGGCAGGTTCAGGCTGGCCTTGTCGACATGGGGGAAATCCCACTGCCCGGGGATGATCGACAGGGTTCCGTCGAGCTTCCAGGTCCAGCCGTGGAACGGGCAGCGCAGTTGGTGGACGCAGCCGCCTTCGGTGCGCAGCAAGGTGCCGCGGTGCAGGCACGCGTTCACATAGGCGCGAATTTCGTCGGGCGCGGTGCGGATGACGATCAATGAATCGTGCACGATTTCGTAGATCATATGATCGCCGACATTGGGAATATGTTCGACGCGGCACGCCAGTTGCCAGCATTTGCGCCAGACCTTTTCGACTTCGCGGTCATGCCAGGCTTTGCTGAAATATCGTTCGATCGAGACGTCCGCCAAACTCTGGCCCTGCGCAGGCGATTCCACGCGCATGACGGCCGGCGGCGGATTGGTGTCGCCTTCGAACACCTCCTGCACCGAAGGTCCCGGGCGCCGCGCGATGATGTCCATGTCTTTCTCCCCGTTTGCTGTCCCGCAAACGCGCTGGTACCACGGTGCCCATGGATAGGCTCGCACACAAGCATCTTGTCACACTGACTCTTGCGGTCGATTTTCGCGCGATGCTGTCGATCGGCAAGACGCCGGCAGGCCTGCGCCGCATCGCGCCGGTGATCGGCGGGCAATTTGTCGGCGAACGGCTTGGCGGCAAGGTGCTGCCGGGGGCGGACTGGGTGATCAATCGCCCGGATGGCGTCATGGTCATCGATGTACGCCTGGCCCTCGAAACCGCAGATGGCGCGTTGATCTACCTCACCTATCAGGGCCGCTTCCTGGCGGAGCCAGAGGCCATGGCGCGCTTTGGCAGAGGCAAGCTGCTGGAGCGCAGCGAATATTCGCTGGCGATTGTAGCACGCTTCGAATGCGGCGATGAACGCTACGCCTGGCTCAACAATGTCGTCGCCGTGGGCACCGGCGAACAGACGTTGGCGGGGCCGATCTATACGATTTTCGAAATCGGCTGAGGCAATTGCCTGACGTCCATCCCGCGGGCGGAACAGCAGGGCGCGAATTCGAATCGTTCAGGGCGCGCCTGCTGGCATTGCTGCCAGTTTCAGTCCCATGGCGCGAATGACGCCGAGCACAGTGGCCAGTTCCGGCCGGCCCGTGTCTGACAGCGCACGATAGAGATTTTCCCGCTGCAAGCCGGATTGCCGGGCAACATCGGTCATGCCTTGCGCCCGCGCCAGCACGCCCAGGGCATGCGCCACCACGGCGGCATCGCCAGTGGCCAGCGCATCGCTCAGATATTCGGCTTGCGCCGCCTCATCGTCCAGAAAGGGCGCGGCATCGAAGGGGATTGTTGTCACCGCCATTTGCTTCACTCCAAATCTGCCAGCATCGCCTTGGCGCGGGCGATATCCCGGCTTTGGCTGCCCTTGTCCCCACCGCACAGCAGGACAATCACCACGTCCCCCCGCCGGGCAAAATACACGCGGTATCCAGGTCCATGGTCAAAACGCAATTCCGCCACACCATCACCGACCGGCTTCCAATCGCCCAACAAGCCCAATTCCACCCGCGCCAACCGCCGCCCGATGATCTTGCGCGCGCCCATATCTTTCAGCTTCGCCAGCCAATCAGCGAAGGCCAGTGTTTGCCGAACTTGCAGCACCATGACTGTATCCTATAACATACAGTCCGAGGCCTGCACCAGCCCCCTCGCATAAGGCCGCGCACGCGCACGCGTGATGCGATAGGGAGGTCCATCAGGCAGGGGGAATGCACATGGACAGCGCAGACATGATCGAGCTTTCGGCAAGCGCGGCCGTGGCGGCGATGCGAACGGGTGAGATGACGGCGCTGGACTATGCCGAAGCGCTGCTGGCGCGCTGCGCGGCGGGTGCGGCGCTCAATGCCTTCATCACGCTTGATCCTGATGCGGTGCGCGCCGCGGCGCGGGCGGCGGATGCGCATCGGGCAGCGGGCGGCGTACTGGGCGCGCTGCACGGCCTGCCGATCCCGGTGAAGGACAGTGTCAACACCGCCGGCATCGAAACGACAGCGGGCACCAAAGCCCTGCGCGGCTGGATTCCGGCGCGCGATGCCACCACCATCGCCCGGCTGAAGGCCGCCGGCGCCCTCGTGCTGGGCAAGACCAATATCCACGAGCTGTCATTCGGCTGGACCAGCAGCAATCTGGAATTCGGCGCGGTGCGCAACCCCTATGACCCGTCGCGCATCCCCGGCGGATCGTCGGGTGGCACCGCGGCGGCAGTGGCGGCGCGGATGGCCCCGCTGGGCGTGGCCGAAGATACGCAGGGCTCCATCCGCGTGCCGGCGGCGCTGTGCGGCATCGCCGGCTTCCGCCCGACCACGGGCCGCTATCCCACCGATGGCACCGCACCGATCACGCCCTTGTTCGATCAGATCGGGCCGCATGCGCGATGCGTTGCCGATCTGGCGCTGTTCGATGCCGTGGTGAGCGGCGACATGGAACCGATCGAACCGGCGGCGCTGGCGGGCCTGCGCATCGGGCTTGATCGCAATTTCTTCTTTGACGGCATCGACGCCGAAGTCGCTGCGCTGACGGAACAGGCGCTGGCGCGGCTCGCTGCGGCGGGGGCGGTGATCGTCGAGGCGCCGGCGCCGGGGCTGGACGGGGTCATCCCGGTGGCCATGGCGATCCAGGTGCATGATGTGGTGCCGGCGCTGGAACGCTATCTGCTTGAATCAGGCGCACCGGTCGATTTCGAGACGATGTTTGCCGGCGTCAGCGCCGATGTGGCTGCTGTGTTCACCCAGATGGCGCTGCGCGGTGCGCCGTCGGCAATTACCGGAGAACTCTATGCCGCCGCCCGCGACGTGGCGCGGCCGGCACTGCAGCAGGCGATGGCGGCCTGGTTCGCCGAGCATCGCATCGATGCCATGCTGCTGCCAGCAACAATGGTCGCGGCCACGCCGATCGGCGATCAGAGCAATATCGAGATCGGCGGCCTGTCCGTATCGTTCACCACCGCCATCGCCCGCAACATCAGCCCGGCCAGCACCCTGGGCTTGCCGGCGCTGGTGCTGCCGTGCGGGTTGACCGCTGGCGGCTTGCCCGTGGCGATCGAGCTCGACGGCGCGGCCGGCGACGACCGCCGGTTGCTGGCGATCGGCATGGCCGTAGAGGCGGTGCTGGGGCCGCTGCCGGCGCCGGTGCTGCGCGGCTGAGCCGGGCACGCCTCACCACATTTTCTGCTCGTCCTCGTCCTCCGCATCATTGTCATCGTCACCGGTCACGGGCTTGTTGTCGCCCGGCGGCAGCGGCTTGCGCTGCAGGATCGTCATCCCGGCGGCTCGCAGCGCGGCATTGGCGGCCGGCAAGCCTTCGGCCAGCGCAGTCTCCAGCGCCTTCAGTTGCGCATCGAGCTGCGCTGACAGCGCGGCAAACACGGTGCGGGTGCCGTCGGTGGGCGGGGCTTCGGCGCTTTCGATGATGCCGATCAGCGCGGCCAGCTTGTTGTTCAGCTTGATCGGATAGTTGAGCGGGTCCTGCCGGCTCTGCATCTTCACCTGATAGATCTCGGCCTCGATCGCCGAAATCCGCGCCATCAGCGCTGGCACCGCCGCCGGCATCGGCTTGCCGGCCTTGGCAATCGCATCCACCTGCGCACGGATCCCGCGCACCAGCAGCACGGCGTTGTTGGCGTCGCTCACCCGCGCCGTCACCGCACGCGCCAGATCGAACCGCGCCGTCAAGGCCGCTGGCGTCACCTTGACGCGCGGGTCGGCGCCAATGGTGAAGTTCTGCTCGAAATTCCGGCCATCGACGATCAGCCGCGCCCGATAGGAACCGGGCAAGGCCGCCACGCCGCGGTTGGACGCGGCCCAGAAGATCATGCCGTCAAAGACGGTGTAGCCGGGGTGGCGCATGTTCCAGGTGAAGCGGTTCATGCCCGCTTTCATCGCGGCGGTCGGGGTCTTCGGCGGGCCGTCATCCTCATCATCATCACCGCCGGCCGCGACCGCGCCGCCGGCGTTGGCGGCTTCCGGCTTTTGCCCATCGGGCTTCAGCGGATCAGGTTTTGGCGCGTCCGGCTTCGGCGCGTCCGGCTTCGGCACTTCGGCCTTGCCCTCGAAGCGCTGGATCAGGCGGCCGTCACCGCCCAGAATCTCGATGGCCAGCGATTTGGGCGCGGCGGCCAGATGATAATCGATGGCCACACCGGGATCGAGCCCGCGCTGCGCCGGGGCCGGCGCGAACAGCCGGGTTGCCGGCGTCAGGCTGGAATCGACCTGGCGCAGCAGGCCGGCATTGTCCATCACCCAGAAACCGCGGCCATGGGTGGCGATCACCAGATCCTGGCCGGACACGGCAAGATCGGCCACCTCCACATCGGGCAGATTGGCCTGCAATTTGTGCCAGGCGGCGCCGCCATCAAAGCTGACCCGCACGCCGCGTTCGGTGCCGAGATAGAGCATGCCAGGGCGCGCGAGATCCTCGCGGATGGAGCGCAGCATCTCATCCGCCGGCAGCCCGGCGGTGATCGGCGTCCAGCTCTTGCCGTAATCTTCGGTCTTGAAGCCAATGGGGCTGAAATCGTCCATCAGGAAGCGGTGCGCCACCACATAGGCCGTACCGGGGCTGTGGGGGCTGTCCTCCACCGTGGTGATCTTGGCAAATTTCGGCATCGCCGGCGGGGTGATGTTGGCCCAGCTCGTGCCGCCATTGCGGGTGATGTGCACCATGCCATCATCGCTGCCCGCCCAGATCACGCCCTTTTCCAGCCTGGACGGCGCCAGCGCAAAGACGGTGGCATAGGTTTCCACACCAGTCTGATCGCGGGTGATCGGGCCGCCCGATGGCCCCAGCGTCGCTGGATCATGCGCGGTCAGATCGGGGCTGATCTTCTCCCAGCTCTGGCCCTCGTTGCGGCTGCGCCAGACATGCTGCGAGGTGACATAGAGCGTGCCGGGTTCGTGCGGATCGAACAGGATCGGGAAGGTCCACTGGAACCGTTCGGCAATGTCGCCCGCCGAATAGCCCATCGGATTGTCGGGCAGCACGTTGATCACGCGGCTGAGGCCAGTGGCATGATCATAACGGGTGAGCAGGCCGCCATAGCTGCCGGCATAGAAGATATCCGGATTGCGCGGATCGGGCGCGACATAGCCGCTTTCGCCGCCACCCACCGCGATGCCGTAGGCGCCGCCGAGCACATTGCGGTTGCGGTGCCCGCGCACCGGCACGCAGATGGTGCTGTTGTCCTGCTGGCCGCCACAGGCATAGGCCGGCTGATGCGCAGTAAGCGACAGGCGATAGATTTGCGCCGTCGAAAAATCCTGCCGGGTCCAGCTGGTGCCGCCGTTCACGCTGACGTTGGCGCCGCCGTCATTGGTCTGGATCATGCGTTGGTTGTTGTCTGCGGCGATCCACAGATCATGATTGTCGCCGTGCGGCACCTTGATCTTCTTGGGGAAGGTCTTGCCGCCGTCATCGGAGCGGTGGAAATTGACGTTCAGCACATAGACGCGATCCTTGTCCTTCGGATCGGCCTGGATGCGGGTGTAATAAAAGGCGCGCTGGCGCAGATCGCGGCTTTCGTTGCGCTTTTCCCAGCTCTTGCCGCCATCGTTGCTGGCATAGACCCCGCCGGCGGCCTCATGTTCGATGATGGCATAAACGCGATTGGGATCGGCCGGCGACACGCTCACCCCGATCTTGCCGAGCAGGCCGTCCTTGGGCAGGCCCGGTGCGCGGCTGATCTCGGTCCAGTTGCCCCCGCCATCCGTGCTCTTGAACAGGCCGCTGCCCGGCCCGCCGCTCGACATGCCCCAGGGCTTGCGCCAGGCTTCCCACAAGGCGGCATAGACGATGTCGGGGTTGGCCGGATCGATGCTGATGTCCACCGCGCCGGTCTTGGCATCGCGATACAGCGACTTCGTCCAGCTCTTGCCGCCATCCTTGGTGCGGAACACGCCGCGATCGTCATTGTCGGCACCATAATGGCCGAAGCCGCCGACGAAGACGGTGTCGCAATCCTTGGGGTGGATGCGCACGCGGCTGAAATTCTGGACATTGGCCAGGCCCATTTTGGCCCAGCTCTTGCCGCCGTCGCTGGTTTTCCACACGCCATTGCCGGGCAGGATATTGCCGCGCAGCTGGGATTCGCCGGTGGTGGCATAGACGATATCGGGATTGGCCTCGCACACGGCGACGCCGCCGAAGGCCGCGGTATCAACCTTGCCGTCGGTCATCGGCTGCCACGAAACGCCGCCGTCCACGCTTTTCCACACGCCGCCGCCGGTCGCCGCGAACCAATATTCGTTGGGCCGCGCCACACTGCCCACCGCCGAAATCGATCGCCCGCCGCGCGCCGGGCCGATATTGCGCCACTTCAGGCCGCCGAAATAGGCCTCCACGCCGGCCGCAGATGGGGCTGGCGCCTTGGCCGGCTGCGCCGACCCCGCAACCGCGCCCAGCACCGCCACCGCAGCAACACCCGCCAGATAGATCGCCCGCATGCCGTAACCCCCAAGATCTGCACCTTGGTAGCAGGCCGGATAGGGTGAGCAACCAGCTTTTCTGGCATGCGGGGCCGACAGAAGACCGGCCCTGGCCGGCCCGCGCCACCATATTCAGCCCGGTTACACGCAAAGCCGCCACCAGTGCCCGCGCCTTTGAACGCTCCCTGTTCTGCAGGCCAGCCGCCGCGCTCGGCCCGGTGTCTGCCCGGCTGTTTGCCGATACCCCCCGCTTGGCGGCCGCGCTCACATTCTCGCTCCAACCGCACAGCTTGCAGGTCACACGCCTGCCGCAGATCCTCACCAGTCCCACTCGCGGCATGCGCCCTTTCAAGGGCATGGCAAAATTCCCGTAGCTGGCGCGCAAAGGCCGAATTTCCGTGTTGCAGGCATGACGTGCCGAACAAGCGCGTCCGATGCGCCCGCACCGCTTCGCTCGCTATTCTCCAGTATTCTTCCGGCATCTCTGCGTCGAATTTTCTATAAAACTCGGATTATCTGGAAAAATGTAAAAATAATTTCTACAAAAATCTGCGATTCGTGCGGATCAAAAATAATATTTTTCGTCACCATATTGTCGAAATTATACTTCATTCATACCCTGAGTATTCGGCTTTTCGAGTCGGATTTTTGGGGGCGTCATGACGATTAACTTTAGATTTGTCTCGGTTGCGCTTGCAGCCGTGATTTCTCAGGCTGCATTTGCACAGACCGTTTCACCGCCACAGCCCACAACAACAACTCAAGCGCCTCTGGCACCAGCAGCATCGCCACAGCCGGCCGTGGCGGTTATCGAAGCCTCACCGAAGGCGGGCATACTTCGCGCCGGAACTGAAATTGCTCTCACCACACGTGAAGAGTTGACGACCAAAAAGAAGAGGCTCCGTGTTGGGCAACGTTTCCAAATGGAAGTGGCTTCAAGCATCATTTCAAACGGAGCGATTGTCATTCCTGGTGGAACACCGGTTGTCGGAGAGATCACTGAAGTACGCAACAAAGGGATGTGGGGAAAATCTGGCTTCATCAGCGCGCGCGTCATTTCCATGCGTCTTGCAGACCGCGTAATAAGGATGAGCGGAACGTTTGACGTGACGTGCCCCCCTGATTGGTACCGATCAGAGGTGGAGTCCTTTGCTTTGATGGC